>CADBWR010000010.1 GCA_902798425.1 uncultured Bacteroidales bacterium
AGAATTACAGTGGCAGTTTGATGAACAAAAGAAACAAGAGGCCCATCGCCAACAACTGATATGGGCGGCTGTAGCGTTAGTGTTTCTCCTTTTCATCATCATGCTCTTAGTACTGTATATCCGCTATCGCAGAGCAAAGGAGCGTATAGTGCTCACTGAACAGCAAATGCAGATTAACAGTTATATCAATGAAATAGCTCAACTGAAGAGGCTGCAAACAGATACTAATATCACAAAGCAGATAGAAGAGTTGAACAGTAAGATTCGTGAACTAGTAGAACATGAGTCACCTCGTCTTATTCATGGTAAACTACTCTATGATGACGTTAAAAAGAACGGCACCACATCAGGCTGGTCGAACGACGACTACAAATGCTTCATCGACTACTATAAGGCCATCGACTTCCCAATATGCCCCCAAGACCGCCCACAACACCTTCTTCCTCATCCTCTATGAGATGGGACTGGAAGACCGCGACGTCCGCCGCATCATGGGCATCACGCAAGAGGCCATCCGCTCCACAAGGTACAGAATCTTGCAGAATGGAAAGAAGTAGGGAATGTTAAAAGCCCTCACGCTTGCAGAACTCCCGCAGCGTCTCAATGTCTAAACTGTTATTACTGAATCTTTGTTCCATAAGTCATATGTTTCTTGAATTGACACATTCTTACAATGTAGGAGGGCTATCATTAATATTTGATTATAATTTTGACTCAATAATTGAAACAAGTTTATTGATGACCTTGCATTTAGAATCATCTACAGCATTAGTAGCATTATTATTAACGCATGATGCTACTAAATACTTTATATCTTTTTCTACATCTTCATTCCATATCTTACCTGCATCATTAAAAATCTCTTTGACGTTTTCAGACCAGACTTTGCTTTTATTTTTCATCTTACCTGTATCTAAATCTACATCGTATTTATCTATTACAGCTTGACGATATATGTTTATAGCAATAGAGTCTTCAAATTCAGCATATTTCATGCCATCACATGTACATAAAAGATAGTTTTGATTATTTATCAAATGTTGATCTAAAGCCTTATTTATTGCTTGGTTGGCGGCATTGTCAGAATCCATAAAAACCACTGCTTGACCAATTAATTGGTTGGTCATAGTTAAATAATACGATAATCCCCCTGTACCCCCCATAGGCATAATAGATAATCTGTGTGTTGTCATAGCTGTTTTTAATTTCTTACTTCTATTCGATAATAACGCTTTTAAAGAAATAGCATCAGTTTCGCCTTCAACCAACAACATAACTTCTGCATCGTACAAATTATCAGAAGCCTTTACGCCAAGAACATTCCTGATTTCACGGATATTTGTTGCTTGTTTGGCTACACCTTCTTCAACAATGATATTTTTATTTACATATTCTCGATTTACGAAAAGTGGATTATGAGTAGAGATAATCACCTGGCTTTTAGATGACAATGAATATATCGATTCTCGGAGTCTATTAATGGCTTCAGGATGAAGATGAGCCTCAGGCTCCTCTATAGCTACTACAGACATGCCTGATTCATTAATATGAATGTTATTCAATAATGCCAATGTTACCAGGCTTTTTACTCCATCCCCCTTATTCTGGATGTCTGTATTTTGCCCATCATTAATGCGAATAGAGACATCCCTATAACGTTCCAAAGTAATCCGATTGTCAAAACGAATAGATACATCTGTTACATTGGGGAGGAAATCGGAAAGAGTTGTTTTAACGGCCTGTTCTAATCTTTTCATTATTGGCTCCTGTAAGGAACTGATTGTTTGAACGGCATCTTTGTATTTTTTGTCATCTTCAAGTAATGATAATTCACGCATTACTTGCCTTCTTATTTCACGTAGTGCATCATCCTCCGTTCGTACTGCAGGGATATAATTAAACTCAATATTTTGTGCAATGTATTTGCAAATATATCGTGACTTCTGATTTAGCTCCTTACTTCCTTTTCCATTTTTTACAACCTTTAATTCAGGCCTGTTATTCTGGTCGAATGAAATGCGTATAGGTAAATAACCGTTCAGGACATGGTTATACCTATTTTTGAATTCCTGTACTTCGTTGGGCGTCAATTCAAATTCAAGTGTAAACTCTGACTCCTTTTTTTTCTTCTTTGATTTTTGTAGTGAGACGGGATAGTCTGTTTCCCAATCATATAATGAACGGCTACGTCGAATTCCCAATGGATCTTGATAATATCTCAAAGCTATCATTGATAAATTAATTGCTCTAAGCAGATTAGACTTTCCTTCATTGTTCTTACCAACGAGAATTGTTATATCTGATATTGCAATCTTATTTGCAGAAGTGATACTTCTATAGTTATTTACTGTGAATGAAACAAGTTTCATATAGATAACAATATAATATGTTTACTGTGTTATTATTTAAACTCATGCAATTTTTTTATCAACCTTCCAAGGTCAGAGTCTGTATAATCTCTGTCACTGTTTAGCTTCTCATACATAGACATAGGGTTATTAGCATTGGCTGTGGATGTGTTAGATGTTTTGTGAGGTTAGAAAGGCTTTGAACCTATTAAAGCCAACAGTATATGCATAAATCGCAGACGGAATGAACTCTAATTTTACCGTTCTTAGTTGCTTTACACCACGTTTAGTTAACGATGTCACCAACGCTCTTTCCATATGATTATTCTCCATGAAATACAGGAGAGACTTTAACTCTGCTGGTTTATCGAAATAACGGTCTGACCATTTTACCTCTACTGCCCAGTCGGCTTTTTGTTTTGCTATATCAATGCCTACAATATCTACTTCACCAGGTGCAGTCCCCTTATTCCAATTGGCATATTTTATTATAGATGTACGCGTTTGTAACCATTGTGCAAAGATAGCAGTTTCCACCATTCCTCCAATCGCCGGATCGGTCTCTGTAAGTGGTGAAAAGAGAGCACAACGGAGTGAAGGATTAGTAAGATATATCTTAAATGATGTTATGCGCTGCATCGTTTTTGCATTAGCATCAACCTTATAAACTATGTTTATGAGGAATGCCGCTTCAAGATACATCAAATACTTCTTTAGCACCTCTTTCTTGATTTCCGATTCTCTAGATATTACTTCGTATGAAAATTCTTCTCCGGAATGATATGCGATATATATAAAGAGGCGGTTCAACTCTTGCGTGTCCTGTATACCGTACAAACTTGGAAGATCTCTGAGTAATACCTTATCTACAATGTCGTGTCGGATATATTGACCAGGATCTTGCCTCATCTTTTCTGAAAATACGATTTCCGGATAACCGCCAAAATTGATATAGTCAATAAAATAACTGTTAAGCTTACCGATATCCAACGTGTCAACAAAAGAACTCAACGGGTCATCAACATTTTTTTGCTTATTAATAATAATACTATAAAGATTAAGCAAATGTATATATTCATTGAAAGTCAATGGAGGTAGCATAAAATTGGTAAATCGTCCGGCACCACTTTCATTGCTTTTCATCTTCAATGCTGCAGCTGCGGAACCTGAAGCGATAAACTTGGCACTTCGGAAAGTGTCTATCATTGATTTTAAATGAACTTCCCAGTCTTTCAGATATTGTATTTCATCATAGAACACATAATAGTCGTCTTGGGCATTGACATTATTCAATGCTTCTTTTGCCAATGAAAAGAGTTCTTCTAATGATATATTATTGTAGATTGGAGTATCAATAGACAGATATATAATACGTTGTGCAGGCACGCCATCATTAATTAGTCTTTCAATGGCATGATATATCATGACCGTTTTTCCTATACGTCTCGGTCCCATCAATATGACTCCACGACGAATGTCTCTATTGGTTACTTCTTGATAAAAGCTATCCAGATAGAGTCTATGTCGCATCTCATGGAAATCTTGAGGAATGGCATTTGTTTCCCACCACGGATTGTCATTCCTCATCCTTTTTATAATCTGTTCATTCAAGTACGGTGCCCTATTATTCATACGCATTTATGATTATTGGCCACAAATGTACACAAAAAAATCAGGAAATAAAAATAAAATTTGAAGAAATTGCGCTTATTTCCTCAAATTTAACAGAAATAAGCATGAATTCATATACTTATTTCCTCAAAATTACGGAAATAAGCATAAAACTACATAAAGAGACTTCTTATTTCTTAGGGCCTAAACTCTATAATAGAACAAGCGCATAAAAAAAACGGGGATAGGTCCAACAAGCAACCTATCCCCGTGGTGTTTCTTCTCTTAACATGCTATCTCAGTCGGTCGGCAGCACGCACCAACTTCTCGTCAGCAATGACACCTCGGCGAGCCAGCAGACAAAGTATGGCTGCAATGATGGGCAACGAGGCCGTTAGCGGCAATGCTTCAGGCTGCAGGCCCTGCTGAATGAGTACTGCCAGTACGATATACCAGGCAAGGTTGGCCAGAATGGCTACAAGGCACAGCGTGGCCTGTAAGGGACGGCGCTTAAAGAGGAAAATGGCTATCAGACTGATGGCCGATGCCAGCATCTGCACGGCAAAGAGTGACCATGCCTGAAAATGCACCATACCCAATATGACTGCAATCAACAGGAAAATGGTTTGCTTACGCTGAATCATAAACCAAGGGGCGATTAGTCGTTGGCAGCCTGCTGCTCACGAACAGGGTCGCGCCAGTAGATCTTGTCTTCTACAAACTCCTGAGTAGCCAGCAAAGAGGGCTTCGGCAACTTCTCGTAGTAACGTGAAATCTCAATCTGCTCGCGGTTCTCGAAAACTTCCTCCAGCGAATCGTTGTAAGAAGCAAACTCAGCCAATTTCTTAGAGAGGTCTTCCTTGATCTGAAGACTAATCTGGTTGGCACGCTTAGAGATGATTGCTACGCTCTCGTAGATGTTACCTGTCTCTTCGCAGAGATCCATAATGTTACGTGTTACGGTATTAACCGGTGCTTTTGACTTTTTGTAATCCATATTATTATATTAATCTTTTGTTATTTTCTTACATTTTTCAATAAACTCCTGAGCAAGAGGAGCATCCTTAGAATCAGGGAATTCAGTAAGGAAGCCATAGCATTCGTCTTCAGCATCACGATAGCGCTCAACTTTCTTACCTTCAGAACTGTTCTTGGCCAGATAATACTTACTCTTCATGATAAGTACCGAGAAGTCTTCACGCTTACTTGTGTAAGGATATGTCTTCAACGCATTCTGTGCAGTAATGATGCATGCCTCGTAGTTAGACTCGGTACCAGCATTAATATTGCCGAAATAACCTCCCAGATTATAGTAAAGCTTAGCAGACAAATACTCCTTTTGGACAAGATTATCCTGTAACTTAAAAAGACGTTCCTGAGCAGTCTCACGAAGTTTGGAGTCAGGGAAATAATCAATGAAAGTCTGATATGCATTGATGGCACCTACTGTAGGAGTCTGGTCAAGACGGGGTTCTGGCACACTCTCATACAAAGACTGACCAATATAGAAAGCAGCCTGCTCAGCATACTCACCTTTGGGATAGCTGGAGAAATACTTCTTGAAAGTCTGACTGGCAGACTCGTAATCACGATTATTATATTCTGCTAATGCAAGCATATAAAGACTCTCTTGGGCAGTACTGCGACCTTTTTGGACAGTAACCACATCTTGCAGTAATGAAGCTGCCTGATTGAACTTGCCCATAGCAAAATACTGCTTGGCACTTTCGTACTTATAGGCAGTATCACGCGATTGTAATAATCTATTAAACTCGTTGGCGCATCCTGAAAACAGAATAACCGCCAAAAGTGTGATTAGAACGTTCTTTTTCATGCGATATTCGAAATTGACGTGCAAAATTACACATTTATAATGAGAAAAACAAAGTTTTTTGATAAAAATTAGGATTCTGAGCATTGAATTAGGAATTATTTTGTAATTTTGCACAAGATATGGACTATATTCTGACTTCAAAATACAAACCCACTGGCGACCAGCCCGAAGCGATTCGAGAACTGACGGAAGGCGTTGAACGTGGCGACAAAGCCCAAGTTCTCTTAGGAGTCACTGGTTCTGGTAAGACATTTACAATTGCCAACGTTATTGCCAATGTTGGTAAACCTGTACTTATTCTGTCGCATAACAAAACATTAGCTGCGCAGCTATATGAAGAGATGCGAGGTTTCTTTCCGGAAAATGCAGTAGAATATTATGTCAGCTATTATGACTACTACCAGCCAGAAGCCTATCTACCCACCACCGACACCTATATTGAAAAGGACTTAGCCATCAATGAAGAGATTGACAGGCTTCGTCTAAGTGCCGTAAGTGCTTTGATGTCAGGAAGAAAAGATGTAATCGTTGTATCTTCTGTTTCATGTATCTATGGTATGGGAAGCCCTGTCGCACTCAACGAGAATATTATTGAGGTGCACAGAGGACAAATCATTGACCGAAACGCTTTGTTGAGAAAATTGGTTGCTGCATTATACATTCGGAACGACATTGAACTGAAACGTGGCTGCTTCCGTGTGAAAGGTGACACCATAGATATAGCAATGGCTTATAGCGAAGCTGTGCTGCGCATTACTTTTTGGGACGACGAGATAGACAGCATAGAAGAGCTGGACAGCATGGACATGCATCGCATGGCCATCTTTGACGAATATAAACTCTACCCTGCCAATCTCTTCATGACAACACAAGAACAGACGAACATAGCTATTCGCCTAATTCAAGACGATTTGGTGAAACAGGTCGCGTTCTTTGAAGAACAAGGCGACAACATCAAAGCTCAACGCATCAAGGAGCGTGTGGAGTATGACATGGAGATGATTAAGGAGCTGGGACATTGTTCGGGTATTGAGAACTATTCGCGCTACTTTGACGGAAGACAGGCAGGCGAACGTCCCTATTGTCTGCTTGACTTCTTTCCCGATGATTTCTTGATGGTGATTGACGAGAGTCATGTCTCTGTACCTCAGATTGGTGCCATGTATGGTGGCGACCGTGCCCGCAAGACGAACTTAGTAGAATATGGATTCCGACTACCTGCAGCCTTTGACAACCGCCCACTGACCTTCGACGAATTCAAAGAGATGACACCGCAGGTAATCTACGTTTCAGCTACCCCTGCCGATTACGAGTTGCAAGAAGCTGAGGGAGTTGTTGTCGAACAAGTCATCAGACCCACAGGACTTCTTGACCCGGAGATTGAGGTACGTCCCACAGAAAACCAGATAGACGACCTAATGGATGAGATACAGCAGCGTATAGAACGTAAGGAACGTGTGCTAGTGACAACATTGACCAAGCGCATGGCTGAGGAACTCTCGGAATACCTGCTAAATCACGATATCCAGACGGCGTATATCCATAGCGAAGTAACGACATTGGACCGAGTGAAAATTCTGGAAAATCTGCGCAACGGCACATACGACGTTTTGGTAGGTGTTAATCTGTTGCGCGAAGGCCTTGATTTGCCGGAAGTATCGTTGGTGGCCATTCTCGATGCTGACAAGGAAGGTTTCTTACGTTCTCACCGTTCTTTGACACAAACGGCAGGACGCGCTGCCCGCAATGTCAATGGTAAAGTAATTATGTATGCAGACACGATTACTGCTTCGATGCAACTGACCATTGACGAGACAATGCGTCGTAGGAGCAAACAGCTGAAATATAATGAGGAACATGGCATCACACCTACACAGATAAAGAAGGCGCTATCTGTCTCGCTCGTAGAAATGGAGCGCGCAGCCAATGGCCAACAGCCAACAGCCAACAACAAACAGAATACAGCTGCTTTTGCCGCTGACCCAATCATTGAACAGATGACACGTCCTCAGTTGGAGAAGAGTATTGCCGAGACCACTCGTCTGATGAAAGAAGCTGCAAAGAAACTTGATTTCTTGCAAGCGGCACAATACCGTGATGAAATCATCCGCTTACAGAAGGAATTAGAACTTAAATAACACGATGAAAAAGATTTGTCACTACATTTCAGACTATATGGGAATCTTGGTGCTGGCAGCCGCTGTGTTGGCACTGTTTTTCCCCAATGTCCTACAGCATGTCCGTCCTACAATCATCAACTACATGCTTGGAGTTGTGATGTTTGGTATGGGACTCACCTTGAACCTGAAGGATTTCCGTATTGTATTCAGCCGGCCCAAAGATGTTTTCATCGGTTGTCTGGCTCAATTCACCATTATGCCATTAATGGCGTGGATGCTGGCACGAATCTTCTCACTTGACGAAGCACTAACACTTGGTGTAGCCCTTGTAGGTTGTTGTCCGGGCGGCACAGCCTCCAATGTAATTACATATCTCGCCAAGGGCGATCTGGCCCTCTCTGTTGGAATGACGGGGGTATCAACTCTTCTCGCACCCATACTGACCCCACTTCTAACATGGGCATTGGCGGGGAAAAGTATCCAGGTGGATGTGGCCAGCATGTTTTTAAGTATCCTTTGGGTAGTCATTTTGCCCATTATAGTAGGTTTGATAGTAAAAGCCATTTGGCCCAGGTTTACTGAAAAAGCAACAGACTACCTGCCAGCCGTCTCATCGTTAGCCATTGCATTCATTATAACAATCATTATATCTGCAAACGCTAACAAGCTATTAGTTGGAGGACTCTTAATTGTTATCGTAGTGATTCTGCACAATCTGTGCGGATTAGGTTTAGGTTATCTGATCGGTTGTCTGTTAGGTCTGACGGAAACAAAGAAGAGGGCTATCTCTATAGATGTCGGTATGCAGAATTCCGGTTTGGCCAGCAGTCTTGCCACCATACATTTTGCAGCATATCCGTTGGCTACTATTCCTGGGGCTCTCTTCAGTGTCTGGCACAACATCTCAGGAACCTTATTTGCCTATATTTTTAAGAGGAGAAATCAGTAAGCAGCAACCAACAACAACATTCTTTATCTGAAAAAACGAAAAAAGTTTTGTTTTTTCAGATAAATTACTTATCTTTGCAACATCAGTCTGTAAAACAATCAAAAACGAATGGCCTATGAACAGCAAAGAGAAATTTATAATTACCATCAGTCGTCAGTTTGGCACGGGTGGACATGAAATCGGAAAAGAGTTAGCACGTCGACTTGACGTAAAACTGCTTGACAAACAGATATTGAACGCGGTGGCTTCACGCATGAAAACAGTTGAGGATGCTGTAGAGAAGATAGAACTGCGCAATCCGTTGTGGCGAGATGATTTTACGAATTTCTACCGCACCTATATGATGCATGCCGAGTATAACGGCATGGAGAAAGATAAGACAAGTCACGCACTGTTTCGTGCTCAGGCAGATGTCATTCGCTGTATCGCTGAAGAAGAATCCTGCATTATCATTGGACGTTGCGGCTTTGACATCTTCGCCGATCATCCTAACGCATTGAAGATTTTCATCCATTCCAGTATGGATTGTCGCAAACGCCGCATAGCAGAAAAATATGACATCAGCGAACAAGACGCTGCCGCTATGATTGTAGACAACGATTTTAGTCGAGAATTGTATACCAAGACATTTACGGGACGAGACTGGTGCGATGCGCGCAACTACGATATCTCCTTAGATGTACGCAGTTTTGGTGTCAATGGCGCTGTTAACTTCCTCATGAACTGCATCGAATAGTAGCATTATCACATTGAATACGAAATCAGAACCGTCAAAAATTTGGCGGTTCTGATATTTTATCGTACCTTTGCAAAGAATTATGAATGAACATAAGATAATCAACGACCCTGTCTTTGGATTTATTAAAATCAAAAGAGGTCTGCTATATGATATTGTACAACACCCGCTCTTCCAGCGGTTAAATCGTATTGTACAATTGGGATTGGCATCAGTCGTTTATCCTGGTGCGCGTCATACACGTTTTCAACACTCATTAGGGGCTTTGCACTTAATGTCAGAAGCCGTCAAATCGCTGACAGAAAAAGGAATCTACATTTTTGACTCCGAGGAAGAAGCAGTACAAGCAGCCATCCTAATGCACGACATCGGTCACGGCCCATTCTCGCACGTACTGGAAAACACCCTGATTCACGGAATATCCCATGAGGATATCTCGCTGATGATGATGGAGCAGATAAACAACGACCTGAAGGGACAACTGAACTTAGCTATACGTATCTTCAAGGACGAGTACCCTAACAAGATTTTCCACCAGCTCATCTCTTCGCAACTGGACATGGACCGTTTAGACTACCTGAGACGAGACTCTTTCTATACAGGTGTGACAGAAGGCAATATCGGTTCGGCCCGCATCATCAAGATGCTTAATGTTGTTGACGACAGATTGGTAGTCGATGCCAAAGGTATCTACTCTGTAGAAAACTATCTTACTACACGGCGTCTGATGTACTGGCAAGTTTATTTGCACAAGACTACGGTGGGATACGAAAAGATTCTGGTTAACGCGTTAAATCGTGCAAAGTATCTCGTCCATTGCGGCATTCATGTTTTTGCTTCTCCTGCCTTAGCATATTTTCTTAACAACGACGTTGATAAGAAATGGTTTGAGACCCATGAGGATGCACTGCAGTACTACGCAGAACTGGACGATTCTGACATTTGGAGCGCGTTGAAGGTCTGGCGTCACCACGACGATAAGATTCTCGCAACCTTAGCAACGGACTTGGTTGACCGCAAACTCTTTAAAGTCGAAGTAACTGAAACACCACCGACAGAAGAATATCTTACAGAAATACGTCAACGAATTTCTGCCGCAATGGGCATTCCTAAGGCGGATACTTGCTATATGATGTCACTTACAGAGATAGGTAAAGATATGTACAATCCTGAAGATGACAGCATCGGAATACTGTATAAAGATGGTACCGTCAGAGACATTGCTGACGCTTCCGAAATACTCAATGTGCAACTTCTTTCTAAAAAAATACGTAAATATTACCTCTGTTTTCAACGAGTTTAAGTTTTTTTTTGTAACTTTGCAGCGTTTATTAAAACCAAATACATACTTATGGAGTTTACAGCCAAGCAAATTGCCGATATGATAAGCGGCCGTGTTGAAGGCGATTCAGAAGCCAAAATCAACACTTTTGCAAAGATTGAAGAAGGTCGTGAAGGAGCTATTTCATTCCTTTCCAATCCTAAATACACCCCTTACATTTACGAGACTAAGTCTAGTGTCGTTCTCATCAATGAAGATGTAGAACTCACCCAGCCAGTTAGTTGCACATTGATTCGAGTCAAGAACGCTTATGAGAGTGTTGCTAAACTGTTGCAACTTTATGCGTCAATGATGCCTCAAAAGACGGGCATTGATCCATTGGCCTTTGTCTCCAAGAGTGCCAAGATTGGCGAGAATGTCTATATTGCTCCGTTTGCCTATATCGGCGACAATGTTCAGATAGGTGACGGAACACGCATATTCCCACATGTCTGCATTTACGACGGTTGCAAAATTGGCAAGAATGTTACTATTCATGCCGGCAGCGTTATTGGTGCCGATGGTTTCGGATTTGCCCCCAACCAAGACGGATACGACAAGATTCCGCAGATTGGCATCGTTGTCATTGAGGACGATGTAGAGATTGGCGCAAATACTTGTGTTGACCGTTCTACTATGGGACAGACCATAATCCACAAGGGCGTGAAGTTGGACAACCTTATCCAGGTGGCCCACAACTGTGAGATTGGCGAGAACACAGTTATGTCCGCTCAGGTCGGCATGGCAGGCTCTACCAAAATAGGCGCCTGGTGTATGGTTGGCGGACAGGCAGGCTTCTCTGGACACATCAAGATTGCTGACAAAACTTTTGTTGGCGCACAGGCTGGTGTCATTAGCAATACGAAAGGCGATGGCGAACAGCTCATCGGTGCTCCTGCCGTTAATCCCAAAATGTTTTTTAAAGCAAGAGCATTGGATGCCAAGTTGCCTGATATGTACAAGGAGATAGCCGCTCTGCGTAGAGAAATAGAAGAACTTAAGAAATCAAAATAATACCGCTATGAAACAAAAGACACTAAAAGGTAGTTTTTCGCTCTTTGGCAAGGGACTGCATACAGGTTTGAATCTGACTGTCACTTTCAATCCCGCTCCTGAGAATACCGGTTATAAGATACAGCGCATAGACCTTGAAGGAGAGCCTGTCATTGACGGTATTGCCGAAAACGTCATTGACACACAGCGAGGTACAGTACTGGGCAAAGGCGAAGCTCGTGTATCGACGGTAGAACACGGACTGGCAGCTCTCTATGCGCTGGGCATTGACAACTGCATGATTCAGGTCAACGGTCCTGAGTTCCCCATTCTTGATGGTTCTGCTATCCAGTATGTTGAGAAAATCAAGGAGGTGGGCTTCGAGGAACAGAACGCCCCCAAGGACTGGTATGTTATCCGCAAAAAAATAGAGGTGAAGGACGAGAAGACAGGCTCATGCATTACCATTTTGCCTGACGACGAGTTCTCTATCACAGCCATGTGCTCGTTTGACTCGAAGATAATCAATTCGCAATTTGCTACAGTCAACAAGGTAGAAGACTTTCCCGCAGAGATAGCACCCGCACGTACCTTTGTCTTTGTACGCGATATTGAGCCATTGTTGCAAGCAAACCTCATTAAAGGTGGTGATTTAGACAACGCCATCGTCATCTATGAACGTCAGACCACACAGGAGCGTCTGGACACTTTGGCAGATATGCTGGGTGTCGAGCACCGAGATGCAACCGAACTCGGGTATATTCAGCATAAACCCTTGGTATGGGAGAATGAATGTACACGCCATAAGTTACTTGATGTTATTGGCGACATGGCACTTATTGGCAAGCCTATCAAAGGTAGAATCATTGCAACCCGCCCAGGCCACACTATCAACAACAAGTTCGCACGCCAAATGCGTAAAGAGATTCGCAAGCACGAAATTCAGGCTCCTTTCTACGATCCCAATGAAGAGCCTGTAATGGACGTCAACCGCATCCGCGAACTGCTGCCTCACCGCTACCCTATGCAGTTGGTCGACAAAGTCATCTCGCTGGGAGCAAACACCATTGTAGGCATTAAGAACATAACAGCCAACGAACCTTTCTTCCAGGGACATTTTCCCGAAGAGCCTGTAATGCCTGGCGTATTGCAGATTGAGGCGATGGCTCAGTGCGGCGGTTTACTGGTGTTGAACACACTGGAAGATCCTTCAAGTTGGTCAACATACTTTATGAAGATTGACGATGTTAAATTCCGTCAGAAGGTAGTACCTGGTGACACACTTCTTTTCAAAGTTGACCTTTTAGCTCCTGTGCGTCATGGAATTTCATCAATGAAAGGTTATATCTTCGTTGGCGACCATGTAGTAGCTGAGGCTACTTTCACTGCACAGATAGTAAAGAACAAATAACTATATAATAATATTGTACGCGCATGAACCAAATACATCCAATGGCCGTCGTTGACCCTGAGGCAAAGATTGGCGATAACAACATCATCGGACCGTTTTGTGTCATCGATAAAAATGTTGTCATTGGTGACAACAATAAGTTTTTGAACAATGTCACCATACACTATGGTGCCCGCATAGGCAACAACAACGAATTCTTTCCCGGAGCAAGTATCTCCACCAAACCACAGGATCTGAAATTCCAGGGTGAGGACACGACATGTGAGATTGGCGACAATAACAGCATTCGCGAAAATGTCACCATCAGCCGTGGTACTGCTTCAAAAGGTAAAACCGTTGTAGGTAATGGCAATCTGCTGATGGAGAATATGCATATTGGCCACGACTGCGAAATCGGTAACGGCTGTATAATCGGTAACTCCACTAAGTTTGCCGGCGAAGTTATTGTCGACGACTGTGCCGTTATCTCAGCCACGTGTTTATTCCATCAGTTTACCCGTGTCGGAGGGTATATTATGTTCCAAGGTGGCACACGCACCTCACAGGATATTCCACCATATGTTATTGCTGGTAAGGAACCCGTGCGCTATGCTGGTGTAAACCTTATCGGACTGCGTCGTCGTGGATTCCCCAACGAGGTTATTGATGCCATTCACGATGCCTACCGCATCATCTACTCCAAGGGAATCTTGAAAGATGGCGTTGCCGAAGCACGTGCTAAATATCCCGATTCAAAGGAAGTTGACTATATTTGTTCGTTCATTGAGAGTTCAAAACGCGGTGTAATCCGATAAAAAGAAACTGATTTTCGCTATTGATTGTAACAATTGAAGACGCTGGTTGTGATTACGGGTCCCACAGCAGTGGGGAAAACGGCGCTGACTATGGAGTTGGCACAACACTATGGCGTACCCATTATCAATGCGGATTCACGGCAGATATATCGGGAACTGAAAATCGGCACTGCTGCTCCTACTGCTGAACAGCAACAGTTGGTGAAACATTTTTTTGTAGGGACAAAGAGCATTGATGAGTATTATAATGCATCAATGTACGAACAAGAAGTACTGGAATTGTTGGACGCAGAGCGTTCAACTTTCCATGTTTTAAGTGGAGGCTCTATGATGTATATTGATGCTGTATGCAACGGTATTGATGACATTCCTACTGTGAGAGACGACATTCGGGAGGAGATGAAAAAGCGTTATCGCGAGGAAGGGTTGGAAGCACTCTGTGAAGAACTTAGACAATTAGATCCAGAACACTATGCTATCGTTGACCGCCAAAACTATCGTCGCGTTATACATGCCCTTGAAATCTGTCATCAAACGGGAAAAACCTACTCATCCTTCCGCACCCAGAAGAAGAAAAAGCGTCCTTTCCGCATCGTGAAAATCGGTCTGAACAGAGAGCGAGAGGAACTCTATCAGCGCATCAATCAGCGTGTGGACCAAATGATGCAAGACGGATTGTTGGAAGAAGTCAAAGAACTTGTTAGCAAACGAGAAAAAAACGCCTTAAATACAGTGGGTTACAAAGAACTATTCGACTATCTTGATGGACGTTGGTCACTTGACGAAGCTGTTGAACGCATAAAAGGGAACACCCGCCGCTATGCCCGCAAACAGCTTACATGGTACAAGCGAGACACCGCCATGAGTTGGTTTCATCCAGACCATATAGAAGAAATACTGAACTATTTAAAACACTATGAATAAAATTCTAACTAAATGTCGGAGCGCCATTAAAGGCTTCTGGCCCTGGTACAAGAGTTTGTATGCCGGCCGCAAATGGTATACTAAGACGGGTATTGCTCTTGTCACATTCATTGTGGCCTTTCTGCTATACCTATTTATGGTAGATATTAACTTCCTTTGGCTATTTGGGCGTTCACCAAGCTTGTCATCTATCCGGAATCCCAAGACCGTACAGGCTTCGGAACTCTATAGTGCTGACGGGGTACTCATTGGCAAATATTTCAGTGAAAACCGTACGCCAGTAAACTATGAGGACATCAACCCTGTCTTCTGGCAAGCGCTGATAGATACCGAGGATGAACGTTTCTTCCATCATATCGGCATCGATTTCCAGGCTGTTTTCGCAGCACTTAAAGACTATGTCGTACACCATGATGCCCGTGGAGCATCAACTATCACTCAGCAACTGGTAAAGAACATGTTCCGTGTGCGTACTGAATATTCTACTGGTTTGCTGGGTAATGTTCCCGGCTTGAAGATGCTTATCATGAAAAGCAAGGAATGGATTACTGCTGTCAAGATTGAGCTCTTCTTCGACAAGAAACAAATTCTCACCATGTATGCCAATACGGTCGACTTCGGCTCTAACGCCTTTGGTATTAAAACGGCTGCAAAGACCTACTTTGGTACAACACCAAAAGAGCTTACAGCCGACCAGGCAGCAATCCTTGTCGGTCTTCTGAAGGCTACTACCTATTATAATCCTCGTATCAATCCGCAGAACTCCATGAATCGTCGCAATGTAGTTCTCAACAACATGTTGATTCATAAACATCTGACGCAGGAAGCATACGACACGTTGAGAGTAAAGTCCGTAAAGTTAGACTTCAGCGTAGAGAACAACTATGACGGTCAGGCTCTCTATTTCCGTGAAGCAGTAAAAAACCACCTTCAAAAATGGTGTTCCGACAACGACTACGACTTATACAAGGATGGTCTGAAAATATATACCACCATAGACACCCGCTTGCAAAAATATGCCGAAGAGGCAGCCATCAAGCAGATGAAGCAAGTGCAGAGAACCTTCAATGCCCATTGGGGTTCTACAAATCCCTGGCAGGATGAGCGTCACAGGGAAATTCCCAACTTCATTGAAGACTTGGCCAAGAAAACGTCTTATTACAAGATGTTAGCCCAGAAATACGACAACAACGAGGATAGCATCAACTACTACCTAAATCTTCCTCATAAGGTAAAACTCTTCGACTACGAGCAAGGTACCATTGAGAAAGAGATGTCTACAATGGACTCCATCCGTTATATGGAACACTTCATGCACTGCGGATTCATTGCTATGGAGCCACAGACTGGCCACGTAAAAGCTTGGGTGGGCGACATTGACTTTAAGACATGGAAATATGACAAAGTGACTGCCATGCGTCAGCCAGGTTCTACCTTTAAACTATTTGTCTACACTGAGGCAATGAACCAAGGTATGACTCCCTGTGAGACTCGTAAGGACGAGTATTTCTCTATGCAGGTCTATGACGCAAAGGAGAAGAAAGAAGTCACGTGGGCTCCTACTAATGCTGACGGCCGTTTCACCGGTGTGGACATTACGTTAAAGCAAGCCTTTGCCATGAGTATCAACTCTGTGGCTGTACGATTAGGGCAAGAGTGCGGTATCGATCGTATCGCCAAGACCGCCCACGATATGGGTATCAACAGTCACCTCGACCCTACCCCATCCTTAGCACTTGGTGCCAGCGATGTAACACTGGAGGAATTGGTGAATGCTTATTGCACCCCTTGTAACAATGGGGTGCATCGTGAGCCTGTCCTTGTAACACGCATACTTGATCGTGATGGCAATGTGATTTATAGTGCCCCGACTAACGATGAACAAGTAATCCCACACAAGTCTGCCTTTATGGTGCAACAACTGCTGATGGGTGGTATGAGTGGTACATCCTCTCGTCTGCGTGGCTTTGTCGGTTACGGGACAGACACTGATTTTGGCGGAAAAACGGGTACGTCTAACAATCACTCTGACGCGTGGTTTATTGGTACCACGCCCAAGTTGGTCGTAGGCGCTTGGGTTGGTGGAGAGTATCGTTGCATCCATTTCCGAACTGGCGAATTAGGTCAGGGCAACCGTACTGCCCTTCCCATCTGTGGTTATTTCCTGCAGAGTGTATTGTCTGATAAGAGATTCCCTCAATATCATGCTAAGTTTGACAAGTACGAAGGTCTTTCCCTAAACGACTACAGTTGTGGTGGATATTTCAAGGCACCTTCTGACTCAGACTCTATTGCGGTAGACAGCATAGCTATTCAACAACCGATTCACGAGACATCGGAACAAAATGGTGATGCAGACAATGACATATTTTATGATGAAGAATGAACTATATAGTGAGCAAAATGCAAGCAAAAAGTGCTTTCATAGAACTATTGTGTAACATTTATGCTCGCTTTTAAAGTTTTTTGTATCAAAATATTTTGTCATATCGCAAATTAAGCGTAATTTTACAACCCCAAAATACTACAATCAAACAAACCTTTAATTTTTTATTAATGATTTTTAAATTATGAGTAAGCAACAAAAGAACGGAAGTATCATTGCCATCGTAACGATGATGTTCCTCTATGCCATGATTTCATTCGTAACAAATCTTGGTGCCCCCATTGGTGTAATCTGGAAGAATCAGCCCGAAATCGGTGGTTCCAATGTATTGGGAATCATGGGTAACTTTATGAACTTCTTTGCCTATTTATTCATGGGCATACCAGCAGGAAAAATGTTAACGAAGGTTGGTTACAAGAAGACAGCCCTCATTGGTATTGCCGTTGGATTTATCGGTGTATTTATACAATTCCTATCTGGTTTCTCAGGAGGTATTTCAGGCTTTTGCGTCTACCTGTTTGGCGCCTTCGTTTCAGGATTCTCGGTATGTATTCTGAATACTGTTGTCAACCCCATGCTGAACCTTTTAGGTGGTGGCGGTAATCGCGGTAACCAGCTGAACATGATTGGTGGTACTCTGAATTCCCTGTCGGGTACGATGACTCCAATGCTTGTCGGTGCACTTATCGGTACTGTTACGGCAGCCACCCAGATGGCAGACGTGAACTTAGTAATGTATATTGCAATGACGGTTTTTGCTGCTGCTTTCTGCATCTTGTTTTTTATCCCCATTCAGGATCCCGAGTTGGGCAAGGTAACAGCCGACACCAAGTTCGAGCACTCACCCTGGTCATTCCGTCACTGCATGCTTGGTGTTATTGCCATCTTCGTATACGTAGGTGTTGAGGTCGGCATTCCTGGCGGACTGAACTTCTACCTGTCAGACACCTCAGCAAATGGCGCATGGGTTAATCCTGATGCTGTGCTCAATGCGGCAACCATCGGCGGCGCTGTTGCCGCAATGTACTGGCTGCTGATGCTTGTCGGCCGTATGGTAGCAAGTGCTATCGGTGCTAAGGTTTCTTCACGTCAGATGATGCTCACCACTACCTTTATAGGTATGGTACTTATCATTGCAGCCATTCTCACTCCCAAGAGCGTAACAGCAACCATGCCGCTCGTAAAGATTCTGGAAGGCTCTGTCGAGATGACCATTGTTCCTCTGAGTGCTATTTTCCTCGTACTCTGCGGACTTTGCACTTCTGTTATGTGGGCCAGCATCTTCAACCTTGCTACCGAAGGACTGGGTAAGTATACCGCTCAGGCCAGTGGTATCTTTATGATGATGGTTGTCGGCGGTGGTGTTCTGCCCGTTGTACAGAACTTCTTTGCAGACTTCATGGGTTACATGCCAAGCTATTTTGTTTATCTGCTGGCTATGGGCTACATGTTCTACTATGCCCTCATCGGATGCAAAAATGTAAACAAAGACATTCCTATTGAGTAAGTTATTAATAACAAACCTTTTAATAAGAAACAAGCTATGATGGAAATTGATTTTGTAAGAAGTCGCTTTATCAAGCACTTCGATGGTAAGACTGGTAATGTATATGCCTCTCCAGGACGCATTAACCTCATCGGTGAGCACACCGACTATAATGGAGGTTTCGTTTTCCCGGGAGCAGTAGATAAAGGTGTTATGGCCGAGATGCGTGCCAACGATACAGAGGACACTGTAATGGCGTATGCCATCGACCTTAAGGACCGTGTTGACTTCAAGCTCAGCGACCCTGCTGGTCCTAAGGCTTCATGGGCCCGCTACATCTATGGCATTGCGCTGGAAATGAAGAAACTCGGTGTACCTGTTAAGGGATTCAATATCGCATTTGCTGGTGATGTACCTCTTGGCGCAGGCATGTCCAGCAGTGCTGCTATGGAAAGCTGTTTCGCTTGCGGACTTAACGACATCTTCGGCGACAACAAGGTTTCACAGTGGGATATGGTACTTGCTGGTCAGGCTACTGAGCACAACTACTGTGGTGTCAACTGCGGTATCATGGATCAGTTCGCTTCTGTCTTCGGTAAGGCAGGTTGCTTGATGCGTCTCGACTGCCGCAGCCGTGAGTTCGAATATTTCCCATTCAAGCCCGATGGTTATCGTCTAGTATTGTTAGACTCTGTCGTCAAGCACCAGTTGGCAGGTTCTCCATACAACGATCGTCGCAACAGCTGCGAGAATGTAGTAAAGCACATCCAGGCCAAGCACCCAGAGGGAAAGTATGAAACATTGCGCGATTGCACATGGGAACAACTTGACGAGGTACGTGCTGAGGTCGGCGAAGAAGATTACAAGCGTGCTAAATTCGTACTCGGTGAGAAAGACCGCGTACTGGCAGTCTGTGATGCATTGAACGAGGGAGACTATGAGAAAGTCGGCGAAATGATGTATCAGACTCACGAAGGTCTGTCTAAGGACTACGAAGTGTCTTGCGAAGAGCTTGACTATCTCAATGATATTGCGAAGGAGAACGGTGTTACTGGTTCTCGAATCATGGGTGGTGGATTTGGCGGTTGCACCATTAACTTGGTTCGCAACGACCTTTACAAACAGTTTGTTGCTGATGCCAAGCAGAAGTTCAACGCCAAGTATGGTCACGAGCCAAAAGTCTACGATGTTGTCATAGGTGACGGCGCTCGCAAACTCTGCTAAAAGTATTATATAGACACTTAGAGTGTTTATATAAGTTAAAAACGGCGGAAAAGTGTTTAAAAAACACTCTTCTGCCATTTTTTTATGATTATTTTCATTGTCGTTCAGAAAATAATTAGTAATTTTACACCCAAAATAATTAGCATTAACTAAAACTATTTTATTAGCACACAATGAGAAATATCAAAACAGTTCTCGCAGGCATGGGCATAGCAGCCATATTGTCTGCATGTGCCTCTGGTGAGCAGAAGGCACTGACGGTTTCGGGTCTTGACCCTGCCAAGTTCGACACCCTCATCAACGAGAAGCCCGTAAAGCTCTACACCCTCGTCAACAAGAATGGCGTAGAAGCTTGCATCACCAATTTCGGTGGCCGTCTTGTTTCGTTGATGGTTCCCGATCGTGAAGGCAAGCTTACCGACGTCGTATTGGGCTACGACAACATTGCCCAGTATGCTGATGCCAAGAACTTCGGCAGCGATTTCGGTGCATCAATTGGCCGTTATGCCAACCGTATTAAGAATGGTCAGTTTTGCATTGGCGACTCTACAATTCAGTTGCCACAGAACAATTTCGGACATTGTCTGCATGGTGGTCCCACAGGATGGCAGTACCAGATCTTCGATGCCGAGCAGATAGACCCAACCACCTTGAAGCTTACACTTGTTAGCCCCGATGGCGACAACAATTTCCCTGGACAGGTGACTGCAACTGTTACTTATACACTGACCAATGATAACGCCATTGACATCAAGATGGAGGCCGAGACCGACAAACCCACCATTATCAATATGACCAACCACTCTTACTTCAACCTAAACGGCGATCCCACCCAGCCCGCTATGGACATGGAGCTTTATATCAATGCTGACAAGTTCACACCTGCCGACTCAACGTTTATGCCTACTGGCGAAATCTGCGAGGTTGCTGGCACACCTATGGACTTCCGCACAGCTCATGCCATTCAGGACTCTTTGCGCATGGACTTCGAGCAGGTGAAGTTTGGCAACGGTTTTGATCACAACTGGATTCTGAACACCTATAAAGATGGCAAAGGCGATGACACACAGGTAGCAGCATCGCTCTACTCACCCAAGACAGGCATTCTGCTCGAGGCATTTACCAACGAGCCCGGCATACAGGTTTATACTGGTAATTTCCAGGGTATTGACGGTGAACAAGACAAGGTTCGCAAGGGCGGCGTAAAATATCCACAGCGCCCCTCTGTTTGCCTTGAGAGCCAGAAGTACCCCAACTCACCCAACCATGCTGAGTGGCCAAGCCCATTCCTGAATCCTGGTGAGAAATACTATAGTCACTTAGTATTCAAATTTTCTATCAAATAACGAATAGTAATTACTCTAACTAACTATGACACAAACAGATAATGGTAGCCGTAGCTATCTTGTCAGTATCGTGATGGTGGCTGTATTGGGTGGCCTGCTCTTTGGCTACGATACAGCTGTCATCTCCGGTGCTGAGAAAGGTCTTCAAGCATTCTTTATGGAGGCCAAAGACTTTGCCTATACTGATGCGTGGCACGGATTCACTTCTGCATCAGCTCTTATAGGCTGCATCATCGGTTCAGCTATTTCAGGTCTTCTTGCAACCAATCTTGGACGAAAGAAGTCACTCATCATTGCAGGCTTACTCTTCTTTATTTCAGCCTTAGGCTCAATGGACCCGGAGTTCCTGTTCTTCAACTATGGTGAGCCCACCTACTCCTTGCTCATCATGTTCAACATCTATCGCGTCATCGGCGGCATCGGCGTAGGTCTGGCATCAGCCATCTGCCCCATGTATATTGGCGAGGTAGCCCCATCCAACATCCGAGGCATGCTTGTCTCCTGGAACCAGTTCGCTATCATCTTCGGCCAATTGGTGGTCTACTTTGTCAACTTTTTCATCTTGGGCGACCACATTCAGCCGTTGGTAGAAGAGATGGGTAAAGGTCTTGCAGCAATCAATCCCGCAGCGCAGTGGACGGTGACAACCGGTTGGCGCTATATGTTTGGTAGCGAGGCCGTTCCTGCCGGACTCTTCGCCCTGCTCATCTGCTTCGTTCCTGAGACACCCCGTTACCTCGTATCGGTCGGTCAGGATCAGAAGGCACTGAGCATTCTAGCTAAGATTAACGGTACCAGCAAAGCCCAACAGATTCTGCAAGACATCAAGGATACGATGGTGGTAAAGACTGAGAAGCTGATGACTTATGGTGCACTATGTATCTTTGTCGGCATCATGCTCAGCGTCTTCCAGCAGGCTGTCGGTATCAATGCCGTGCTCTACTATGCTCCACGAATCTTTGGTGATATGGGTATGGACGACCCCATGATGCTTACAGTCTTTATGGGTATTATCAATATCTCATTCACGCTGGTGGCAGTGTTCACTGTCGAGAAGTGGGGTCGCAAGCCACTGCTCATCTGGGGTTCACTGGGAATGGCACTGGGAGCCTTCGGTGTTGCGCTAACCTTTGGCCATGCAGGTATGGAACTGTTCACTGCAGCATTCCTACTCATCTACTCTGCCTCATTCATGTTCTCATGGGGTCCCATCTGCTGGGTACTCATTGCCGAGATTTTCCCCAACACCATCCGTGGTGGTGCGGTAGCGATTGCCGTAGCATTCCAGTGGATTAGTAATTTCATTGTTTCCAGCTCCTTTGTCCCCATGTTCAACATGCACCTGACAGAGGGCGATGACTTTGGCCATTGGTTTACCTACGGTCTGTATGGCATTATCTGTGTGATTGCTGCTGTCTTTGTATGGCGTTTGGTACCTGAGACGAAGGGAAAGACGTTGGAAGACATGACAAAATTGTGGAAAAAGCAAACTAACTAATATAATAACTCTAACAAAAAAAATTAAAATTATGGCATTATTAGACTGGATTGTCATTGGCGCTTTCTGTTTAGCGCTCATTGGCATTGTCGTTTGGGTTGTCAGCCAGAAGAACAATAACTCTGCTGACTATTTCCTGGGTGGTAAAGATGCAACATGGATTGCTATCGGTGCAAGTATCTTTGCCTCAAACATTGGTTCTGAACACCTCATCGGACTGGCTGGTGCTGGTGCATCGTCAGGAATGGCTATGGCCCACTGGGAGATTCAGGGCTGGATGATTCTTATCTTGGGTTGGGTCTTCGTACCCTTCTACACCCGCTCTATGGTTTACACCATGCCTGAATTCCTTGAGCGTCGTTTCAACAAGGAGAGCCGCACCATTCTTTCCGTTATCTCACTCATCAGCTACGTGCTGACCAAGGTCGCTGTAACGGTTTATGCTGGTGGTCTGGTCTTCCAGCAGGTCTTCGGTATCAAGGAACTGTGGGGCATTGATTTCTTCTGGATTGCTGCTATCGGCCTAGTACTGATAACTGCTCTCTACACCATCTTCGGTGGTATGAAGAGTGTGCTCTACACCTCAGTGCTGCAGACACCTATCTTATTATTAGGCTCACTCATCATCCTCGTGCTCGGTTTGAAAGCACTGGGTGGTTGGGACGAGATGATGTCTGTATGTTCTATCCAGACTGTCAACGAATATGGAGACCACATGACAAATCTGATGCGTGACCTGCGTGACCCGCAGTATCCTTGGTTGGGTGCCCTCGTCGGTTCAGCTGTTATCGGTTTCTGGTATTGGTGTACTGACCAGTTCATCGTTCAGCGTGTGCTCTCTGGTAAAGACGAGAAAGAGAGTCGTCGTGGTACCATCTTCGGTGCTTACCTGAAGCTGACTCCCGTATTCCTCTTCCTCATTCCCGGTATGATTGCTTACGCCATGTCTACCAAAGGCATCACTCTACCCAACGGCGAAACCTTCGTTCTGTCTACTCCCGACGCAGCCTTCCCCACCCTCGTGGCAAAGATTCTACCTGCAGGTGTGAAGGGTCTGGTTGTCTGTGGTATTCTGGCTGCCCTGATGTCGTCATTGGCCTCACTGTTCAACTCTTCAGCTATGCTGTTCACCATCGACTTCTGGAAGCGTCTGCGTCCTGAGACTCCTGAGAAGCAGCTGGTTCGTATTGGTCAGGTAGCAACAGTGGTTATCGTTATTCTCGGTATTCTTTGGATTCCCATCATGCGTTCTGTTGGCGACGTGCTATACAACTATCTGCAGGATGTCCAGTCAGTGCTCGCTCCTGGTATTGCTTCAGCTTTCTTGCTGGGTATCTGCTGGAAGCGCGCCTCTGCCAAGGGTGGTATGTGGGGTCTTCTCAGCGGTATCATCATTGGTCTGACCCGTCTGGGAGCTAAGGTATATTATAGTAATGTGCCCGATGCTGCTGACAACTGGTTCAAAGCTGTCTTCTTCGACTTCAACTGGCTGTACTTCTGCGGTGTCATGCTCATCGTCTGCTGTCTGGTTGTTATCGTTGTGTCTCTCTGCACAGAGGCTCCCGACGAGAAGAAGATTCAGGGACTGGTCTTCGGCACCGCTACTCCTGAACAGATTGCTGCCACCCGTGCTTCATGGGGCATGTGGGATGTCATTCATACTGTTATCATCCTCGGCATCACCGTATGTTTCTATATCTATTTCTGGTAAAAGAAGTTCATAATAATGACTAATTATTATCACGGAATACAAAAGATCCTCGTCTCTGTGGACTGCATCATCTTCGGTTTTGAACAAAACAAGCTGAAGGTGCTGATAGGCCACAGAGCCATCAATCCGGGAAAAGGCGAATGGAGTCTCTACGGAGGCTTCGTTCGCAACGAGGAAAGCATCGACGACGCCGCCGACCGTACCCTCTTTGAACTGACAGGTATGCGGAATGTCTATATGCGTCAGGTTGGTGCCTTTGGAGGTGTCGAGCGCGACCCGGGAGAGCGTGTGGTGAGTATTGCATATTACGCGCTAATCAACGTAAAAGATTACGACCAGAAACTCATGGAGGACCATCATGTGGAATGGGTTGACATCGAACATCTTCCCGAGATGTACTCCGACCATAGGCAAATGATTGCCAAAGCCCGCGAGAAAATGCAGGACAAGATTCGCACAGAGCCCATTAGCTTCCAACTGCTTCCCGGACTGTTTACGCTGACCCAGCTGCAGCGCCTCTACGAGGCTGTCAATGGAGAAGAGGTCGACAAGCGTAACTTCCGCAAGCGCATCAAGGAGATGGACTTCATCGAGAAGACTGATCTCATTGACAAGACGGGTTCCAAGCGTGGAGCTTATCTCTATCGCTTCAATAAGAATGCATTTGCAAAAGACTCTAATTTTAAATTATAACAACTACTTATGTTAGAAGAATTAAAACAAAAAGTTTTCAAAGCCAATCTCGACCTCGTCAAGCAGGGATTGGTCATCTTCACATGGGGCAATGTGTCAGGCATCGACCGCGAGAAAGGTCTCGTTGTCATTAAGCCCAGCGGCGTTTCCTATGATGAGATGAAAGCCGAGGACATGGTTGTGGTAGACCTGGAAAGTGGTAAAGTAGTAGAGGGAGACCTGAACCCGTCTTCAGACACCCCCACCCACCTTGTACTCTACAAGGCCTTCCCCAACATCCAGGGTGTTGTTCACACCCACTCTACCTATGCCACCGCTTTCGCACAGGCTGGTCGCGACATTCCTAATATCGGCACCACTCATGCCGACTATTTCTACAAGGATATTCCTTGCACACGCGACATGACAGAAGCTGAGGTAAAAGGTCAGTATGAGTTGGAAACAGGCAATGTCATCGTAGACGAGATTCTGAATATCCGCAAGATTAACCCCGACCACACACCTGCTGTGCTTGTCAAGAACCACGGTCCGTTCTCATGGGGTACCTCTCCCGACAATGCTGTTTACAATGCCAAGGTAATGGAGCAGTGCGCCAAGATGGCTTTTGTGTCTTTCAGTGTCAATCCCAACACAACCATGAATCCTCTGTTGGTTGAAAAGCACTATATGCGCAAGCACGGCCCCAATGCCTACTACGGCCAGAAAGGACAGAAACACTAATACTAATCACTAAAATAAATACACAATTATGAAAGCATTCGATAATTTAGAAATTTGGTGGGTAACTGGTGCTCAGCTTCTGTACGGAGGCGATGCCGTAGTTGCAGTAGATGGACACTCTAAGGAGATGGTTGACGGTCTGAATAAGAGCGGCAACATACCCGTGAAGATTGTATATAAAGGAACTGCCAACAGTTCTAAGGAAGTAGAGCAGATTATGCTCGCTGCCAACAATGACGAGAAGTGCGTGGGTATCATTACCTGGATGCACACCTTCTCACCCGCCAAGATGTGGATCAAGGGTCTGCAGCAGTTGCAGAAGCCTCTCTGTCACTTCCACACACAGTATAATGCCGAGATACCCTGGGGCGACATCGACATGGACTTCATGAACCTGAACCAGTCAGCTCACGGCGACATCGAGTTCGGACACATCTGCACTCGCATGCGTGTAGCCCGCAAAGTGGTTTGCGGTTACTGGAAGGACGAGAAGGCTCAAAAGCAGATAGCCGTATGGGCTCGCGTAGCAGCTGGTGTTGCCGATGCCCACAACGTACGCTGTCTGATGTTCGGTATGAACATGAACAACGTTGCCGTTACCGATGGTGACCGTGTAGAGTTCGAGCAGCGCTTGGGCTACCATGTTGACTACTACCCCGTCAGTTCACTGATGGAGTACTTCAAGAAAGTTACAGACAAGGAAGCAGACGAACTCGTCGAGGAGTATAAAAAGCTCTATACCATCAAGATAGACGAGAGTGGTGAAGCTGTTTATTGGGAGAAGGTGAAGAATGCTGCCAAGGCAGAGATCGCCTTACGCCGCGTGCTGAAGGATGAGGGCGCTACTGCCTTCACCACCAACTTTGACGACCTGGGTGATGCCAATATCGACGATCCCAACTTCTGCGGTTTCGACCAGATTCCAGGTCTCGCCTCACAGCGTCTGATGCAAGAAGGTTACGGTTTCGGCGCCGAGGGCGACTGGAAGACAGCCTGCCTCTATCGCACCCTATGGGTTATCCAGCAGGGCATGCCTCAGGGCTGCTCATTCCTGGAGGACTACACCCTCAACTTCGCTGGCGACCGCTCTTCTTGCCTGCAGAGCCACATGCTCGAGGTTTGTCCGCTCATCGCTACCGACAAGCCCAAACTCGAGGTTCACTTCCTCGGCATTGGTATCCGTAAGCAGCAGACTGCCCGTTTGGTATTCACCTCTAAAACCGGTGCTGGCATCAAGGCTACCGTTGTTGACCTGGGCAACCGCTTCCGCCTGATTTCTCAGGAGGTAGAGTGCATCGAGCCTAAGCCCATGCCTAAGCTCCCCGTGGCTTCTGCCTTGTGGATTCCTCAGCCCTCGTTTGAGATTGGCGCTGCAGCATGGATTCTGGCCGGTGGTACTCACCACAGCGCATTCTCTTACGATATCAACGAAGAGTACTGGGAGGACTTCGCTGAGATGCTCGGCATCGAGTATGTCCGCATCAACAAGCAGACCAATATCGCCGACTTCAAGCAGACCCTCCGCAACAACGAGGTATACTTCATGCTGAACAAGGCTCTGAAGTAATCCCACCCTTCCGTACAGGATTATATATCCTACCACTCAACAAGCCCCAGTGCCAACAACGCTGGGGCTTGTTTTTTTTGTTGACGAGAATAATGATGTCACATTCACATGTAATCATCTGAATGATTGCGTGTTAAGTGTGACACCTTATTCATTGGGTTTGAGCCCTTTATCCATCGGGCGTTCAAGGGGGTTCTGTTAAAAGGTTACATGTTTTGAAAGGTTTTCCTCCAGCGCGATCAATACAAAAATGCTGTTGGCAGAAATACAGCTGATAAGGATGAAATTCTCTAGAGAATTTTTGCGAAATACAGCTGATACAGAAATGGCTACAGCTAATACAGCGCCGTATACAACTAATCTCGTTCGGAAAAACTCAAATAAATTTGGTTTTTCGCTCACTTATTCGTACCTTTGCAGACGCAAATAATATAATAGGTATAAAGAAGACATGATAACAGTCACAAATCTGGCTATCCAGTTTGGAAAAAAGACGTTGTATAAGGACGTCAATCTGAAGTTTACGAGTGGTAATATTTATGGAATTATCGGTGCCAATGGTGCTGGTAAGTCTACCCTGTTGCGCGCCATCAGCGGTGAGCTGGAGCCCAACAAGGGCACCATCGAGATGCTCCCCGGCGAGCGTATGTCGGTGTTGGAGCAGGACCACTTCAAGTATGATGAGTTTACTGTGATGAACACCGTGCTGATGGGACATCAGCCACTGTGGCAGAACATGAAGGAGCGTGAGGCGCTCTATGCTAAGGATGAGATGACCGAGGAAGATGGCGTGAAAGCCGCTGAGCTGGAGATGGCCTTTGCCGAGATGAACGGCTGGGAGGCTGAAAGCGAGGCAGCACAGCTGTTGCAGAACCTGGGCATCAAGGAAGAGCAGCACTACGCTCAGATGTCAGACATCTCGAACAATGAGAAGGTGCGCGTCATGCTTGCCAAGGCCCTCTTCGGACATCCTGACAACCTGTTGCTCGACGAGCCCACCAATGACCTCGACCTTGATACCGTACAATGGTTGGAGGAATATCTGTCAAACCTAGAGCAGTGTGTGTTAGTCGTCAGCCACGACCGCCACTTCCTGGATGCAGTCTCCACACAGACTGTCGACATCGACTTCGGCAAGGTAACACTATTCTCTGGAAACTACTCATTCTGGTATGAGTCCAGTCAGTTGGCTCTCCGCCAGGCTCAGAACCAGAAAATGAAGGCTGACGAGAAGCGCAAACAGTTGGAGGAGTTCATCCGCCGCTTCTCTGCCAATGTGGCAAAGTCTAAGCAGACCACGTCGCGCAAGAAGATGCTGGAGAAGTTGAACGTTGAGGAAATCACCCCCTCTACCCGTAAATACCCTGGCATTATCTTCTCCATGGAGCGCGAACCTGGCACACAGATTTTGGAGGTAGAAGGTCTGAAGGCTGTTGATGCTGATGGAACAGTACTGTTTGACAATGTCAACTTCACTATTGAGAAGGGTCAGAAGACTGTCTTCCTGTCACACAACCCCAAGGCTATGACTGCCCTCTTTGAGATTATCAATGGCAACCGTGAGGCAGATGCAGGCACCTATAAGTGGGGCGTAACCATCACAACCGCCTATTTGCCGCTCGACAATACAGAGTTCTTCAAGTCTGAGATGAACCTCGTAGACTGGCTGTCACAGTATGGCACAGGCAACGAAGTGATGATGAAGTCTTTCCTGGGTCGCATGCTCTTCAAGGACGAGGACATCCAGAAGAAGGTCTGCGTGCTCAGCGGAGGTGAGAAGATGCGTTGTATGATAGCCCGTATGCAGTTGAAAAATGCCAACTGTCTGATTCTGGATACACCAACCAACCACTTGGATCTGGAGTCTATTCAGGCTTTCAACAATAACCTCATCTCTTTCAAGGGCAACATTCTGTTTGCATCTCACGACCACGAGTTCATCAACACCGTGGCAGACCGTATTATTGAACTCACACCGAAAGGAACCATTGACAAGCTGACCACCTACGACGACTACATCTACGATGAAGCTATCAAGGCTCAGCGTGAGAAGATGTATGAGTAATTGGCACAGATTTTGCTTATTGTGTAAGCAGAACATTAAACAACGCTATTATGACAGAAAAAGATATCAACATCGAAGATGAGGAGACACTGAACGAGGCTCCCGTTGAAGAAACTGACAAAGAGACAGAAAAGACTAAAGCTGAAGAAGCTGCCCAGGAGGAAGAGAAAGATCCGCTGGAGGCCGCAAAGGCTGAAATTGAGGAACTGAAAACCCAGATGTTGTACAAAACTGCTGAGTTTGACAACTATCGCAAGCGCACGCTGAAGGAGAAGGCTGAGCTTATCCTTAACGGTGGCGAGAAGGCTGTCAGTGCCGTACTACCTATCATTGACGATATGGAGCGCGCCATTGAGAATGGTGCCAAGACAGAAGATCCCGCCGTACTGCGTGAGGGTATGGAACTCATCTACCACAAATTCATGAAAGCCCTGGAAGGTCTGGGCGTCAAGAAGATAGATACAGAGAATGCAGACTTCAGCACCGATGTGCATGAGGCCGTAGCAATGGTTCCTGGCATGGGCGACGACAAGAAAGGTAAGGTCATCGACTGCTTGCAGACGGGTTATATGCTGAATGACAAAGTAATCCGCCACGCCAAAGTGGCTGTAGGACAATAATAATTGAGAATTGACAATTGATAATTGACAATTGAATGGCTAAGCGAGACTATTATGAGGTGTTGGGCGTAGACAAAAACGCCACAGAAGACCAAATCAAGAAGGCATACCGAACCATTGCCATTAAGTATCACCCCGACCGTAACCCAGGCAACAAGGAAGCCGAGGAGAAATTCAAGGAGGCTGCCGAGGCCTACGACGTACTGCACGACCCACAGAAGCGCCAGCAGTACGACCAGTTCGGCTTCGAAGGCCCTGGCATGGGTAGTGGCTTTGGCGGTTTTGGTGGTGCTTCCATGAATATGGACGACATATTCTCAATGTTTGGCGATATCTTTGGCGGACATGCAGGTGGTTTTGGCGGATTTGGCGGAAGCCGTGGTCCCCAGAAACATCGTGGTTCTGACCTCCGTCTGAAGGTAAAGCTCTCGTTAGAGGAGATTGCCCATGGTGTTACAAAGAAGTTCAAGGTTCGTAAAGATATAACATGCTCACATTGTCACGGCTCAGGTGCCGAGGCAGGCAGCACTAACGAACAGTGTCCTACCTGTCACGGCTCGGGTGTTATTACTCACACCACACAGAGCATCTTCGGAATGATGCAGACGCAGGGCGTATGTCCTACCTGTGGCGGTGAGGGTACTGTCATTAAGAACAAATGTCACGAGTGTGGCGGTTCTGGCATCGTCAAAGGTGAGGAAGTCGTAGAGATAAAGATTCCCGCTGGTGTTGCCGAAGGTATGATAGTCAACGTACCTGGCAAGGGCAATGCCGGACGACACAAGGGCATTAACGGAGATATTCAAGTATTCATTGAGGAGGAGCCAAACGACACCTTCATTCGTGATGATAACGACTTGATATACAACCTACTGCTTGATTTCCCAACAGCAGCACTTGGCGGCGAAGTTGAGATACCTACCATTGAAGGAAACAAGCTAAAGGTAAAGATGGAACCTGGTACACAGCCCGGCAAGACCATGCGTCTGCGCGGCAAGGGGCTACCCGCTGTCCAAGGTTACGGACGCGGCAATGGCGACCTTGTTGTCAACGTTAGCGTCTATGTTCCCAAGACACTGAGCAAAGAGGAGAAAGCCGCCATTGAGGAGTTCCGTCAGAGCGACAACTTCAAGGGCGATGCCGCCACCAAACAATCCATCTTCCAGAAGTTCAAGAATTATTTCAATTAATGACATACCAAGAGACCTGCCAATACCTGTTTAACCAGATGCCTATGTTTGAGAAACAGGGCAGTGCCGGTTATAAAGAGGGGCTGACCAATACGGTGCTGCTCGACGAGCACCTTGGGCATCCCCATCAGTCGTATGCCACCATTCATATAGCAGGCACCAATGGCAAAGGCTCTTGTTCGCACACGCTTGCAGCCATTTTGCAGCAGTGTGGCTATAAGGTAGGACTCTACACATCACCCCACCTGATAGACTTCCGTGAGCGTATTCGAATTAACGGAGAGCCTATCAGCGAGAGGTATGTAGTAGACTTTGTTGAACGTGAGCGCTCGTTCTTCGAACCGCTCCACCCTTCTTTCTTCGAAGTCACCACAGCTATGGCCTTCCAGTATTTCAAAGACAAAGAGGTCGACATTGCTGTTATTGAAGTTGGCTTAGGTGGACGCCTTGATTGCACTAACATCATCACCCCCATCCTATCCATTATCACCAACATCAGTTTTGACCACACTCAGTTCTTAGGCGACACACTTGCCAAGATTGCAGCAGAGAAGGCAGGGATTATAAAAAGAGGTATACCTATTATTATAGGTGAAGCAAACGACGAGACGCGTCCAGTCTTCTCAGCCAAAGCCCAAGAGCTGAATGCTCCCATCGAGTTTGCCGAAGACTACAATGAAGTGATCTCTGCCGAATGCATTCCCGGAGGCGGCATGCTTTACCACACCCGCAACAACGGAGATCTGCATGGTGACCTCAGTGGCAGCTATCAAGAGAAGAACATGAACACTTCGCTGTCAGCAGTCTATCAGCTGGTGCGGAGTGGATACCTCTGCGAATGCCAGAAGCCCCACAATCTGGAGAAAAGTCGCAAAGAGATGCTCTATGCCATTAATCACGTGGCAGAAATGACAGGACTAATGGGGCGTTGGCAGGTTATACAGCAGAACCCCAAGGTGGTCTGCGATACAGGCCACAATGTTGGTGGCTGGCAGTACCTCTCCAAGCAACTGGAACAGCAACAGTGCCATCAGATGCACATCATCTTCGGCATGGTCAGCGACAAAGATGTCAACAGTGTGTTGGAGCTATTGCCCAAGAATGCCATTTTCTATTTTACCAAGGCCGACAACCACAGAGCCATCAACGAGACCGATTTACAGCATTTAGCTGCCCAGCACGGTCTTAAGGGAGAGAGCTACCCCTCTGTGCATGAAGCATATACACAATGTATGAAGAACGCCCTTCGAGACGATTTCATCTTCGTGGGTGGCAGCTCGTACGTAGTGGGCGATTTCCTTAAAATATTCAATTAGCAGTCTTTTAACGTTTTTTTTCGCACTTCATTCGTCATTCTCATTTATTTTTAGTTACTTTGCAAGTAGATTTTGGTAACTAAAACCATTTTGATTATGACAAACACTACAGAAACAGCGAATTTAAGTGGTCTGAAGAGAGAAAACTTCCAGGCCACCATCAAAGGTAAGAAAACCGATCTGTACATTCTCCGTAACCGTAAAGGCTATGAAGTAGCAATCTCCAACTATGGTGGAGCTATCGTCGCCATTATGGTGCCCGACAAAAACGGAAACGTTGCTAACGTTATTCAGGGTCACGATAGTATTGAACAACTAACCAGCGGAAAGGAGCCCTACCTTTCTACACTGATAGGTCGTTGGGGCAACCGCATCTGCAAGGGACAGTTTACGCTGAATGGCAAGGAGTATCAGCTGGCACTCAATGATGGACCAAACCACCTGCATGGCGGTAGCGTAGGTTTCAATGCGAAGGTATGGGATGCCCGTCAGATGGGTCCCCGTTCACTGGCCTTGCACCGCATCTCTTCCTATGGCGAGGAAGGCTATACTGGCGAATTGGATGTTACCGTTGAGTACACCTTCACTGACGAAAACGAACTCATCATCGAGTATCTGGCAACCACCAACAAGAAGACCATTGTCAACCTGACACACCACGCATTCTTCTGTCTGGCAGGCGCTGCTGATCCGACACCAACCATTGAGGACCAGATTTGCGAAATCAATGCCGACTTCTATCTGCCTACTGATGAGACAGCCATTCCTACTGGCGAAATCCTGAAGGTTGCTGGCACACCTTTCGACTTCCGTACTCCTAAGGCATTTGGCAAGGAGATTAATGCTGACAACGAGCAGATTAAGTTCGGTCACGGCTACGACCACAACTACGTACTCAACAAACAGGAGGAAGGCGAACTCTCATTCGCAGCACGCATCACCGAACCCAAGAGCGGCCGTACTCTGGAGTGCTACACCACAGAGCCTGGCATGCAGCTTTACACAGCTAACTTCGCAACAGGTTACAAGGGTGCCAACGGTTGCACATTCCCACGTCGCTCAGCCGTATGTCTCGAAGCCCAGCACTTCCCCGACTCTCCTAACCGTCCCTACTTCCCATCTGTAGTCCTCAACCCCGGACAGCAGTACAAGCAGAAGACTATCTATCGTTTCGGAGTCACCAAATAAAGCAGACTAACAACACGATTTAGTGCTCACGCCTAACGTTTCACATCACGAAATGTTAGGCGTGTTTTTTGCTGATAGGACTTTTTAATAAAAAAATGTTGGCTAATTCGTGGAAAAGCCGTACCTTTGTACTTTTGAAATAACTTAGCAACAAAAACAATATGAAAAAGATAGTAATGATAGCCCTTACAGCGCTGCTGCCAATAGCTCTGTGGGCACAGGACAACACATGGGAACGCCCCGAAGTAGAAGAAGAGGTAAAAGTAGAGAAAACCGTCAGTCGCGACGCTAAATACCTGAAAGGGGCCGTCACGGAAGAGAACGGCAAGGTTGTTTTCACCACTACCATCGAAGCTCCTGGCAAGACTGCTGACCAGATTTTTGATATTATCAAAACCTATCTGACAAAGATGATGAGCGAGAAGAACCAGCATTTTGCCCGTATCGTCGCGGATAACAAAGATAGTCATGAGTTGGGAGCAACTTACGACGAGTGGTTGGTTTTCAAGTCGTCGGCCCTTGTACTTGACCAGACACGTATGCTCTACGTTCTCAAGGCACGCTGTGTTGATGGCAAGGCAACCATTACGATGAGCAACATACGCTATATCTACGATGAAGCACGCAAGCCACTGCACTATACCGCAGAGGAATGGATTAGCGACAAGGAGGCTCTCAACAAGAAAGGAACCCGTCTGTTGCCACTCTCCGGCAAGTTCCGCCGTAAGACCATCGACCGCAAAGACTTTCTGTTCAACAAATTTGAGAGTCTGCTGAAATGAGCCTAAAAGTTATTCGTAACTGGCTGAACACCATTTTCATACTGATGGCAGCTATTGGTATGTATCTGTACTATACAGGGACGCGCGAGACGGGTACCTATATTATCCTTGCTGCGATGATTCTCAAGTTCATCGAGTCAGGACTCAGAATGATTAAGTCAACATGAAGAAAAGAAGTGCTTTATACCTCCTCTTCTTAGCCTGCATGACTACCATGCAGGCACAAGTGTTTCAAGAGCTGGACGAAAACGGAAATATCAGACAGACGTATGACAGTAACGGGAACTTCAATCCTAACCGCCGTGATTCGTTGGCCAGCGACAAGGAGGTCCCCAAGGGTGTATGGGCATGGACAGTAGACCGCTTATTGGGTGATATCACCCCCTGCGAGCTTGACACGATGCCACACCTCTACCAGAACTCCATCTACAACACTGGACGCTATGGTGAGTATAACTCAATAGGCAGCAACTACACCACCCGGTTGAGCCGTATCTTTACTGACCGTAAACTTCTTGGTCAGTTCTATTTTATTGATGGCTATGACTATATGCGTAAGGATCCCGACCAGTTCCATTTCCTAAATACGCTGTCGCCCTATACCAATATCAGTTATGACAACTGTGGTGATAAGCAGAACGGTGAGGACCACATCGATGCTAAATTTGCCGTCAATGCCAACAAACGACTCGGTTTCGGTTTCGACTTGGACTACTACTATGCCCGCGGCTACTACAAGAGTCAGAGCACATCGCACTTCCGTGCCTCACTATTCGGTTCCTATCGTGGCGACCGATACCAGATGCACTTCCTTGCTTCTGCTTATCAACATAAGACGACAGAGAATGGCGGTATCACCAACGACAACTACATCACCCATCCAGAACTCTATACAGAGCAGTATGCTGAAAATGAGATTCCGACAGTGCTGACGCAGAACTGGAACCGTAACAAGTCGCAGCACCTCTTTTTGAGCCATCGTTACAATATCGGTTTCTACCGCAAAGTCAAAATGACAGATGACGAAATCAAGGCCCGTCAGTTTGCTGCAGCATCAGCCAAGCAGAATGCCGCAAAAAAGGAAAAGGAGGATGGCATGGAGTCTGATGAAGACGACCAGCCCAAGGGGCGTTCTTCAAGGCGTTCAACAGAAAACACGAAAGAGAATGCTCCCGCAGGACGTCCTGCCGATGCCAAAATCATGGGCAGCGCCGATGCCGCCAAAGCATCTGTCGCTAATAACTCGTTGACGACGGACACCACCCGCATCAAGATAGATTCGGCAGAGTCGCTGGACAGCGTGCTGTCCATCCATCATGAGAAAGACAGCATGGAACAGTACATGAAGCGCGAATATGTTCCTGTTACCAGCATCATCCACACACTCGACATCAATAACCACGACCGCATCTATCAGGCCTATGCTACGCCCAAAGACTATTATGCCAACACTTACTATGATTTGGATGACGAAGGTGGATATGCAGGTGATGCCATCTATGACAAATACAAGTTTACAAGCATCAAAAACACCTTTGCACTGGCTTTGCTCGAAGGTTTCAACAAATACATGAAGGCCGGTCTGAAGGGTTTTATCTCATACGAGAACCGAAACTACCAAATGCCTGCTCTTGAGAGTGGAGCCACCGCTTACCACATGGAACGAGCCACAGAGTATGACCTTACAGTAGGTGGCCTGCTGTCGAAGACGCAGGGCCATACGTTCCATTTCAAGGCTGGCGCAGAGATAGGTATTGCTGGTGCTGACCCTGGTATGCTGAATCTGAACTTCAGCACCGACCTTAACTTCCCACTCTTTGGCGATACCGTACGACTGGCTGCCAAGGCTAACTTCATGCGCAAGAAGCCCGTCTACTTCCTCCAGCACTATCATGCCAAGCACTTTTGGTGGGATAACGCGCTGACACCAGAGACACGCACTCATCTGGAGGGCATCTTCTCATACGACAAGACACGCACCACTTTCCGTGTGGCCATTGACGAGATACAGAACTACACCTACCTCGGCATGAGCTACAACTATAGCGACAACGGACGTACGGCACTCTCCACAGGTGTTTATCAGGAGGCTGCCAACATCAACGTGCTTACCTTTCAGCTTAAGCAAGACTTTACACTGGGTCCCCTTAACTGGGACAACATCGTGACCTATCAGAATGCCAGCATGAAGAGTGTGCTGCCGCTGCCTACACTGAATATTTTCTCAAATCTTTATCTAAAGTTCAAGATAGCCCGTGTGCTAAGCGTAGAGCTCGGAGGTTGTATGACATTCTTCACCGCCTACGAAGCTCCCGACTATCTGCCTCAGATGAGTCTGTTTGCAGTGCAGACCAATGGTGCCAGCAAGGTGAAGATTGGCGACTACCCATTCTTTGATGTCTATGCCAACATGCACCTGAAGCGCGCTCGATTCTTTATTTCCATGAGCCACATCAATGCCAGCTCGGGAACGAAAGACTACTTCCTCACACCTCACTATCCTACCAACAGCCGTGTGCTGCGCCTGGGTGTATCGTGGAACTTCTATAATTAAGAGCTCATAGTTCACCGTTATGAAAGATATGATGACCAACAATCCTTCGCTCGACTTGGTGGAATTCATCGAGACGCAGATACTGCCGCAATATGCAGCCTTCGACAAAGCCCACAATATGGAACACGTCACTCGTGTTATACGGGCTTCGTTAGACTTGGCGCGCAAGACAGGGGCTGACATCGATATGGCTTATGCCATTGCTGCCTACCACGACCTGGGGTTGTCTGGTCCAAGAGCCATACACCACCTGACCAGTGGAAAGATTCTGATGGGCGATGCCCGTCTGAAGCGTTGGTTCTCTGCTGAACAACTCAAATTGATGAAGGAGGCTGTCGAAGACCATCGTGCCTCTGCCTCCAGGGCTCCACGAAGCATTTACGGAAAAATTGTTGCCGAAGCAGATCGCGACATAGAACCTGAGACTGTCATCCGTCGAACCATACAGTACGGATTGTCCAATTATCCGGAGCTGAACGACGAGGGGCATTGGCAGCGGTTTATGCAACATATGGATGAGAAGTATTCCGTGAACGGCTATATACGCCTCTGGATACAAGGTTCTGAGAACGAGCGCAAACTCAACGAGCTCCGCCAACTCATTGCCTCACCCAGCAAGATGCGCCCCGTTTTTGACCGTATCTTTGCTGAAGAGAAAAAAGCAGAATAGCAAGATTTAGTTCATCAAGAGAAAACACATCATTCAGAAAAACACTTGATTAAACAATGAACGAGAATTATGTTGAACAAGACTCACTGCGTGCGTGGTTGTTAGCAGCCAGACCAAAGACGCTGGCAGGTGCTGCTGTACCTGTTCTCATTGGTTTGACATTAGCTTGGGTTGACTCGCGCCAATATATTACCGATTCCTTCAGTTGGCTCGCAGCCTTGCTGTGTCTGGCATTTGCACTACTCATGCAGATTGACGCCAACTTCATCAACGACTTCTTTGACTATGTACACGGCAACGACGATGCCTGCCGAAGATTAGGACCGCTGCGCGCCTGTTCGCAAGGATGGGTAAAAATAGCATCCATGAAGCGTGCCATAGCGTTAACAACCTGTATCGCGTGCGCTGTAGGACTGCCACTCATTTGGTATGGTGGTTTGGAAATGATACTCATAGGTATCTTTTGTGTTGTTTTCTGTTTCCTATACACCACCCACTTATCCTATATCGGTATGGGCGACTTGCTGGTCATCATATTCTTTGGCATCGTACCCGTCAGCATCACCTACTACATACAGTTGCACACATGCACCTGGCAGGTATTCATTGCTTCCTTAGCATGTGGACTCGTCATCGATGCTCTGCTCGTTATCAATAACTACCGCGACCGCGACAACGACCGTGAGGATGGTAAGAAAACACTGGTGGTAGAGATTGGTGCCCATGCTGCAGAATGGCTATACCTTTCATTGGGCATCACCGCCGTTCTGGCAGGGGTCGTTTTCTGGATTAACGGGCACATTCTTGCCTTCCTAATGCCATTCTTCTACCTTTTACTGCATGTGCTCACCTGGCAGAAAATGCGTCGCATCAATCATGGCCGACAACTCAACGAGTGCTTGGGCGAGACGGCACGTAACATGCTCGTCTATGGTCTCTGTGTATCTCTCGGTCTACTACTCGTCTGATACCTTCAGCAACAAGTACGCGCTATCTGAAGTTGTAATAATAAATAGCCACACCTATTGCTACAAGTATCAATGTGACAATAGTCTTGACCAGACAAGAGGCTACGCGTTTCACTACTAACACTCCAATGATAATAAGCGCCAGCAATGCCAGATAGTAGGAAAAATTACCTGTAATCATTTGAATAAGTGCTTAAAGGTTGCAGGTATCGTCGTCTCAAACTCCATCGGTTGGTGTGTCCAAGGATGCTCGAAGCACAACAACCATGCATGCAGACACAGTCGATGCAGCGGATCGTCGCCATTGCCATATTTCACGTCACCACAGACGGGATGTCCCATATCTGCTGCATGCACACGAATCTGGTTCTTTCGACCCGTCTCCAGCTTAAACTCTACCAGCGAATGTTCTGTAGTGCGGTCCAAAACGTGGAAATGTGTGATGGCCAGCTTACCACCATTGTCCACGGGTGAAGAGTAAGTCACGTAGGCTTTGTTATCCTTCAACCAATTTTCAATAGTGCCATCTTCTTGTTCCATCTCACCGGAGAGTACAGCAACGTATCGGCGGTCGTAGACTATCTGATGCCAGTTGTGCTCCAGCACCTGCTCTGTCTCCATATCCTTAGCATAGACCATCAGTCCACTGGTATCACGATCCAACCTGTGCACAACATGTGCCGTACACTTCTGGCGCGACTTCTTGAAATAATCATCCAGCACAGTTTTCACATTCAGCGACGAGTGTCCACCAGCCATAGAAAGAATGCCTGGCTGCTTCTCGATGACAATGAGCCAACGGTCCTCATAGACTATCTTCACATAGCGGCTCTTAAAAGTCTGCTGGTTGCGCTTCGTCTTAGAAACTGCCACCTTCATACCGGGCTGTAGCAAGTAGTCAAACTGTGTCACCGTCTTTCCATTCACCTTGACACCCTGACCTTGCAGCGTCAGTTTTATCTTGTTGCGGCTCTGTTTCACATTGGTCAGCAGGAACTCCAGCAAAGGCTGCTCATCCGTTACTTGAAAGTGGTCGTATTCCCCCTGTGTGTTTGTACTATATCTCATCTACCTTTATCGAATTTACTTTCTAACTATAACACTGCCACTGGCTTGATGGGTTGCAAGTATCAACACTTCAGCTATCTGCACGTGCTCAGGAGCATTGGCAGCATAAACTGCTGTATCTGCAATATCGTCACCTGTCAATGGTTTAATGCCCGTATAAAGTTTGGCGGCACGCTCGGTATCACCATGGAAGCGAATGTTGCTGAAATTCGTCTCAACCAGTCCAGGTTTTAGATTGGTTACGCGGATAGCCGTGTTGGCAACATCAATGCGAAGGCCATCTGTCAGCGCTTTTACGGCAGCCTTGGTGGCACAATAGACATTACCGCCTGCATAGGCAGCATCGCCCGCTACTGAACCGATATTGATGATGTGCCCCCTATTGCGCTCCACCATACCTGGCACCACCAGACGAGTCATCGTCAGCAGACCTTTTATGTTCGTATCTACCATCACATCCCAATCGTCCAAGTTACCCTCATATTCGGGTTCCAAGCCCAGTGCCAGACCAGCATTGTTCACCAGTACGTCAATAGCTTTCCATTCTGCAGGCAGTTCGTCAAGGGCTTTCTTCGCTGCGTTGCGGTCTCTCACGTCAAAGGCCAGCGTCTTTACCTGTGTGCCTTTCTCTGTCAGTTCATTACTAATCTCAGCCAGTCGCTGTTCATTACGTCCTGTCAAAATCAACTGATCGCCATTCTCGGCAAATTTTCTGGCGCAACCCAGTCCTATACCGCTTGTTGCACCTGTTATCAATACTATCTTTTTCATTTTATCTTTATTGTATCTTTTCTGCATTATTCTCCTAACGGTTGCTTAACAACTCCACGATACGAGCCATTTGGTTGGGGATGCGAATCTGCTGAGGGCACTTGGGCAGACACTCCTCACAATCAGCACAACTTCTGGCCCACGACTCAACCTTAGGCAATGCCTCGCGCAATCCGTCAGCAAACTGTTTCTTACGTGCAGCATATTCAGCCGACGACTTGTCCGGCAATGGCAGAATATGACTGTTTACAGCATCATTGTAATAGGCGAAGTTGCCAGGAATATCCACATCGTATGGACACGGCATACAATAAGCACATGTCGTACAGGGTATCGTCGGATAGCCAGACATCTGGTCAGCAATGTTGGCCAAAAGCGTTTTTTCTGCCTCAGTACACGCCTCCAAAGGTGAGAATGTCTCGATGTTCTCCTTCAAGTGATCCATACGATTCATACCACTCAACGTCGTCAGAATGTTCGGATACGAGCCCACCCATCTGAATGCCCAACGTACGGTACTATCATCGGGGCGTATCTCTTGCAACTGTTTTACCAGTTCCTTTGCCATACGCCCGAAGGCGCCACCTCTTAACGGCTCCATGATGACACATTGAACGCCTGTCTTCTCACATTTACTATAGAGATACTCTGCATCAGCATCCTTCTTCCACCCGCTGCCCATCGACGCATGGCGCCAATCGAGGAAGTTCATCTGTATCTGACAGAAGTCCCAACGATACTCATCCTGATGGTCAAGCAGGAAGTCAAAGGGGCGCACATCTCCATGATAAGAGAAACCGAGGTGCTTAATACGGCCAGCCTCACGCTCTTTCAGTAGGAAGTCAAGCAATCCATTGTTCAGGAAACGTCCTTTCAACGCGTCCATTCCTCCTCCACCGATGCTATGCAACAGGTAATAGTCTATATGGTCTACCTTCAAACGCTCGAAAGACTGCTCGTACATGCGTTTCGACTCACTAAAGCTCCACAGATTCTGTCGCTGGTTAGACATCTTCGTGGCCACATAGAATTTCTCTCTCGGATGTCGTGCAAGTGCATTACCCGTCAGCACCTCCGACTGTCCACCCATATACATCGGGGCAGTATCGAAGTAATTCACTCCATGTTCTATGGCGTAGTCAACCATTGCGTTAACCTCATCCTGGTTGTTAGGCAGTCGCATCATGCCAAAGCCCAGCAGCGAAATCTGTTCTCCGGAGCCATGCTGTACACGATATGTCATGCGGTTGGGGACCACCTCCTTCTTATCGTCGTTTGCCAGCATGCGAAAAGGCTCCAAAACACTGAGTGCCACTGCTAAACCTGCACCGAGTCCCAGGCGACGGAGGAAGTCTCTGCGAGTCATTCCGTTCTCATTTGTTTCTTTCTTCATAAAGCGTTAAGTTGTTAGTTTCTTCCCTTGGTTTATCAAATGCAAATATAATGATATTTCCTGGAATATGCAAGTTTTTATCTTGATATTTCAGTGTTTCATGGTATGCAAGGGCCACGTGACTTGACGGTAGAGGCGGTAGCTGTCAAGTAGCTGACGACGGGGACGGGCTTCGATATTGGGGAAACGCTCACCGCGGACGGTAAAATGATAACGAGACTCATTGCCCTGATAGTCGCGCAGGACATAGGTGAGATGGTAGGGGCGCTCTTCGGAAAAGCAGACAACACCTTGTTCAAAGTTTGTATGAAGGATGGGCAGACGCATACCAGGTTCACGGAACGACTTCATATACCAGATGCGCGTGCGGCGCCAGTGTTCATAGTCGCCCCAGTTATTCACCTCCAATTGGCAGGAAACGGGAATACTGTCAACATCGCTGTGGAAGACTTCGCATCCATCGACTAACAGTTGGGTGTAGCGCACACCATAATGGTTGTAGGTGGCTTCTGAGTAGTCGTCGGCCCAGAGAGCAAAACCTACCCTGCCCCATGCGGTAAATTCACGTTGAACATTGAAAGTAAAGCGCTGAACCTTCGTATCGCCTGCTCCAAAGCCAAAGGACTGCTTGCTGAAACCGCCATTGAAGACTCCTTCGCCGTCCATAGGATATGCCATAAAAGAGTGAGCCTGCGGAGCCACCGTATCAGCAATGATGTTAGCCAACTTGATCATAGGGTCGCGCAACACCCATGTCTCGGTGTCATGCAGTTCCAGATGCAGATGCGGACCAGTGGAATGACCGGTGTTGCCACTAATAGCAATATGATCGCCCGACTTCACGGGAAACTTCTCGGGAGGGAAAACATACGACAGCGTATCTTTAGGTCCTGTACGATGAAGTTCGTTCTCATACTGTTCAGCAAAACGCTTCAGATGGCAGTAAACGCTGGTGAAACCATCGGGATGGGTGACATAGATGGCATTGCCGAAGCCGTACAAATTGACCGTCAACCTGCTGACATAGCCATCAGCAATGGAAAAGATATCCTTGCCCTCTACATTGCCCGTTTTGACATCCAAACCACCATGGAAATGAAACGGACGGGGTTCACCAAAATTACCCGCCAGCGTAATATCGTAGTCTACAGGGGAAGCGTAAACGATTGGCTCTTGACTATTAGTCGCCGGCTCACCATCGCCGCACGATACCAATAGCCAAAAGCCAATAATTAAAAGCCAAGAGTCAAATCTTAGCATGCTTTAAACGACATATCAAGACCCTTCACTGAATGTGTCAAGGCACCCACAGAAATAAAGTCGACACCTTGTTCAGCATAGTCACGGATGGTGTCGAAGGTGATACCACCCGACGACTCTGTCTCGTAGCGTCCACCAATGATGTCGACAGCCTTCTTCGTATCGGCTACGGAAAAGTTGTCGAGCATGATACGGTCTACGCCACCATGATCGAGCACCTGCTGCAACTCATCAAAGGAGCGCACCTCAATCTCAATCTTCAAGTCAAGGTTCTTCTCCTTCAAATAAGCATGACAGCGGTCGATAGCGTTGACAATACCACCGGCAAAGTCGACGTGGTTATCCTTCAGTAGAATCATGTCGAAGAGTCCTATACGGTGATTGCAACCACCGCCAATCTTCACAGCCTGCTTCTCCAGCATACGCATACCCGGTGTTGTCTTACGGGTGTCGAGCACACGGGTCTTGGTGCCCTTCAAGTGCTGTACATACTTATCGGTCATGGTTGCAATGCCACTCATGCGCTGCATGATGTTGAGCATGAGGCGCTCCGTCTGCAGCAGCGAGCGCACACGCCCCGTGACGACCATGGCGATGTCGCCCTTCTTGACACGCGTGCCATCCTGCATCAGCACCTCCACCTGCATGGTGGGGTCAAAACGATGGAACACCTCCTTGGCTACCTCTACACCTGCCAAAATGCCGTCTTCCTTGATGAGCAGATGCGACTTGCCCATCGCATCCTCAGGAATACAGCACAGGGTGGTGTGGTCGCCATCACCAATATCTTCTGCAAAAGAAAGGTCAATCAGCCTGTCTACGAGTTCCTTGACGTCCATGTCGTAGTTGGGTCTGTAGAAATCAATACTTAACATAAGCTCTTTCTTATTTTCGTGATTGTTGATACTTGCGATACCAGAGGCAGAACCAGATGAGCGATACAACCGCCGTGACGGCTGCGATAATCAGCGCATACTGCAGGGCGAGACTGAATATCTGCTCGCTCAGCAGGAACGTGGTGCAGACTATCGTCATAAAGACGGCGGGAATCAGCGTAATCAGGAATTGCTTCTTCTGGCGAACCAGATAAACGGTGACAGCCCACAGCATAAAGACGGAGAGCGTCTGATTGCTCCAGCCAAACCAGCTCCAGAGTTTGCCAAAGCCCTCCTTGTCGGACATCTGCCAAATGAGCAGGGCGATAACAGCTGCAAAAAGCGGAATGCATATGTACAGGCGCTTACGGATAGATTTCTGTTCCAACTTCAAAAAGTCAGCAATAATCAGGCGGCATGAGCGCAAGGCTGTATCGCCACTGGTGATTGGCGCAGCAACAACGCCCAGCAGCGCCAGAATACCACCAAACATGCCCAACCAGTCGTTACAGATGATGTTGACAATAGAGGGGGCATCCTTTACGGCACCCTGTGCACCGGCTATCAGCTGATAGCCTGGTGTGGGGGCGTTGTAAAAGAAATACATGGCAACCGTTGCCCAAATCAGCGCAACGATACCCTCGGTAATCATAGCCCCATAGAAAATGGGGCGACCCATCTTCTCACTCTTCAGACAGCGAGCCATCAGCGGACTCTGCGTGGCATGGAAACCACTGATAGCTCCGCAGGCAATGGTGATAAACAGGCATGGGAAGATATTCTTCGGCGTCAAGGCCTCTGTGCTCAATCCCTCCCAAATCTCAGGGATTGAGGGCCATTTCACGAATAGCATCACCGTAAGAGCTGCGGCCATAAAGAGCAGCGAGAAGGCAAACAAGGGATATATCTTGCCGATAATCTTGTCGATAGGCAGCATCGTAGCGATAATGTAGTAGACAAAGATAACAACAATCCAGAAAGTGTACTGTCCCGCACTCTTCACAACGGCAACGGGTTCCCACATATCACCAAGAATCTTGGCAGGACTGAATACGAACACCGCGCCTACCATCATGAGCAGGAAGACCGTAAACACCAGCATCACCTGCTTAGTGGTATTCCCCAGATAACTGCCGATAATCTCTGGCTGGTTAGCACCATCATGGCGCATAGACAGCATACCTGAGAAATAATCGTGAACTGAACCGGCAAAGATACAGCCCAGCACAATCCAGAGATAGGCCGCTGGACCAAACATCGCACCCATAATGGCACCGAAGATAGGACCTGTACCCGCAATGTTCAGAAACTGAATCATAAAGATCTTCCATGAAGGAAGTACCATAAAGTCTACACCGTCGGCCTTAGCCACTGCAGGCGTCACACGGTTGTCAGGTCCGAAGACCCGCTCGATGAAGCGTCCGTAAAGCGCGTAACCTAACACAAGAGCCACCAGGCTCAGCAGGAAAGTAATCATAAATTTGCTATTTTTTTAAAAACTTTCGGCAAAGGTAAGAAAAAGTTTAGATAAATTCGTAACTTTGCAGGCAAAAAGTTGAAAATTGAAACAATTTCTTTACATATTTCTTCTATTCTGTGCTCTTTCTGTCACCGCACAGCCCAAATATGAAGTTCGTGCCGTCTGGTTGACAACGTTAGGTGGACTGGACTGGCCTAAGAGTTATGCGCACGATGGCATGGGCATACTGAAGCAGCAGGAAGACCTCTGCAACATGCTGGACCAGTTGCAGGCAATCAACGTTAATACGGTACTCTTTCAAACCCGTGTGAGAGCAACCACCGCCTACCCTTCTGAACTGGAACCATGGGAAGGTAGTCTATCGGGAGTGCCTGGCAAGACGCCTGGTTGGGACCCGCTGCAGTTTGTCATTGACGAGTGCCATCGCAGAGGTATGGAACTGCATGCCTGGGTGGTTGCCATCCCAATAGGTAAGTGGAACACTATTGGCTGCAAAACAATGCGTAAGTGGTATCCGTCGCTGGTGAAACGTATCGGTGACGAGGGCTACATGAATCCTGAGGCCTACGGAACGGCAGACTATATCGCCAACATTTGCGAAGAGATTACTACACGCTACGACATTGACGGCATACACCTGGACTACATCCGTTATCCAGAGACATGGCGTGGCAAGATGAACAGAGAGAACATAACCCGTATTGTTCGCAGTGTTAATCAACGTGTGAAGCGCCACAAACCGTGGGTCAAGATGAGTTGTTCACCTATTGGAAAGTCGGGCAACCTGTCTCGTTACCGCTCTGGAGGCTGGGACGCTTACAACCGCGTAGCGCAAGACGCACAGGGATGGCTGCGTGATGGACTAATGGACCAGTTGTACCCGATGATGTACTTCAAGGAAAACAACTTCTACCCTTTCGCCATTGACTGGCAGGAGCAGAGCAACGGACGCACCATCGTGTCTGGACTGGGCACCTATATGCTACACCCACAGGAACGTAACTGGCCATTGACAGAGATAAAGCGCCAGCTGAGCGTGACACGACAGTTAGGTGTGGGACACTGCCATTTCCGTACCAAGTTTCTGTTGGACAATGTGAAGGGGGTCTATGAGTTGATGCGTCAGCACGACCAGCATCCATCTCTAATCCCACCAATGACGTGGGCACAGAGCACGGCGCCTACAGCCCCTACCCGTTTGAGTGTGGAGCACACCATAGGGGGTGACAACCTGACATGGAGCGGCGCTATAGACCGCAGCGACGGCAACTACTTACTATATAATGTGTATGCATCGACAGATGAACTCGTAGACATTACACGTCCACAGAACCTCATAGCCATACGCAAGAAAGCAACGCAGCTAAGCATCCGTAGAAAGGCCGGCAAACCCTTGCTACACTACGCCGTGACCGCACTGGACCGCTATGGCAACGAGAGCGAGCCCATCAGATGGGTGGAGAAATCGAAGCCCGCCATTGTCGTTACCACATTGTTGGCCAACAATGGTCGAACGCTGACCGTACCTCAACGCAATCTCTTCGACGCTGACTTGCTGGTGGTAACCGACATGAAAGGACGCACGCTTCATACCTATACCAATCGTGAACAGATTAACATCAGCCGACTGCCTGAAGGTATGTATCAACTGAGGTCGCTGCATAAGAAAGGCTACACCCATAGGCTCGGGCTATTCAGCATCAAACGTAAATAAAGGCTGGACATGGAAAAGGTGATACTGGGCATAGACCCTGGAACAAATATCATGGGATATGGCGTCATCAAAGTCGTAGACAACAAAGCGGAGATGGTGACAATGGGCGTTATCGACTTACGTAAGTTTGGCGACGGATACTTGAAGTTGGGACATATCTTCGAGCGCGTGACAGGCATCATAGAGGGCTATCTGCCTGACGAGATGGCCATCGAGGCCCCCTTCCTGAACAAGAATGTGCAGACCACGCTGAAGCTGGGACGAGCACAAGGCACAGCTATCGCCGCGGCCATACAGCGAGGCGTACCCGTTCACGAGTACGCGCCCATGAAAATCAAGATGGCCATAACGGGTAATGGTGCTGCTTCAAAGGAACAAGTGGCTGGTATGCTGCAACGCATGCTGAAATTCGACAAAGAGGCACTGGGCAAGTTTATGGATGCCACAGATGCGCTGGGTGCTGCCTACTGTCACTTCATGCAGATGAACCGTCCTGAGTCACAGGCTCACTATAAAGGATGGAAAGACTTTATAGTCAAGAACAAGGAAAGAGTGAAAAAATAGTAAATCGTCAAATAGCAAATGAAGATAACCGCCATAGCAGGACGTAACGGCAGCGGTAAGACGCTGTATATAGACCAGCTGCGCAAGCAGTTGGCCAGCGACAAAGTGCGCTACATTGCGTTCACTGACTCGTACGGTGTCAATGTGGACGGGCAATACTACTTGCAGCTACGCTGGAACCAGCACGACATAGACCACGAGACACCAACAGTGGGTGACCAACTCCAGCGAGCTTATCTGTTGGCTGGTGAAGACACGGAGGAGCGTAGAGCACAGCGCGACCAGCTATACCAGCTTTTCCACATGGATGAGTTTTTGGATAAATACATCATTACACTGTCGAGTGGCGAGTTGCGCAAGTTCCAACTGACAAAGACACTTTTTGCCAATCCGAAGCTGCTCATCATGGACAACCCGTTCATCGGACTGGATGCCGAGACGCGCGACCAGCTGAGAGACTTGCTGAAACTGCTGGCTGTGGAAAGGGACATGGAGATCATGCTCGTTATGTCGAAGACGGACGACATACCTTCGTTTGTCGACGAGGTAAAATGGATAGGCACACAGGAGACTGTTCCGCCTCACGTACTGTCGCCTTCTCAGCAGGAAGCCATCCTGTCACTTCCATATACTGACAACGACTACGACTGTCAGCACGTCATCGACATGAAAAATGTATGTATACGCTATGGCGAAAGAACAATATTAAAAGACCTCAACTGGACAGTATGCAATGGAGAGCGCTGGGCATTGTCCGGACAAAATGGCAGCGGTAAGTCGACACTACTTTCTTTAGTATGTGCCGACAACCCGCAAAGCTATGCCTGCGATATCACACTCTTTGACCGTCCGCGCGGCTCGGGAGAAAGTATCTGGGACATCAAGAAGCATATCGGATATGTATCTCCAGAGATGCACCGATCATATAAACGTAACCTGCCTGCTATCCGAATTGTAGCCAGTGGACTGATGGACTCTATCGGACTATATGCCATCCCCGACCCGCAAGACTACGATAAGTGTCGTTGGTGGCTGGACATCTTTGGCATCGGGCACCTGGCAGACAAGCCATTCCTTCAGCTGTCCAGCGGTGAACAGCGACTGGTATTGCTGGCACGAGCTTTCGTGAAAGACCCGCAACTGCTGATACTGGACGAGCCGCTACACGGACTGGATTTGTGGAATAGACGTCTCACAAAAGACATTATCGAGACATTCTGTCAACGTAGGGGCAAGACGCTCATCATGGTGACACACTATCAGGAGGAGCTTCCCAACATCATAACGAATCAATTATTCTTAAAGAAACAAATATGAAAAAACTGATATTATTCGCACTGCTGGCCATTGCTACCAGTGCACAGGCACAAGAGGCTTACAATGAATTACGCCAAAAGGCAAAGGCTATCGTTAGTGACCCCAAAACAAATACGGTGGTGAAGCAGATTAGCCAGTTTAAACTGGATGCGCTGAACTACATGGCCATCAAAATGCAGGAGACGATGCCCGACTCCAGCGTGACTTTCCTGGACAAGCAGGCTATCGCCATGGATAACTTCGTCAACTTCTACGTGGAGAAACTTATCGAGTCGACTAAACAGCCAAACGCACAGCAAGTAAAAATGATTAAGATGTTCATGGACGTGAGCTACTCGAACCCGTTGTTCAACGATAAGGATACAGAGTTGGTGCTGAGCTATTATAACTCGGCAGAGAGCATGACACGCTTCTCACTGGACACTGACTGGCGTAAGGCAGTGGCAGCATTGGCTTACCTATATTATAATAAGGAGAAGTGATTGGCACGATGTTTGCAACGAAAATTGTCAAATAGTAAATCGTCAAATTATTAATTATAGTGACTAGTCAATTTTCATCAAAGGTATCTGAAGTCCTCGCCTTTTCACGCGAGGAGGCTACCCGACTGGCAAGCCACAGCGTGGGTCCAGAGCATTTGCTATTGGGACTGATGCGAAGCAAAGACGGGCCCGTACTTTATGTTTTCCAGCGATTGAACATCAATCCACTGGCTGTCAAGACGGCACTGGAGAGCAAGGTTCGTGAGGACGAGAAAGATATCCCCATCACCACATCTGAACTGGTGCTCAACGAGCAAGCCAGCAATATTCTGAAGTTGGCTGTGCTGGAGGCTCGGCTGCAACATACGACGAGGGTTGACGAGCAGCATCTGCTACTGGCCATCCTGCACGACCAAGCGGAGAATGGTGCCAAACAAGTATTGGAATTCAACAATATGAACTACGAAGACGTACTAACGCTACTGAGCGTTAAAGACAACATTAGCAACGTTAACAACGGTATTGGTATGCCCGAAGAGGACTACGAAGAGGAGGATACCACAGCAAACGGCAACGCAATGGACAATGGTGCCACCAACGGCAAGGCGACAACTACGCAGCAACAGCAACAGAAGATGAAGTCGAAGACTCCTGTGCTGGACAATTTCGGTACGAACCTGACGGAAAGTGCCGCTCTGGGCAAACTTGACCCATGTATTGGCCGCGAGAATGAGATACAACGTGTCATCGAGATTCTGGGACGCAGAAAGAAGAACAACCCCATCCTCATCGGCGAGCCCGGTGTAGGTAAGAGTGCCATTGTTGAAGGACTGGCAGAGATGATTGTAATGCATCGTTGCTCGCCCATCTTATTTAATAAGCGCATCTACACGCTCGACATGACAGGTGTGGTAGCAGGTACCAAGTATCGTGGACAGTTTGAGGAGCGCATGAAGATGTTGGTAAAGGAGTTGGAACAGAATCCTGATATCATCGTATTCATCGATGAGATACACACACTCATCGGAGCCGGTAGCACCCCTGGAAGCATGGATGCAGCCAACATTCTTAAACCGGCTCTGGCACGAGGGACCATACAGTGTATCGGAGCAACAACACTTGATGAATACCGCAACTCGATAGAAAAGGATGGCGCTTTAGAGCGACGTTTCCAAAAAGTGCAGGTGGAGCCAACAACCAACGAACAGACAGTGGAGATTTTGCGTAACATCCGTGGACGCTACGAATACTTCCACCATGTCACTTATACAGACGAAGCACTGGCAGCATGTGTCAAACTGACAGACCGCTATGTCAGCGACCGTTTTATGCCTGACAAAGCCATTGATGCACTGGACGAGGTAGGTTCGCGTGTACATCTGAGAACAGCGAACGTACCCCCCGAGATTACTGACAAAGAGGCAGAAATCAAATCTGTCAAGGAGAAGAAACAGGAGGCTGTCGGTAACCAAAACTTTGAACTGGCAGCCAGCTATCGTGATAGACAGACGGCTCTGGAGCGTGAGTTACAGGAGCTGAACAAAAAATGGCAAGACGGTGATGTGGACGTGCGTCCAACTATCACAGAGACAGAGGTAGCCGACGTTGTCAGTATGATGACAGGTATCCCCGTACAACGAATGGCTCAGGAAGAAGGAATCCGCCTAAAGGGTATGAGTCAAGAGTTGAAGCAACATGTCATTGCTCAAGACAAAGCCATCGATAAGATGGTAAAAGCCATTCAGCGAAATCGTGTAGGACTGAAAGATCCCAATCATCCGATAGGTGCCTTTATGTTCCTTGGCCCTACAGGTGTTGGCAAGACGTATCTCGCAAAAAAACTGGCAGAGTTTATGTTTGGCTCGTCTGATGCACTGATACGTGTCGACATGTCGGAATATACGGAATCTTTCAATGTCAGCAGACTCATTGGAGCACCTCCGGGATATGTCGGATACGAAGAGGGTGGACAGCTGACAGAACGTGTACGTCGTCATCCCTACTCTATCGTATTGCTCGATGAGATAGAAAAGGCGCACGGCAACGTCTTCAACCTGTTGCTACAGGTACTGGACGAAGGACGACTGACTGACGGCAATGGACGCTTTGTAGATTTCCGCAATACGGTTATCATCATGACGTCAAATGCAGGCACACGACAACTGAAGGACTTCGGACGTGGTGTCGGATTCAATGTTGGTTCATCGTCCGCACTGATGCTTAACGAACAGGACAAGGAACACGCCCGACAGATAGTACAAAAAGCACTGTCTAAGCAGTTCTCACCTGAATTTTTAAATCGTTTGGACGAAATCATTACCTTCGACCAATTGGATCTTGAAGCCATCAAACAGATTATTGATGTGGAATTAAAGAGCCTTTACAAACGTATTGCCGACCTTGGCTACACCGTCAATCTCTCTGATGAGGCCAAGGCTTTTGTTGCCGAGAAGGGCTACGACGTACAATTTGGCGCCCGCCCGCTGAAACGAGCGATACAAACCTATATCGAAGATGGCATTTCTGAGCTCATCGTCAACCAAGACATACAGCCAGGAAGTACCATTAATATAAATAAGGTACACGAGAAAGAAGAGTTGTCGTTCACTACTGCGTGAACGACAATTTTTATTATTGATACACTCACCTGGCAATTATTGTTGTTATCGGACACAATCAAATAGCGTTATTTTGTCGTTTTCACTTGATTTAAATCAATTAAATGACAAAAAGTAAGCATTTTGAAGAAAAAAGTGACGAAATGTTTGGTAGTTATATACTTTTGCTTTAATTTTGCAATCACAAAAACAAAGAACACATAGTTTCAATAGTATAATAACTCAAAAAACGTAAAAAGATTATGAATGCAGCACAAGTTGTAGAGGATCTGAAACAGAGATTTCCCAACGAGCCGGAGTACATCCAGGCCGTAAGTCAGGTACTTCCTACTATCGAGGAAGAGTACAACAAGCACCCTGAGTTCGAGAAGGCAAACCTTATCGAGCGTCTTTGCATCCCCGATCGCGTCATTGAATTCCGCGTAACATGGGTTGACGACAAGGGTAACGTACAGACAAACATGGGTTATCGTATTCAGCACAACAACGCTATTGGCCCGTACAAAGGCGGTATCCGTTATCACAAGAGCGTAAACTTGGGTATTCTGAAGTTCCTCGCTTTCGAGCAGACTTTCAAGAACTCACTGACCACACTGCCTATGGGTGGCGGTAAGGGCGGTTCTGACTTCTCTCCACGTGGTAAGAGCGATGCTGAGGTAATGCGTTTCTGCCAGGCATTCATGAACGAGCTCTATCGTCACATTGGTCCTGATGAGGACGTACCTGCTGGAGATATCGGTGTCGGCGGTCGTGAGGTTGGCTACCTCTTCGGACAGTACAAGAAGCTGACACACCAGTTCCAGGGTGTGCTGACTGGTAAGGGTCTTAGCTTCGGTGGTTCACTGATTCGTCCTGAGGCTACTGGTTATGGTTGCGTTTACTTCTTGACATCTATGCTTGCTACTCGCGGCATCGACTTGAAGGGTAAGAAGGTACTGATTTCTGGCTCAGGTAACGTAGCTCAGTATGCTACTGAGAAGTGCATCCAGCTGGGTGCTGTTCCCTTGACGCTCTCTGACTCAGATGGTTACATCTACGATCCAGATGGTATTGACGAGGCTAAGTTGGCTTATGTGAAGGAGTTGAAGAACGTAGAGCGTGGACGTATTAAGGAATATGCTGAGGAGTATCCTAACGCTGTATATCACGCTGGTGAGCGTCCTTGGCACGAGAAGGCCGACATCGCTCTGCCTTGCGCCACACAGAACGAGATTAACGGTGAGCAGGCTCAGGCTCTCGTAGACAATGGCGTTATCGCTGTTGCTGAGGGTGCAAACATGCCTTCACTGCCTGAGGCAATCAAGATCTTCCAGGATAACAAACTGCTGTATGCTCCTGGTAAGGCTTCAAACGCTGGTGGTGTATCAGTATCTGGTCTTGAGATGTCACAGAACTCAGAGCGTCTGAGCTGGACTTCTAAGGAGGTTGATGATTACCTGAAGCGCATCATGAACGACATTCACGAGAACTGCGTCAAGTATGGTACTCAGGCTGATGGCTATATCAACTACGTGAAGGGTGCTAACGTAGCAGGCTTCATGAAGGTTGCCAATGCCATGATGGCTCAGGGTATTGTATAAGCTCGACGAAGTCAAGGTTATATGAATACTATGACCATGAGAATCGTATAACCGCATAAAAGCTACAATATTGTTGAAAGGATGCGATTTTCTTTGGAAAGTCGCATCTTTTTATAATAATTTTTACTACCTTTGCAAGCAAAAACTTAAAAAAAGAAGATTATGCTTACATTGAAGCTCATTACTGAGGAAACTGACCGCGTTATTCGCGGCTTGGAGAAGAAACATTTCAAGAATGCTAAAGAGGCTATCGACGAAGTACTGTCTGTTGACAAGAAGCGTCGTGAGGCTCAACAAGAACTCGACAAGAATCTGTCTGAAGCCAAGAAGATGGCTGCTCAGATTGGTGGTCTGATGAAGGAAGGCAAGAAGACTGAAGCAGATGCCATCAAGGAGCAAGTCTCTAAGATGAAGGATACCAACAAGCAGTTGGAAGAGACTATGAATCAGGCGCAGGAAGAGATGACTCGTCTGCTCTGCCAAATTCCAAACATACCATACGACGAAGTTCCTGAGGGTGCTGCCGCTGAAGACAATCATGTAGTAAAGAGCAACCTGAAGGAGTGCACCGTTAACGATACTGTAGGCAACTGGGATGTTAATCCTAAGTTGGGTATCGCCAATCCCCTGCCCCATTGGGAACTCGCCAAAAAGTATAACCTCATCGATTTCGACCTGGGTGTGAAGATTACAGGTGCTGGTTTCCCTGTATATATTGGCAAAGGTGCTCGCCTGCAGCGTGCCCTCATCAATTTCTTCCTCGATGAGGCTCGCAAGAGCGGTTATACAGAAATCATGCCGCCTACAGTGGTCAACGCTGCCTCAGGCTATGGCACAGGTCAGTTGCCCGACAAAGAGGGTCAGATGTACCACTGCGAGGTAGATGACTTCTATCTCATCCCCACGGCCGAGGTTCCTGTCACCAATATCTATCGTGATGTTATCCTCGACGAGAAGGACCTGCCAATTAAGAACTGTGCTTACACAGAGTGCTTCCGTCGTGAGGCAGGCAGCTATGGCAAGGACGTTCGCGGCCTGAACCGTCTGCATGAGTTCTCTAAGATTGAGATTGTACGCATCGACAAACCCGAGCACTCGAAAGAGAGCCATAAGGAGATGCTGGAACACGTAGAAGGATTGCTGAAGAAGTTGGAGCTTCCCTACCGCATTCTGCTGCTTTGCGGTGGCGATCAGTCATTTACGAGTTCTATCTGCTACGACTTCGAAGTATACTCAGAGGCTCAGGGGCGCTGGTTGGAGGTATCAAGCGTATCAAACTTCGATACCTATCAGGCTAATCGTCTGAAGTGCCGCTATCGCAATGCGGAGACCAAGAAGACCGAGCTCTGCCACACTCTTAACGGATCTGCTTTAGCGCTTCCTCGCATTGTTGCCGCCCTGCTGGAGAACAACCAGACAGAGAATGGCATCAAGATTCCTGCAGCTCTCGTGCCATACACAGGCTTCGAGGTAATTGATTAAAAATTACGCAAAAAGACACTAAACAAACAAGTCATGAACAAAATCGTTAGAAAAGAGCAATTCTCTGAGAAGGTTTTTCTCTTCGAGATTGAAGCTCCACTGATTGCGAAGAGCCGCAAGGCAGGTAACTTCGTAATCGTTCGCGTAGGCAAGAAAGGTGAGCGCATGCCGCTAACCATCGCTGGCGCAGACACCAACAAGGGCACCATCACACTGGTAGTGCAGATGGTAGGACTCTCATCTAAGAAACTCTGCGCCTTGAATGTAGGCGACTATGTGACGGACGTGGTTGGTCCCCTTGGCAATCCCACTAAGATAGAGAACTACGGAACAGTGGTATGTGCAGGTGGCGGACTGGGTGTAGCTCCTATGCTCCCCATCATTCAGGCCCTCAAGGCTGCCGGCAACCGTGTACTCTCTGTAATGGCAGGTCGCTCAAAGGACCTGATTATCTTGGAAGACAAGGTACGCGAAAGTTCTGACGAGGTTATTATCATGACCGACGACGGCAGTTACGGCGAAAAAGGTGTAGTAACTGTTGGTATCGAGAAATTTGTCGAGCAAGAACATGTCGATAAAATCTTCGCCATAGGTCCTCCTATTATGATGAAGTTCTCTAACCTGACCGCCCAGAAGCATGGCATTCCTTGCGAGGTATCACTCAACACTATTATGGTGGATGGTACAGGTATGTGTGGTGCATGTCGACTCACCATTGGCGGTAAGACGAAGTTTGTCTGCATTGACGGTCCTGAATTCGATGGTGCATTGGTAGACTGGGACGAGATGTTCAAACGTATGGGTACATTCAAGCGCGAAGAGCAGGAAGAACTGGCTCACTATGAGGAGCACCTGGATAATGGCACCAGTACCGATAATTCATCCGCTGAGAAAAGCACCGATATCGTCATGGATTCAGATCCTACCAACGATAGCATTGAAGTGCTTACCGATCGCGATGCAGAATGGCGTAAGGAACTCCGTGCTTCAATGAAGCCCAAGGAGCGTACGGCCATTGAGCGCGTCAAGATGCCTGAGCTGGACCCTGTATATCGTGCCACGACTCGTACCGAGGAGGTCAACATCGGTTTGACCAAGGAGATGGCCATGACAGAAGCTAAACGCTGTCTCGACTGTGCTAAGCCCAGTTGTGTAGAGGGTTGTCCTGTCAACATCAATATTCCTTCGTTCATCAAGAACATCGAGCGCGGCCAGTTCCTTGCTGCTGCCAAGGTACTGAAGAACACCTCTGCCCTGCCCGCTGTCTGTGGTCGTGTATGTCCGCAAGAGAAGCAGTGCGAGAGCAAGTGTATCCACCTGAAGATGAATGAGCCCGCTGTAGCTATTGGCTATCTGGAGCGCTTCGCTGCTGACTTCGAGCGCGAAAGTGGCAATATCTCACTGCCTGAGATTGCTCCTGCCAACGGCATCAAGATTGCAGTCGTAGGTTCAGGTCCTGCTGGTCTTTCGTTTGCTGGCGACATGGTTAAGAAGGGCTATGATGTCTATGTCTTCGAGGCACTCCACGAGATAGGTGGCGTACTGAAGTATGGCATTCCTGAATTCCGCTTGCCAAACAAGATTGTCGATGTAGAAATCGAGAACCTCGCCAAGATGGGTGTTCACTTCCAGACTGACGTCATCGTTGGTAAGACCATCAGCGTAGAGACACTGGAGAAGCAAGGCTTCAAAGGCATCTTCGTAGGTTCTGGCGCTGGTCTGCCCAACTTCATGAATATCCCAGGCGAAAACAGCATCAACATCATGTCAAGTAACGAGTATCTTACCCGTGTGAACCTGATGGATGCTGCCAACCCCAAGACGGATACGCCACTGAACCCCGCCAAGAGTGTTCTCGTAGTAGGTGGCGGTAACACTGCTATGGACTCTTGTCGTACAGCCAAGCGTCTGGGCGCTGATGTCACACTGGTTTATCGCCGTTCAGAGGTGGAGATGCCTGCGCGCCTGGAAGAGGTGAAACATGCCAAGGAAGAGGGCATCAAGTTCCTCACTCTGCATAATCCTATCGAATACATCGCTGACGAGAATGGTGCCGTAAAACAAGCCGTTCTACAAGTAATGGAGTTGGGCGAACCTGACGCATCAGGACGCCGCAGTCCTGTTCCTGTTGAAGGCAAGACGGTTATTCTCGATGTCGACCAGGTTATCGTTGCTGTTGGTGTATCTCCCAACCCGTTGGTTCCCAAGTCTATCGAAGGCTTGGAACTTGGACGAAAGAACACCATTGCCGTTTCCGAGGAGATGCAGTCCAGCCGCAAGGAGATCTTCGCAGGTGGCGACATTGTTCGCGGCGGTGCTACAGTAATCCTCGCTATGGGCGATGGTCGCCGTGCTGCCCAAAACATGGACGAATACCTTCAGAACAAATAGTGCGCTTTGCGGTTTCCCGCAAAGAAAAAATTATGAACGGACTTTATACCATCATACTGCTCATACTAAGCAACGTTTTCATGACGTTGGCTTGGTATGGGCATTTAAAGTTGCAAGAGAATGGCGTCAGCAATCATTGGCCACTGATTGGCGTCATCGTTTTCTCATGGGGCATCGCCTTCTTTGAATACTGCTGTCAGGTACCTGCCAACAGACTGGGCTTTGTAGAGAATGGAGGGCCATTCAACCTTATTCAGCTGAAGGTCATTCAGGAGTGCATCTCGCTGGCAGTATTCTGTATCATTGCTAACATTATGTTTCAGGGTACCCACCTGCACTGGAACCACATATTGGCATTCTTCCTCATCATCTGTGCCGTCTATCTTGTGTTTATGGACAAATGACAAAGCAGCGAGTGCAAAGCCAAGTTTGCTTGGACTTTGCCGAGTCGTGCTAGAATTCGATGAAATCAAATGAAGCTCAACGAACGTCTTTGGAAGACATTCAACAAAGCGCTGGGACAATATCAGCTCATTGACGAGGATGACAAAATCCTCGTCGGTTTGTCTGGTGGCAAGGATTCACTCTGTCTACTGGAATTCTTAGCACGCCGTTCCAAGATTCGTGTTCCCCACTTCAACATCGAAGCCTTACATGTCCGCATGGAGAATGTGCACTACGAGACGGACACCAGCTACCTCCAGCAGTTCTGCGACAACCTCGGAGTGCCCCTACACATTGTTACTACCAGCTTCGATATTCATTCTTCACTGAGAAAAAAGCCCGCCTGTTTTCTCTGCTCATGGCAGCGGCGCAAGCAACTCTTCAATGTCGCACAAGAGCTGGGCTGTACAAAGATAGCCCTGGGGCACCATCAAGACGACATCATCCAAACAGCCCTAATGAACCTCACCTTCCAGGGACAGTTCTCAACGATGCCCGCCAAACTGAAAATGAAGAAGATGCCTCTGACTATCATTCGTCCCCTATGTCTCTGCCAAGAAGCTGACATCCTTCAATATGCCGAACAACAGCATTACGCTAAGCAGATAGCTCAATGCCCCTACGAGAAAGCTACTAACCGTACGGCAGCTCAGCAACTTTTCCAACAGATGCAGCAACTGAACAAAGAAGCACGCTACTCACTTTGGCACGCCTTAGAACAGGCAAAAGCACTGACAGAATATTAAATATCCTTAATTGTAAACGGCAGTTTGCTGTTTGTTTAAGTTTATTTCGTATCTTTGCCTAAATAAGAAACAATTTGATGTAGATGAATATACGACTGATAATAGTCCTCTTTATCTTGCTACTGACGATTCCCGCACAAGGACAGCGTAAGCGTGGAAAGAAGGTACAGCGCGTTCAGAAAATTTCTCCTGAAGAGCAGATGCGCTTGGAGAAGTTGGAGCGTATGAAGTCTGCCATGCAGAAGGTGATGTTTATTGATAGTATCGTTGTTGACAAAAAGGATTTCCTACAATACTACCATCTCAGTCCTGAGACGGGCTCCATCAGTGATGGCGATGACTTTTTCCACATCAAGGAGAACGACGACTGTTTTGTTTATCTCAACGAGATAGGCAACAAGTGCTACTATTCACAGCAAGAGACCGACTCCACCAGTAACCTCTATTATCGCGAGGCTATTGACATGAAGTGGTCGCAACCCACTCTACTGGCAGGCATCAATGACGAACAGCATTTCCGCAAAGTCAACTATCCCTACATGATGGGGGACGGCACTACGTTCTATTTTGCTGCCGAAGGAGACCCAGATGGATTAGGGGGATACGATATCTACATGACAACCTACGACGAAGAAGAGAACCGCTTCCTTCATCCCGTCAACATTGGATTGCCCTTCAATTCCGAGGCCAACGACTACCTTTACGTTATTGACGAATATGCTAATCTCGGATGGTTTGCCACAGACCGCAATCAAGAGGAAGACAAGGTTTGCATCTATGTTTTCGTACCCTCTGAGCAACGCGTAACCTACAGTGCCGAAGACTATACTCCCGAGGAACTCAACAATTTTGCCCAAATCAACAGCATCTCCGACACATGGGACGATGAAGAGGTTTATAGCCTTGCCATCCATCGACTTGAGGAAGTCAGAAAACAGCAGAAGCCCAAAGACGAGATTGACGACATCGACTTTGTCATAAACGATGATATCACCTACCATCAGGTGTCCGAATTCAAACAGCCTGAGAATCTGCTACGCTTCCAACAGCTCACCACACTTAAAAATCGACAGACCATGCTCAAGCAGATGCTCGACAAGACACGCGAGATATACGCTGTTGCCAATGCCGCGGCACGAGAACAGATGGCTGACGATATTCTCGCTGGTGAACAGGAAATCTTGACGCTTCACCACGAGACACACAAATTAGAAAAGGCTATCAGAAATGCCGAAAACTCATTTCTAACTAAAAAACAATAATACTATGGCAAAAAAACATTTTCCTGAATCAGAGCTCATCATCAATGGTGACGGCTCTTGCTTTCACCTTCACTTGAAACCTGAGTTTCTGGCTGATAAAGTAATACTTGTTGGTGACCCAGCACGCGTAAATACCGTTGCCGCTCACTTTGACAGCATTGAACACGAAGTGTCTTCTCGCGAATTCCACACCATAACGGGTATGTACAAAGGCAAGCGCATCACTTGTCAGTCCCATGGTATTGGTTGCGACAATATTGACATCGTGGTCAACGAACTGGACACGCTGGCCAACATCGACTACAATACCCGCGAAGAGAAAGACGAACACCGGACACTGACGATGGTGCGCATCGGCACCTGTGGAGGACTGCAGCCATTCACACCGACAGGTTCCTTCATCGCTTCTGTCAAGAGCATCGGCTTCGACGGACTTCTCAACTACTATGCCGGACGCAACGAAGTTTGCGACCTGAAATTGGAAGAAGCCTTCAAGAAGCACATGCAGTGGGATCCCATCAAGGGGGCACCATATGTAGCTGTTGCCAATCAGGAACTCATCAACCGCATTGCTGCCGACGACATGGTGAAAGGTTATACGATTGCGTGCGGTGGTTTCTATGGTCCCCAGGGCCGACAGCTCCGCGCTCCTATCAGTGATCCTGACCAGAACAAGAAGATTGAGTCTTTCGAATATGAAGGCATGAAGATTTGCAACTTCGAAATGGAGTCTTCTGCTCTCGCCGGTCTCGCAGCACTCCTGGGACACAACGCCATGACGTGCTGTATGGTTATCGCCAACCGCTATGCCCAGAAGATGAACACCGACTACAAGAGTTCCATCGACACCATTATCCAAAAAGTTCTCGACCGCATCTAAATTCCGCATGTTGCGACACTTTCGCAACCTAAAATGATGAACGATACAATTTGTGCTTTAGCCACCGCCCCAGGTGGCGCATTAGGAATTATCAGAATCTCAGGAGCTCAGTCTCTTGAGATTCTTTCTCACATCTTCACCAAAAACCTCTCCGACGCTAAGGCCAACACCATCCACTTTGGCCACATCATCGAGCGTAAAAACCATAGTGGCAATGTCGAGCATGTGGCGATTCCGTCGCCACAAACAATCGACGAGGTGCTGGTCTCCGTCTTCCGCGCTCCCCGCAGCTATACGGGCGAGGACAGTGCGGAAATCTCGTGTCACGGCTCGCGTTATATTTTAAATAAGATTTTGGAGCTGCTCGTACACAACGGTTGTCGAATGGCCCAGCCGGGCGAGTTCACCAAGCGTTCCTTCCTCAACGGCAAACTCGACCTATCACAGGCAGAAGCCGTTGCCGACCTTATCGCATCGTCCAACAAGGCTACGCATCAGCTGGCCATGAGTCAGCTAAGAGGTAGCGTGAGCAGCGAACTGGCACAGTTGCGCGACCAACTGCTTCACCTTACCAGTCTGTTGGAACTGGAACTTGACTTCTCCGACCACGAAGACCTTGAGTTTGCAGACCGCACGGAACTGAATACTATTGCAAAAAGTATTGACAAACAAGTAACCCGTCTTGCTCAATCTTTTGAAACAGGACAGGCTATCAAGCAAGGCATACCCGTAGCTATTGTCGGCAAGACCAACGTCGGCAAGTCCACCCTTCTCAACCGCCTGTTGAAAGATGACCGTGCCATCGTCTCTGACGTTCATGGCACTACACGCGACACCATCGAAGACACCATCGACATCAATGGAGTTACCTTCCGTTTCATTGACACTGCGGGCATCCGCCAGACGACAGATCAGGTCGAAAAGATAGGTATCGAGCGCACCTATTCAGCCATCGACAAAGCTCGCATTGTGCTTTGGGTCATCGACCAGAAACCATCCACAAAAGAATTTGACGATATCTTAGAACGTACTGAGAATAAAAAACTTATCGTTGTAAGAAACAAGATAGACACAGCAGAAAACAGCCATTTTGCATTAGTTAAAATTCCTTTAATTGAAATATCTGCCAAGCAGGGTACCAACCTCGCCCAACTGGAACAGACAATCTACGAAGCCGCCGGCATCCCCACCCTCAGCGACACCGATGTCATCATTACCAATGCCCGCCATTACGACGCACTGGTTCGTGCTCGTCAGTCCCTTTCGCGCGTTCTCGACGGTTTGCGTTTAGGTCTCAGCGGAGACCTATTGAGCGAAGATCTCCGCGAAGTCCTTAACATCCTCTCCGAAATCACTGGTGGACAGATCACAACACACGAAGTCTTAGGAAATATCTTTAAAAACTTCTGCGTGGGAAAGTAAAGCTGTATTTTTAAGCTGAAAAGAAAAGCCAAAAATAAGCAAAGAAAGAGAAAGAAAAGGTACTATTTTACAGGTATTTACGCTTTAAGTGTTAAATTTTCGTTTGTTTTCTCACTTTTCTTTTGTTTTATTCTTTTTTGTTACTTTTTTGTTGTACCTTTGTGACTTGAAAGCGGAAAAGTCACAAAATTGTGTTACTCAAATATGGCAAAGGAGATGAAAAGTAAGATTGGCAAATCAAAGAAAGAACCTGTAAGGCTCAGAGAGAGAGTTTTAAAGGATGGCAGCATCAGTCTGTATCTTGACATATACAGGGATGGTAAGAGGGAATATGAGTTTCTAAAACTTTACCTGGTAAAAGCCACCACCCCTATTGAGAAAGAGCAGAACAGGCAAACGCTGGCAACTGCCCAGGCGATCAAAGCAAAAAGGCAGATAGAGATCCAGAACGGTGAATATGGCTTTACTAAGCAATTCAAAATTGACACTCCTTTCCTCTCCTATTACAGAAAGATGTGTGAGGAGCGACATGGTAGCCAGGACAGCAACGGCAACTGGGGCAATTGGCACAGCTGCTTAAAACACCTGGAAAGATATTGTGACGAAAAAACAACATTTAAGGATATTGATGCCGACTGGATCGAGGGCTTTAAAGATTACCTGGAGAATGTAGAAAAGGATGCCTACAAAAGATCAAGAGCTAAAGGATCTGTGACTTTTACCCCACTATCCCAAAATTCAAAAGTATCATATTTCAATAAGCTCAGAGCTTGCATAAACCAGGCTTTTGAGGATCGGATCATACCAACCAACCCCATGAGAGGTGTTGAGGGATTCAAGCAAGAGGAAACGGAAAGAGCATACCTAACCCTGGAGGAGGTGAAGAAACTGGCAGCAACTCCATGCAAGTACCAATACTTGAAAGATGCCTTTCTTTTCTCATGCCTGACAGGATTACGAAAGAGTGACATTGAAAGGCTAACCTGGGGAGAGGTACAAACTTTCGGGGAGTTTACCAGAATAGTATTCAAGCAAAAGAAAACCAAAGGCCAGGAGTACCTGGACATATCACACCAGGCAGAGCAATACATGGGACAGAGAGGCAATGACAATGATAAAGTATTCCCTGATTTCAAGTATAGTGCCTGGACGCTGCTGGAGTTGCGTAGATGGGTGCTGGCTGCTGGGATCACAAAGGATATAACTTTCCATGCTGGCAGACATACCTTTGCTGTCGTTATGCTGGATCTGGGTGCTGACATATTCACAGTATCAAAGCTGTTAGGGCACAGGGAGATTGCTACAACCCAGATCTATGCAAAGATCCTGGATAAGAACAAACAAAAGGCTGTGAGCCTTATTCCTGACATAACAATTAACGAGTAACAAAAAGTAACAACTATGGGAAAGATCAGAAAGTACATTTGCCAGGATTGCGGTAACACCTGGGAAAGGATGGAGGGAATTGGTATGCTTTCTATCATCTATCACTGTGATAAGTGTGGAGATCAGAAAATGGTTGAGGCTACCAGTGATTATAAGGAGGAACTGGGCAACTGTCAGTGTGGAGGCACATACAAGCTGGAAACAATGGCTGCAAAATGCCCTGAATGCAACAGTATGAACACATCCCCAGAGGATGATGTTGTAGCACTGTGGGACTAACAACAAAAATACCAGTCAATATGATAGGAGCAATAATAGGTGACGTGATCGGATCACGCTTTGAGTTCAACAATACCAGGGATTACAATTTCAACCTCTGGGATGATTCCTGTAGCTATACGGATGATACGATCTGTACTTTGGCTATAGCAGATGCAATACTGACTGGAGAGTGTTATAAAAGCAAGCTCCTGAAATGGTGTGGTACCTATACCCATCCTATGGGTGCTTATGGTGGAAGATTTGCCCAGTGGACTCACTCTGAGGATCCTCAGCCATATAACAGCTTTGGCAATGGATCAGCTATGAGGGTGAGCCCTGTAGCCTGGGCGTTTGATGAGCTGGAGATTGTGAAAGAGGAGGCAGAAAAGACAGCGTTATGCACTCACAACCATCCTGAGGGTATCAAGGGAGCTGTGGCTGTGGCTCATGCTATCTGGTGGTTTCGTTTCTGTGACACACATCTGTCATACTTTATAAAGACGATGGAGGAGTATTACCCTGGCTTTATGGATCAGGCGTTTACTCCAGGTAAGTTTGATGAGGGCTCGTTTCGGAATCCCTCAGGAGTTTATTGATAAGGTTTACACGTACCTGGATCCTCGGATGGTTGATCAGCTCAGGATCTGGCACACATTTCTGAGCAAAAATGATTTAAAGATCTTCTGTAGATACTACGGAAAGAAAGACGTTAAGAATGATCCTGAGACTGAAACCCTAATAAAGATCGAAAAGTTCTGGGTGGATGCTACAGAGGCACTGACAGAGGAGAAAGATACGCTAAAAGGTATGATCCAGGAATACACCAGTGCTGGGCTGAATGAATTTGAACAGTACGACAAAGTACCTATTTCGTTGAAAGCTGTGCTTTTCAACAGGTATTGTAAGTACAATGAAAGGATCGATGTAGAGGACTTTAAGAGCTATTACAAGAATGTATATATAAAGGGGGTATTCTCAGGGATCACTGAGGATTACTCAAACTACACCTGGTATAAGGGAGAGAAAGAAAACCCCTACCAGGGAGATCAGGAGAGACCTCTGGCAGCTCAATTCTGGGAGTATGAGAGAGAGTTTCATTTGAACTACCTGGATCGTACTGATACAAGCCAGAGCCTGGCAGACGCTTACAAACTGTGGAAAGCTGAGCTGATCCATCAGCATCTACCTGGCAAATCACCAAATCCGTATGGTGATCCGACAGACTGGGAAAATACTTTTGAAACTGGCAGAAAGTACTAAGAGAATGGAGAAAAGGGAGATTATAGCACGACTTGATAAGATGTACAGGGCACTGTCTATGCTCAGGTACAATACCTATATGCCTGAGGATGCTGAGGCTCCTGGCATCTATGATGATTTGTGCCTGGTAGGTAAATGGGCTGCTGACATCAAAACAGCCTGGGAGGAAACACACCCAGATTATTTACCAGGTGAACTTGAAAGGTTTGTGGATATGGATGGATCACACAGGGGATCTGCCATACCTACTCTTTTGACTGTTGCAAGCAAAGCCCTCAGGAGTAATGATCTACCAGACGAGATAAGACACTCACTGACTGATTTTGCCACTATTACTAACAACCTGAAAGATGATGTAGTAAAATACCTGACAGATCACCAGGGAAAGCTGTTTGGTGTTCCCAAAGAACTGCAAAACGAAGATACACTGAGGCTGCTTAATCGTTGCACCCAAAACAATCTCCTGGATGATCATTACCAGCCGACTGAGGAGATCAAACCTTTCCAGCTTAAACTCATAGCCTATGCAATTAGCACCACAATAAGCAAGAAACCATCCTGGAGTACATTTGAAAAGCTCTGGAGCCTGGGATATAGCCTCAAAGGAATAAATGTGCCAGTCACAAAGTCTGGAGAGATAGACAAAGTGCTGAGGCTTTTTCCTGGCACCAGCATTCCCACTAAACAGCAGAAAGATCTGGTATTCATTTGTGGCAGATCCGACAGAGATCTACAGCAGATCTTTATACACCTACAGGAAAGTGGATATATAAGCAATATGGCTACTGAGCGTGATTGGCTGGTTATATGTGGCAAAGCAGATCTTGACAATGAGATAAAGCCTATTCCCTGGATAGCAGAACTAAGGCACCTGGTTATCCTGGTTAATAAGCTCTTTGCCAGTTGGAATAATGAAAAGATCTGGGTAAAGACCATTAGCTGTTTTGAGGTCAATGGCAGAACACCCAATATCGGATCACTCAAAGCAGCAAATACCTGGCTGAGCAAAAATGGCAGTTATGATCCCAATTTAGAAACAATAATAGATAACAGTTATGACAACAAAGGAGTTTATTGAAAGGATTGCGGATGGCACATATTCAAAGAATGATGTGATAATCCAATCAGCACAGTTCCCAGACAAAGAGGATCTGCTATGGGATCTTAAACTGGCTGATGTTACCTGTCTTGAATCAACAGGCAAGCCACAAGTTACTGATGAGGCTCAGATTGTCAGGATAAGCAATGCTATTTCATGGCTGAGTGAAATGTATGAGAAAGATTCACCTGGTGAAGCTGAGGCAACTACAGAACCTGACAAAACAAATACATATACCATCCCTAACGAGATAGCAAACTCTGACTTGGCAATGGAATTATTAAAGAAATGCCAGGAGGCCGAGTTACTTGATGAGAATTACCAGCCCAAACAAGGAACTACAAATTGGCAACAGAAAGAGATTGCAAGCATTATAATGTGGCTTTGCGACATTTATACTACACCGAAATGGATGCCTTTTGAAATACTTTGGAATAGACGTAATATTGATAAAGTAAAAGAGGGAACAAGTAGTGCTTTCAATAAACGAAAGAAAAAGATATATGAGATCTTTGAAACTTACATAGCGGAAAAAAACAATGCCATCAAAGGAAATAATCATATAAAACTGTAACACAGTAACCACTCAACCCACTATAGTAACTACAGTAGTAACTACAGTGGGTTTTCTTTTTTTTGTTCTTTCTATCTTTGCAAGCGAAAACCGATGGAGAGTGCCAGGATCCAGCCTCAACATCATAAAAACTTGTAAAGATGGAAGAAAAGATCATTGAACAATTAAACCGTATTGAACGCTATAGTATGATGGCAGCAAAAGCCATGCTTACTATAGATGAGGCTGCTGTTTATACAGGCCTGAGCAAATCATGGCTCTACAAAGCTACCTGTAATCACACCCTCCCCCATTACAAGCCTAATGGTAAGATCATCTATTTTGAACGTACAGAGCTGGATGCCTGGATGAAACAAAACAGAATCAGCACAGCTGCTGAGGCTGATATGGCTGCAAACAGCTATATGGTTGGCACTACAGGATCCAACGGACACAGGAAAGGAGGTAGAAAATGAGGATCACAGACTACTACAGACTGAGGATCTTACCTGAGAACGAGGGTAAAAAGACCGTCAGGTTTGATACGGTAGCCTCATCTGGCAGCTATCCTCTCTTTGAGAGTATGGCAGAAAAGAGCAAAGTAAAGCGTTTTTTCTGTTACTACAATGGAGTGCCTGATACTTTCTCAGATCGTGCCAGGCAAAAGGCTGAGAGAGCTATCACCAAATCCAGTTGCAATATCAGCAGCGTGTTTATTCCAAATCAGAACAAATCACACCTGGGGTATGGTGATGTAAAAGGCACTCAGGACGCTCTCCTGGTCGTTTTCAGCGCAGATTACCACACAATGGAGCTATTTATCATCCGAGGCGAGAAATTCAACCAGAGGGCTTTATATGGCCTCATGGCATCAGGACAGCTTAACCAGGAGATCCAGGATATTAGAAATAAATCAAAAAGCGTGGTACAATGAATGATGATGCTATTAAGAAACTCCTGGATCTTTTGAACAACCAGAAAAAGCCTGAGCGTTTTAAGATCAGAGATCTTGATGTGGAAACCGTCACTAAGATGCTATATCTTTGCTATCAAAAGGAGGTTGGCAATAGGAGGATAGCATTCAATGGTGACAAAGACACAAAAGACAAGATCGAGAAAACTGCAAAATGGATCACTGGTGATTACAAGGTGGGGCTTATGGTATATGGTAGTGTAGGTAATGGTAAGACTACATTACTAAGATCTATAAATCTCCTGTTAAAATCCATGTATTCCCCTGATAGAGGCTGGGATGAAAATTTGTCGATTGAATACGTGACAGCCATTGAGATCTTCAATATCACTAAATCTGATGATCAACACAGGTATAAGAGAATAAAAGACTGTGACGTGCTATTTATTGACGATCTGGGAGTAGAACCTATAACTGCTAAGGTATGGGGTAATGAAATCTCCCCTATCACTGATATTATCTACCACAGATATGATGAGCAGCTATGTACAATCATAACCTCTAACCTATCAGATGAGGCTTTGAAAGAGCGTTACGGATTGCGAATGGCTGATAGAATGGTAGAAATGTTTGATAGCATCAATTCCTCTGGTGTAAGTTACAGACAATAAAGTATTAACTCATGGAAAGTAAAGGTATCATAATCCATAGCGACATAAAGGAAAAACTGGAACTGTTATCCAATGATGAGGCTGGGCAGCTTTTCAAGGCTATCATAGCCTATGCAGAGGATGGGAAAGTGCTTTCTTTCGATGAGAACAGGGTGCTGGGCATGATTTTCCTGTTTATAAAAGACCAGATCGACAGAGACGGTGCTAAGTACAGGGAAAGATGTGCTAAAAACAGAGAAAGTGGTAAACTGGGAGGCAGACCAAGAAAAAGCGATCGGTTAATTCCAAAACCAAATGGTTTATTTGAAAACCAAATGGTTTCTGAAAAACCCAATCCTAATCCTATACCTAATCCTATACCTAATCCTAATCCTGGTCCTATAAAGGATAATGGCAAAGCTAAACGCTTTACCAAACCCACTCTCCAGGAAATAGAGGATTGTATAAGAGAAAAAGGATATAATGTTGATGCTGGAGCCTTTTATGATTACTATGAGGCTAACGGATGGAAACAGGCTGGAGGGAACCCAATCAAGAACTGGAAAGCAGCTCTTAGCACCTGGAATCGCAGAGAGGGTGATCTATTCAAAAACAATGAAAGGAAAGCATCACCACCAGTTGGTGGAGGTGGAACTTTCAAGACAACGATATAGTAAGCAACAAAGTATAACAATTAAAAAACAATGAACTATGACAAAAGAAGAAATGATTGCAAAAGAGAGGCGAATTAAAGAGATTGAGGCTGCTGCTATGATAAATATAGCAACAGATGAAATGATCGAAGAAGCCCAAAAACTCCGAAAGGAAATTGCTGATGCACGTCAGAAAAGCATTGATGAGCATTCAGAGGAGTTGCTAAAGAAATGGGGCATAGCTGCTGATGCTCCTGTAGGAACAAAGTGTGAGAATTACTAAACCGTATAAACTATGGAAAAAGTATGTGTATATCGTGATTCTGAAAGCCTTACCAAAGCAATTGCATGGTATGAGTATGTATCTGGTAGGCTCCAGGAGTTAGCTGATCTATTCACAGATGCAGACATTGTGCCAACGATTAGCAAGCTCCAGAACCTCTTTAACGGTAGTAGCCTTTGTGGACTGGTTGATGAGAGCTGTACAAATCAGAAAGTAAGTAAGATGCCTAAAAGTGTTCAGGAGCTCATTCGTGAAGATTCTGCAAAAAAGGTTGATGCTATCAAAGAAAAGGCTGCAAAACAGATCAAGACAGAAAGCAACGCTATTGAATGGGAGTTTTACCAGGTGAATAACGGTAAGGTCGAAATTAGATCTGATTACAAAGAGATCCTGACAGACCGATTCAGTATCTACATTGATACAGATACCAGATCTGCTGTCTATGAAAAATGGTTGGCAATGGAGAAAGCCATCAAGGAATTTAACCAAGCTGTAAAAGAGGCTCCAAAGGTTAGTACTTTCTACGATAGTTTGGTGAAAGCCAATCATCCATCAGCAGATGTGTATAACCCTCAATATATTATGGGGCTTGCTGTACCTGATCGCTTTTCACTTGCGAGACTGGATCCTGATGGATCGGTAGTGCTAAAAGGAAAGAATTTTGAGTATATCAAGTAACATCCTCACGAAACAGCATGGGTATGGTTGCTCCTGGTAACAATCAGGAACTACCTACCCTCTTTTTGAAAACGGCATAAAAACGGCATAAAATGAGCAAAGGAAAAAGAGGATTCCAAAGGGGTAACAGTTGTGGGATCAATACCAGATTCTCCATTGAAAACCAACCCAAAAAGAGAGGCAGAAAACCCTCTCTATACAAGCGTATCAATTTACCTGGTGAAGAATTGAGCAAAGAAGATTATACCCACCTTATGAGATCGCTCCTGGAGTGCCCTATATGGCAACTGAAAAAGATCCAGGAGGATTGCCGAAAGCCTGGCAGCAAGATCCCATCATGGGTAAACAGTCTGATAGCTGCAATTTTCACAGACATAAGGAGGGGTAGAATTGATAGCTTACGCTGGATCCTGGATAGATCCTTTGGAAAGCCCAGTCAGGCCAAAGCAGGAACAACGGTAAACCTGGTACAAAACAACGTGCAAATACTCAATTTTTCAGCACTTACTGATACAGAATTGGTACTTTTCCACTCGTTAGTACTCAAAATGGATGGGAAACAACCTCAAACAGAGTTGGTAACAGCAGACAAAACAGAGCCTGGTTAGTTGCTCACTTTCTACCCCAGAATATGAAGAAACGCTCTCAAATCAGTATTGTATCAGGAGAATATAGGACTGATAATAGAGAAAGTAACAATTGAACAACAAAATAGGAGAATATGGAAGAAACATTAAGTAAAATTATAAAGGACTGTGAGGATATGGGGCATTATAGAAAAGTGATCTTAGAATGTGCCTCAAAAGACCTGAGACACCATAACAATCCATTGGGACAGATCCACACAATTGCATCTTTTGTGAATCAGCTGCTGATCACTAATGAGAATGGTAACAATGATGAATTGATAGGTTTCTATTATCATGTATGTAGATCCTTGAAAGAACTCATTAAGTATAGAACTTCTAATAAGGAAACTTGACTATGCAGAATATTGATGGAGCACTCGCCTATGTTGCCACTTTAGACATAGACGATTTCAACGTATCCTCTCAGGCAATGGAGAGGAGTATTAAGCACGTTTCGAATACCACCATAGCTGAAAGTCAGGCTATGGATGAATCCCTGTTGCAATTTGCCCAGAGGGGTGCCATGTACATACAGAGCTATCTTGTGGGACAGGGCATGATGAGCCTGGTAAATTCCATCATTCAGGTAAGAGGTCAGTTCCAACAGCTGGAGATTGCCTTTGGTACCATGCTGGGATCAGAGGAGAAAGCAACTGCCCTGATGAATCAGATGGTACAGACAGCTGCCAAAACACCCTTTGACTTAATGGGTGTAGCCTCTGGTGCAAAACAACTCCTGGCTTATGGTGAGGCTGCTGATCGTGTCAATGACACCCTGGTAAGGCTGGGTAATATTGCCTCAGGTCTCTCTATTCCACTCAATGATATAGTCTATCTGTATGGTACCACAATGGTACAGGGTAGGCTCTATGCCAATGATGTAAGGCAGTTTACTGGTAGAGGTATTCCATTGGTGAAAGAGCTTGCTGCCATGTATGGTGTGACAGCTGAGGAGATCAATGCAATGGTTTCGGCTGGAAAGATCGGTTTCCCAGAGGTTGAGAAAGTGATCAGGAAACTCACTGATGAGGGCGGTCAGTTCTACAACCTTATGGCTAAGCAGAGTGCCAGCCTCACAGGTCAGATCTCTAACCTGGAGGATGCCTGGGATAGTATGCTCAATGACATTGGTATGGCTAACCAGGATTTCTTTTCTGATGCCATTGGTGCTGCCAGCTACCTCGTTGAGCACTACCAGGCGATCATAGACATCCTTAAGGCTGTTGCTATAGGCTATGGTACTGTGAAAGCTGCCACAGTGCTCAATACGCTTGCTACTAAGGGCTATACTGGTGTAGCACTCATTGATAACACCGTAAGGGCTGCTAAGCTGAACTTGCTTAAGGCTGAGGCTACTTTGACAGGTACAGCTAAGGCACAGCAGGATCTTATGAATCAGGCTCAGAGGGAGCACGTAGCTGCTTTGGAGGCAGAACTGACAGCTGAGGAGCACGCTAACCTGGTAAAGAGCCTGAGGGTAGCTACCATTCAGAGCCTACTCACAGCACAACAGGCAGAATATCTGTCTAATCTTGGACTTACAGCAAGCTCTGAGGGCTATGAGGCTGCTGCTATGCAAGTGCTCACAGTGGAGCAAAGAGAGGCACTGAGTAAGACTGATCTCACGTCTAAGAGTGCTGTCTATCGTGCTGCCCTGGAACAGGAGGTAGCTGCCAAAAGACAGAATGAGGCTGCTACACTGTCTGCCATGCGTTCTGAGGTCAGTGCTGCTGCCAGGAGGGTGGAGGCTGCAAAGGCACAGGCTGTTGCCACTGCCCACGCTACAGAGCAAGCCAGGTATGAGGTGTACTGGGCAAAACAGTCTGGTGATGCCACTGCCATTGCCACAGCCCAGAAGAAACTGGAGGCAGCACAGGATCAGCAGGCTATGGCCAGGAAAACAGCCCTGGCAGCTCAGACTGATTTCTACACTAAGAAAAAGATCCTGGAGGCTACTGCCACTAAACAGTCCACTGTTGCATCCAAGGCTGATACTGTTGCTAAGAACACACAAACTACTGCCACAACTATCCTGGCAGCAGCTACTGGTAAGGCTACACTTGCTATCAGGACACTTTGGGCAACTATCAAAGCAAATCCCCTGGGATGGTTGATTTCTCTTATCGGTATGGCAGTATCAGCTATCAGCCTATTCTCTGATAAGGAGGAGGAGGCTACTGAGGAAACTGTAAGCCTTGCTAATGCTACCAAAAAAGCCACTAATGAGTTCAATACTCAGGCTGCTAAGGTGGATGCCTTGCGCAAAGTTATGGAGGATAGTGAGGCCTCCTATGAGCAAAAGCAAAAGGCATATAAAGATCTCAAAGCAATTATCCCTGAGTATAATGCTGAGCTGTCAAAGGAGGGTAAGATCATCCGTGACAACAAAAAGGCTATTGATGACTACCTGGTTTCCCTTGAAAAGCAGATTAAGCTGAAAGCAGCACAGGAGGAACTGGAGGCAGCATACAGGAAAAAGAGGAAATTGGAAAATACCCAAAAAACTAACAAGGAAGAGCTGAAAAGGGCTGAGGTAGAAGAAGGTGAGCTTGCCATGCAAACAGGTGGTGTATATGGCAAAACGGAGGCCGATGATATTCGTGCAAATATCAAAAAGACAGATAAAGATCTAAAAGATGTTGGCAATACCATCAATGATCTTATCAAGGAGATCAATGCCTCATCAGTTGCCACTACCAAATCTACCACAGTCACTAAAAGCTATAGTGAGCAGGTAACAGAGACACAGGAAAAGATCGCTACTCTGAAAAAGGAGCTATCTGATATGAGATCTGGATCTGTTGTAAAGGATAACCTTGCAAATGCCATCCAGGAGAAAGAACGTGAATTAAAGGCTGCAGAAAGTGACCTGGCAGCTCTCACAGGAAAGAAAACACCTACTGGAGGATCTACTGTAGATAAAGATAATGAGCTTGCACAGAAACAGATCGAGGCACAGCGTAAGCTGGAGGAGGCCAGGATCCAGGTTATGGATGAGGGCTATGCTAAGCGTAAGGCAGCTTTGGATCTCCAGCACCAGGAGGCTCTGGATCGTATCGATAGGGAGGAGAAAGAGCTGGAGAAAGCCTATAAAAAGTCAGGTAAGAAAGGTGGTGTTTCTGCCTCTGAGAGAGCTGGCTTTGAGGAGAGGAGAAAGCTGGAAAACCAGGCTTACGACATTGAAAGCTCTAAGCTCTTTGATGGTGAGATCGAATATAAAAAGAGGCAGTATGAGGCTTATTTCAAATGGGTGGAGAATGTTGGTAAGGATGTTGCTGACAAACACTTTAAGACGCTTATTGCCGAGGGTACCAGCTTTACTTCCTGGATAAACTCTCAGATCCAGACGCTGGAACAGAAAAAGGCTGCTGGCACACTTACTGATGGTGATGCCAATGCCCTGAATGCTCTTAAGATCCAGCTCCAGGAAATGACAGGTGAAAAGTCTGCCCTGGAACTGTTTAAGGAGAGCCTGAGGCAGTCCACAAACCAGGCTGCTACCCTGGCTGAAAAGTTAGAGGCTGTTGCTGCTGCACAGGCTAAGCTGAATAACGGTGAGTTCCACCTGAACGAGGATGATACTACCCAGGCTCAGGCAATGCTTAACGAGCAGGATCTGGAGTATCAGAGACAGCTCCAGGATGAGGTGTTGAAAAACTACAGAACCTTTGAGGAGCAAAGAACGTCCATCCAGAAACAGTATGCTGAGCTGAGACGTGTTGCACAAGCAATGAATGATACAGAGAGGGTTGCACAGATCAACAGGGCTGAACAGGATGCACTTAGTGAATTGAACGCCCAGATGCTGATGCAATCCCAAAGCTGGAAACGCCTTTTCCAGGATCTGGATTCTCTTACTGTTGCACAGATCCAGCAACTGATTAAGGATATTCAAAACCAGGTAAACAGCGCAAACCTTAAGCTGAATCCTGTAGATATGAATGCTGTGCTGGAGAGCCTGGATAAGGCAAAACAGAAGATTCAGGAGAAAAACCCATTCAAGGCTCTTGGGCAATACTTTGATGATTATATTGCTGCTAAGAAAAAGCTGGCTGAGGAAAAAGCAAAGCTGGCTGCTGGCAATGGTAGCAAGGATGAGGTTGATAAGGCTCAGATGGAGGTCAAACAGGCTGCAAAAGGTGTTACACAAAGCATCCAGACAGTAACATCTGTAGCTACACAGACTGCTGGCAGCTTACAGAGTGTATTCAGTGCCCTGGGAATGGATGATGCTGCTGAGGGTTTAGGCACAGCCATTGAACTGATGGGAACCCTGGGAGAGGCTGCTGGATCTGTCGGTAAGATAATGAGTGGTGACGTTCTGGGTGGTGTTATGGGACTGATCGGTGCTGCATCATCCCTGGTAGGCATTTTCGCTAAACTCCATGATAAAAAGTATGAGAATAGGATCCAGAGCCTACAGAAAGAGATTGATGCCCTGGATCGCCAATTCTCACGTCTGGAGCGTGCTTTCAATAACACATACTGGGTTTTCTCTGATGAGCAACGTAAAGCCTATGAGCAAAACGTAAAGCTGATCAATGATCAGATAACAGCTCTGGAGGCTCAGAGGCAGATCGCCAAGAAAGCCTGGAACTATGTGGAATATGCAAAGCTATCTCAGGAGATCGAAAACTTGAATACCCAGCTTAAGGCAAAGCAGGAGGAGGGTGATCTGTTTACACTATACGAACAGCAGATAGCAAACCTCAGGCAGCAACAGGAAAAGATCTACGGACAGATTGATGCCGAAAGGGATAAAAAGGATACCGATGAGGGTAGGATCTCTGACTGGGAGGATAAGATCGAGGACATCAACCAGAAATGTGAGGATCTGGAGAGGCAGATGCACGAAATGCTTGCTGGTACCTCTGTACAGAGTGCAATTGAGACGTTTGCTGATGCCCTGGTGGATGCTTTTCAGCAAGGAGAGGACGCTGCTAAGGCTCTGGGAGAGACAACTAAGAATATCCTTAAGAAAGCTGTCCTGGAGGCAATAAAGAGGCAGTTCCTGGCAAAGGGTATCAATGATGCAATCAACTACCTTTCAGAGGCTATGGGTGATAACGTGCTCACTGATGATGAGCGTGCTACCTTTGAGGATATGGCTAATACTGCTGGTGAGACGTTCCACACGGCTCTATCTGCTATGGGTGATCTCCTGGAGGATGTGAATGATGATGTGGATCCTCTGTCTGGTGCAATAGCATCCATGAGCGAGGAAACAGGATCTGTGATCGCTGGTAGGCTGAATGCTTTTATCATCAATCAGAGCCAACAGACATCAATACTGAGAGATTCCCTAACCTACCAGGTGCAGATTGCTCAGAATACAGCAAATACTGTACAAAGACTTGAACAAATAAGTAACACGCTAAATCGAATTGAGAATAAGAGCCAGACACTCTTGTCTCAGGGAATAGCATAATATTGTGTAAATATGGAACAGAAAGAACTGATAAGCCAACTTAAGACAGATGGCATAGCAAAGGATCTTTGCCAACAGTACCAGAGACTGCTGGAACGCTGTGGTGATACAGAGAAGATGGTGCAACTCTTTTTCAGGGGCATTGATTTCTGTATCAAGAATGACTATCCGACACTGGATTTCATGCGTAAGCATTTCAAGGGTAAGAGTGAGCCTTACGGTGGCTTTATTGATGATGATGTGCAAGGCCTAAAGAATGAGAAAAACGTGGTGCTGAATGGTAATTGTAGAGCCATGCTGGAATATGATGGTTATTCTGTCAGTAACCTGTTTGTAAGGCACAACTCCCAGGGATCCGTGAACGTCTCAGGGTTTGCTGTGCTCGATATAGATGCCTTTGATAACTCTAACCTGGTGGTGGCTGTGGCTGGCAACACTGCCAGGGTAAGGGTTACTCTATATGGGAATGCCCAGGTACAGTGTATTGGATCTGGAATTAAAGTTATCAAAAAGAACCAAAAAACGTATTGATTATGAGAAAATACAAGTAGAAATTTACCAGGTTTATAATTTATGATTGCATAGGGAGTACTTGAAAGTGCTCCCTTTTACTATTGTTATAAGCGAAATAATATAGTTTTTGTTTCGTTATTATATATTGATGCAATGGTGCATCAACAATGTAATTATAAATTATAATATGTACAAATTAAATTATTTATCAATCTGGATCCTGGCAGGCTTAATGTTTATGGCTTGCTCCAGTGAGGAAACTACACACGATCAGGAAAACGAAATTACTGTAACATTCAAAGTGAGAGCAGATCTATCTGTTTCAACAGAACCGATAGATAACCCATCAAAGAGAGCAATGACCAGAGCTGCTACCCTATCAGGTGAAAATCTGGAGGATGTGGTTAGGCTGATCTCATACGACATTTACAAAGATGGATCACGTTACAAGTATGGTAGCTCATCCTTTGATCCTGCCACAGAGACAGCTCCAGAGGGTTTTGGAACATTTGAGGAAAAGCTGTTACCAGGAACATACACAGTGCTATTTTATGCTTATGGAAAAGCAAGTGATGGTGTCTCTCTGAATAATGAAAACACGCTCAACAATTTCAATATAACCAGTGGTGAGCTGGAACTATATGAGTATTGCCAAAGCATTACAGTTACTACATCAACGACCTCTGTAGATGTTACCCTGAGACGTGTTTCTGCCCTGATGAGCTTGCAAATCAGTGACGATCCACTACCAGAGGTGTCATACATAACTGTATCATTAAATGCAAATGGCTTTTATTACCCAGGCAATAAAGCAAATAACTCCAATCCTGCTAACTTCAACATCATTAAGAGTACCCATGTAGTAGATGGAAAGCTGCCTGTTACAAACATCTATACCGTAAATCCTAAGAACCCAGCCACAATGACAATCTACATACGTAATGCAAATGGGGATATACTTGGTGAAACAAATGTATCTGTACCTATGTATGCAAACAGGAGATCTGTTGTGAGTGGTAATCTGTTTACCTATCTCGGAGATAAAACGATGACAGTTACAATAGATGATAACTGGGGTGAAGATGTAATAGTTCCATTAAACTAATACGAAAATTTACTAAGTTAATTATGAGGTGTGTTTGGTGAACACTTAGAGGTGTGTTTACCAAACACATTTTGTTGATTTTCAGCAAATTACATCAAAATATTTTTGGTTTTCTCAAAGTAAAAACCTACCTTTGCAACATCAATTTTTAAACAGTATAGTTATGGCAAAGGAAAGTTTATCAAATTACTCAGTGAGTAAAGAAACAGCATTGTTGCTTGATGCAATAAAGTTGCTGGATCAGGCATGGGATCTTGTATCTGATAGTCTTAGTATCAAACACAAGACAGATGATGATGAGAAAATCCATAATTACATGGATAGTTTTGATGAGGGTTTTGACAAAGCAAAAGAATTTGTGATAACTCAAATTGAAGAAAACATCCGCTACCGTATAACTTTATCTAATTTTAAGGAGGTCTGATATGAGAAAGAATGAGAGCCAGCACATTCCCTATGAGAATGAGCCAGAAAACTACAGCGAGTTAAGAAAGCAGATCCAGAATCTAATGGTGAAAATCAACCAGTGCAAGAAAGAAACTGCAAAGATCCTCAACAATGACATCCTGGCAGAGGAGTATGGTGATGATCCCAATGGTATCATATCGGATTTGAATGGTGTGGTAAGATTCCTGGGAGAGGCACATGGTTTCCTACTGTCTGATGATGTGATCCAAAACGTATTACCTAAGGGTGCTTAATGCAACACTACTTTTCAAACCATATTTGGGAATTGGGATGAGGGGGCTGTGAAGTTCTCTCATCTTTTTTTGGTGTTCTGAAAAATAATATATACCTTTGCAACATCTTACTACGATCTCCACGTAAAAGAGAGCTCTCTGAGCCCAGGGTGTAAGTCTATAGTTTTTCTGAGGACTGTCACTCTCTCACTTGAAAAGGGGAGAAAGACGGCTGGATCTCTCTCCCCTTTTAATATAAAAAGGTATTGGTTATATCAATCAGTTAGCACTATTTTTCAAATAATTTGTTACTGATTTGTTACTTTAAAAACCACAAAACATTGTAAATGTCTGAAAATCAAGTAGATAACATAAACACTTCACATTTTGCGTGGGAAAATGAAGCCGCTACAAAGACATTATTGGTTCTGAAATAGACAACTTTGATTGGGTATGAATATTGAAGAGGTCAGAGAGTACACGTTATCACTTGTAGGAGTGACCGAAGACCAAGCGTTTGGTGAAGACATCATTAACTTTCGCTTGGAAGGAAAGATATTCGTCTGTCTATGGTTAGGCGGTGGCCGATATGATATGAAGGACGGAGTTTCAAGAATTGCCTTGAAACTGTCACCAAACAGGAATATCGAACTTAGAGAACAATTCACTGCCGTGACACCTGCATATCATTGGAACAAGACACACTGGAGCGATGTCTATTATGAAGAAATGGACGAAACAATAGTAAAGGGGTTGATAAAAGAGTCATACAAACTCATTGCATCGAAACTTCCAAAGGCTATTCGCTCAAAGTATTTGTCAGAATGTGATTGAATTACAAATCCACAAAAGAAAAATAAAGAACAATGACAATACAAGAATTTCGAGATTACATGGCATCGGGCAAACCCGTCGTTGGCGGTGGTGATGTCCACATGATGTTTCATCAGTTGTCGCAGGAGGCTCTGAAGTTAACGGCTGAGATTAACGGAAAGTACCATACTCCAGAGCAGTTGCACGATTTGCTGGAACAGCTTTGGGGGCGTGAGGTTCCCAAGACGGTAGGCCTGTTCCCGCCGTTTCACACCGATTGCGGCAAGAATACTGTCATAGGTGAACGAGTATTCATCAACATGGGTTGTAAGTTTCAGGATCAGGGAGGTATCACCATTGACGAGGGCGCACTCATAGGTCACAATGTCGTGCTGGCCACCATCAACCACGACCTAAATCCAGCTAACCGCCAAAGTATGAGCTATGCACCTATCCACATTGGTAAAAATGTCTGGATTGGAGCCAATGCCACTGTGCTTGCAGGCGTGACTATTGGCGATGGAGCCGTAGTAGCTGCTGGTGCAGTGGTGACAAAAGACGTGGAGCCCAATACCATTGTTGGAGGTGTTCCAGCCAAGGTGATAAAAAAAATAGAGATGAAAGACAGATAAATTATAATTTATCAAACAGAACAAGCGAGGCCACATGGCTTCGCTTATTGAGTATTCTCAATCACTATGGTTAGGGTTTACTACACCTTATTATATATAAGAACATCTAAAATAAGTAAATACCATTGTTATGGTATTGCACAAATGCTAAGAAAGGTGTACTTTTGCAATTGATGATACGAATTGTCACATACGAGCCGCAATACAAGCAGGACTTTATCCAACTGAACAAGCAGTGGATAGAGACCTGGTTCAGACTGGAGCAGTCTGATCTTGACACATTTGCACATATCGATGACAACATCATCGGACATGGTGGGCAGATATTTCTGGCTATAGACGAAAGCAGACAGGTTGTGGGTTGCTGTGCGCTGAAACCGCATCATGAATCTGACTGTCACGAGCTGGCAAAGATGGCAGTCTCTCCAGATGCACAGGGAAAAGGCATCGGTCGCCAACTGGGCGAGGCATTATTAGACTATGCCCGCAGTCATGGTGTAAAACGAATCTTTCTCGAAGGCAACACCCGCTTGGAAGCCTCCATTGCTCTTTATCGCAAATTGGGATTCAAGGAGATACCACTGAAGAATAATGCCTACGAACGTTGCGACATTCTGATGGAACTGTGTCTGGAGAATAAAACAGCGACCATCAGACCGATAGAACAGGAAGATCAGAAGCCGCTTGCCCGTATACTCTGTGTAGTAGTTTTATTCGGTTATATAAAAACCTCGTCCTTATAGATCACCCTCATTTCTAACAATATTCTCAAAGTTTTGAGTAGCCCATTCCATCAAACCTATGACATGGGGCATGAGACTTTTGCCCAATTCAGTGATGGAGTATTCTACCCGTGGGGGAACCTCTGGATAGACTTGACGAACTACAAGACCTATTTGCTCCAGACGCTTCAGAGTTTGTGACAACATTTTCTGCGAGCAGTCTGACATGTCACGCCCCAGATCGTTGAAGCGCATGGTGCCTCGCTCGTTGAGGTGATATAGCACCAACAAAGACCACTTGTCGCCGAACTTTTCTATTACGTTGCGTATGGGGCACGCTTTGTACTTCTCATCTATCGTTCGATTTATTATTAAATTCCGAGTGCAAAGATACAAAACTTTCCGAAAGTTAGCAAATTTCTAAAGGGATAACTTGCAAATATGTAGCACTTTACAATATTAACATTTTTTACGATTAAAGAAAATGCCTGTATTTCAGCAATTCTAACAAAAAAGTAAGTAAGCCACTTTTTGGTGCCTTCTTGCACCAGTTACCGAAAGTTAGTATCTTTGCACCGTCTAAATAAAAAACAATAGAAGCGTATATAACTTAGTATAAATTCAAAAAAAGGTAAGAACAATGAAAAAAGTATTTTTCGCAATGATGGCAGCTGCCATGATGGTAAGCTGCGGTAGCAAGACACAGCAGACGGCTCAAAACGATGCCACCGAGGTAGAGGACTCTCTGACGGGTGCATTCACCGCCTACGAGATGGACGGTTACAAGCTGCATGTGTATAACTCGAACGACGTGATGGGCGATGCCAGTTACATCATCGAGGGCAAGGACTCGCTCATCGTGATGGAATATCCGCTCTTCAAGGTGAATGCTAAGGAGTTTGCCGACTACATCGAGAAGCTGGGCAAGCCCGTGGAGATTGACATCACCGACTATCATCTGGGTGGCTCTGACAAACTCCCCCTGACGATGCCCGAGGGTATGCCTGCCTTTATCGAAGGTCCCGTCTATGGCGGTATGATGAAGCAGTTTGCCGAGCAGTTTGGCGACACGATG
>CADBWR010000011.1 GCA_902798425.1 uncultured Bacteroidales bacterium
TGATTTTGGCGGGATTGCCACCGACTACTGCGTTGTCGGGGACATCCTTGGTGACTACGGCACCAGCGGCTACGACGGCATTGCGGCCTATGGTGACACTGGGACAGATGTCCCTGTGGCATTCGCAAATCGTTTCCAAATATGCTTCATCTTTTGGATATTCTGTGCATGGAAATACAACAATTAGTATAATTATGTTAATCTACTCTAATAATTGGCCATTACAAGAACAATTTTATAAAATATTTCCTATATTTGCCTTAACCAAAACCAACAGACCTATGTATACAAAGACAGAATCAAAAGATGAAAAGATGACAACCAACCAGAAAAAGGTTGAATCGAGTCTGAAGAAGCCTATGCCATCCATATGGTACACCTAAAATCATTAGCGCGACACCAACTCGGTGCCGCGCTATTTTAGTCATCAGCCATCATACATTAGGCGAGACGGACACCTGTCCCCATTGTACTTCGGCAGTCTTCCTTTTCATCCACAAACTCATATGCATAAGTACATCCTTCTACCAACTGCCATCTTGATTCGCCAGGTAGCGGCTCCCGTTCCTCAAAGACCTTCGCCTTTGAGGACTGTGGATACACTATTAGCTTCAGTCCGCTGTGTTTCCCCTCGACCGATATGTTAAGATATTCTGCCATATTCTTTTGACGCTTGGATTTTCTGCGAAGATAAGAAACAACTGATTATCAGATATTTGTGTTACGACAGGATTTACTCTGCAAATAAAACTTAGCCATAGAATGGGATGTATGTCATATACTTTTTTGACGCAGTTTCAATATCGGCAGGTTTTATCAATCCTGCATCCATTGTGTCTGAAATAATACGAGATGCAACAGAGGAATCATTTTTAGTTAGTTCAAATCTCTCTCTGACAGATTGATTGTTCATACTCTCATTGTCTGCATAAGCAAGACAACAATGCTGGTAACAGACCAGCACTTACCATATTTCTTTAGTCGCTAAATTTTATTAACTCATAAGATGCTCGATCTCTCTGTATCATCTCTCCAATCTGCTTTTGAGCTGTTTGAAAAGTTGAAAGCATCATGTCAATATCAATATCTATTTCTTGTGCATAATATTTCCAAGACATATACCAGTTTGATTTTGCTTTTTTACCTTTTTTCTTGACAATATAGCCTATTTCGAAACCATCTTTTGTCTTATAGAAATTATTGAGATATTCAGGCATACTCTCGCAGTCCTTTTCAACGCTGTCCTTCAGTCTATGAATGGCCGTGATTATTTCATCAACATCTTGATACCAAATAAAAGTTTGAAAAGTCACATTGGATACTTTTTGCGATAATTTAAAAAAATAGCCTGATTTCTGTTCATTGATATATACGCTACGATTTTGCGTGTAAATTTCAGGCTCCATGATGCCAAACCTCAAACTTGTACTGTTTGAATCAACGAACTTAATTAACTTCCCTCTATTTAATAGTAATTCGCCATACCTAGTATCTGCATATAGAGAGTCGTTTTCTACAACTTTTTGCGCTTGTGTGGAAACGACCATCAGGAGCGAAATAATGACTAACAATATTTTTCTCATGTTCGTTTGTTTTAGATTCTCTGATGCAAAGATAATAATTATATGGAACAATGCAAAAATGTTGAAACATTTTTTCATTGATATCAGGTGCCAGGCTCCTCTGACATATTCTCTTTTTCATTAATCTTTAATAAGGCACCATATTTAATTTTAAACTGGTCTCTCTTCTTCGAAATCTCGTCAAATAGTTCTCCAGTTTTATTACTATATGATTTATAACTACCACTAATATCTAGCACTGTGCGAGTTAATGTACTGACATCACTAACAATATCAACGAAATCATTATAACAATCTTTTCGACTAGAAGGCGGCGAATTCAGCTCTGATGTGATGTTTAATAGTTCCTCGTTTATTTCTCGTGCCTTTGAGTCAATTTCATAAACACGTATAGAATCTGAAACCTCTTTCAGGGCTTCACTAAAATCATTGCAGCGTTTTCCACTGGGAGTTACGTTCTTAAAGATTGCGTTATGCCATGCTTCAGCTACAGCGTCATGAATGATTGCATCCGTTAGCAGAACTGAAGTCATTTTCAAATCAGCCATACTAATTTTCTCATCAAATTCTTTTTCTGCCTTGCCACAAGCAACAAGCAGAATACAACCAGCCATTAATAGTAATAATTTCTGTTTCATAGCTTTTTTATTATAGGTTCTTAATCACTTGCAAATATACAAATAAAAAGGCATAAAGCAAAATAAAAGAAAGGAAAAAGGGGCTCAGTGAGCCCCTTTTATCTTTTTTATAAATCATCCATTACTTTCTTTCTCGTCTCGTCGGCATTAACCCTGTCAATATAACGAAGGATGATGGAGGCGGTATCGTACTCCTTCTTCTTCATTGTTAGTTGGATTTTACCTCCCTCACAAGTAAACTCTGATATAAAGTTGCAATTGTCATGAAGGAGATAATAGAATTTAGATGAATCATTATTAGGTTCAAAACCAGAAAATTCTTCAGTAGATTCTGGAGTGCCATATTTCTCCGTCAACATTTCCTTCAGACTATAATACGAACTCGCTATGCTGCTCCATGTCTCTTCCTCTGGGAATATAACTGCCACAAGATTAACTTGATCTCGGTCAGAGAAACGAGTAACACCAACGGTACATCCCTTAGTAGCAGCAAACTCTCCCTTTAGCAGCGCTGTACCGTCCTGCTGTCCTAAAAAGGTAAACCCTTTGTCTTTAAGTTTTTGCACAAAACTATTCAAAGTACCTTCCATGGGAATTCCCTTAAACTTCATGTGAGTAGTCTGTGACATACACACCATAGAAACTGCGAGAAGCAGTGAGATGAATAATTTTCTCATATTCGTTTGTTTTAGATTTTTCGACTGCAAAGATACAAATTAGTGAGAAGAAAACCAAAACATTTATTGAGTTTTATTTTATATTGGATGTCAGTATCTGTCCCTGTGGCATTTGTAATCAATAACTTAAGATTAAGGAATACTCTTCGTAATGTAATCAAAAGGGACCTTTTCTTGTTCTAATCGCAGATTATTAGCTTTAAGATACTCAAACATATTATTTTCTTCTGCTGTTAGACACAATTCCTTCTCTACATTAGTTACCGTACCTTTATCACCCTCAAAATACTTATCAAAAGTATATCGATCCATTAAAAAGCTCTGTACCTGCTTAAAATGAAATCTAAATTCTGAGAGAATCTGGAATCCTTGAGCATCTAAATCTCCCCAATAATAGATTCTTTTCGTCTTGAGCCATTCAACATCCTTCATTACATCAACACCGAATCCGTGTCCCCATATGACGATACTATCTCTTTTTATGGGAAAAATCAGCATATTAATCTTGTTCTCCACGACATATACGGTCTGAATTGGAAGAGACAAATGTTGAAACTCACTTATTGGAATACTTATATCATCAATACCCCCAAAAAGTTGATGACTAATGGCCTCGTCTAATATCCGAAAACGCACTAAGGGTTCATCATACTTGAGATTAAAACGGGGTTCAAATTTTCTTTCTTCAATATTTACATAATCCGCAATTATAATATCAAGCAATTCACGTATTATTCCTGAATTGTTTTCAATGAACTTGGTATGAACTTGTATTGGCAACTCACGAATATAAAGATGTGGTTGGGGGATTGCCTTGAAATATTTGCATACCTTGAGCAAACTCTCCCAATCATTCTCTATGACTTTAATGGGGTATTTGTAAATCCATTCTTTCAGCTCAGGAAATGAAGAGAGAATGCTGCTTATGTCTTTCTTGAATTTTGCAGTATCCTTTTCTTCATTGATATATTTAAGATAGTCGTATTCTGTCTGAAAACTGATAGATGTTGGAATATCCTGTATCCCATGCCTTTTCGTTTTTACTGTTTGGTATTCGATTGTATACCCATATCCTTTTTTCTCTTTCGAGCAACTAATTAAATCCGTCAACTCTTCCTCAAATTTGACGGTATCCTCGTTTGGTTTCTTATCACCAACAATAACAATTGGGTTGAAAGATTCACCCTCAACGATAGACTGCAAATAAGCCTTGTACTTATTTACCGCTTTCTTTTTTATTTCAATTGGCGTTATCATTGGCTAAGAATTTATCGCGTTCTTCTTTAAAGACTTCAATAGGCATATCAAACAGACGTGATTCATTGTCATTGCGCTCCACATAATGCACAAAAGAAATGTCATCCTCTACGATATGAATATTATCACTAGGAGTCACCACAAGCAACTGTAAATGCAATTGTTTGCAGAGAGAAATCAAATAGCGAGCTTTGTCCTCATCCTGGGCTTTGAAAGCCTCGTCGATGGCAATAAATCGAAGAGAATTAGATTGTAGCCCGTCTTTGGTCAGACCAAACTGATATGCAATGGCTGAGCCAAGAATGGTGTATGTAAGTTGAGCCTTTTCGCCTCCAGACAGTTGCCCCATACTTTCATAAACGTTACGCTTTTGTTCAGTCTCTTTATAGAACTCGTCTGCTCGATATGAGTACCAATTTCTAACATCCATCACCTTCTTGCGCCATTGTTCGTCTCGCAGATGTTGTATAAGAGGCTGTATTTTTTGTTCAAAGTGATTGCGTCTGCCATCAATCGAAGCATCAACTTCACGTATATTGGGTATCGCACCTTCCAACTCTTTTCTAAATTCGGCAATATCAGTATTCGCTTTCTTGAAATTCACCAGCTGTATATATGTAGAAGGAGAAGAACTAAAATCTATAGCCTTAAGCGATTTGTTTAACATTTCAATAGTATCCTTGATGGATTTTTCCCAACCAACAAAGAACATTCTGAACGAAGATACTTGATTGGTCAGTGTCTCATGTAGATAGCTATTGAATCTCTGCTCATGACGAACCAAGTCTTCTTTCTTCAGTTTTTCATAAAACTTTTGATATTCGCTGATAAGATGCAAGTGTTGTGCGTCAGGAAGAGTATGAACGTCAGAGCGCCAGTCTCTATACTTTTGCAGAATCTCTTCTGATGGATTCTTAAACTGAGTTATCAAGGCTGAAACTTCGCGTTCAATCCTGTTCTTCTCTTCTTTTTTCCCCTCTTCTTGCTGTTTTATATTTGACCGAAAAGATTTTTGTCTTTCTTCACTATTATCATAATTGATGCCAAGAACTTCAGGATTACTTCCTTCAAATGAAGACACATCAACCACTCCTGTCGTATTCAGAATAGATTGGGCTTCTACTAGACGCTTATTTGCCGTAACCAATTCAACTTGCTCTATTTGATAGATTTCCCTATCCTTTGACTTGATTGTGACATCCTCTAACGTCTTCAATGCTGTCTGTACTTTCTGCAATTGCTCTTGCAATTCTTTTATCTTACTATTCGCAGCTTCTAAGTTCTCTTTTTCTTCCTTCTTCTCTTGAATTGTTCTTGCTGTTTCTTCCCAATTGATTTCTTCATACTTTGTAAAAAGCTTAAAAATATCGTCGAAACAATCTTTGCGTTTACCGATTTCTTTGATTTTTGTGTTTATCTCTCTGATATCAATGGCATTTTGTCTTTGTTCATCTTGCAACCCTCTTACTATTTTCTTAATGGCAGCAATCTTCTCTTTATTATCCCACCCTAAAACAAAATTTTCGCGACGGTTGATTTGTGGACGATCATCCTTCTCATGCTTGTTATGGGTAGACTTTATGAGTCCTTCTTTTGTAACCACTTTCTCGCCGTAACGATAGAATTCATCCAAATCTTCTACACAGATATAGTTGTAATTCTCTATAATAATATCTTTAACCCACTCTGAATAGATGCTTTTAGGGTTGAACTCTATCTTTTCAATCAGGCTATTCTCATTATATTCTCTAAACTGGAAATTGTTTAAGGAAGGTGTATTCTCATAACGGTGATATACAATCCTGCCCTGTAAATCGTGACTATTCACATACTGACTTACCTGTCGATAGTATTTCTCAGGAACAACTAATCGTAGTGCAAAATTGTGTAGTATCTTCTCTATGGAATTCTCCCAAACCTTTTCGCTATCCTTAACTCTGATAAGTTCTCCTATAAAAGGTATTTCTTCTGCTTTAGCATGAATCTCCTGCAAAATCATCTCTCTTATTTCTGTCACACGACCAGAAATATTGTTCTTGTTTTTTTGTAGGGTATTAAGCGTTTCAATATTTGATATAATTTCTTTGCCAATTCTTTCCTCTACGTTTTTTGCCAGACGCCATTCTTCGTTCTTCTCGTTCAACGTGGCTTCACAAGAATCCCTCTCTGTTCTAGCCTTCTCACGATTCTCTAAGAATAGAGCTTCAACAGGGTTCTCTGAAAATCCGACTTCTCTTACTTTCTTGTTATACTCATCAAGCTTCTTCTGACGACTTTGCTTTGTTCTTTCAAATCCCTGCATCTCCTTTTCTATGGCTTTTATCTGCTGACCAACATTGTCATTCTCAATAGCCATAGACAGAGTACGCTCTTTTTCTTTTAATTCTTCTTTGGCAGCGTTAAGTTTTGTGAGTTCTTCATTTAGTCTCGATAACTTTTCATTCAGTTCCACCAACTTGGCATTTGCCAGTTCCATATTTTTCTTGGCAAACCAATACACGGCCATTTCTCGTGTCGCCTGCAACTCACTGAGTGCTTTTGCAATATTATCTAACTGTTTGGCTTTCTCATCAATCGGTTTAAGTTGCCCAATCTGTTCACTTACTTTCTCAATAGTTGTTCTTGCCTCTATCAATCTCGCAAAACTATCATTGAGACGATTATACTCTTCCTCAGTATCCCGTTGCTCAAGCATATTGTTGCGAATAAAGTCATCTAAATCATTCAGTACCTTAACTCCAACAATCTGATTAAATAGCGTCAGGGCTTTGTCTGAACGTAGGCCCATTGAGTGCACTATGCGGTCTTTGTAGTCCTTAATGGTGTCGTAGAATTCAATCTGTTTCTTGGGCACATTAACATTGTATTTTCTATCCAATGTCTTCCTCCAATAGCCCTTTGCATCAAATGTAGAAAAGTCATCTGTTATATGCAAAGCTTTTGTGGAAAAGCCAAATGTGCATTTTAATTCTCCATTTACAAACCAGCGCACCTGAAATAGAGTTACTACGTTTTTAAAGTTGTTGGTGAAAGAAGCGAGGATTACAGAATAGGTGTTCTTGTCTCGAAGTTGTTGCTTCCTTGTTGATGCCTCACCTTCAGATTACATGTTACCATAATTGCCAAGCACGTATGTTTCCTCTGTGCGGTCACCTTTCTTCTCATTACCAGATGATTGGTTGTAGAATCTATCTTTCTTCGCAGGAACTAGCAGTGTCAGCAATGCATCAATCAATGTGCTCTTACCAGAAGCATTGGCTCCTGTGAGCAATGAATTATTTCCTCGTGGTTCAATTCGATATACCTTATTGTGGAATGTTCCCCAATTGAATAACTCCATATAGTTCAACCGATAGCCGGAAGTGCCAGGGTTGGTTGTAAATAAATCATATTGTGCCGGCATACTCATCTAGTTTTTTCTTGAATAAATCCAAATCTTCTATCGTCACCTTTTCTTTGATAATGCGATGTATTTTATAACGCACATCATCACCGTTTCGCTTTACTTCTTTTAGGTACCCAAGTTCGGCAACTCGTTGAATATAGGTGTCCAAATCTTTCTCCAGCTTCACCTTATTATAATTTTCAGGTAGGAATAGTCGTACTTCATCTTTTATCTCGTTTGTTGTTATTATTCGGTCTAAGGATTGTGTTTCGGTAGGATTGCTGTCGTAGTCTTCAAGCAACTGTCTGAGTACTATAACCACTATAGAAACTTCAAATCCCAACTGTCTCCGAGTTACGAGATTCATGGTGGTATCATCATCATATACCACTTGCTTAACGAAAGCAAAACCCTCGTTTTTCTTTACTATAAGCTCCAACCCTATCACAGATAGGTATTCTTGGATTTCATTTTGGTATAGAAGTATGTCATTCCATACAGGAGAGGACTTCTCTGCCGTCTTTCTTAACAGATAGACAATTGCTTTAGAATATGGTTTTATCTCGTTCATTGTGACACAATAATTTCAGGGATTATTATTCGTTTCTTTTGGCTCTCGTCAAAAATGATAGCCTCTTGTTTGTCTTCATTGATTGTCTTATGTGAGAAATGGTTTAAGACACTGAAGTAGGCAAAAAGTTCAGGAAGTCCTTGATTTAATGGATGCAGGTTAACGACTTCCGCTATGGTCGTCTGTCCCTTATTCTTCAGGGCTTCTCTCAAGTTATGCTCAATAACTTTTCGATCTATTACTACATTATTAAAGACTTTGCTAATCTCATTTAAGCTGTCAAAATCTAACACATAGTTCTCTGGCTGCTGGTTGTATTCTGTACTTTCATTTTGTTCAAAAGTGATTTTTCTTTCAAATGGAATATTGATATCCAATCCATCTTCGACGGTTAGTGATATATCTGGTTTACCTTTAGCCTTTGAAATCTCTATAAGTGAATTTTTAATTTCTTGAACGACAAGTCTGGCAGCATCAGAACGGGCAGCATCATTTTCACGTATGATATGACTGAGTTTGTCTGCCATCTTATCGTTAGTCTGATACACCTTGCGTCCAGATTCATAGAGGTGAGAAACCATGTTCTGCAGGAAACGATCATCACTCGCTATCTCTCTCTCCTGAAGTGTACTAAATAGACTGTTAATTAGTTGCTCCAGTTCGTTCTGCATGTCACGTGATAAAAGGAACTCCCAAAAGGCATAGAAACTTTTTCCTTGTGAACTAGATTTCAATTCATCCAGCGCGTCAAAGGTATATTGCAGAATACCACCTTTATTCAATGTTGGGTCAATTTGTTTCTGATAGATATCTTTAATGATATTTTTGAAGTTATCATCTACGTCCTTAAAATCAGACAATAATTCTTTTGCTAATTTATTAACTTGCTGGAATCGTGGCACAATCTCGTATTCTTCGAATATCTTAACGTCGTCACCCATTTGCAAGCGCTGTATCTGCTGCTCTATCTCCAGCTTTTTGTCTTCAAGAATCTGTAGTCGCTTTTCTCTGTCCTCGTTAGTATATTCAACCAGTTCACGTAGTTGTGTGATAATTGACTTGAATTTTGATTCTGTGCCAATATATTCTTCACGTTTTAAGCCAGATAGCCAATCAATAACTTTACTTGAATGTGATGATAACTCATAATAAATCTCACCATCTTCATTCCTGTAGTTTGTAAGAAATCCTTTTTCTGTCCAATGGTGAATAAATTTCTCAGACTTTACTTCGTATGGGTCAGAAAAAAAAACATCTTCGTCTTCATCTGCTTCTACCCCGTTTTCGTTAAGGAAATCAGTCAATTGATTATGGATATTCTCGTATGATACAACTGTTATATTACTAAATACTTTAATAAAAAATTCTATTATGATATCATAATTTCTCGAGCGTAGCAATGCTACACTCGGAGACATTTTCAAAATATTTAGCATATTATCTTGATCTTTCATTTTCTATCTTAAATCTCTTTAATTCCTAACGATTTCAAATACTCATACGTCCCATCGTAGAACTCTGGCAAACGTGTAGGGTCTTCTGGGAAACCCTCTGGGGTGAGACGACTGTTTCCTTTAGGGATGCAGATAACAATACCTTGACGGGCACGAGTCAAGAGCACACGATAGGCATTAAGCATGTATTTCTGGTTCTCCTTGTTATTTTCAGGATTCCACTTGTTCTTTCCATTGAATTTATAGAAGCTCCAAGCATCATCTTCATAACGCATATCAGCATCCCATAGCACACAGGCATAATCAAGCTCTAGGCCTTGTACTTGTATCTCTGTTGCTGCATCTTCCAGATAGTTCGATGAACGGATGTCCGTCTTGTCTTCAAGGAACCAATGTACTGCATTATCCTCATCCTGCGCTAGAATATGTACAGCCAACGGTTTGAAGCGAGCAGCAACCTTGGTCACAAGAATGCCAGTCTGTTGTGTTCCACGAGCTTGTTTTCTTAGCCATGCTCTTGCTGTATCCATATCACGAGTCAACACAATCGGATATTTTCTGCCTGCCACGTCTTTATAAAGATATGCAGCATCTGAACGAAAAGCAAGCATTGATTGTACGAAAGCAGAAAGCGTCTCAGCACGGAAAGAACGCAAGCTGACAGCAAGATGCAAATCCTCAGCAAATGTCACTTTATCGTTATCTTTCAATAACTCGTTTACACGTCCTTCTGCGTATTCTGCATCAGTTAGTTTATCGGATATATAGACATCCCAATGCCTGAACATGGAATTCAAAGCCTTTATCCACTCTGTAATGCCAGCCTCGCCAGTATTGATTTCCTGACCTCCCCCAACAAGGCAAACTATGACTGCCCAGTCCTCACGCTGGTCAAGTGACCAAATAAGAAACTCCGCTTCCGACATAGGGAAGTTGGGTACTTTCAGTTTATTTCCATAAGTACCACCACGTTTCAAATAGTCGGCAATGCGTTTATGCGTCCAACTGCGTTGTGCCTCGTCAAAGATAGCTACATGTTCCACTTCACCATATCCAGTATGATCTAAATGGATAGCTTTCTCTGGGTCTATCTCCAAGATACCATTCTCTACAGGGTTCTTAATCTTGGCAAGCATATTGTCGCGATAGCGGTGAATAATCTGAATAAATTCACTTACTTCACGCCGTGAATCAGACAAGTTTTTTCGCTCACCTCGTGCCACACATTTCTTCTGGTTATCGCGAGCAAGCGCCTCTGTGAGCACAGCTACTAGCGGGCCATTACCTGATAGATATACGGCACCATTCTCCTTGTCCAACTCACCATCTCTATAGGTCTGCTTAATAGCGACATCAAGACCTACCAATGTCTTCCCTGCACCAGGTACACCCGTCACAAAGCAGATACTCTTCTTTTTCTGTGCCTTGCTCTGCTCGATAACCTGCAGAATATAATTGATAGTCCTGTCCGTAGAGACTTTATCAGCCTCATGACGAGTGATATCCTCTACAGAATGATTTTCGTAGAGAGCTCGTGCAGCTTCAATAATCGTCGGTGTGGGAGTATAGGGACTTATCGTCCAATTATCTATTGTTCCTGTATTTGTGGCATTAGCATGATTCAGTACACTTGTTATCAGTTCCTGAAGATGATCTGCACCAGATATCAGCGGATTGTATATCTGGTCATCATAGACAGATGGCTTAAACTCCGTTGTCGAAGTGTTTCTGTTCGTAGGAATCAGAATAGGAACAATAACCCTATCGTGGCTGAAACGGTGGAAATTCTTCAAGTCAAGTGCATAGTCCATTACTTGCTCTACATCTGCCTGTAGAGCATCTCGTTGTCCAACTTTGAATTCAAGACAGAAGATAATTCCTCGTAATAGCAATACCACATCAACACGCTTGCCCATACGAGGAATCTCGTACTCGAAGATAACCTGCGCACCCTCATCTTTCCAAGGTAGCAACACTTGCTGCATAATGTCTATTTCTCCCATCCATGCTTCATCGGTAGTGGTAAGTGCATCACCGTGATAGTTATTATGTAGAGTGCCAAGCACCTCAAGAGGTTTCTGCTCAAGGAACTTCTTAAACGTTGCTATATATAGACATCTATTAGGCATTGTTATTGCATTCACATTTATATTCCCATAAATACCTTTTCCCTATGATAAGCCAAGAAATCTCTGTCTGGCTTATAATCAGATGGCAAGCTGATTTGTTTACCAGCAATGCAGGCAAAGTGCTTGTCGAAATACTCTTTGCTCTCATACTCCATTAAAGCGGAAGAAAGGCTAACCTTGTAGTCGTCTGGTGAGATGGTTATAAGTCCTTTATCAAAGGCTTTGTCGTATAGGGCTGAAAGGCAGATACCATTACAAGGGTTAAGACGCTCTTTCTTATGAGATTTATCCTCCCATGGTATGATATGGCTTGCTATCAATAATTGTGGTATGTCAATACCCGTTAGGGCACAGCGACTTCCGTAATTGATAAGAATCATACGACGGAAATAATCCTGTCCTTTTCTGTGTTTTGCTTGAGAAATCTTATCCTCTCCCTCTTTGGTGATGTCAAAGTGGGTAATCAGTTTCTTTGAGATAGCTTGTGGATTATGCTCCTGTGCAACAATGCGGTCGGCCGCAATCACTTCCTGTTCGTATACAGCATAATCCATCAGACTCTTCAAAGCAGCAGAACAAAAGTTATTTAGAGGGTAACTTCTTTGGTTCGGATTGCCATAGTCAAAGATGTTATGTTTGTTTTCTTTCATCTTCTTTACTTCCTCTTTGACAAGGCTGAGAACATTCTCAATAACCGAAATGTCTGTAACATTATAGAGCGATTGACCATGAAGATTTACTACATCTTGATGTTTCAGAACATTATCCAGAATCTGGATAGCCCGAGCATAGCTATCAGCCTTTCCAGAGTTTTCAGCTGACAGACGAGTATTGAAATCTATAAAACCTCTTTTATCCATAATGTATTTCGGTTTTAGGCACAATGCAACTGCAAAGATACAAATTATATTTGTAATACAACAAGGAACAGACGATTTTTTGAAAAACAATCCCCAAAAATTTGGTGTTGTAAGATATATCAGAAGAGATATTCAGTATCATCAACTTGGGGATTATCTGCCTTTATGAACATTACAAGGTAGACGTAAATGCAAAAAAAGTGCTTTTTGTTTTGTATTTCGCTCAATTTTTACTAACTTTGCAATTAGAAAGAAGAACTGAAATGAATAATACAGACTTTTGGAAATCCATTCGCACCATTATTGCAGAAGGCTTCAAATCTGAAAGTCTCCTAAAACTTGATTTCTATGCAGAGCAATTCATTAGCGGGAGGTTGGTATATCAACGATTTTCACCGCAGGAACAGCATGGCTGCGCAGCGGGAGGTACAACAAATGTCATTGCATCCCTGCTCGCGGGAGCAGAAGCTGGCTCAGATAGCCCTGATTCGCCAGCACTCAGCGATTACCAAAGAGACTGCCAACTTGGCGCGAAGCAAGAAAGTGCAATAGAACGATGGGCTAAGGTCGCAGGCGTATGGATAGATAGTGTAGATGAACACTTACCCCAAATCCTTGGTGAACAAATCGCCGAGGGTGGTGAGGCCAAGGTCTATGACCACGGAGCTACGCTTATAAAGTCTATAGGTCTGGATTATTTTATTCAACCTATTTTTGCCCTTGATCGTATTGCGCTCCATAATTCATATTTCCCAGAAACTCGATTGACGGTTCTTGGCTTTGGTCGCGACAAAAAGGGTGCTTTTAAGATTATTGCAGAACAGCCTTTTATTGATGGACAGCCTGTATGCGATGAGGAAATAGCAGACTATATGCGTCAGATGGGGTTTGAGCTGAAGAACCCACGCAACTGGACTTATGCCACCCCAGATATCTATCTAAGCGACATGCACGACGAGAACGTTATTCGTTCTAAGTCTGGAACAATCTTCGTTGTAGATTGTGACATTCGTATTAATACACCCGAGTTGAAACAAGGAGGAAGACGAGCTCTCTCGACAGAAATAGTTTTTAAATAACTAATTTATTAACAAATTAAGTATGTCGTTTGGCTATACTATGCGTTTGTAGCATCAGAAGAGATAGGCACTCATCAGTTTGTTATTGTCAATCAGATTGTCGACCTCGCCCAGCTTGCGCTGGTCGTAATAGAATAGCTTGTGTCCATGAGCACGTAATTCCTGTGCCTTTTCTGTATAGCATGCCAATTTACACTTTTCAATAACTTTTGTTAGATAAAAACTACACTTTTCAATAATAATTTGTGCTGCAAAAATACACTTTTCAATCGAAACGGCCAAATAATTCACTAAAAATCAATTGTCAACATGAAAGAAAGATGTTTCCTTCTACCAAATTGTGAGTATATGATTGTTATTTAGCGTGTTACGAATAAATCATAGTCTACTTTACCTCTACCAACCCTCTACTAACCTTCTACTTAACCTCTACTTTCCTTCTACAAGATAGGTTGATACAGCTCTGGGTTAGGCTGATACAGACTTGGGTTAGGCTGATACAGATATGGGTTAGGCTGATACAGAGCACGGAAGTTGACAGTCGTGGAGAAGAAATGTGGGACAAGTTTGGTAGAGGTTTGGTAGAGGTAAAGTAGAAGACAAGTAGAGGTTATTGTAGAAGAAAAAGATATGAAAAAATTTGTGTAATTCAAATAAAATCAGTATCTTTGCAAGTCATTTTAAAAAGATTAGTAGAGGTAAAGAACAGAATTATCAACTATGAAGATTAGTTTATTAAAAACAGTACGTAAAAAGGAAGTTATCAACCGTCTTGAATTGTCGGAGCTGGCAGGGATTATCCGTGATAGCGCGGAGGGTAGAAAGGTGATTGACCTGCGTCGTAACTATCATTTCTATAAGCCTCAGCGACTGGCTGACGGACAGATTAGTCTTGACGACCAGCAGCTCATGGTGAATCTGCCGCGTATCATGTTTTCTGAGGAATGCGTGAACCAAAAGGATCAGCTGAAAAGGCTCAGCTATACAGGACTGGTGGTTGTTGAGGCTAATGGGCTGAAGACGTATGAGGATGCCGTAGCGGTCAGAAATCAGGCAGCGAGAATGGACGAGACGGTGATGGCCTTCCTGGGAGCATCAGGAAAGTCGGTGAAGATAGTATGCCGAGGAGAACTGTTTCAGAAGGCTGATGGAAGAAGGCTGAAGGAAGAAGAGAGAGGGCTGAAGGCTGATGGCAGGCTGCCCATAGAAGAGTCGGAGATACGGCAGTTTCATAAGAACCTGTACGAGACGGCACGCAGCGCCTACCAGCACCAGTTTGGCATAGATATCGAGTATCTGGAACCCCTGTTGGAGCGTACCGTATATCTGAGCGCCGACCCAGACTTATACTTCAACCCGCAGGCGCGTCCCTTCAAGGCCGATACGCAGCGGCATGACCAGCCAGAACCCATACCTCTCTCGTGGGAGAGTGCCCATCTGATGCCTGGCCGAACGGTCAAGCGCACCTATCACCTCAACTGGGTGTTTATTCTCAGGGAGGTGTTGGGCGACTATTTCGATTTGCCTGACGAGGACCGCCAGATGCAGTTATTGCAGCAGATAGCCCGCAAATCGCTGGAGCAGGGCATCCCCCTTGCTCATGCACAAGGTATGACGCTGGAACATCCGCTGTTCCATAATGACCCGGAGCTGGTGAAGAGCGTCTTTGCTACCACCTATGAGGTGTCGCTGATGGAGGACTATCGCAAGAAGCACAAGATGAAGCCGCTGAAGAGTGTGCCGCAGGAGACGTTGCAGACCATGCGGACAGAGATATTCCTGACAGCCAACTACGACATGCGCAAGAATCTGATGACGGGTGTGGCAGAGTATCGCATGAAATACGCTGAAGACCAGACGTTTAAGCCGCTGACCACCGAGGTGCGCAACGATATGACTATCGAGGCTCGTGAACAAGGACTGAAGTCGTGGGACCAGGATGTGAACCGTTTCATCGACTCCACACGCATTGAGCAGTACGACCCCGTAAACACGTGGCTCGACACGCTGCCGGAGTGGGACGGGGAAGACCGTATTGGTCCGTTGGCTGCCAGAGTGCCTACCGACCAGCCCCATTGGGAGAAGTATCTGAGGTATTGGCTGGTGGGCATGGTGGCTCAGTGGCGCGAGAGCGACAAACAGCTGACAGGCAATGCGTTAACACCGTTATTGATAGGTCGTCAGGGATGTGGCAAGACGCGCTTCTGCAAGATTCTGCTGCCTGAAGAGTTGCGCGACTACTATAACGACAAGTTGAACTTCAAGAACGAGTTCGACCTGAACATTGCGCTGACCTCCTTTGCACTCATCAACATCGACGAGTTCGACAAAACAACCAATTCGCAGCAGATTGTGCTGAAATATCTGCTGTCGTCGAGCGACGTGAAGTTCCGTCCGCCCTACGGCAAGACCATCAAGCAGTACAGACGCTATACGTCGTTTATCGGAACGACAAACCAGCAGCAGCCGCTGGTAGACCCTACAGGCTCGCGACGCTTTGTCTGTGTGGGTATCCCTGCTGGCAAGAGCATTGATTTCACAGACAATCTGGACCATCGCCAACTGTATGCCCAGGCGCTGCACCTCTTTAATAAAGGCGAGCGCTACTGGTTGGAGGATGACGAGATACAGACGCTGATTGAGGAGAACGTGCCTTACCAGCGTACTGTCGACTTGGTGGAGATGATCAACGAGACTTTTCGCAAGCCGAAGGACAATGAGGGCCGCTGGTGGGGAACCACGGAGATTCTTGACACCTTTGCCGATCGCTATGCCTACTTCGATGCCAAGAAAGCCTCGCCCACCATACTGGGCAAGGCTATGAACAATTACCGCTTCGATTTCAAACACCGAATGGTGAACGGCTGCTCAGAATACTGGCTCTGCGAGAAATAAACCTCCCCCCACCCCCTCCTAAAAGAGGGGGAACCGATGCCAGAAAAGGGCGGAGAAGAGGGGGCGGGCATGCTGACGCCCAGATAAAGGGCGGACATTCGCCCCGTCTCTTGACAATAAATTGCATTTATTGATGACTGACGCGAACTTAAACATAACAAGGAACGAGACATTTAAGTGGTTGGAGCCCGGAGCATGGCGAAAGCCGTGCATTGTGCACGTGACCATGGTGGCCAACGCACGGCAGGCGTTGTTTGGCCAACTGTCGCATAACGGTACTGAGGCGGTGGTGGAAAAGACGCCAATAGGTTGGGCGCTCATCCATCAGCAGAGCAGGATGTTGGAGTTGTGTCCTGAAATAAAGATCCTTGCTGACAAGGTGATGCCAGACCATCACCATATGGTGCTGCAAGTGCAGCACACGATGCCGCGCAGCATCAGGGAGGTGGTACGCGGTTACATGCAAGGCTGTAAAGGGGAAGCACGGCAGTTGGGGTTTACGGAGAACCTGTATGACGCGCCGCCATTCTTTCGTGTGCTGACGCACAAAGGTCAGCTACACGCCATGATAGAATATGTGAAGGCTAATGCTGAACGTGCGTGGCAGCGCAAGCAGAATCCGGACCTGTTCCGCATGCATCGCAGAACGGAAGTATGTGGACTGCAGTTTACGTCAATGGGTAACCATTTCTTGCTGGAATGGCCTGACAGACAGCTGGTGGAGATGAGTCGGAGTGCCAGTGACGAGCAGGTGGAAAGCAGGCTGCAGGAGGTGCTGGCGGCGGCACATAACGGGGCTGTGACTTATACAGCGGCAATCAGCAAAGGGGAGCAGAAAATTGCCAGAACGGTGCGTGAACAGGGATATCCGCTGGTGGTGCTGCTGAACGATGGTTTTCCGGCAGCGGGGTCTCCGCAAGAGCGCTACTACAAACCTGGCGGGGCATACTTCGAGGCTTGTTCTAAAGGACAGCTGTTGCTAATGGAACCTGCCGAGAACACTTTTGTCAGCGAGGCCGTCATGGGTGCCGCCGAAGAGGCGTTAAGGCGGAAGGCGGAGGCGAAGCATTATAGTTACGCGCGCATTCCTGTGGAATCGCAACGATATCGCTTCGTGGCGCTGAACGAGATAGGGCGGATGTTGGTGGGGCCTCCCCCCACCCCCTTCTGAAGGAGGAATGCTGCGGATGGAATCCGCAGGGAAAAGACGGGACGATGAGGGGGCAACAAAAAAAGGGGGAATGTTGCGGATGGAATCCGCAGGGAAAAGACGGGACGATGGAGAAAAAAACGACAAGGGATGCGGATGGAATCCGCAGGGAAGAGACGGGACAATGGAAAAAAACGACAAGGGATGCGGATGGAATCCGCAAGGGAAGAGACGGGACGATGAAAAAAAATAAAAACAAGAGAAGAATGAAAGACAGTTCGATGTTTTTTAAAGTATTGAAGGCGATTCCCAGGATTAAGAAAACGGCAAAAGTTGTGGTCATGGCCGTTTGTGGTTTGTTGATGCTGACAGCCTGTTCGTCGGACAAGGACGACACCCCTGAGCAGCAGGAATATCATGGTGTACCCCTTGTGATACTTGATACGGATATCGGTTCATCGACGGACGACCTTTTCGCTATGGAGATGCTCTATTACTATGTGGACGAAGGACGCTGCAAACTGCTTGGTATCATGGTGAACCGTATGGGAGAGGACTATGCTGCTCTGGCTGACATGATGAACACGTACTTCGGATATGGTAGCACACCCATTGGTGTGGAGCGCGGCGGCGTCAAAAATCCGGCGGTGTTTATCGATTACAGAGAGCTCTATAAGCACACTACCGAAACAGGAGAGCCGATGTTCAAGCGGACCCTCAGCGACTATTCCCAGCTGCCTAACGGATGGGAACTCTATCGGCGCTTGCTGGCGGCACAGCCCGACCATTCGGTGAGCATCTGTTCGACAGGCTTTGTCTCGTCGCTGGTTCAACTATTGGCATCAGAGCCTGACGACATCTCGCCACTCTCGGGTGTAGAACTGGTGAGTAAGAAGGTGAAATGCCTGTACCTCATGGCCGGTGTCTTCACCTCCTCTGAGGAGCCGGACTATAATTTTCTTCAGGATCCGACGTATGCAAAGTTGCTCTTTGAGCGTTGGCCTCGTAGCGTTGATGTCGTCTTCTCGCCGATGGAAGTGGGCAACGGCATCGAATACAGGCCAGAGACCGTCATCAGCGATATCAGTTGGACGGACATTCACCCCATCAAGGAGGTCTACAAGAAATACAACTGCGACACAGGACAGAAGATGTGGGATCCGATGGCCGTCATTCAGGCCGTAGAGGGCGACGAGGTGTTTTCGCTCTCTGAACGTGGCATTGTCACTCTTACTCCTGAGATTACTACGCTGTTCACGCCTTCGGCTACAGGTAACCACCGCTATCAGAAGCCTGGCACACAGGAGTGGTGCCAGATGATGCTGGAGAAAATCAGAAAATCTAATCACGAAAAGGGGCATAAAGGGCTCTGACCCCTTTGTACCCCCAAAAACATTTCGGGGACTAACGGGTCAGCGAGAACTTCATGGAGATGCCGAAGTCGTGAGTGGTGGTGGGATAGCTGCTGCTGGACAGGAGCGGTTTGTTGGTCTGGCGCTCATAGTAAGCAGAGAGCGTCAGCAAGCGGGACAGCGTATAGTCGGCCATGAACGACACCTTCAGAGCTGAGTTACCACTGCTGGCAGAAGAGGAACGCGTAGCAATGTCGCGCGTGATGGCAGCCTGGTCGCGCAGCGAGATGTCGAGACGCATGTTCAGGTCGTGGTTGACACCAGACTTCTTTCCAGCAGCTGAACTGCTGGATGCACTCTTGTCGTTGGTCTTCTTGCTGCCACCACCCTGTGCCTTCTTGATTTTACGCGTTGCACCAGCGCCAAAGAGGCGGAAATCGCTAATCTTATACCCCAAGCCAATGACAATATCGTTAGAACGGCTCTCATTGATTTGTACACTCGTCATCGAGAGGTTGAGGACACGCGTACGACGATATTCAGCCTTCAAGGTCAGGTTGTTGAGGAACGTCACATCGGCACCAATCAGCGGTGAAAAACTCTCGTTGATGCTGACAGTAGGTACATTCCAACCCAGCAAGGAGGCAGTCTCGCTGCTGCTGGTATAGCTGCCGAGGGCGAAGACACTCTTGTAGGAGTGGTTGATATTGACAGACTTGAAATGCTCGTTGAACCACTTCAGTTTGGACAGTCCGGAATAGCGGATGGTCCAGTTGGGCAGCAACTTGGTGAGTGCAGGGATGAGGTCGAGGCTGCCGCCGCCACTGCCCGTATAGCTGTCGAGGAAGGCAGGAATCATCACCACAGCACTATACTTGTCGACCTCTGTGCCATAGTGTGCCGACGCCTTCTGCTGGAAGCGCGGCAAGGCATCGCAGAAGCGGTCGAAAGCCGCTGAAGGATAGCCGTTGTTGGCATCGCCCATTGGTTCGAGAGACGACGAGATGGAGATGGTCGTCATATTGAACGTACCCGACTGGGTGGTAGGCATGCCCTTATACATATACTGGATGAGACGCGAGCGACTCTCGGTACGCGATGCGTTGAGGTCAATCTTCAGGTCGCGGAGGGGTTCAAGCGTGGCACGCAGCTGCAAGTCACTGGTGGTATTCGTCGTGGCAGGCGTAGCAATGCTGTCGGCCATGAGCAGCCAACCATTGTCTGCCGCCTTGTCGAGGAAGCTGTCGCCCGTCAGTCCGAAGGCGAAGCCCAAACCAGGAGCCATCACCCCACCCGTGCGCTGTCCGAAGGCGTCGCCCACCTCAGGCATGAAGCCCGACAGCGACATGGAATACTGGTTGCGATAGCTGATGCCGATGGAGCGTACCATCATCAGGAAGCGCGCTGCCGACTGCGTAGCCTTATACCACTTCTCGTTCTCCTGTGAAGGTTTGGCCAACACGGTGAGTTTGATATCTATGCCCCCTAAGTTAGGGGGTTGGGGGTCTGAAGTATGGGTTGTGTCGCGCTTGTTCAGACCCCTGTTGTCCCCTAACTTAGGGGACCAAACCTTAATCTTGTTCTGGTCGACCACCTTATATTTAATAGGATAGGAACGGCCGTCCTTCGTCTTAGCGGTAACGATAAGACGCTTCGACTTTTTGTTGTGCGAGATGGTGATGGTCGTATCAGGCAACAACTTGACCTCCTTCTCGAAGGCGTTCTTGTTCTTGGGGAGCTTGGCAGCCTCCTTGTTCCCGGCAGCAGAACTGCCGGGCACGTTCTTGTTCGTCGTCTTTCCTTCCTTGCCATTCAGTTCACTGGCAGACGACTTCTTCTTTTTCTGCTCAGGCTTGGGAATAGCTTTCTTGAAGCGCTCGTTGGCCTTCTTGAGGAAGGGGAAGTGGTTGTAGAGCGTCTCCATGTTGAGCGTGCTGTTGATGGTAATCTGGCGATTGTTGGAGATGGTGTTGCCCAGCGATGTGCCATCCTCCTTCTCACGGCCACGCTCCCAGTTGTAGGTAGCGGTATAGTTGGCATCGGCATTCAGCCAGTCGAAGATGGGCAACTTATTCAGCGGCACCTGGTAAGACGCCGTAAACGTCTGGCGATAGTCCAGCGGACGACCGAAGTGCTTGATGCTGGTCCATACAGAGTCCTTCCATGCCGCATAGCGGTCAGGATAGAGGTCTTTGTTGATAGGCTTGTCACTATAGGGCTCCTCAATCTCAGCCTGTGTGCCCGACTGGAAATTCATGTGCAGGTTTTTGGTGAGGTCCCAGCGCAGCGAGAAGTCGCGGTTCCACAAGAACTGCGAGCTGAAGGTGACAGGCAGCGACGAGCCGCCGAGGTCGTCCATATCGCGCTCCTGCAGTTCGTAATAAGAGCGTGACAGTTCAGAGTTGAACGAGATATTCTGTGGCAGCCAGTTCAGTCCGAAGGCCTTGGGCAGTGCCATCCACTTAGACTTCGACTTAGACTTCTTGAAAGGCTCCCACGGCTTGTAGACCGGTGTGTAGCTGTAGTTCAGCGAGCCACGCCACTGGTCGTCGTTCTCATAAACCGTTGTGCTGCCCGACGTATGGCGATGCGAGTGACTGTAGCTGAACGAGAAGTTGGCAGGGTCGTAAGGCATGGGGTGACGCTTGGTCTTAATGCCAAAGCGCACATTAGACAACGAGAAGTTCGTCGTTGTCGACTTGGTGACAGCAATGTTCTCGATGGAGTCGCGCTCATGGCTGTCGACAGCCGCATCGAGGGCATCGTCCAGATTCATATCCGTATCCAGCGGATTGTATTTAGGTTTGGTAATCTCCTTGGTGACAGAGTAGTAGAGCGGTGCCGTGACCTTCATCTTGTCGGGGAAGAGTTTACCCAGTTCGAGCGTTGTCGTCAGCGAGTACGTCTTGAAATTGTCGGTGGTGCGTGCTGCCACACCGTCCTCTAAGCCGCCGAAGCCCTCGGTAATAACCTTTCCAGTGAGGTTGACGGTACCGAAATCAGACAGCTGCATATTCAGTGCACCTGATGCAGCCCAACCGCCCTTGTTGACGACATCCTGCAGGCGCAGCTCGTTGATCCACACCTCGCCCGACTTGATGCTACCCGACAGGTTGCGCACACCAATCATCATCGTCTTGATTTCGCCCAGCGAGGGGTTACCCATCACGCTGACACGGTTGTTGGGCTGGTCGGGGTCGTAGTCGCTGAACAGCGTGGTATAGCTGGCAGTACCTACAGCACGCGCCTTGTTGCGGGCCTTCTTCAGTCTGGTAAAGATGCTGAGGTCGATGTTGAGCATGTTCTCCAACGGCCATACGGTACGGCAGTCGTCCACATTATACTTATTATAGTCGCTACGGTCCGGCGTCAACTTCAGGGGGATGACATACTCGTAGTAGTTGTTCTTGTAGTCGCTACCCATGCGGATGAACACCGCCAACTGGTTGTCCCTGAGGTCGGTGGCATCGTTAACCAGGTGGTTGGCATGGACGAACATCTGCATGTGCTGATACTGGCGCAAGTCGAGGACGGTGTTGCGATAGACAGCCTTCGACTCGCCGGCAGAGAGATTCTTCACCACCATATTCAGCGCCTGTTCGTTGGCCTCGGTGAGCTGTGGCTGTGATGGGTCGGTGACACGCGTAATACCTGGAGGCAACACGTAGTTGACAGGCTGCTTGTTGTTGTTCTCCTCGATATTGACGGCGCTGACCTCCAGTGTTCCGCTCTCACTGCCCGTAGACAGCGGCTGCTTATAGACACGCCACTCGCCACGCACCAGGTCGAGTGAGCCGAAGCGCAGCACGATGGGTTTCTGGAACTGGGTGAGGAACATACGCATGAAGCGCATGCTGGTGAAGTCGGAGATGGAACCCTCGCGGCTCGAATACTGGCTCAGCGGTATGCGGAACTGGTACCACTTGACAGACTCGCGGCTACCATTGCGCAGAGACACACTGGCCTCGCGGATGTCGGTGATGAAGTTCTGTCCCAGTTGCATGTCCTCCGGACGGATGCTGACATGATACTGGTAGTAGCGCTCATACTCGTTGAGCGTGTAGTCCTGGTTGATATCCTCCACATCAGGGTAAGTCTTGTAAGAGGTATCGTAGCCCTCCGTCTGCTGGTCGTTGTCGGGAGAGTTGCCCTGCGGCATATTGATGCGCTTGTAACGCTCCAGGATGCTGGCCTGGCGGGCATCGAGGTCGCTGCCACGGAAGTAGTGGTAGTCATCGTTGGCAGGGTCGGCAGTCCACACACGGCGCACACTATCCTCCACGTTGACCTGCTGCAAGAAGTCTGCATAAGCAGAGAAGGTGCGCTCCTCGTCGTCGTTCAAGCCGTTGAGACCCACATCCTGCAAAGCACGCGAGCCACTGGTGGTGGCGAAGGCGTAGGTCTGGGTAGCCTGGACAGGAATCTTACCCCACTGCGTCTCTGTGAACGACCCTGTACCACCTACCGGCATACCGCTCTCATAGAACTTCTTGCCATCGCGCAGGATGTCCTCGCTGACTTCGCCGAGGTTGATATAGAGGTCGCCGCCATAGCTGCCGCCATCGTCCATGTTGTTGGTATAGATGAAGGGGTCCATGAGCCAGAACTCGATATACTCCACGTTGGCCTGCTCGAAGTCGTTGGTGTCGAGCTTGCGCATCATGCCACCCCAACGCGTCAGCGGGTTGTTGAGGAGACCCTTCGGTGTGACGTCTGTCGACAGGTTGTAAGGTCCACGCTCCTGGGGATAGTAGGCCAGATTGAGGATGGGCAGCGTATTGGTGGCACCGCTGTAGGTCGACTGGTCGCGGTTGGGATAGAGCTCGTTGACGTAGACGGCACGCACATAGTGGTTGGAGAGCTGGTCGATGTCGCTCTTGATATGGCTGGGCGTCAGACTGCTGGAGCGGTAGGTGAACAGGGGGTCGATGGTGTACCACGACAGCAGGGCACGGTTGTAGCCGCTGGCAACGGTCGACTTGTCCTTGCTCTCGGGGAACATGCTGGGCACGCTGGAGATGACCCACGAAGAGGGCTCGAGGAGGGGGATGCCGTTCTTGGCATTCTCGAAGTCGTCGATGTAGGAGGCATTGTCCTGCGTACCACTGGCGGTGCCTGCTATGAGGTGGGCAAACTCGCCCGTAAAGGTAATCTGCGAGGGTTGCGTACAGTGCAGCAGCGGCAGTTTGTCGAGCATGTTGGTGAGCCACTGGCTCTCCGTCTTCCAGTTGACATGCAGACCCCACAAGGTATTCTTGAGCGGTTCGGAACCCATGGTGACCTTGGACGTCAGCGCCTGTTCTGAGAGGTGCTGCAAGGTACCGCCAATCTGGAAGTCCTTGGAGAAGTCGTACTCCCAGTTGAAGCCGAACATGCGCTTGCGTTGCATGCCGTAGTCGTTGTTGGACTCCAGCGAGACATTGACGCTGGTACCGGCATCGATGATGCTCTGGTTGAGGATGGTGACTTCGCCAGCAGAGTAGTCGACGGTATAGTCGCTGCCCTCCGTAAGACGTACTCCACCAGCCGTCACGACGACAGAACCTTGCGGCACATAGGAGGCACCCAGCGAGATAACGTTAGCCGACGAGCCCTTGAACTGTCCCACCAGTTGGAATTTGTTCTTGTCTGTCATCTGACGGGCAGCGGTCTGCGTGGTATCGTAAAGCTCGTGGAAGGCATACTTAGCAGCGGTCTGGCGGTCTATGCCACGACGCACGAGGAAGTTCTCCAGCGTGGTGCCGAAGGGCTCTACTGACGGGAAGAACACACGGCCATTGCTGACGGTATAGCCTTCGACATAGTCAAAGTAGCCATTAGGATGAGCCTTGAGGTTGTTGTCCAGACGGTCGCAGCCCAGTCCGCGCAACAGGGTAATGTCCTTGGACTGCTGTTCGGGGATATAGCTGATATAGACGCCCGTGGTATCGCTCTGGTACTTAATGTCGAGGCGGAACTTCTGCTTCTCGACATTGGAAGCCAGATAGTAGACGTTTTTCATCATCAGCGGCCAGTTAGACTGCTGCGGATTGTTGGACGTATTCTTCAGTGCCTTGACATAGAGCGCCTCCTGGGCAGCGGTATGGTCGGCGGCAAACTCGCCGACACGGAAGGTCTGACCATTATAGGTGTACTCGTAGGCCACCGCCAACACCTGGTCGGTCTGCAGCGTGGTCTTCAGTGAGATGTAGCCCAAGGCGCTGTTCAGCGTATATTCCGATGCGCTGAGCAGACGGGCGGCAGCCAGTTTCTCGAAGTCTTCGCCACCATCCATGATAGTACCCAGCACAGATGATGCCTGGTCAATGTCACGGGCGGCAGCATAGGTAGTGGTCAGCGCCGCATACTCACCATTGGCATTGTTAGAAGGGACGGCAGACTGTGTGCCACCCCCACCCCACAGGGATGCTGTGCTCTCGGCCAAGTCGGCAAAGGCTACGATGTTACGGGAATTGCTCGTCGTACCAGACTTGTTGGTTACCCACACCTCCACACGGGTAATATTGATACCGGTGGTCAGCGTAGGCAACTGCTGCATGGCAGCATCGTAGCGTTCGCGGAAATATTTGGCGAGGAAGAAGTGGCGGTTCTCTTCGTAGTTGGCGACATTCAGTTCGAAGGGGGTGAGCTGTGTGCCACCCTTCGACGAGACACTCTTGGTGGTAGAATTCTTCTGCGACAGAACGGTCTGCAGTTTCAACTTACCGAACTGCATATCGGTGCGCACACCAAAGAGGCTGCTGGCACCCTTAATAAGGGAGTTGTTGGAGGGGAAGGTGACATTACCAGCCTCAACAAGTTTGATGATTTCGTCTTCCTTACCCTCGTAACGCAACTTCAGGTTCTTGGTATCGAAGTCGAAGGTAGCATCGGTGTTGTAGTTGAGCGACATATTCACCTTGTCGCCCACCTTACCCGTCACATTGATATTGATTTTCTCGTCAAAGTCGACAGCCTTGGTCTTACGGTTGCGCTCAGGCAGCGACGGATTGTCGACATTCTTGAAGTTGGCACCGAGTTTAATTTCGGCAGTACCCTGCGTCTTGATACGCACACCACCAGGACCGAAGATTTTCTCTGCCGGACCGAGGTCGAAGTGCATATCGGCAAAGTCGAACTTCTCCTTGCCCTTGTTGGCTACGTTCTCGGCATCCTTCTGACGGAAGAAGCGCTCGCGCTCCTTCCGCTCGCTCCACTGGCGATACTCCTCGGGAGTCATCAGCACGGGGGTGTTCAGATAGGAGTCGCCCATCTTCGAACCCAGCACATAGACGTTCAGCGAGTCGTTATACTCCACCTGCCGCTTGATATTCTCAGGGAAGTGCAGGTCGAGGGCACTGGAGTCGAGGTCGGCGACAACAACAGGTGCCGTCTTCTGTACTTTCCAACGAGCCTTCTCCAGCGTGTCCGCTGGAAGTGAAGAATGAAGAATGAAGAATGAAGAATTCGCTGCCGCCATCAATGATGGTAGCAAAAGTGGAATAGCAACAAGCAGTCCTACAACTGCCCTGCATATCCACCTCGCGGTAGCAAATTCTTCATTCTTCATTCTTTATTCTTCATTTTATCTGTTTCAACGCCAGTTTGACCACCTGTTCGACGGGCAGGTCGGGCTGCTCGGTGAGGATAGCCACCACGACTTTCTGCGTAGGAGCAGGGGCAAAGCCCAGCATGGTGAGTGCTGCCACAGCCTCGTCGCGTACGGCATTGTTGACAGGTGCTGAGACGCTGCCACCAGCAGGAATCTCGTCTGCAATGCCCAGCGCCACAATCTTGTCGCGCAGGTCGACAATGATGCGCTGTGCTGTCATCTTACCAATGCCCTTGATACCCTTGATGAGGCGCTCGTCACCACGGGAGATGGCGTTGCACAACTCGGCAACACTCATCGACGACAGCATCATGCGGGCGGTGTTGGCACCCACGCCACTGACGGTGATGAGCAACTCGAACATCTCGCGTTCCTTCTTTGACACGAAGCCATACAGCACGTGGGCATCCTCGCGGATAGCCTCGTAGACGTAGAGCTTAGCGATGGGCTGGTGGCCATTAGCAGCAGGCTTAAGGCCCTGCAACGCGCTGTACGTCGTCAGCGAGATATTGAGTCCGTAACCTACTCCTGCGGCCTCAACCGTAGCCATTGCGGGTGTTAGCTCGGCGAGCTCACCCTTGATGTATTCTATCATAATCCTTAAAAATTGTATATATACGATTTCTTAAACGGCCTTTTCACCTTTTTTATTGTATGAGCACAAAAAAAACACCTTATTATGCCTCTGTTTCCAGTTTTTTTCCTATATTTGCAGCAATAATTACTAACTTAACGACATACGCTATGAAAAAAACGTATCTATTGGTACTGCTTTGCTCCCTCTTGACTGCACAGACTGCGTGGGCACAACCTGCAGGCACAGGAACATACTATCAGAAAGCCAACGGCAAGAAAGGCCGCGAGCTGAAGACAGCGTTGTTTAACATCATCAAGAATCCCAGTGTGGTGGATTACGACTCGTTATGGTATGCCTATAACATCTCCGACAGAAGAGTGCTGGACAACGAGGAGTTCATCTGGGACATGTACTCGACTATTTCACGCTATCCGCTATACACCTATCCGCACGGAACGGGTGCAGGTAATACGGAAGGGGTAAAGGGTATTCAGCGTGAGCACTCGCTGGTGAAGAAATGGTTTAACCCGACGGATGCTCCTGCCAGCGGTACTAAAACGTATGCTGACGTACGTCCTATGTACTCTGACTTGGTGCATGTCATTCCCACCGACGCGGTGTGCAACAACAACCGTAACGACCTGTGTTATGGAGAGATAGGAGACCCTAACAATGTAGACTGGCAGTCGGCAGAGGGGTTCAGCAAGAAGAGCAAGCAGGGCGGATGCAGTACCCCAGGATGGGCTGAACAGACTGAGAATGCTGCCAAGAAACGAGTCTACGAGCCCAACGACGAATACAAGGGGGACCTGGCGCGTATATACTTCTATATGGTGATGTGCTATGAGCCTGGCTACCTGACATGGACACCGGTGCGCGACGAGAGCTACAAAAAGACTGGCGAGGCGGTAACGCTCGACGGCAAGCACTGTGGCACGTGGACCTCGGACATGTTCAACGTGGAAGAGACGGAAGAGGGAAATGATGCCTACCAGCCCTTTGCTCCCTGGGCTTTCGACATGCTCATCAGGTGGTCGAAGGAAGACCCCGTCAGTCAGAAGGAGAAGGACAGAAACGAGACTATTTGGCAGCTGCAAGGCAACCGCAACCCCTTTGTCGACTACCCTGGACTGGAGGACTACATCTGGGGAGACAAGAAGGAGGTGGCTTTCGACTATGGTGGCGAGGTGGCAGACTGCGGCATGTCGGACAACTGCGACATAGCACTCAACAGGCAACTCTTTGGCGTAGACTGGAGTGCGACAGACAACATGTGTGATTACTGGACGCGCACCCCTCTGACCATCGAGAAGAGTGGCATCACCTTTACCTATAGCTACGGCATGGAAGGCAAGATTCTATATGCTGACGACAACGAGCTGCGTCTTTACAACTACAACACGCTGACGCTGACAGCGCACAACAACGAGATTACGAAAGTAGAATTTACCATCCCTGGCAGTAACCACGACAACAAAACACTCGTAGCCACTGTGGGCGAGGTGAACGACAACGTCTGGACGGGCAATGCCGAAGAGGTGACTTTCGCCTCCAACTATGTGAGCTCGACGAAAGCGGGCGGTGTATCGAAATATTACTATCTGGAACTCTCGAACGTCAAGGTGACTGTTGCCAATCAGACGGGCATCGAACAGGTGGAGAACGAGCGCTGCAACGACGACCGCATCTTCAATTTAGCAGGTGTGCAGATGGACGGAAAGCGGTTGCCTGCAGGCATTTATGTCAAGAATGGACGTAAGATTGTAGTCAAATAAAAGACATAATTTGCAAACAAAATCATAAAAAAGCTAACAAATTGTTACGTATTTCAAAGAAAAAGTGTACTTTTGCACCGGAAATCGAAAAGTAAACCAACAAAAGACGAAAAAAGATATGGAAAAGATCAGAGCAGCCGTAGTAGGCTACGGCAACATCGGAAAGTACACTATCCAGGCCCTTGAGGCCGCCCCCGACTTTGAGATCGCTGGTGTAGTGCGCAGAAACGGAGCAGCAGACAAGCCCATAGAGCTGACTCCTTATGAGGTTGTAAAGGATATCAAGGAGTTGAAGGATGTCGATGTAGCCATTTTGGCTACCCCCACCCGCTCGTGCGAGGACTATGCCAAGCAGATTGTTCCGCTGGGCATCAATACGGTAGACTCATTCGACATTCACACCCAGATTCGCGGTTATCGCGAGCGCCAGATGGAGCTGAACAAGCAGACAGGAACAGTCAGCGTCATTGCGGCTGGTTGGGACCCAGGTTCTGACTCTATCGTTCGCACCCTGATGCAGGGACTTGCTCCTAAGGGTCTGAGCTACACCAACTTCGGTCCCGGCATGTCGATGGGCCACTCAGTATGTGCCCGTTCTAAGGCTGGCGTCAAGAATGCACTGTCAATGACTATCCCCTTGGGTGAAGGCATCCACCGCCGCATGGTATATGTAGAGCTGGAAGACGGCTACACACTGGAACAGGTAGCTAAAGACATCAAGGCCGACCCCTACTTTGCCAGCGACGAGACACACGTATTCCAGGTGGAGAGCGTTGATGACGTTCGCGACATGGGTCACGGTGTACACATGGTGCGCAAGGGCGTCAGCGGACAGACCCAGAACCAGCGCTTCGAGTTTAACATGCAGATTAACAACCCTGCACTGACTGCACAGGTACTGGTCAACGTAGCGCGTGCCTCGAAGCGTCTGCAGCCAGGCTGCTATACGATGATTGAGATTCCCGTCATCGACATGCTGCCAGGCGACCGCGCCGATCTCATTGAACACTTGGTATAACCTATCTGTTTCCTATAAATGCCAGGTGGCTGTAGTGCGTTCTACAGCCACCTGTTTTTTTTGTAAACGGTACTATCGTTCGACAAAAAAAACAAAAACTTTTTAATTTGTTTTGTTTTGTTCTCACTTATTCGTACCTTTGCACCCTATATTCTATAGATTATGGGAAAGATTATCGCATTAGCAAACCAAAAAGGCGGTGTGGGAAAGACCACAACCACCATTAACCTTGCGGCATCACTGGCCACCTTAGAGAAGACTGTGCTCGTAGTAGATGCCGACCCACAGGCTAACGCCTCAAGCGGTCTGGGCGTCAATATTCAGGAAGTAGACTGCTCCCTTTACGAATGCCTTATCGACAAGGCCGACGTCCGCGATGCCATATACACCACCGACATTGACGGTCTGGACATCATCCCCAGCCACATTGACCTAGTAGGTGCCGAGATTGAGATGCTAAACGTCAACAACCGTGAACGCTTCATCAGCAACCTGCTAGAGCCTATCCGTAACGAATATGACTATATTCTCATAGACTGTTCGCCCTCACTGGGACTCATTACCGTCAACTCGCTGACAGCAGCCAACTCGGTCATTATTCCCGTGCAGTGTGAATACTTCGCTCTGGAGGGTATCTCGAAACTGCTCAATACCATCAAGATTATCAAGACCAAGTTGAACCCCAAACTGGAGATTGAGGGTTTCCTGCTGACGATGTACGACTCTCGTCTGCGTCTGGCCAACCAAATCTACGACGAGGTGAAGCGCCACTTCCAAGAGTTGGTTTTCAAGACCGTCATTCAGCGTAACGTCAAGCTCTCAGAGTGTCCCTCTCACGGACTGCCCGTTATTCTCTACGACGCAGACTCTACAGGTAGCAAGAACCACTTGGCATTAGCAAAAGAGATTATTAACAAGAACGCTTGATTGGGGAGTTGTTTTCTTTACCCCCCTAACTTCTTTAATTCCAAATAATTAACACGAATGGCCGTAAAAAAGAAATTTGCAAGTAACGTGCTGGGACGCGGACTGGACGACATCGGTACCGGCCGCGGACTGGACGCCTTGATAGACACCAGTGAGGTGCATACGGAAGGAAGCTCCAACCTCAACGAAATAGAGATATCACAGATTGCCCCCAACCCCAACCAGCCCCGTCGCGAATTTGACCAAGACGCACTGCAGGAGTTGGCTACCAGCATCCGTGAGTTGGGCATCATACAGCCTATCACGCTGCGCAAGATGAGCGGTGACACCTACCAAATCATCGCTGGTGAGCGCCGTTGGCGCGCTTCACAGTTGGCAGGACTCACGAAGATTCCCGCCTACATCGTAACCGTAGAAGACCAGAACGCCATGGAGATGGCACTGGTAGAGAATATTCAGCGTGAGGACCTGAACGCCATAGAGATAGCATTGGCCTATCAGCACCTGGCCGACGAGACAGGAATGACACAGGCTAAGATTTCTGAGCGTGTAGGTAAGAGTCGTGCTGCCGTCACCAACTATATGCGTCTGCTGAAGTTGCCCGCACAGGTGCAGATAGCACTGAAGAACCACGAGATAGAGATGGGACACGCCCGTGCACTGCTGGCCATCGACAGTCCGTCGCAGCAGATCAAGCTCTTCAAGGAGGTACAGGCCCACCAGTACTCTGTCCGTCAGGTAGAAGAGATGGTGCAGACGCTGAAGAGCGGTGACGACATCAAGACTGCCAAGGGCAAGATACAGTCGCACACCCAGCTCCCGGAAGAGTTCAACGTGCTTCGCGACCGTCTGTCACAGTTCTTTCAGTCGAAGGTACAGATGACTTGCTCGCCGAAGGGCAAGGGAAAGATAACCATCCAGTTTGACAATGAAGAGCAACTGGAGCATATCATGAATGCACTGGACGGAGCCAATGGGTAGGCTATTCGTCATCATAACACTATTGTTGCTGGCTCTGACAGGCCACGCACAAGAAGAGGCAGAGCTGGTCAATGACACGCTCCGCACTCATGAGGTAGTACTCAGCGCGGACAGTGCGTCACTTAATACGGACCAGGCGACGCTCAATATGGACAGCATAGCACGTAGTCCAGAGGAAATACCCATCAAGGTAGACACCACCCAGAAGGTGAAGCTGCCGCGCGACTGGTCGACATGGAAGCCGAACCCGCAGCGAGCATTGTGGCTGGCATTGGTACTGCCTGGTGCCGGACAGATCTATAACCGCAAATTCTGGAAGTTACCTATCTTCTATGGTGGTTTCTTAGGCTGTATCTACGCACTGTCATGGAACAACATGATGTATAAGGACTATTCACAGGCTTATCTTGACATCATGGATGACGACCCTACTACTGCCAGTTATAATAAGTTCCTGCACTTAGGCGTACAGATTACATCGGCCAACGAGGAACGCTACAAGGAGATATTCAAAGGACGTAAGGACAAATACCGCCGCTGGCGTGACATGAGCATCTTTGTGATGATTGGCATCTATGCGCTGTCTGTCATCGATGCCTACGTTGATGCTGAGCTGTCGGAGTTTGACATCTCGAAAGACTTGAGTCTGGAGATACACCCCACAGTCATGCCGAACCGTGGTGGCGGTAACCCGATACAGGCACAGTCGGTTGGATTCAGCTGTTTCCTGAACTTTTAGCATAACCTGCATATAGCAAACTAAAAAACGAAATAAAAAACGATTGATGGACAAAAAGATACTATTGATATTTTGCATGTTAACGATGGTGTCCACCCTGTGGGCACAAGTCTATGACAATAACGACGAGACGACCGACGAGGACGAGTTTACCGTTATTGACGGTGAAGGAAATACTGAGGTCATCGAGTTTCCCGAAGCCATGACCTTCGACTTGGACAGTCTAATGAATATCTATATGGCCAAGACCTATCTGGACGAGCCTGTGGACTGTAACATGCGAGATGTCAATCCCACCTATAGCAAAGAGGACTATGTAGACCGTCTGAGCCGTATACCCTCCGTTATGGAGATGGCCTACAACGACGTTGTACAGAAGTTCATCGACCGCTATAGTGGACGGCTGCGCCACTCCATCAGCTATATGCTGGGCGCTTCCAACTTCTACATGCCTATCTTTGAGGAGGCGCTAGAGACGTACCAGTTGCCACTGGAACTGAAGTATCTTCCTATCATCGAGTCTGCCCTCAATCCCAAAGCCGTGTCTCGCGTGGGAGCCACCGGTTTGTGGCAGTTCATGCTGACCACGGGCAAGCAGTATGGATTGCAGGTCAACTCACTGGTTGACGAGCGTCGCGACCCCGTCAAGGCATCCTACGCCGCAGCCCGCTATCTGAGTGACCTCTATAAAATCTTTGGCGACTGGAACCTTGTTATTGCCGCCTACAACTGCGGACCTGCCAACATCAACAAAGCCATTCACCGCGCTAACGGCGAGAAAGACTACTGGCAGATTTACCCCTACCTGCCCAAGGAGACACGAGGCTACGTACCGGCATTCATCGCCGCCAACTACATGATGACCTACTACTCGCAGCATAACATCTGCCCCATGAGCACCCGTCTGCCGGCCAGCACTGACACCATCATGGTCAACCGCAACATCCACCTGGAGCAAGTTGCTGAAGTCATGGGCATCAACATCGACCTCCTACGCTCCCTGAACCCCATGTACCGGCGCGACATTATTCCGGGCACCACTGAACTCTCCCCCCTCCGCCTGCCACAGACAGAGGTGGGCCGTTTCATTGACCTGCAAGACAGCATCTACAATTACCGTGCCGACGAATTGGTCAACAAGCGCGTCGAGGTAGACGTCAACGACGATGCCCCCACCTACTACCGCAAGAGCACGCGCTACAGCCGTCGCAGCAGGGCTGTCAGACGTGGAGGCGGCCGCAGTGTGACCATCCGCCGTGGACAGACCCTCTCCGAGATTGCCAAGCGCAACGGCACCACCGTGGCCAAGCTGCGCCGTCTGAATGGCATACGGGGCAACAACATCCGTGCCGGCAAGAAGCTGAGAGTAAGATAAGCAATAGATACGCGTCATACCAATAACTATATTCACAGAGGAGAGAAAAGACTATGGACGAAGAGCAAATGAGGCAGGAAGCTGCTGACGACAAACTGATAAATGATGCGTTCCAACGACTGCTGGACAGCTATCTGACATCGCGCCATCGCAAGAAAGTGGACCTCATCACCAAGGCATTCAATTTTGCACGACAGGCTCATAAAGGCGTACGTCGCCTTAGTGGCGAGCCCTACATTATGCACCCCATCGCAGTAGCACAGATTGTCTGTGAAGAGGTAGGATTGGGGTCTACCAGCATCTGTGCGGCACTGCTGCACGATGTTGTAGAGGACACGGACTACACGACCGAGGATATTGAGAACATCTTCGGTCCCAAGATAGCACAGATTGTCGATGGTCTGACCAAGATTTCCGGCGGTATCTTCGGTGAGCAGGCTTCTGCACAAGCTGAGAACTTCAAGAAACTGCTGCTCACCATGAGTGAGGACATCCGCGTCATCCTCATCAAGATATGTGACCGTCTGCACAACATGCGCACGCTGGAGTCGCAGCCTGCCAACAAACAATATAAGATTGCGGGTGAGACGCTCTACATCTATGCACCGCTGGCCAACCGTTTGGGACTCAACAAGATAAAGTCGGAACTAGAGAACCTCTCTTTCCAATATGAGCACCCAGAGGAATATGCCAGCATCAAGGCCAAGTTGGCCGATACCGAGGCTTCCCGCCATGAGCTCTTTGACGAGTTTATCGTCCCCATCGAGGTAGAGTTGCATAAGATGGGACTCCACTACCAAATCAAAGAACGTGTCAAGACGCCCTACTCCATCTGGAACAAGATGCAAAACAAGCACGTCACCTTCGACGAGGTGTACGACATACTGGCAGTGCGTATCATCTTTACCCCCAACAACCGTGAAGAGGAGATTAACGAGTGCTTTAACATCTATGTAGCCATCTCGAAAATCTACAAGAGCCACCCCGACCGTTTGCGCGACTGGCTCTCCCACCCCAAGGCCAACGGCTATCAGGCACTGCATGTCACACTGATGTCCAAGCAAGGACGCTGGATAGAGGTGCAGATACGCTCCGACCGCATGGACGAGATTGCCGAGCAGGGCTTTGCCGCCCACTGGAAATACAAAGACGGTGGGGGAGAAGAGTATACGGAGGATGAGACCGAACTTAACGATTGGCTGCGCACCATCAAAGAAATCCTGGATGACCCACAGCCTGACGCTATGGATTTCCTCGATGCCGTCAAGCTCAACCTCTTTGCTTCGGAGATTTTCGTCTTCACACCCAAGGGAGAGATCAAAACCATGCCAACAGGCTGCACAGCACTCGACTTTGCCTTCTCCATCCACACCTTCCTGGGGTCGCACTGCATAGGCGCCAAAGTGAACCACAAGTTGGTACCGCTGAGCCACAAGCTGCAGAGCGGTGACCAAGTAGAAATACTCACCTCCAAAGCGCAGCACGTACAACCCTCATGGATAAATTTCGTGTCAACGGCCAAAGCTAAGGCTAAGATTCAGGCCATTCTGCGTCGTGACAGCCGTGAGCTACAGAAGCAAGGTGAAGAGCTCTTCGGGGAATTTTTGAAGAAGAACAATATCAACGACATACCCAACGCAGCAGACCAACTGACAGAATTTCACGAGATGCGCAATCGCGACGAGTTCTTTCAGGCCATCAGCGAAAAAACCATTCTACTGGGCGACAAAGATGTTGACGAGCTGCTCGGCAAGAACAGCGGCGACAAGCGCGGATGGCGTAAGTTCGTACCATTCCTTGACAGAAACAAGCAGAAGAAAGCTGTTGAGGAACAGCCGGAGCTCTTCGTCGTTCCTGAGAAGTTCAATCGCAAGAAGCCCATCTTCATCACGGACAACAACATCAATCAGTATAAGTTCAAGCACTGCTGTCACCCTATTCCCGGCGACGACGTCCTGGGCTTCATTGACGGCAAACACCAGATAGAGATTCACAAGCGCTCCTGTCCTGTTGCTGCCAAGCTGAAAGCCAGTTTCGGTAACCGCATCCTTGATGCCAAATGGGATATGCACAAAAAGCTCTTCTTCGACGCCACCATCCGCCTGCAAGGTATTGACCGTGTTGGCATGCTGCTTGACATCTCGCAGGTCATCTCTTCTCAGATGAATGTGAATATTCACAAACTGACGATTGCCAGTGAGGAGGGTGTATTTGACGGTACTGTCGAACTGCGTGTCCACGACCGCGAGGACGTAGGTAATATCATGGGGCAACTGAAAAAGATTGCCGATATACAGGATGTGACACAGATCATGTAAAAATGTATATTTATACGATGATGAAACGTAGCATATTATTCTTTCTTTCATTATTTTCTCTTTACATGGCAAATGCTGCCAATCCGTATGACAACCCAGACACCATTGTGGTGGCTCGGGACGGAACAGGACAGTTCCGCACAGTAGCGGAGGCTGTTGAGGTATGCCGTGCCTTCATGGACTACCACAAGGTGATTTATATTAAGAAAGGAACATACAAGGAGAAACTTATCATTCCACAGTCGCTCACCAATATTGAGCTGTGTGGCGAGAGTCGCGACGAGACCATCATAACATGGGACGACCATGCTAACATCAATAAGATGGGTACCTTCCGCACCTACACAATGAAGGTAGAAGGCAGCATGATAACCTTTAAGAACCTTACCATCGAAAACAATGCCGCCCGACTGGGACAGGCCGTAGCACTCCATACCGAAGGGGATATGCTGACGTTCATCGGTTGTCGCTTTCTGGGTCATCAAGACACCATATATACAGGCAACGCCCGTACACGTCTATACTTTAAGGACTGTCATATAGAGGGAACTACCGACTTTATCTTCGGACCAGCAACGGCATGGTTTGAGCATTGCTTTATCCTGTGCAAGATCAACTCATACATCACTGCTGCCTCCACTCCCAAGGATGTTCCCTACGGCTACATCTTCAACGACTGCACCATACGTTGCGCGGAAGGTGTCGACAAGGTCTATTTGGGACGTCCGTGGCGTGACTATGGATATACGCTCTTCATGAACTGCGACCTGCCACGTCAGATACGTCCTGAGGGGTGGCACCACTGGCAGAAGTCACGTGAAGCTACGGCGCGTTATCTGGAGTACAACAATCGTGGCGAAGGTGCTGCCACCCAGCAGCGTGTTTCATGGAGCCACCAACTCACGAAGAAAGAGGCACAAAAAATAACGCTGAACACAGTGTTCAGCGTTAACCACCAATGGTTACCATAAGTAGCCCTACTCTCTCTTACTGCAGATAGTCCATTTGTCGTTTGAGTGCTTGTAAATCATCACGCACACTGATAAGCCGCGTCAGCACCTCTGCTCTACGATCGGCACCATCTCTGTTGCTATTGATAATCTTTTTAGCTGCAGCCAACTTGAAGCCACGTACCTTCACCAGGTTGTGAATTAGGCGTATCTGCTCAATATCCTTCTCCTGATACTGACGAATCTTAGCTGGACCGCTAGTCTTCGGCTTCAAATGCGGAAACTCTTGCTCCCAATAGCGCAATGTACTCTCGTTGACGCCAAACATATCGGCAACTTCCTTAATGGAATAGTACAATTTCAAGTTTTTGTTCAGATTCAGTGCCATACCTTAACAGTATTCTCTTTTGTCCGGATTAGAATTAGTAATCGATGGATGCCTCAACGCGTTCCTTGCCAGCAGGATCCTTCTGGTCCTGACCAAACTTCAGGCCATACTTACCTTCTGGCATATCGCTCAGCACATAAGCCGTACACTTTCTGCCAGCTTCTATTTTGTCAGTAGAAGCAGTCTTGGCAGCAGTGGCAGCGACATCAAGCAATGCGCCAAGCAAACCTTTGCTGCTCGTGCTGACACTGGTATTTAACTTCACCTTACCTTCACGCTGATAGAGCGTCTGTCCAGTAACGGTAGAGCGCAGAATATACTCCACCTCGACAGTCAGCGAACCACCGATATTGTTACGATTCCACGACTTGATGATGGTAAACATGGCGGCATCAGCACCTAACACGTTACGGAACTGTGCCAAGCTACCCTCCAAGAATGGTTCCGCATCATAGGCGCTCTCCGACTGGAACATGTCCATTGTCAGCATAGGAGAGAAGACATAGTAGCCCTTCTCGCAGAGTGGCGTATACAGTGTCGTATAAAAGAAGTCCTTGGCATCCACATGGTTGGTGCGGTTGATGGGGGGCATCACAACGATAGACAAAGGTTTCTCTTCATACATCTTCGGATAGCGGACGTCGCGCGTCAACGATGACGTAGCACAGGAGGCCAACGTGATGGCCATCACGGCTAAAGCAATATAGTTTTTCATTTCTCCAGCTGTTTGATAATTCGTGAAATAAACTTCTCAGACTCCGGATAGAGTGCCACCTCCTGTTTCAGCAAGGTTATGCCCTCCTGCTTCTGTCCGGCCTTCACCAAAAGATAGCCATATTCGGCATTGACACCTGGCGGTACAACCTTGCGAGCAGCACTCTGCGTCGTAATCACCTTTTTGTATTGTGCCATAGCCTCAGCCAGTTTCTCTTCTGAGGCACGCTTGGTATACTGGTACGAAGCATCCTCAGAATCATACCACGAATAGAGTGACTGGGTACTTTCACATGATGTTAGCAGCAACATAGCACAAGCTGCATAGAATATCTTCTTCATGGCAGATTAATAACTTTAGTTTCTTGCGTTGACAGGAATATCTGTTTCTCATAGACTGTTTCACCACGGAAAGTGACTTTCAGGTGACGATTGCCAAGACCTACGCCATACTGAAAACCTTTGCGGTTGGAAACCTTTGGTTTAATGACTTTGGCATCAAACTTGGTACCGTCAATATCTACTTGTACGGGGTATGCACCATTACCATATTTGTCGAGCGGACCAACAAATACGAGATAAGCCATATCCTCCTGACCAGTCTGCATAGCGACGGGATAACTGGTCTTACAGCCTACTAGCAAAACTGCAACAAAGGCTATCGCAAACAATAACAGCTTTTTCATTTCTTAATCTCCTCTATATAATAGGTGTTCAACTTCGTAGCATCAATGGGAGTAGAACCATTATATTCTACAAACGAATACTCGGTTTCGGGAGTATCACCACCCGTTGCCGACACAGTAACAGTACCAATCTGCTTGCCTGGCAATTCAATCATAACACCTGACTGCGGATTCTTTACCTTCCTGCCACGAGTTTTCACAGCAAAGACATCGCCCTCCCTGATGCCCTGGCTGGCACCACCAGCAATCATCTGAGCATCAGAATCGTAGGTGAGGAAGAAAGTGCGCCAAGGCTTATCGGTACACTTGTTAATGATGTTCTCCACCAACTGGCCAATAGCCTCAGAGATGGCTTTATCACTCAGCGTAGCGTCATAGTCTGCACGGCCGCCAACGCCCAAAGTGGTCTTTGTCGTAATCTGAGCCTGGCCTTTCGCTTCATCAGAATAGACGATAAGTCCCGTTGAGACATCTACCAAACGGATAGCAACGGCAGCCTCTACTGTCTGCATCTTCGTAGAAGTAAAGACACCTTCCTTACCTGTGTTTTTGCGACCGAACTGTGTGATGCTACCGATAATCATATAGTCAGCACCAATAGTCTGCAAGCCATCTTCACTTTTCTTGGCCTCTTCCAACAACTGAGCCATGTCACCGCGCTCCAACAAAAGGAACTTATTAGACGCAGCAAGCTTAGCAGACAAAATGTCAAGGGCCTGCTTTCCCATGGGGTCATTTTCTTTATCATAGAAAATTCCCTTGGCGTACTGTGTCTCATTAGAGAAGCGGCCAATGGCCACTTTACGTTTTATGGTCTTTCCATCAGCAGGTTGGGCAACCTTGATGGGCTCCACTACCTGTGTCTTACGCTGAGCTTGAGAACTGATAGCAAAGGCTACCAGCAACACAACTGCAAATAATACTCTTTTCATAATTGACAATAATTATATTGTTTAGGGAAATATATCACGGCAAAGATACAAACATTTTTTTAAAAAAACAAAAAAAACGGCAAATATTTCATTCACCGTCTTTTTCTTATTTTCCACGTCTCACTTCAGACATTCTGAATCAGACATCATTACTTCTTATATTTCTCCGCCTGACTTCTGATAAGTTCCTCGTCATCAAAGTAGTTGATCTGCATAGCACGACGCACCTCGTCCATCGTCTGGGCTGCCGTCTCACGTGCTTTCTCAGTACCTTTTTTCAAGATATTGTAGATTTCAGGAATATCCTGTTCAAACTCATGGCGACGCTGGCGCATGGGCTCCAAGAACTCGTTGAGAATCTGGTTCAAGAACTTCTTGCACTTCATATCGCCCAGACCTCCTCGACGATAGTGATCCTTCAGCTCGTCCAAGTTCTGGTACTCGGGCCAATACGCTGCGAAATGCTCGGGCTTGGAGAAAGCATCAAGATAGGTAAATACGGCATTACCCTCTACATGTCCCGGGTCGTTCAGGTTGATATGCTCAGGGTCGGTATACATCGAGCGTACCTTTTGCCATACGGTATCCGCATCGTCTGACAGGTAGATGCAGTTACCCAGTGACTTCGACATCTTCTCCTTGCCATCTGTTCCTGGCAGGCGGCGTGCCGTCAAGTTCTCTGGCAACAGAATGTTGGGTTCTACCAAGACAGGGGCATATATCTGGTTGAAGCGACGAGCCAATTCGCGCGTTACTTCCAGCATAGGTTCCTGATCTTCACCGGCAGGCACGGTAGTAGCCTTAAACAGCGTGATGTCGGCAGCTTGGCTGACAGGGTAGCAGAAAAATCCTAAAGGAATACTCTCGCCCTCAAAGCCACGCATCTTCACCTCTGTCTTTACCGTTGGGTTACGCTGAACACGGCTCACTGACACCAGATTCATCAAATAGGTCGTCAACTCGGCCAATTCTGTTATCTGACTCTGAATGAACAGCGTGCACTTCTCTGGATCGAGGCCGGCAGCCAGATAGTCCAGTGCCACTTCAATAATATTCTGGCGAATCTTCTCAGGGTTGTCGGCATTGTCTGTCAAGGCTTGTACATCAGCCATGAAAACAAACATCTTTTCGTAATCACCTGCATTCTGCAGTTCTACACGACGGCGCAGGGAACCAATATAGTGGCCCAGATGCAACTTGCCTGTAGGACGGTCTCCGGTTAATATAATCTTTCCCATTATCTCTGTACTTTTTCGAATTTGTCTGCAAAGGTAGTGTAAATCGGATGAAAAACCAAATGAATTTGAGATTTTCTGAAGAGAATCATCTCTTTGTAGCAAACGCTTCATCGCGCGAACATTATTATATTAGAAGGCAGAGCTAAGTGTAAATGTACTATAGCAATGAGAAAGTGGTGTTTGTAGGGGCATGATAATTATCCATATACAAAAATTACACAATATCTCTATAAAACAGGAATAAATATAGAGGTTTTCGTTAATTATTTCTACCAAATCAAAAATAATCAGTAAAACATTTCTCTATTTCGTCGATATTTTCTACCTTTGCACAGAGAAAAAAGTCAAAACCATAAAGTGACAAGCCCATGAGAAAAGGATTAGTGGTTCTGATGGCATTGACCAGCATAGGCGTTCACGCACAGAAGCAGTGGACGCTGAAAGACTGCATAGACTATGCCATGCAGAACAACATCACACTGAAACAGGCTGTACTGAAGAAGCAGTCGGCCACGGAAGACCGCAAGCAGACGAAAGCCGCCCTGCTGCCCTCGCTGACAGCCACGACAAACCAGTCATTGGCCTATTCTCCCTGGATGGAAGGGGTGAACGTAAAGAAAGGCTCATATAGCGGTACCTATGGCATCAATGCCCAGTGGACGGTATGGAATGGCGGTCAAAACACCAACGCATTGAAGCAGAACACGCTGACTGAACAGCAGGCAGAATTGTCGGCCCAGGAGACGGCCAATAGCATCCAGGAGCGCATTGCACAGCTGTATGTGCAGATACTCTATATGAATGAAGCCATCGAGGTGAACCGCCAGAGTCTGGAGGCTTCAAAGAAGAACGAGGAGCGCGGCAAGACAATGTTGGAGATAGGCAAGATGTCGAAGGCCGACTTGGCTCAGCTGACTGCGCAGCGCGCTACGGACGAGTATAATCTGGTGGCTGCCCAAAGTAATCTGGCAGACTACAAGTTGTCGCTGAAGCAACTGTTAGAGATTACCGACGACCCGACATTCGACATCGCCATGCCAACGGCCAGCGACGAACAAGCACTGGCAGCCATCCCCGCCCTGCAAAATGTCTACGAACAAGCATTGCTGACACGTCCGGAAATAAAGAGTCAAGAATTGGCCATCACGAAAAGTGAGTTACAAATCAAGGCAGCCAAAGGCGGCTATATGCCAACAGTCAGTGTAACAGGCGGCGTGGGTACCAGCACATCGTCGCGTAACGACAACAGCTGGGGCGATCAGATGAAGACCAACTTCGACGCTACGGTAGGATTGGGTGTCAGCATACCGCTGATTGACGGTAGGAAGAACAAGACAGCCGTAAACAAGGCAAAGATACAGCGCGAACAGGCACTGCTGAGTCAGTTGGACGCACGTAAAGAGTTGTACACCACCATCGAGGGATTTTGGCTGGACGCCCAGAGCAACCAACAGAAATTTCGTGCTGCCAAAGTCAGCGTAGACAGTGAACAGCTGTCATACGACCTGCTGTCGGAGCAGTTCCAGCTGGGTTTGAAGAACATCGTGGAGCTGATGAACGGCAAGACGAACCTGTTGCAGGCACAGCAGAACAAGTTGCAGTCGAAGTACACTACAATACTGAATATCCAGTTGCTAAAATTCTACCAAGGCGAACAAATCAATATTTAAGATATGAAGAACAAGAAGATATGGATGGCTGTAGGAGCCGTAGCGGTAATAGCCATCGTCGCCTGGGCACTGTCGGGCGGAAAGAAAGAAGAGACTGTGGAATTTGAGACTGCCAAGGCAGAGCGACAGAACATCCACACCACCATCACCGCAACCGGTACTATAGAACCTGTAACATCGGTGACAGTAGGTACACAGGTATCTGGTATCGTGTCAAAGCTATATGTCGACTACAATAGCGTGGTCAAGAAAGGGCAAATCATCGCTGAACTCGACAAGACGAACCTAACCAGTGAACTGAACCGTGCCAAGGCTGACTTAACCTCTGCAGAGAGTACACTGAACTATGAGACGGCCAACTTCCAGCGCTACCAGACGCTGTTTGACAAGGGACTGGTCAGCGCCAACGACTACGAGAATGCCAAACTATCGTACCAGAAGGCACGTCAAGCCGTTGCCTCCAGCAAGGAGAGCGTGCAGAAGGCACAAACCAACTTGGGCTATGCCACCATTACCAGCCCCATAGACGGAGTGGTACTTTCAAAGTCGGTAGAGGAAGGACAAACCGTGGCTGCCTCGTTCAATACTCCTGAGCTGTTTAATATTGCTCAAGACCTGACAGACATGCGCGTCATTGCCGATATTGACGAAGCAGACATCGGTGGTGTAAAGGAAGGACAGCGTGTTTCATTTACCGTTGACGCCTTCCCTGACGACAAATTTGAAGGCCAGGTGACGCAAGTGCGCCAGCAAGCTACCACGACAAGCAATGTCGTAACCTATGAAGTCGTCATATCGGCACCCAACAAAGACTTGAAGTTAAAGCCAGGACTGACAGCCAACGTAACTATCTACACATTAGAGAAGAACGATGTACTGGCTGTACCCTCCAAGGCACTGCGTTTCATACCCAACGAAGCGCTGCTGAAGAAGGGTGAGCAGATAGAAGACGTGGAGGCTCCACTGAAGGTGTGGACACTGGAGGGCAACACTTTTAAGGCCCACAAGGTGGAGACAGGAACGACGAATGGCATGCTGACAGAGATAGTTAGCGGCATCAGCGAAGGTACCGACGTACTCGTAGACTTCAAGATTAGTGGCGGCGAGCAGGAACAGAGCCAGCAATCCCAGAACCCCTTCATGCCACGACCAAGAAACAATAGGAATCAGCAAGGACAACAGGGACAAAAGAAATAAAGACCCACCCCCTGCCCCTCCCCAAGGGAGGGGAGGTTTAATAGCAAACATGATGGACAATAATAATATAATAGGCAACCAAGCTCCCTCCCCTCGGGAGGGGAACGGGGTGGGTTCCAAAGTAGTCATCGAGCTGCAGAACGTGAAGCGCTACTTCCAAGTAGGTAGTGAGACGGTGAAGGCATTGCGCGGTGTCTCGTTCAAGATTTATGAGGGCGAATTTGTCACCATTCAGGGCACTTCGGGCTCAGGCAAGTCGACATTGCTAAACCAGTTGGGCTGCTTGGACACCCCCACCAGCGGAGAATACCTGTTGGACGGTATTTCTGTGCGCTCCATGTCGAAGACCCAACGTGCCCATCTGAGAAACAGGAAGATAGGCTTCGTTTTCCAGAACTACAATCTGTTGGCTAAGACCACAGCTGTAGAGAATGTGGAACTGCCATTGATGTATAACAGTGAAGTAAGTGCCGAAGAACGCCACGAGCGTGCCATCAAGGCCCTACGAGCCGTCGGTCTGGGTGACCGTCTGTACCACAAGAGCAACCAGATGTCAGGTGGACAGATGCAGCGTGTTGCTATTGCCCGTGCTCTGGTGAACGACCCCGCTGTGCTGCTGGCCGACGAGGCTACTGGTAATCTAGACACACGCACATCGTTTGAAATGTTAGTACTGTTTCAAGAGCTCTACCGACAAGGACACACCATTATCTTTGTAACCCACAACCCTGAGATTGCAGAATACAGTAGCCGCAATATTAACCTACGCGATGGAAAGATTCGTGAGGATACCGTCAATAACAATATCAAATCGGCAGCAGAGGCACTGGCTGCTCTTCCTGCACCAGTAGATGATTAACAGACCGTTGGCTGTTAGCTGCCGGCAGTTTGCCTATAGCCAATAGTCAATAGCTAAAAGCATAATAGAAGATGAACATACTTAACCTCTTTAAAATAAGCATCAAAGCTGTAAGCAGCAACAAGATGCGCTCATTCCTCTCCATGTTGGGTATCATCATCGGTGTAGCAGCCGTCATCATCATGATGTCAATAGGTCAGGGATCGAAAGAGAGTATCCGCAGCGAACTAGCCACCATGGGTACAAATTTGCTGACCATCCGTCCTGGTGCTGACATGCGAGGTGGTGTACGCCAAGACCCGTCAGCTATGCAAACGCTGAAGATGGCTGACTACGAGCGTATCCTCCGTGAGAAGAAGTTCGTTAGCAAGGTGTCGCCGGAAGTCACTGCCAGTGGACAAGTCATCTATGGTAACAACAATACCAATACGTCGGTATATGGAGAGTCTACAGAATATTTGGACATCAAGTTATGGACAGTTGAAGAGGGTGACTGTTTTACAGATGAAGACATCAAGAAAGCCTCAAAGGTATGTGTTGTAGGTGCAACCATCGTCAAGGAACTGTTTGACGGCCACGACCCCATTGGTAAAACAATCCGTTTCAAGTCCATACCGATGCGTGTCATCGGGGTACTGAAATCGAAGGGTTACAACTCATGGGGCATGGACCAGGATAATGTTATCATTGCTCCTTATACCACCGTCATGAAGCGTATCAATGCCCAGACATTTTTCTCAAGTATTGTCTGCTCGGCACTGACTGAGGAACTTTCAGATGCTGCCATTGAAGAACTGACGCAAATGCTGCGCGACAATCATAAACTGAAAGGTAACGCTGACGATGATTTCACCATTCGCTCACAAGCAGAGATGATGGAGACAATGTCCAGCACTATGGATACCGTAACCTTGATATTAGTCGTTGCTGCTGCCTTCTCACTATTGGTAGCTGGCATTGGCATTATGAATATCATGTTGGTTAGTGTTACGGAGCGTACCAAGGAAATTGGTCTGCGCATGGCCGTAGGAGCAACAGGATACGTCATCTCGCTACAGTTTCTCATCGAGTCAGTACTCATCAGTGTGACAGGTGGACTGATTGGCATCTTCTTAGGCTGTTCAGTGAGCGCATTCATTGGTTCGTTCGGCATGCCATCGAGCGTGCCAGCTTGGAGTATCTACGTATCTTTCTTGGTATGCGTTTTCATCGGGGTACTGTTCGGATATATCCCCGCACAGAAAGCAGCAAACATGGACCCCATAGAGGCTATAAGACATGAGTAAGAATTTTTTCTCTATTAACAAACACATTGCCGGCGCCTGCCACATGGCCCTTTGGGCTTTTATGTTCCTGTCGCCGCTAACATTCTGGAGAGGAACGGGTATTACCCTACCCCACTATCTGATGACCTGCATGCAGCCATTACTGTTGCTGGTAGTATTCTACCTGAACTACTTCATCCTGGCACCAAAGCTTTTTGTGGCCGGGAAGCATCGTTATGACCTGCTCATCAATCTGGTACTCATCACGGTCTTGGGAACATTCCTACACTATTGGCTGGACTGGACTAACGACATGTACATGCCTTACCTCAACAAGCAGTCATCAGACTTGGTGGGAACCGTATCATTCATCTTACGCGACAGTCTGAATCTGGCTGTTTTTGCAGGTGGTGGCACTGCCTTGGCACTGGCACGCCGATGGGTTACTGCCGACCAACAGCTTAAAGAGGTAGAGGCAGCAAAAGCACAGGCTGAGCTACGCAATCTGCGCAACCAGATAAATCCTCACTTCCTGCTGAACACGCTGAATAACATCTATGCGCTGACTGCTTTTGACACTCAAAAAGCCCAGGAAACGATACAAGAGCTATCGAAAATGCTGCGTCACATTCTCTATGACTATCAACAACCCAGCATTCCCATAGACAATGAACTGGAGTTTTTGGAAAACTATGTCAAACTGATGCGCATCCGACTACCACAGACGGTAGAAGTCACTTTCGACACCAATGTACAAGACAGCAATGTTGAGGTGGCACCTATGGTACTTATCTCATTGGTGGAGAACGCCTTCAAACACGGCATCAGTCCTACGGAGTCTTCATTCGTCCATATCAACATCACGGTAAGCAACCATACCCTTGTATGTGACATTCAGAACTCCAACCACCCTAAGACGTCCTCAGACCACAGTGGACACGGCATCGGACTACAACAAGTAGAACGGCGATTAGAACTGGCATACCCAGGTCGTTATACGTGGAAACAGGGCACTAAAAAGAACAATAAAATTTATTATTCAACAATAACCATCCAATTATGATTATCAACTGCGCCATTATTGATGACGAGCCTTTAGCAGCAGGACTGCTGAAGAGTTACGTACAAAAGACACCGTTTCTTAACCTCATCGGTACTTATGGAAGCGCTATAGAGGCTATGAAAGAACTACGCAGTAATCCGGCTCAACTGCTGTTCCTTGACATCCAGATGCCCGAACTCTCCGGAATTGAGTTTGCGAAGATACTGCCCAAAGACACGAAGGTCATCTTTACCACGGCCTTCAAGCAATATGCCATCGAGGGATACAAGGTGGCTGCACTGGATTACCTGATGAAACCAGTCAGCTATGACGACTTCTTGAAGGCTGCTGACAAAGCACTTGAATGGTTCAGCATCACACAGAAGAAACAAACGTACGCTTCTGATCGTTTCATGTATGTGAAAAGTGACTACAAACTGCTACGTGTAGCACTGGACGACATTCTCTACGTAGAAGGACTAAAGGACTATATACGTATATATCTTGCTGACGGCCAGAAGATTATGAGTCTGATGAATATGAAGAAACTGGAAGACTACTTGCCACGTCCCGAATTTCTACGTACTCACCGCTCATACATCGTCCACATGTCAAAAGCTGAAGGTATTGAACGTTTCCGCATAGTCTTTGGCGACCAACAGTTGCCAATCTCTGACAGCTACAAAGAAGAGGTTCAACAATATTTCGATGCACACACGTTGGCATAAGAAATATTGGAAGAATTAGGAAAGAAAAGAAAAATAATTCGTATCTTTGCAGGCACTATGGATAAGAATACCAACGACATACTACTCAAAAATGTCAACCTCCTCTCAAAACTCACGAAACAGGAGGTTAGCATGATGCCAGCCACAGAGGCACCACTTCCCTCGGTGGAGATGGTGAAACAGATAGTAGCGCTGGTGAAGAACATCATCTTCCCTGACTACTTCAACCAGCGACAATCTGATGAGACATTACGCTCGTACAACATTGGGGTACACATGCAAGAGTTACACCGCCTGCTTGTCAAACAGATAGCGCATGGTTTGCAATTCTGTGAGGACTGCGAATGCAACCGCACCAAGCAGCAGGTATATGCTGAGGCCGAGCGGCTTTCTCTGGAGTTCATTGACACGTTGCCCGAACTGAAGCGTGTACTATACACTGACATCCAAGCAATGTTTGACAACGACCCTGCAGCCCCCAACTATGGTGAGGTCATCTTCTGCTACCCAGTTGTCAACACCATGACGCACTATCGCATAGCCCATAGGCTGCACGAGTTGAAGGTGCCCGTCATTCCGCGTATCATCACGGAGCAGGCACACTCGAAGACAGGCATCGACATTCATCCGGGAGCCACCATCGGTGAGTACTTCGCCATAGACCACGGCACAGGTGTCGTCATCGGTGAAACGAGCATCATCGGCAATCACGTCACGCTGTACCAAGGTGTAACGTTAGGTGCCAAGAGCTTTAAGTATGATGCTGACGGCAACATGCTCAACGTACCTCGTCATCCGATTATCGAGGACTATGTGACCATCTACTCCAACGCCTCGGTATTAGGACGCATCACCATCGGGCACCATTCGACCATCGGTGGTAACATCTGGCTGACACATAGCGTGCCCCCCAACTCGCGCATACTGCAGTCGAAAGCTGTCGACGCTTCCTATGAAGGAGGCTTGGGAATATAACAAACAAAAAAGAGGGTTGCGGCCCTCTTTTTTTTTGTTTGTATAAAGACAAGTTACTATTTCTTAGCGAAGCAGCCTGTTCCTGTTGCGTGATACTCGTCACTGACTCCGCGAGTGATGCCGCGTGTCCAGTAGCTCCAGTTGAACATCTTATCGTAGCTAAGACTAAAGTAGGTACGTGTGTCGCTGTATCCATCATCCATCTCACCACTGAAGTGGTAGTCGTCAAGCATGTAGTCGTAGATGACAACATCGGTATAGTCGCGGTCGTAGTACTGTATGCGGATATTGCCACGAACAATCTCCCACTTGAAATCACAGTACCAGTAGTCTGATGGACGACGTGCGTCGTAGTCAACCTCATAGCCCCAGCCACCATAGGCATTCTCACGCTCGAAATAGAAAGCGGTGCGGTAGTTAGTGCCTGTCAGGCCCCAGCGGTCGTAATAGTAGTTGTCGATATATCCTGTCCAGGTACCTTCAAGGGTGCGTGCCTCCATGCGATCTTCTAAATCAGCATCACAGCTGGTCATCGTCATCATGGTTATCATTGCCATTGCGAGGAGAGTATAAATCTTTTTCATAGCCGTTTATTTTAAAGTGTTCGACATTTTTGTTTTCTGTACTGCAAAGATAGAACAAATATCAATGCCACACAAAGTAAAAATCCTATTTGTAGGTAGGGAAATACCTAAAACAGGATAGGAAAACCGTTTTTTTACGCTAAAAAAGGCATTTTTTTGACAAAAAACATTGCCATTTCAAAAATAATCCGTATCTTTACCACATCAAAACAAGAAATAACGATTTCTTTTCCATTATTAATACTAACATTGATAGAAAGAAGCGGCACGGTTGTGAAACCATTGCCGCTTCATTATATAATATAATAAGGTGTAGCGAGGCAAAATAGCGTCCCTACTCTTGTTTCTTGCCAAATTCCGGATCAACCTTGATGAGTGCTGTCACGACAAACGTTATCAGACAGAGCAGCATGACAATGATAAAGAACTGACGGTAACCCAGCAAATCCTTCATCCATCCCGACACCATGCCAGGCAACATCAAGCCTAGATAAGAAATGGCTGTGCAGAAGGCATAATGAGACGTCTGGAAACTGCCCTTAGCAAAGTAGAGCATATAGAGTGTCAGTGCTGTAAAGCCTAGGCCATAGCCAAACTGTTCGATGAAGATGCAAGAGCTGATGAGTACCAGATTGTCGGGCATGGCATAGCTCATATAGACATAGACTATATCGGGCAACGTGATAGCACACACCATAGGCCACAGCCATCGCTTGAAGCCATCGCGGCCTGCTAATAGTCCGCCAAGGATGCCACCGAGTGTCAGTCCTATCACGCCAATGGTTCCACTGGCCAGTCCGAACTCTTGAGGTGACAGTCCCAGACCACCTGAGGAATGAGGACGCATGAGGAACGTCACACTCATCTTGCCCAACAATGCCTCTGGGAAGCGATAGAACAGCAGGAAGAGCATGGCAAAGAGCATCTCACGGGGAGGCAGCTTCTGAAAGAAGGTACGGAAAGCCGTCACAATACCTGTTGCCACCTCACGGGCATTGGTGCCATGGCGTTGGTCAGCCTTTGAACGGGGCATGATATAGGCATGGTAGAGCCAGATGGCCAGGAAGAGTGCTGCCAGTCCGTAGAATACAAGACTCCACGTAAAGGCTTTCTGGTTGCGGAAGACCAGTTGCAGCATTCCTGCCATGGGGATGAGTACACCATTTCCAAAGATAACGGCTAAACGATAGAACGTGTTGCGAATGCCCACAAACCACACCTGCTGGTGGTCATCGAGTTCGAGCATATAATAACCGTCAGCAGCAATATCGTGAGTAGCACTGCTGAAAGCCATGAGGAAAAAGAAGCACATGGTTCCCTGGAACCAGAACGGCGTATTCAGCGTGAAAGCCACACCGGCAAGTGACGAGCCTAACAGCATCTGCATGGCGAGCACCCACCAACGCTTAGTCTTATAAAGATCTACAAATGGGCTCCACAGCGGTTTCACCACCCAGGGCAGTCCCAGCCAACCTGTATAGAGAGCAATATCGGTATCGCTCATGCCCAATTGCATATACATCACTACTGCCACGGTCATAACAACCACGTTAGGCAGTCCTTCTCCAATATATAAGGTGGGAATCCACCACCATGGATTTCTTTGTTTTATTTGTTCCATAATCAATAGATTTTCTTGATTTCAGCATTACGATAGTAGTGTAACAATATCTCATCATAGCGATAGCCTTGCTGTCCCATGACGGCAGCACCAATCTGGCAGAGGCCTACACCATGTCCCCAACCTTTACCGTTCAGCCGGAAGCCTTTCTCCGTTTTCTCCACGTCGAAAGCTGAGCTGTAGAGATGGCTCTCGCTGAGGGCACGGCGAATCTCCAATTCCTTACCAATGGTGAACGTCTTCTTGGTGCCTACTATCTTCAACTTCCAAATGCGGCCACTCTTACCGCGCTCCAAAGGAATGAGGTCGGTAATAGTGCCAAAATCATCCTTCAGTTTCTCGTTGATGAGATCTGAGATCTCATCCGCTGTATATTCCACCGTCCAGCGGTAGAAGTCGTTGGTTTCCTGGTCATAGTCATTGAGAACCTGCGCGAGAACAGCCTTATCATTGGTATTGCAGAAGGGGTCTGGCACACTGACAAGATATGGCTTTGGGGTGTCTTCCCAACAATATTGAAACTCCTCAGTGACACCACCACAGCACTTCGAGAAGCGGGCATCACAGATGTCATCACCATAGCAGAGTATCTGTCCACGGGTAGACTTCAGTGCCTGCTCCACATTCTTACTGGTCTGTTTGGTGATGCCTTGATAGCGCTGACAATGGTCATCAGCACAGACATCGAAGATGGTATGGTCTTCGCGGTCGTACCAGCGGATGAGTTCATCGTCTTTCTTAATAAATGAGAAGAAGCCATTCTTCTGCTCCTTATTCTCCTCACGGCGTCGCATCTGAGCCAGCAGCCAAGAACGGCTGATAACGGCATGAGCCTTGAGTAGTTCCAGCCCTGCCGTGGCTTTCATCTCGCTGGAGATGACTGAGGCAAGGTAACTCTCGACAGGCAACTCGTTGATGGCCGTAATCTTGTCGCTCTCAACAACCAAACGCAATGTACCAAGGAACACCTGTGTCTCCTTGCGCTCCCAATGGAAGTTGACACCAATGGTGACATCATACAGCGAGAATGACGACTGTGCAGACTGAGGTATGAAAGTCAGCGAGCGATACTGATTGCCATTCCACAGAATGCCTCCCTCGGAAAACTCCACCGTCTGTTCACCTTGAATAATTTCACCCTTAGCGACATAGGCACCATTCAGGGAAAAATGAATCTTCTGTGCACTGACTATACCGACTGTCACATTAGGCTGACTAGTCATTGACAACGGTGAGTGGTTAGCTGTCAATGGTGTATTTTGTAAATCTTCAATAATCCGTTTTACCTGTTCTGGGGTGATAGATACCTCCCGATAGATAGTAAGAACCTGTTCTACCGTCAGGCGTCGAAAATCCTGCTCACGGGGGGTAATAATAAGTCCTCCCATGTCTACTGCTCCCGGACTAATAATGAACTGCGCGTCACCCTCAGCAGTATAACAAGCTGGACGATGCTTGCCACGTGGCAGCACGACACTAACCAGTCCATTGCCCGTGTTCCATGCAATGATATTCATCATGGGCTCTGTATTGTCATCGGATGGTGGCAGACAGCGATACAACTGTTTGAAGAGCTGTTCGCCAATCTCTATATCGCGACTCTTGATAACAAAGGCTGCTGCAGGATAGTCTGTCAGATGCCATATTCCATTATCCTCATCATGCTTAACGACCTCCAACATGTTACGGCTCAAGCGCTGCCAAGAGCACTGCAAGGGCAGAACGCCACTGCTAACAGCCTGCAGATGGGCATGGTCGGGGGCGGAAGCGCCACAGTGTGGTCCATTATATAATAAGGTAAGGTCACTGTTGCGCTGTGCCAACTGCAACAATTCACCATACATCGGCAGAATGCGCTGTGAACGGTGGCGTAAGGTTGGAATGGTGAAATGGACAGGAAGAATGGGGAATGGATTGACCAACAACTCATAAAGTCCATCAACCATACGGTGCATCTGTTCCTTGGGACGATTCTTTGCGCAGAGGAAACAGGGACGCTCTGCTATGGACTTAGCATCAATCTTAGCACCCGTAGACATGATGCGGGCAGGATTCCACTGCGCCATCATTGTCAAGGTGTCGCCCATCAGTTCACGGGTCTCCACATGCTCCAGGTCACGATAGCGCTGGCGCACTTCCTCCCAAATCTGTAACTGACGGTTGAAGAAACGCATCAGAGCCGACTCACTCAATACGTCGTTTACACCTTGGTTCATCTGCTGGCGAGCATGCAACTCGATAGTACGCAGCCGATCCTTATAAAGATTGTTTGCATTGACTTTCTCTACCGATAGTGCAGCATCAGAGTTGCCACCCCAGCGACGGCAAAGGTACAATTCAGAGAATATACGTCCTATGCGGTAGCGACGCGAGAACATCAGTCCCAGAGCATAGTCCTCGCCATACGAGGTATTGGGGAACTGAACCTGACGCAATAAAGGAGTGAAGAAGGCTCGTGGAGCGCCTAAGCCATTGATGCGTAACGCATTATTTGGTCCATTCTCGTCGGTCCACTCATGGTGGTCAATAAGTCCGGGAGGCAATGTGTTCAACTCAAAATCGCACATACGATAAGAGCCTATCACCATAGCAGCCTTCTGCTCATAGAAAGCATTGACAACCGTCTGCAACGTCTTAGGAGACGAGTAGAGATCGTCAGAGTCCAACTGTACGGCAAAACGTCCGCAATAGGAGCTGTTGATGGCCTGATTCCAGCATCCGCCAATGCCCAGGTCTGTACGTTCTGGCACAATGACGTGAAGTTTATTACCATAATGGGGAGTCAGCACTGAGAGTATTTCTGAGGTGCCATCCGTAGAGTGATTGTCGACAACGATAACATTATACTTGAACGATGCCTTCTGCGAGAGAGCACTCTCCACCGCATCTTTGATGGTCTTCTCACGATTGTAGACGGGTATGACAACAGAGGCTTCCACCTCAAAGTCTTGCTCAGCAAAATCCACTTCGTTATACAAACTGGTATCCACCAAGGCATTGACCATTTTCAGATGCTCTGTACATGCCGATTCCATTTCTATCTGCACTTCGCGGTTGCGAGGATTAACATAGTCAAACTGTTTCTCGCCAGAGGCTCTAAGGTCGCGTTCCTCCTCTGTATACAAATACTCGTTTAGGTGCAGCAAACGGCCTTCGCGACTTAAGAATAATCGCAGGTCGTACAGGGCGGCATAAAGATAATCATGACCATGCTCATGGGCTGCATACTGATGCAGAAGGGATGTACGCACCAGCCACACACTACCAAAATCAAAATCGTCACGCAACGCACCCTCCTGATAGTCAATAACGGGATGCGCTTTACGTGTACCTTCCTCTATCGTATAGCGGTCACTATAGACCATTGCAGCTTCAGTGTCGCCAGCCACCAACATCATACGTTCCAGCGCCTGCTCGCCCAACTGAAGAGCAAAGGGTTTCAGACACAACAGGGCATAAGCTGCCATGGCGTTCTCTGCCAACAAAGACACGAAATGGCTGCTTGACAAATCGTCTGTTATTAATAATGTGCAGTCCTTTGGTGCTGTAATCTGTGCTGCCAATTCTTTGTTGACCAACAAGAAGATATGCCTGACAACCCTGCTACGACGCAACTGCTCTACCACAGGCATGACGTCATCCAGTGCTTGACAGGCTATAAAGCAATCTGTTTTCTGTTTCATGAATTTTGCTTGTTTTTAGTATATTGAGTGCAAAGATACAAATAAATTAGGAATTATGAAGCTGTGTCTGCAATTTTTTCATTTTTCATTTCCCTTTTATCATTTATTTTACTACCTTTGCACCCATGATACCACAAAAGAAACGACTTTTGGGGATGACGCCGGCAGAGTTGAAAGCTCTTGTCGCCAGTCTTGGTATGCCTGCTTTCACTGCAAAGCAGGTTGCTCAGTGGTTGTATGTGAAGCATGTGAAGAGCATCGACGAGATGACAAATCTGTCGAAGCAGAACAGAGAGCTACTGTCTGAACACTTCGAGGTTGGCGCCATGGCACCAATCGACTGCCAGCGCTCCAAGGACGGCACCATCAAGTACCTCTTTCCCGTGCAGACAGCCGATAGCGTCCTCTTCGTCGAGACGGTCTTCATCCCAGACCACGACCGTGCCACGCTGTGTGTTTCGTGTCAAGTAGGCTGCAAGATGAACTGTCTGTTCTGTCAGACGGGCAAACAGGGATGGCAAGGCAATCTGACCGCTGCCGACATTCTAAACCAGATATATGCACTGCCAGAGGTAGACCAACTGACGAATATCGTCTTCATGGGACAAGGCGAGCCGATGGACAACCTTGATGCCGTACTGCGCGTCACTGAGATAATGACAGCCGACTGGGGATGGCAATGGAGTCCTAAACGCATCACCGTCAGCAGCGTAGGTGTCAAGGGCAAGCTAAAGCGGTTCCTTGACGAGAGTCCCTGCCATGTAGCCATCTCCATGCACTCACCGCTCCATGAGCAGCGCCTGCAGCTGATGCCTGCCGAGAAAGCGATGCCGCTGGAAGAGACGATAGCACTGCTCAAACAATATGACTTCACACACCAGCGTCGCTGTTCGTTTGAATACATCTGTTTTGGCGGTCTCAACGACTCACCACTCTATGGCAGGGAGATTGTCCGACTACTGGAGGGCTTGGAATGTCGTGTCAACCTCATCCGTTTCCACGAGATACCTGGTGTCAACTTGCCTGCCTCTGACGAGAAACGTATGGAGGCATTGCGTGACTATCTAACAGCACATGGCATCACAACAACCATCCGTGCTTCCAGAGGGCAAGACATCTTTGCAGCCTGCGGACTGTTAAGTACCGCCCGTCAGAACGAATTGAAAGAACAACCAAGCAATAAAGCTATAACGTTCAAATAACAACAATGGAACAAGAAAAGAAAATTCGCGTGGCTATCACGCAAGGAGATACCAACGGTGTCGGTTACGAGGTGATATTGAAGGCCTTTCAAGACCCTACCATCCTCGAACTTTGCACACCTATTATTTATGGCTCGCCGAAGATAGCGACCTACCATAAGAAGGCGCTCAACTTGGAAACAAGCTTTACCATCATCAACAACGCCGAGGAAGCACGCGACGGACGCGTCAACCTATTGGCATGCCACGATGACGAAATCAAGATTGAATTCGGGCAACCCTCAGAAGAAGCAGGACAGGCTGCCTTCTGTGCACTAGACCGCGCCATGACCGACTACCGCAGCGGACTCTATGATGTACTGGTGACAGCACCCATCAACAAGGCTACCATCCAGAACCCAGGTTTTCACTTTCCTGGGCACACAGAATACATCGAGACCAGTCTGGGTGAAGGCAAGAAGGCACTCATGATATTAATGAACGACATGCTACGCGTAGCACTCGTCACCACGCATCTGCCCATCAAAGACATTACCAAAGCCATCACCAAGGAGGCCATCATCGAGAAGGCCACCATCTTCCACCAGTCGCTGCGTCGTGACTTCCGTATCTCATGTCCACGCATCGCCGTGCTGTCGTTAAACCCTCATGCTGGCGACAATGGGCTGCTGGGTGCTGAGGAGAAAGACATTATACAGCCTGCCATTGAACAACTGGCTGAGAATGGTATTCAAGCCTTTGGTCCCTATGCTGCTGACGGATTCTTCGGTTCTGGCAGTTTCAACTATTTTGATGGTGTGCTGGCCATGTATCACGACCAGGGACTGGCACCCTTCAAGACCATCGCTTTGGACAATGGTGTCAACTTCACTGCTGGACTGCCCATTGTACGCACCTCTCCCGACCACGGCACAGCCTACGACATTGCCGGACAGGGTACGGCCGACGAGAACTCGCTGCGTCAGGCTATCTATACGGCTATCGACATCTGGCGCAACCGCCAGAACTATGACGAGCCCCTTCAAAACCCATTACCTAAGCTCTTCCACGAGAAGCGGGAGGATGGCAACAAGGCTCGTTTTGCACAGCCACGTCCTAAGGATATGTTTAAAAAAGAGAAGCCTGGTAAGCCCGAAACGCAGACAGAAAGTTAAATTTCTGCCAAAGTGTGCCATTATGTCAGATTTTCTTTGTAACTTTGCAGCCCGCTAAGCTAAGATAATGAAAACAACTGAGTTACAGAACATCAAGCAGCGCTATAACATCGTAGGAAACTGCGAAGCATTAAATCGCGCCCTTGACGTCGCCCTACAGGTGGCGCCGACTGACCTTAGTGTGCTCATTGTCGGAGAAAGCGGTGTCGGCAAGGAGATTATCCCACGTGTCATCCACGACAACTCTCCACGCCGTCGTGAGAAGTACTTTGCCATCAACTGCGGCTCCATTCCCGAGGGAACCATCGACTCAGAACTTTTCGGACACGTAAAAGGCTCATTTACTGGAGCCATCAACGACTCACCAGGTTACTTTGGGGTAGCCAACAAGGGAACACTGTTCCTTGACGAGGTGGGCGAACTGCCCATGGCCACACAGGCCCGTTTGCTACGTGTTTTGGAGAATGGTGAATACATCCCCGTGGGCGGCACAGAGATTCGCAAGACAGACGTACGCATTGTGGCTGCCACCAATGTAAACATCCGACAGGCCATCAGTGAAGGACGTTTCCGAGAAGACCTTTATTACCGTCTGAACCAAGTGCCTATTCAGATGCCTCCACTTCGTCAGCGCGGCGAAGACATCGTATTGCTGTTCCGTCTCTTTGCCATGCAGATGGCCGAGAAATACCGTATGGACAAGGTGGTACTGACAGACGATGCCAAGCAGTTGCTGATGCGCTACAAATGGCCAGGCAATGTGCGCCAGCTAAAGAACATCACCGAGCAAATCAGCATTCTCAGCACAGAGCGCCAGATAACAGCAGGAATTCTCTCTCGTTTCATCCCCCAGGATCAAGAGACCACCCAGTTGGCTACCATCCACAACGAAGGAGAACACTCGTTTGAGAATGAGCGCGAGATACTTTATAAGATACTCTTCGAGCTACGCAGTAATGTCAACGACATGCGCCGCGAAATGAGTACACTCAAGAAGCAGATAGAAGACGTTCAGGTCAGCAAGCCCTCACAGACTCCTCTGCCATCAACCCAGTTGGCACCAATCAGTAGTAACATCTCACCTGTCAACACTCAACTATCGTCATTCCCCTCTGCCGAGGATGCCGAGGCAGAAGAGTATGTAGAGCCAGAGATGGAAAGCCTCAACCTCAGCGATTTAGGCCGCCAAATGTTGGAAAAAGCACTGGAGCGCAATGGCGGCAACCGCAAGAAGGCTGCTCAAGAACTGGGCATCAGTGACCGCACACTTTATCGTAGACTGAAACAATATGGACTGGACAAGTAAGACGACACATAAGCTACTCATCTTTAGCTGTTGGCTGTTGGCCGTCAGTGCCTGTTCCGTGAGCTACAAGTTCAATGGAGCCAGCATTGACTATACCAAGACTAAGACCATTCAGATTGCAGACTTCCCCGTTCGTTCCAACTACGTTTGGGGACCAATGGAGCCCCTTTTCAACAACCAGCTCAGAGACCAGTTCTCCTCACATACGCGTCTGACACAGGTGAAGCGCAATGGAGACTTGAAGATAGAAGGTGAAATCACACAATACCAACAACGCAACAAGTCGGTAAGTGCAGAAGGCTATTCAGCACAGACAGAACTTTCCATGACAGTTAACGTGCGATTCACTAACAATGTCAACCACTCAGAAGACTTTGAGCGCACCTTCACGGCAACACAAAGCTATGAGACAACTCTCTCGCTCAACGACGTACAGGAAGAACTTGTCACCCAGATGTGTAAAGACCTCTGCGACCAGATATTCAATGCGACAGTGGCAAACTGGTAATAATAAATAGAGAATAGAGATATGGAACTCATGGAACTCATCAACCACCCGGAACGACTCGACCGCGACACGCTGTACGAGCTACGCTCCATGCTGGCGCTGAATCCATATTTCCAGACAGCGCGACTCCTCATGCTGCAGAACCTCTATTTGCTCCACGATTCAGCCTTCGACGAAGAACTGCGACGTGCAGCATTCTATATTACCGACCGCAAGACCATCTTCAACATGGTCGAGGCTGCCCACTACCAACTAAGGCCCAAGGCTGACAGCCAAAAGCCCAAAGTCAATAACAAAAAGACTCAAGGCAGCCGCACCATCGACCTCATCGACACGTTCCTTGACTCTATACCCGACGAAGAGGAGCCTAAAGACAAGAAGAGACGCCCCACCCCTGCCGATGCTGCTATCGACTATGTGGCTTACCTTCTTGAAACCGAAGGCGACGATGACAATACCAATAAGGAAGATGCTCCACAACTCAAGGGGCACGACCTAATAGACAATTTCCTGCAACAGGAACAAGGTCGCATCATGCTAAGCGAACTGCCCCAAAACGACAGTGACGACAATCAGCAAGACGACAACGACGACAACGACGAGGAGTACTTCACCGAGACCCTTGCACGCATCTACATCCGTCAGGGCCGCTACCAGAAAGCCCTCGACATCATCAGCCGGCTCAGCAGCAAGTATCCGCAAAAAAACGCCTACTTTGCCGACCAGATAAGATTCCTTGAGAAACTGATAATAAACAACAATACAAAATTAAATAATTAAACAATTAAACATTATGTACACATTATTTGTAATTCTGATCGTACTGGCAGCCGTGCTGATGATTGGCATCGTGCTCATCCAGGAGTCAAAGGGTGGCGGTTTGTCGTCAAGCTTTGCAGGTTATAACCAAGTAGCCGGTGTCCGCAAGACTACCGACTTCATCGAGAAAGCAACATGGGCACTGGCAGCCTGTATGGTAGTCATTAGCATCATTTGCGCATGGGTAGCTCCCACCACCAGCACTGACTCGTCAGTAATGGAGGGCATCGAGAACCCCGTTACCAATCCCAATAATCTGCCAGGTTTTGGTGCAAGTCAGACCAAGGATGCTGCTGCTCCTGCTGCTGAGGCTCCCGCAACTGAAGCTCCCGCTGCTCCCGAAAAACCAGCAAAGTAAAGATTTACTAAAAAAAGTACGGGATTTATTTGGTCAATTCAAATATTTCCCGTACCTTTGCACCCGCAAAACCAACATGGTGCCCGTAGTTCAGTTGGTTAGAGCGTCAGATTGTGGTTCTGAATGTCGACGGTTCGAGTCCGTCCGGGCACCCTTCAAAGCAAATCCTTGCAAGTCAAACACTTGCAGGGGTTTTCATTTTCAGATAGTCTTATCGGACACCTTAAGTTTTCTGGACATTTCTATTAGAGTTGCTTCTGGTAATGTATAAATCATTTCGAGTATAACCATCTATCTTTCAGACAGTTCTTTCAGGACATCTTTCTGGACATCATTATTCCCTTTTACATATTCCAGTACTTCGTGTTGAAATATGCCAGAGTTCAAATACCTCACGTAAATCCTCCCAATATTAAATAGTCATATCAAGTAGAGTTCTTCCGGCATGGAAGGAGCACCACCAACGCCTAATACAATGAAAACAGCCATAGCATTTTCTATTGCATATTCTTTATAATGAGTAATTTGTTCTGGAGTAAACGACGGCTTAGAAAAGTGCCTTGGGATGCATTCTCGCCACTTGCATTCAACCGCAAACTTCCTTTTACGTTTATCCTCCTTATATACAAGCACAAAATCTGGATATGTGTTGCTAACAGGACTGATATTGCCTAATGATTTGTCACCTCGCCACTCTATTAATGAATAAGCCT
>CADBWR010000012.1 GCA_902798425.1 uncultured Bacteroidales bacterium
TAACTCTCTGATTTTCAGTGTGGACCAGCCAGGGCTTGAACCTGGGACCTCCAGATTATGAGTCTGTTGCTCTAACCAACTGAGCTACAAGTCCAGTGCAAAAGCGATTTGCGGATGCAAAGTTACAAAAAAGATTAAAGATTAAACATTAAACATTAAATAATTAGCCGTTTTTAACATTTTATCGTAACTTTGCAGCCGTTATGGAAGTTAAAAGACAAGGATTAACAATTAGTGAGGTGGAGAAAAGCCGCCTCGAACATGGTGAGAATGTTCTGACGCCACCGAAAAGACAGTCGATGTGGCGTTTATACATAGAGAAATACCAAGACCCGATGATCCGTATCCTGTTGGTCGCTGCCGTCGTATCGCTGACACTGGCCTTTGTAAAACAGGACTTCATAGAGACGTTAGGTATTTTCTTTGCCATCATTCTGGCTACTACGGTTGGATTCTATTTTGAGCGCGATGCTGCCCGTAAGTTTGACGTACTTACCCAATTGGGTGAGGAACAGCCCGTCAAGGTGGTGCGCGATGGGAAAGTCATGGAGATACCGCGGCGCGAAGTAGTTGTCGGCGATGTCGTCATTGTAGAGACTGGCGACGAGGTACCTGCCGACGGATATCTCTTTGAATCTACCGACCTACAGGTAGATGAGTCGAGTCTGACGGGCGAACCCATTACGAATAAAGAGGTAAGAGGTAAGAAAGAAGAAGGGAAAGGTGAAGAAGCCTACCCAAAGGATATGCTGCTGCGCTCGTCAATGGTGATGGGCGGTACAGGCCGCTATGTGGTATCAGCAGTAGGTGACAAGACAGAGATAGGCCACGTAGCACGCCAAGCCACAGAACTGACAAACGTAAAAACGCCGCTGAACATCCAGTTGGAGCGACTGGCTAAGTTCATCAGCAAGGTGGGTATCACGCTGTCTGTATCATCGTTCTTTGCATTTCTTATTCACGACGTGTTGACTAATGATTTGTGGCACACCACCGATTACTTGTCAATGGTGGAGGTTGTGTTGCGCTACTTCATGATGTCCGTCACGCTGATAGTTATGGCTGTTCCAGAAGGTCTGCCTATGGCTGTCACCTTGGCACTGGCGCTGAATATGCGTCGTATGCTGAAAAGCAACAATCTGGTGCGTAAACTACAGGCATCGGAGACAATGGGTGCCGTTACCGTCATCTGTACAGACAAGACTGGCACACTGACGGAAAACAAAATGACGGTAAACGATGTCAGATGTCTGATGGAAGATGGAAAATGCTCAGACCTCAGACCTCAGACCTCAGACCTCTACAAAGCCATCGCACTGAACACGACGGCAACGCACGACGTGGGCAACCCCACAGAACAAGCACTGCTACGTTGGCTGCGCGACAAAGGAGTGGACTATCAGCAGTTGCGCGACGAGAACCCCATTAGCAGTCGAGAACCCTTCTCGACAGAACGTAAGTATATGTCGACCACCATTGGCGACACCTTATATATAAAAGGTGCACCTGAGGTAGTGATGGACCGCTGCACACTGACAGAAGAGGAGCGCAAGACTTTAGACCAGCAGTTGTTGGACTGGCAGAGCCATGCCATGCGTACGCTGGCTGTAGCCCAAAACAATGAGTTGCTTGCACTCTTTGCCATCAGCGACCCGCTGCGCAAGGAGGTTCCTGCCGCTATCCGGCAGTGTAATGATGCGGGTATTGACGTGAAGATAGTGACAGGCGACACGGTGGCTACCGCTAAAGAGATAGCCCAGCAGTGTGGCATAGACGACGGTTTCACTATCACGGGTGCCGAGTTTGCAGCACTGACTGACGAGGAAGCGCTGGAGCGTGTCAAGGACCTGAAAGTGATGTCTCGTGCCCGTCCTACCGACAAACAACGTCTGGTCAGTCTGCTGCAACAGCGTGGCGAGGTGGTTGCCGTCACTGGCGACGGTACCAACGACGCGCCTGCCCTGAATCGTGCCCACGTAGGACTGTCGCTAGGCTCTGGCACGAGTGTTGCCAAGCAGGCCAGCGACATCACCCTACTCGACGACTCGTTCAGCAGCATCGTCCATGCCGTGATGTGGGGACGTTCGCTCTATAAGAACATTCAGCGTTTTGTCTTCTTCCAACTTATCGTCAACGTGGCAGCCCTGTTGTTGGTGCTCTGCGGCGCATTCATTGGTACCGAGATGCCACTGACCATTACCCAGATACTATGGGTAAACCTCATCATGGACACACTGGCAGCGATGGCACTGGCCTCGCTACCACCCTCACGAGAAGTCATGGAGGAGAAACCTCGTTCCAGCGATGCCTTTATCATCACCCATTCCATGATACGAGGCATACTGACCATAGGTGGACTGTTCTTCCTGGCAACCTTCTCCCTGCTATGGTATCTTGAGCGAGAAACGGGAATGGACGGCACCTCACTGACCATCTTCTTTACCATCTTCGTCATGCTGCAATGGTGGAACCTGTTTAATGCCCGCATGCTGGGCTCGTGCCACTCAGCCTTCCGCAGAATATGGGCCTGCGAAGGATTTCTCCTCGTACTGCTCATCGTACTCGTTGGCCAGTGGATTATCGTCACCTTTGGTGGCAGAATGTTCCGTACCGTCCCCCTGCCATGGCAGACGTGGGTTATGATTATTGCCGGCACCTCTGTCGTGTTGTGGGTGGGCGAGATATACCGTTTGATAGTACGTCTATGCAAAAAATAGGATATGTAGCCACCATTGGCATGTTCGACGGAGTGCATCGTGGACACCAGTTCGTTCTGCAGCATGTTGTCGATGAGGCGCGCCAACGTGCTTTACGTTCTATGGCTATCACCTTTGACAAGGGTAGTACACAGACATTGACACCACTTGCCCAAAAGCGCACGCTGCTGATGAATACAGGCATTGACCGCATCGAGGTGCTGACATTCAACGAAGCCCTGAAGCAGATGACTGCCCGCGAGTTTATGCAGCAAGTGCTGCGCGACAAGTATGGTGTCAAGGTACTGCTCATCGGTTACGACAACCGCTTCGGCCATAACCGCACAGAAGGCTTTCAGGACTACGTGCGCTACGGAAAAGAATTGGATATTGAAGTCTTACAACTGCCTGCCGCTGGAGAGATTAGCAGTTCTATCATACGTCAACAGGTTGCTGCTGGAGATATCAGTAAGGCTAACGAGTTGCTGGGCCATCCTTATACCATAGCTGGACGAGTGGAACATGGCGAACACATTGGTACCAAGTTGGGATTCCCTACTGCCAACATCGTGGTAGACGACCAGTGCCAACTGATTCCTGCCGCAGGAGTGTACGCCGTGAATATCAGAATGGAGAACAATACCGAATGGAAACACGGTATGATGAATATTGGCACACGCCCCACCTTCAACGGACAGCGACAGACATTGGAGGTCAACATCTTCCATCTCAGCGAAGACCTCTATGGTCAACGGATAGAGGTGACCTTCGCAGAACGTCTGCGTGGAGAACAGCGTTTCGACAGCGCTGAAGCCCTGAAAGAACAATTACAACGAGACGCCATTGAGGCAGAAAGGATATTAGCATGAAGAAAGCACTTAGCTACCTACTTATTTTTATTGGCATCCAACTCGTAGGCGGTGCCATTGTAACCAACCTGTGGAGCCTCATCCAAGGCAGCAGCGACAAGACTGCAGCGATGCTCATCACCACAACCGGTGTGGTTGGTCTGATAACCATCGTCATCTTCCTATGGACGCGCTATGCAGAGCTGTCACCTAAGTGGTTACGCACACGTCCATGGACTATACTCTCATGGAGCGTGATAGCCGCCTTAGGAGCCATCATTCCTTCAGCATGGCTACAAGAGCAGATGCCCGAACTGCCCAATTTTGCCGAGCAGGAGTTCGATACTATTCTGGGTACCCCGTGGGGCTATTTCGTCATTGGTCTGATGGCACCGCTCAGTGAGGAGATTGTACTGCGTGGCGCCATCCTCAAGGAATTGTTGAAGTCAGAAAAACTCTCGGTGTGGACAGCCATCGCCATTTCCGCCTTGTTCTTTGCCTTAGTACATATGAACCCCGCACAAATGCCCCATGCCTTTCTCATCGGATTGTTGTTAGGCTGGATGTACTACCGTACAGGGTCCATCCTTCCCGGTGTTGCCTACCACTGGGCCAACAATAGTGTCGCCTATGTCATGTATGCGCTCTACCCAGACCCTGACATGAAACTTATTGACATCTTCAAGGGGTCAGAACAGCATGTTTATATGGCATTAGGATTTTCGCTATTGATACTCCTTCCTGCTCTGTATCAATTGCACCTGTGGATGCGCCGTGCAGAGTAAACATTTCTATCATTTCACAGAATTTCTTTCCTAAAGTAAAGAAAGATGTTAGCAAGTCATTATTATAACGGAAAGGTTGAGGCAGGCTGTGATGAAGCAGGACGTGGCTGTCTGGCAGGCAGTGTGTATGCTGCTGCCGTCATCTTCCCTGAAGACTATCAGAACGACGAACTCAACGATTCCAAACAACTGACGGACAAGCGTCGCAAGCAGCTCCGCGAGATTATCCAGCGCGATGCTATGGCATGGGCGGTGGGTATCGTTACACCTGAGGAGATAGATCATATCAACATACTTAACGCCTCCATCCTTGCCATGCACCGTGCACTTGACCAACTGACGGTACGGCCAGAAGCTGTCATCGTTGACGGCAACCGCTTCAAGCCGTATGCTTCCCCTCTCATTGGAGGGGGACGAGGGGAGGTTCTCCCCCACACCACCATCGTCAAGGGGGATGGCAAATATCTCAGCATCGCCGCTGCCTCCATTCTCGCCAAGACCTACCGCGACGACTATATGGACCTACTGGCCCAGGAGTTTCCGCAGTATGACTGGCTGTCGAACAAGGGCTACCCCACGAAAAAGCATAGAGAAGCAATACGGCAGTATGGCATTACGCCATACCACCGTAAGACTTTTAACATGCTGGGTGACGGCCAGCTGTCGCTAAATTTTGAATATTAGTAAGCAGGCTTGCCTGCTTCAGCGAGTAATAATCAGTCCACCCATGGGTTGGATGGTAACCTTTGCAACACCCTTCTTATCCACCTTGAGCGAACGCAGCACAGGTGTGCTGGGCAGCCCTTTCTTGCCAGGCTGGTCGATGTAACATTGTACCGTCTGGCCAGCAAACATTGGCAATGAGAGTAGCAAGGTCTTCGCCTGTTGGGTACCATTCAGTCCTGCCACATACCACTTATTACCCGTACGGCGTGCCAGCACCACATACTTAGTAGGATAGCCATCGAGGAAACGTACTTCATCCCACGTAGTAGGCAGTTGCTTGAGGAAATCCAGTTCAAACTGTGGCACATCCTGCAGGTTGTTGGGATACATCGCCACACAGTTAACACTGGTCTGTAGGACAATACCTGTTGCCAGCTCAAAGATATCCGTTGTATAGCGACGATGACGACTCTTGTTGTCACGCGCAATATGATGGTTCAAGATGATGCCACCCCAGTCGAAGGACCCTACCGCATTACGGGCAAAGGGGTGCATGGTCAGCTCGAAACCCTCCGTCTTGGCATGATGCTCACTAAACATGATATTCTCTGAGGCCAAGGCTGCCTCCGATGCGACATAGTTAGGATACATGCGCTCCCAACCACGAGGAATGGTACATCCATGAAAGACCACCTGCAGTCCATAGCGGTTGGCATCAGCAAGGATGTCCTCGTAGAGCTTCATGGTCTCCTGTTTGTCACTGCCTAAGAAGTCTACCTTGATGCCTGCTATGCCTAACTTCTGAAGCCAGGCCATCTCACGGTTGCGAGCCAATGCCGTATTCATGCAGTGCTTAGGCGTCTGTGGCGCATCATTGGCATAGCCGTTGCTGCTGTACCACAAGAGTAGCTTAACACCCTTCTGGTTGGCATAGCGGTTCAGGTCGGCAATACGGTCACGGCCTATCTGCTTGTCCCACCAGTTGTCTACCAACACATACTCAAAACCCATGGCTGCCGACAAATCAATCATCTTCACTTGGTCGTCGTAGTTGACACTCTCATCCTGCCAGATAAGCCAGCTCCACGTATAGCGGCCGGGCTTGTAGGCCTGAGAGGGCTCATAGAGCGGTTCTACGACGTCATAGGGGATGGTGGTCTCGACGATAGGCTTCAGCGTGGTGCCCACGGTGATGGTGCGCCAAGGTGTACAGCCAGGCAATGGCAGTCCAGCCCATGCGCTACCCAATCCCTGCATCTCACCGATGTTGGGGAAGGCAATGGTGTAGCCCCGACCTGCCACATAGTCACTCAAATGGCTGGCGCAGTAGTTGGAGCCCACTCCCGTCTCACTAATAAGTACCCAACCGGCAGGCACCTTAAACAGACAAGGGAAGGTGAAGCCCTCGCCAAAAGCCGAGCGCTCCGTCATTGGAGCATCAGCCTTGTAGTCCTCTTCATATGACGGTTTCGTACGCTGCCAGCCTACCATCGGAAGACTCTGCGGAGTCAGGAAGGTCGTCGTACCATCGGGCATATTGAATGATGATGTCTCGTTATAGACGACAGTGCTCAGACGATTCTCACCCTTGGGCTGCAGTGCATAACGATACGCAATGTCGTTGTTCGACACACAGAATGTAACGGTCAGTGGCAGTCCCTGACTATTCAGATAGACGATGTTCACCTGATGCGCCACATAGTGTGCTGACGAGGCCTTGGTGCGCGTCATGGTGTATGTCTTGTCTACGTTGCTTTCCTTCATCTCCTTGAAGGTCAGTCCACGGGTAAAGTCACTCATATCCGTCTTCAGTCCCAATGCCGAAGGGTTCAGCATGGTCTGTCCCATGTAGCTGACACGATAGGTCAGCAGACCTTGGGCATCATCAATGGTTACCACCAGTTTGCCGTCGGGCGATGTGACGTTGATTTCTTTTCCTTGTATCGTCAGTGCCAATAGCATAAAGCTAATGGCTAATAATTTTCTCATAGTCTTATTCTCCTTTAGCAAATTGTCCGAAATATTTAAGACAGGTGTCGCGCCACTCACGGGCATTCTCCATCTGGTGGTGCAGACGCTCGTCAACCTCACGCCAACGCTGTTCGTCAATATAGTGGCGCATCTTGTTGTGCCACAAGTTGTGGTGCTGTTCTACGATGATGACACCACGATTATAATGGAACTGCAACGATTCCCACAGCGTTGAGCCGTCCTTCATCTTGTAGTCCCAAGGCACATGGTGGAACCACAACAGCAGATTCTCTGGACATGTTGCCAGATTATCATACCTGCGAGCCAGCTCTGGACGATACTGACTGACTGCATCGGTACCTTTACTGCTGCGGTCGAATCCGACGCCCTGCTTATCGGCTTTGTGATAGTAGACGGGACACCACTCCAACGGATAACTCTTGATAAAACCGTCAGGTTCTGGACCATAGTGATGGTCGAACTTAAAGATATGGTGCAAGCCCAGTGGCATCATATAGTCCACACAGGCCTCGCGACTCTCATCCATTATCTGCGCTGCTGCATCGACAAAGGCTGCTTCACGGGTAAAAGTCTGTTCCAACCACTCGTGGGCTATCTTATCACTGGGCAACATGGGATTCCAGGCCAATCGGCCAAAGGCATACCAGTTGGCCTGCGAGAAATGATGGCCACACCAGTTCTTGTCCAGTCCGATGTTGGCGACACCGGCAATACCCTTCAACTCACGCGGATTGACCTGCGAGAAGAACTCCTTCCACATAGGTGCCAGATAGACCAGATGACGAGACTGTCCCAAATACTCCTGGGTAATCTGCAGTTCCACCATGTTGGGGGTCTGCTTAATCTGATCGAAGATAGGACTATACGGTTCACGGGGCTGGAAGTCCAGCGGACCATTCTTGGTCTGCAGGATAACATTGTCGCGGAACTTCCCATCCAGTGGTTTAAATTCACTAACGGCCTGCTTGACACGATCTTCACCCTTGTGGTTGGCACCATAGACAAAGCAGCGCCACATGACGATGCCTTTGTAAGGTTTCAGTGCATCAGCCAGCATGTTGGCACCATCGGCATGACTACGTTTATAGTCGCCAGGGCCAGGCTGTCCCTCGCTGTTGGCCTTCACAAGGAAACCACCAAAGTCGGGTATCAGTTTGTATATCTCCTTGGCTTTCTTCTTCCACCACTTAGCTACTGACTTGTCCAGCGGGTCAGCCGTCTTGGTATCACCTAGCGCCATAGGCGTAGCGAAGTTGATAGACAAATACACCTTGATATGATAAGGGCGCAGAATGTCGGCAATTTTTTTAACCTCCTTCAGATAGGGAGCTGTCAGCATCTTGGGCGACGCATTGACATTGTTCAACACGGTGCCATTGATGCCGATAGAGGCATTGGCACGTGCATACTCACGAATCAACTGAGGGTCGAAAGTGACAAGTTGCTTATTCTCCTGTTTCCAGAAGATGCTCTCGCCGGCATAACCACGCTCTATGCTGCCATCGAGGTTGTCCCAGTGGTTCAACAGTCGCAGCGGGAACACAGGGTGTGTCTCCATATTCATATCGCCACGCAACAGGGCATAGGTTCCATACAGCAGACCAGCCTCACGACGGGCCGACAGCGTACTGCCGTCAAAGCGATAACCGTCGTCATCGGGCATGGTGGCATCGAGTTTCAAGGCAATGTGTGCTCCCTGATAGTAAGTTTCTAACTCCTGTTTGATAATATCTATGGTGGGAGACGTCAGGTCGCAGACAACCTTTGCCTTGTTTACTGACTGGTAGCGTAACCATAGCAGATGACCATCCTCGGCATAAGTGCCAAGGGTGGTCATCGTGGCGAACAGTAAAAATAATATTTTCTTCATCCGTCGACTATTATTGTTTCAGCAGGTTCAGTGCCTGACGGGGTGCCATAGCATTGTGAGCCTGTTCAGTATACTGTGTCAGTTTGGCGGTAGCCGTCAGTTTGATATCACGACTTGACGCACCAATGCGGAAAGTGTAAATACCTGCATCAGCCACCCACTGCGATACAGCCTCATCAAATGATGCCAGGTCGCGCTTGTCGATGGTCATGGTCAGTGTCTCGCTCTCGCCAGGCTGCAACATACGGGTCTTGGAAAAGGCCTTCAACTCCTGAACGGGTTTCTGCAACTTTCCTTTGGGAGCGGTAACATATACCTGTGCAACCTCCTTGCCGGCCACCTTACCCGTGTTTTTAATGGTTACACTGACGTTAACAACATCACCACTGACCTTCACGGCAGGTTTAGCAAACTCAAAGGTGGTATAGCTCAGACCATAGCCGAAGGGATAAGCCACCTGCTTGTCGAAGGTATCGAAATAGCGGTAACCCACATAGATATCTTCCTCATGATTGGTATAATCCTCATTGGGAATACTACCATTACCCCATCCTTTCATCTCACGATAGGAATACATATCCATCTCCTGCGGGAAGTTCTTAGTTGAAGGATGGTCAGTAGCAGCAATCGGCCATGTCATGGTCAGCTTACCGCTTGGGTTTGCCTTACCTGTCAGCACATCAGCAACACTATTGCCTCCCTCCTCACCGGGCTGCCAGGCACAGAGGATAGCATCTACGCGGTCACGCCAAGAAGCGGTCTCCATCACACTGCCTGAATTCAGAATAACAATGACTGGCTTGCCTGCGGCGCGGAACTGGTTGCTCACGCGGAATATCATATCCTGCTCTATCTGTGTCAGGTTGAACTCTCCCTCAATTTTACGGTCCATACCCTCACCAGCCTGACGGCCAATGGTAATAATAGCAGCATCAGCCTCTTTGATTTCGTGCGCTACGCAGCGATCAGAAATCTCTATCTCGTCCAGCTTAGGCTGACCCTGGTCGAGGAACCACATCATCGGGTTCTTGTCGGCTTTCAGCTTCACCTTGGCATACTTCACATAGTTCTGGTAGATCTCGGTAAGCAGCGGAGTAGTCTTCACACCGATATTCTTCAGTCCTTGCACCATGTCGACAACATAAGGTACGTTGACGCAGCCAGAGCCCAAACCACCCGACATGAAGTCATAGCTATTAACACCAAACAGAGCTACTGTCTTCAGGTTTTTCATTGGCAGCACAGGTTCGTCACCTATCTTATTATTCTTCAGCAGCACCATGCCCTCTGTAGACGACTGGCGGGTTACCTTGGCATGAGCCTGCAAGTCAGGCTTGCTGTACTGGTATTTTCTGAAACGGGGTGTCTTGACAATATATGCCAGCATGTTGCGGACGTTGCGGTCTACATACTTAATATCCAGACGACCTGCCTTCACAGCCTCAACAATATCCTTAGCCTGAGCAGGATAGCCTGGCGTCATTAAGTCGTTGCCTGCCTCAACCTCCATCTCTGTGGGCAGGTCGGCACGTTTGCCTATCCAGTCTGTCATTACGATACCCTTGAAACCCCACTCATCACGCAGGATGGTGGTCAACAGGTCTTTGTTGCCTTGAGCATAAAGTCCGTTGATTTTGTTATAGGACGACATGATGGTCCAGGGGTCGCTCTTGCGTACCACAATCTCAAAGCCCTTCAGATAGAGTTCACGGAGAGCACGCTGTGAGAGTCGCTCATCACACTTCGTACGTGAGGTCTCCTGTGAGTTGACGGCAAAGTGCTTAGCTGACACGCCCACGCCTTGGCTCTGTATGCCCTTGGTGACAGCAGCGCCAATGAGTCCTGTCACGATGGGGTCCTCTGAGTAGTACTCAAAATTACGCCCACACAACGGACTACGATGCAGGTTCAGACCAGGACCCAGCACCACATCACAGCCATACTCCAGTGTCTCGTTACCGATGGCACGGCCCACCTCTTCGACAAGCTGTGTGTTCCATGTTGATGCCAAACAGGTTCCTACGGGAAAACCGGTGGCATAGTATGTATTGGAATCACCCTCACGACGGGGGTCAATGTGTACGCCGGCAGGGCCGTCAGTCAGCACGGTAGCAGGTATGCCCAGACGGGGAATGGCCACCGTGATGCCAGCAGCACCAGCCACCAGTTTCTTCTGGTGTCCCATCATAGCACCAGAGCCTACAAAGGAGTCGTTACCACCACCCACCAGCAGTTGGGCTTTCTCTTCCAGAGTCATCGCCTGCAATACTTCGTCAATATTCGAAGCACTCAGTTGCGGAGCTTGCGCTTTCATTGTCATTGTCGTTGTTAACATGGCCGTCAGGCCCAGGATAATAAGTCGCTTGGTTTTCATATAATTAGTTAATTAGTTTTGTTAGTCACTCTCAAGTGCGAAAGAGTGTACAAATGTACATCTTTTTTCTGATATGACAAAATTTCGCGCCCATTTCTTTTGCATTTCGTTCAGTTTACACTACCTTTGCAGTCAGAAAACAAGAACTACCCAACAAAACTATGAATAAGAAAGCACTTCTTTTAGCTATCGTGGTGGCAGCAGCTACTGCCGTACAAGCCAAGGTGCGCCTGCACCATTTGGTCAGTGACAACATGATTATCCAACAGCAGACGGATGTGCGTCTGTGGGGCTGGACAAAGCCCGGCAAGAAAGTGACAGCCACCATATCGTGGTCTGACCAAAAGAGCGAGGCTAAGGCCGACAAGCAGGGGCGCTGGCTGCTTACGGTACAGTCGCCCAAGGCCTCCTACGAACCACTGAGCATCACTTTCGACGATGGTGACGGAAAAGTGACAATAAATAATGTACTCGCGGGCGAAGTGTGGGTGTGTGCCGGACAGTCGAACATGGAGATGCCTGTCAGAGGCTTCGGCAACTGTCCCGTTGACAACTACCTGCAGGAGGTCATCAACGCTGCCGGGAGCCGACAGGTTCGCTCTGCCAAGATTCCCAGCATCATGCGCATGACACCGCAAGAGGATGCTGACACCCAGTGGCGCGAGAGTTCGCCAGCCACTGTTAGCGACTTCTCGGCAACTGGCTATTTTTTTGCCAAGCTACTCAACAAGATGCTCAACATCCCCATCGGCTTGATAGAAGCCAACAAAGGCGGCTCGCGTGTAGAGAGTTGGCTGACCAAGGAGAACCTGGAGAAGTATACCCAGGAGCCTACCGACTCTATGGGTATCGTCAATTTCAAGAAGGAATGGGACTATCACCGCGCCATGCTATGGGGCAATGGCACCTTCAACCCCATTCTGAACTATACCGTCAAAGGCATCATCTTCTATCAAGGCTGTTCGAATGTGGGCGATCCAGGCAACCAGTATTCTGAGCGTCTGAAACTGCTGGTTGAGCAGTGGAGGAAGCAGTTCGGACTGGGCGAATTGCCGTTCTTCTTTGTACAGATAGCACCCTTCGACAGTGGCGACAAACAGGGCACATGGAATGCCATTCTGCAGGAACAGCAGTTCAGGGCCTCGCAGATAATCCCCAACAGCGGACTGGTCTGTCTGAACGATGCTGTCTACCCTTATGAGGGTACACAGATTCACCCTGCCCAAAAGCGGAAGGTGGGCGAGCGTTTGGCTCTGCAAGCACTTAACAAGACCTACGGCATGCAGTGGTTGATGTGCGAGAGCATGTCGTTCCGCGATATGCAGATCAAGGACGACAAAGTAATGCTCCACTTCAACAATGACTATGGTTCCATCAGTCGTTTCGAAGACATCCAAGGCTTTGAGGTGGCTGGCAACGACCGCGTGTTCTACCCCGCTAAGGCCAGCCATTTTTGGCAACCAGGTGGTGGCTACTGGGACGAGTGCGTCGTGGTCAGCAGCGACGAGGTAAAAGACCCCGTGGCCGTACGCTACTGTTTCCGCAATTGGCAACTGGGCAATCTGGCCAATGCTGCCGGACTGCCTCTATTCCCTTTCCGTTCAGACAACTGGTAATGGAGCATCCTTTAGAATTATTCAAGTACTGTCCCATCTGTGGCAGTTGCCATTTTGAAGTCCACAACTTCAAAAGCAAGAAGTGCAGCGACTGTGGTTTTACCTACTATGCCAATCCCTGTTCAGCAACAGCAGCCTTCATCGTCAACGACCGTAACGAACTGCTGGTAGTCCGTCGTGCCAAGGAACCCGCCAAGGGCACCCTTGACCTGCCAGGCGGTTTCTGCGACATGTACGAAACAGTAGAGGAGGGTATGCGCCGAGAAATCAAGGAAGAAACAGGACTGGAGGTCGACAACATCCAATACCTTTTTTCCTCGCCTAATGTCTATATGTACAGCGGCATGGGTATCCACACACTGGACATGGACTACCTTGTCAGGGTTCATGGTGATGTACCTGTTGTGAAAGCTGCTGACGATGCTGCCGAAGCACTTTGGCTACCTATTAGTGACATTAACCCTGCCGACTTCGGACTGACCAGCATCCGTAATGCGGTCATTCGGTTCTTGGCAGAAAAATGTTAAGAAAATAAAAAATTATATATATATATAAGGTGTAACCAAAACTTTTGCCTACTTTTGCAGCCCAAAAGTATAAAAATAAACTTGTAAAAAGACAGAATAATGCAAAAGAATTTGGTGATAGTAGAGTCTCCTGCCAAGGCCAAAACCATTGAGAAGTTCCTGGGCAGCGACTACAAGGTTATGTCAAGCTATGGTCATATCCGCGACTTGAAAAAGAAGGAGATGAGTATAGACACTGGCACCCTCGAACCCGAATATGAGATTCCCGAAGAGAAGGAGAAACTCGTTAAAGAACTGAAGAGCAACGCAGAAAAGGCAGAGAAGGTCTGGCTCGCATCCGATGAGGACCGCGAGGGAGAGGCCATCTCATGGCACCTGTGCGAAGTACTGGGTCTGGACGAGGAGAAAACTAACCGTATCGTATTCCACGAAATCACCAAGCCGGCTATTCTGAAGGCTATTGAGACACCACGACACCTGGATATGAACCTGGTAAACGCCCAGCAAGCACGTCGTGTATTGGACCGTCTGGTAGGTTTTAAGTTGTCGCCCGTATTGTGGCGCAAGGTAAAACCCGCCCTGTCAGCAGGTCGTGTACAGAGTGTTGCCGTTCGACTCATCGTTGAGCGCGAGCGCGAAATACAGAATTTCCAGAGCGAGGCTTACTATAGTATTTCCGGTATCTTTGCCATCACCAATAAAGACGGCTCACAGACGGAGGTCAAGGCTACACTGGCCCAGCGCATGAAGACACACGACGAGGTAGAGCATTTCCTACAGCAGTGCATCGACGCCACCTATACCGTCCAGTCTGTCAGCAAGAAACCCATGAAGCGCACGCCTGCTCCTCCTTTCACCACTTCTACGCTGCAACAGGAGGCCGCCCGCAAGTTAGGCTTCACCGTCAGTCAGACAATGATGGTTGCCCAGCACCTCTACGAACACGGACAGATTACCTATATGCGTACAGACTCGGTCAACCTGTCAGACCTATGTATCAATGCCAGCAAAGAAGAGATCAGCAAGCTCTACGGTGTGGAATATAGCAAGGTGCGCAAGTATCACACGAATTCAAAGGGTGCCCAAGAGGCTCACGAGGCTATCCGTCCCACCTATATGGACCGCACAGAGATTGAGGGAACTTCTCAGGAGCGCAAACTTTACGACCTCATCTGGAAACGTACCATTGCCAGTCAGATGGCTGATGCAGAAATCGAAAAGACTACAGTGGATATAGAAATCGTAGATGCCAACGGCCAAAAGCAGAATGCCAACTTTGTGGCACAGGGCGAGGTCATCAAGTTCGACGGCTTCTTCAAGGTCTACCGAGAGTCCGTCGATGATGACGACACACAAGATGAAGAGTCTCACGTACTGCCCCCGCTGAAGAAAGACATGCAGCTCACTCGCCGCGAGATACAAGCTACCGAGCGTTTCAGCCAGGGTCCACAGCGCTACACGGAGGCTTCGCTGGTTCACAAGTTGGAGGAACTGGGTATTGGCCGTCCGTCAACCTATGCGCCCACCATCTCCACCATCCAGCAGCGTGAATATGTGCACAAGGGTGACAAGAAGGGTGAAGAGCGCAAGTACACCATCGACACACTGAAGGGCAAGATTATCACCCAGAAGACACGTACGGAGATGGCTGGCTCTGACAAGGGCAAGCTACTGCCTTCCGACATCGGTATCGTGGTTAACGACTTCCTCATGAAGTCTTTCCCCAACATCATGGACTATAACTTCACTGCCAAGGTGGAGCAAGACTTCGATAAGATTGCCGAGGGCAATGAGTCATGGACAGGTATGCTGAAGGGCTTCTATAAGAAGTTCGAGCCAACAGTAGAGAAAACCATGAATGCGCGTCAAGAGCGTAAGGCTGGAGAACGACAATTGGGCACCGACCCCAAGAGTGGCAAGCCCGTCTTCGTCAAGATTGGACGCTTCGGCCCTGTGGTGCAGATTGGTTCTGCAGACGACAGCGAGAAACCTCTGTTTGCCCAGTTACCCAGCGACAAGAGCATGGAAACACTGACACTCGAGGAAGCATTGGATCTATTCCAGTTGCCACGTACTTTGGGTGACTACGAGGGTACCCCTGTGGTCATCGGTGCCGGTCGTTTCGGTCCCTACATCCTTCATCAGAAGAAGTACACTTCACTACCTAAAGGTGCCAACCCCATGACAATCACACTGGACGAGGCCATCGCCCTGATTAGCGAGAAACGTCAGCAGGAGAACCAGAAGCACATGAAGATATTCGTAGAAGACGACAAACTGGAACTTTTGAATGGTCGCTACGGCCCTTACCTAGCTTACGACGGCAAGAACTACCGCATCCCCAAGAACCTGCATGCTAAGGCCACAGAGTTGACCTACACAGAGTGCATGGCCATCATAGAAAAACAAAAGAAATGAGGCGAATCATCCTGATAGGTTATATGGGGTCTGGCAAGACCACTGTTGGCAAAGCTCTCTCCAAGGAGACGGGCATGATGTTCTACGACTTGGACTGGTATATCGAGAGTCGCATGCACAAGACCGTTTCACAACTCTTTGCCGAGCGTGGCGAGGAAGGTTTCCGCCAAATAGAACACAACATGCTGCACGAGGTGGCAGAGTTCGAGGATGTCATCATCAGCTGTGGCGGTGGCACACCCTGTTTCTTCGACAACATGGATTATCTGAACCAACAGGGCGATGTAATCTATCTGAAGGCTACTCCAGAGACGCTTTACAAGCATCTGCTGATGGCCAAGGTAGAACGTCCATTACTAAAAGACAAGACTCAGGAAGAACTGATAGACTATATCACGCAACACCTGAAGGAGCGTTCACCTTTCTATGAGAAGGCACGTTATGTCCTCGACGTCAACGTGCTTGACAACTACGACAAAATAGCCACCAGCGTGGAACATGTCAAATCCCTATTAGACCTATAATTCCATTAGACCTATTAAACCCATTAGCCCCTTAAAGAACAGAAACAATGAAGAAATGGACCATCGATGACTCTAAGGAGTTGTACAACATCAACGGTTGGGGAACCAGCTACTTCGGTATTAACGATGCCGGCGACATCTATGTGACACCCTGTAAGGACGACACACAGATAGATTTGCGCGAAGTGATGGACGAACTGGCACTGCGCGATGTGCAGGCTCCTGTGCTGTTACGTTTCCCCGACATCTTGGACAACCGTATCGAGAAGACATGGAGTTGTTTTAAGAAAGCTGCCAAGGAGTATGACTATAAGTCAGAAAACTATGTGGTGTTCCCCATCAAGGTCAACCAGATGCAGCCTGTCGTGGAAGAAATCATCTCGCATGGCCGTAAATTTAACTTAGGCATCGAGGCTGGTTCTAAACCTGAACTGCATGCGGTTATTGCCGTACAGTGTCAGAGTGACAGCATCATCATCTGTAACGGCTACAAAGACCAGTCATATATCGAACTGGCTCTGCTGGCACAAAAGATGGGCAAGCGCATCTTCATTGTCGTTGAGAAACTGAACGAGTTGGATATCATTGCCCGCGAGGCTAAGAAGTTGGGTGTACGCCCCAATATCGGCATCCGTATCAAGCTGGCCAGCAGTGGCAGTGGCAAATGGGAAGAGAGCGGTGGCGACGCTTCTAAGTTCGGACTGACCAGTGCAGAACTGCTGGAGGCCCTCGATTTGCTGGAGAAGAAGGACATGAAAGACTGTCTGCGACTTATCCATTTCCATATCGGTTCACAGATTACAAAGATTCGCCGCATTCAGACTGCCCTCCGTGAGGCTTCACAGTTCTATGTGCAACTGCACAAGATGGGCTATAATGTAGACTTCGTAGACTGCGGTGGCGGACTGGGTGTAGACTACGACGGAACACGTTCGCCATCGAGCGAGTCGTCTGTCAACTACTCCATCCAGGAGTATGTCAACGACTGTATCTACACTTTTGTCGATGCTGCCAACAAGAACAACCTGCCCCACCCCAACTTGATTACAGAGAGCGGTCGCTCGCTGGCTGCCCACCACTCGGTGCTCGTCATCGATGTGCTGGAGACAGCTTCGCTGCCAGAGATGCCCGAGGAGTTTGAGCCTGACGAGAACTCACACCAGCTGGTTAAGGACCTCTATGAGATATGGGACAATCTTTCGCCACGCAACGTGCTCGAAGACTGGCACGATGCCGAGCAGATTCGCGAGGAGGTACTCGACCTCTTCTCTCATGGCATCGTAGACCTGAAGACGCGTGCAGAGATTGAGGCTATGTACTGGAGTGTCTGTCACGAGATTCATGCGCTCGCCAAGAACCTGAAGCATGTTCCTGAGGAGCTGATGAACATCGACAAACTGTTAGCAGACAAATACTTCTGTAACTTCTCGCTGTTCCAGTCACTACCCGACTCATGGGCCATCGACCAGATATTCCCCATTATGCCCATCCAACGACTCAACGAGCGTCCCACACGCAACGCCACCATCCAGGATATCACCTGCGACTCTGACGGTAAGATAGCCAACTTCGCTACCAACCGCCATAACTCACACTCGCTGCCCGTACACACGCTCAAGAAGAATGAGAAATACTACCTGGGCGTCTTCCTCGTGGGAGCCTATCAGGAGATTCTCGGTGACATGCACAACCTCTTTGGCGACACCACGGCGGTACACATCTCCGTAAAGGACGGCAAGTATCACATCGACCAGATATTCGACGGTGAAACGGTAGAGGAGGTGCTGGAATATGTACAGTACAATCCCAAGAAGCTGGTGCGCCAGCTGGAAATCTGGGTTACCAAGAGTGTCAAGGACGGGCGTATCACCCTGGAAGAGGGTAAGGAGTTTCTCTCGAATTACCGCTCGGGACTCTATGGATATACCTATTTGGAATAACGTTATCATGTGGTAACGATATAACGCAATGAGCATGAAAGAAAAACTGACAATAGTAAAGGTTGGAGGAGCTGTGGTTGAAGACGAACTACAGCTCTCTCAATTGTTGCGCGACTTCTCAGCCATTGAAGGTCGCAAGGTACTGGTACATGGCGGTGGTCGTAAGGCCACTAAGATGGCTGAACGACTGGGCATAGAAACACAGATGGTCAATGGACGCCGAATCACTGACGCCAATATGCTGGAAGTGGTAACAATGGTCTATGGTGGACTGGTCAACAAAAACCTCGTAGCGCGCCTGCAGGCCAATGGTGTAAATGCCCTTGGATTGACGGGCGCCGATGCCAATGCCATCCTTAGCCACAAGCGCCCTGTCAAAATGGTCGACGGTTCCCCCGTCGACTACGGCTTCGTAGGCGACGTAGACCACGCTGACGGTCAGATGCTGAGCCGTCTCATCGAGGCTGGCATCATCCCTGTCATGGCTCCACTTACGCACGACAGCAAGGGACATATCCTCAACACCAATGCCGACACCATCGCCTCTGAGACCGCCAAGGCACTGGCTCCTTTCTACGACGTCACCCTCATCTTCTCGTTCGAGAAGAAAGGAGTACTCCGCAATCCGGACGATGACAATAGCGTAATACCCGTCATCACCCATACCGACTTCGAACGCTACAAGGCTGACGGCACCATCAGCGGTGGTATGTTGCCCAAGATAGAGAACGCCCTCAGTGCGGTCGATGCCGGTGTCGGACGCGTCATCATAACCTTGGCTACAGCCATCGACGGCAACCACGGCACCGTGATAACAAAATAGTCAACAGCCCCAAACTAATAACCAAAAGCCAATGATCACTTTCCAAGCCGATATCCTCCCACTGAAGAACGAGCTTTACCGCTTGGCACTCCGCATCACAATGAATGCTGCGGAGGCAGAGGATGTCGTCCAGGAAACAATGATGAAGGTATGGAATCGACGTGAACAGTGGGAGCAAATAGAATCTATTGAGGCCTTCTGCCTCACCATCTGCCGCAACCTTTCACTTGACAAACTGCGCCGCATGGACAACCAGACACAATCACTGGATACCGCCTACGACCCTAAAGACTTTCATGTCGCCTCAAATCCTGAAGAACAGGCCGTCCAGCGCGACCGCATCCAACTGGTGCGTCAACTCATCAACATGCTACCTGAAAAACAGCGTAGCTGTATGCAGTTGCGCGACATGGAGGGCAAGAGCTACAAGGACATTGCCGCCATCCTTGGCATTACCGAAGAACAGGTGAAAGTCAACATCTTCCGTGCCCGACAAACCATCAAGGAACGCTTTCAGAAGATAGAGAAAATAAAAAAATGAGAGAAAAACGAAAAAAAATGAGAGAATACTGTAACTTTCCTTTTTAACAAACGTCTTTGAATATAGAGAACGGCCAAAAGCGAATAGCCAAAGGCCAAAAACAAAGCATTATGGACTACAAGTACATCGAACAACTCATGGAGCGCTATTGGAATGCGGAGACCTCTCGCGAAGAGGAGAACATCCTGCGTTCGTTCTTCCGTCAGGAGAACATCCCTGCGGAGATGGAGCCTATGCGTGCCCTTTTTGCCGACGAGGCAACTAACCAGCAGTTGGGCGATGACTTCGATGCCCGCATGCTAAAGATGATTGGTCAGGAGGAAGTTCCTCAGACCGTCAAGGCCCGCGAGATTTCATTGACTCAGCGACTCTTGCCTCTCTTCAAGGCTGCCGCCGTCATTGCCATCATCCTTACCGTTGGTGGAGCTCTGCAGGCACCATGGGACAACACTTGGAATAGTCCGAGCGACTATGCTCACTACCAGCAAGACCTTGACAGCGTCGCAGCTGTCAATCCCGTACAAGCCGAGAACATGAGCGACTGGTCTGCCGACAGCACAAAAAACCTCGTGGAACGACCCAAGAATTAGATAATTTTTTCTATGCTTTCTCTATATTTACAAATCATGTTTAGTTAAAACACCGAAACTGTGAAGTTTCATTTCTCTCAAATTTTTCATAACATACTAACGAAGAACGGGCTACCCATCTGATGCGTCAGAGAGTAGCCCGTTCAATTTTTACTTTTAATTTAATTGAATGTCAAGGGGAAGGGAGTGACATCAGACAGGTTTTGATTCCCCATTGGTTCCCCATACTGGACTTTTCCAAATAGACCTAACATCCCTACCATAGATCTTCTGAAACCCGCGTAAATTCAGGGAATGTGGAGTCTGGACGGCTCGCCATCCCTACCATCAGACCTAACATTATCCCTAACGTGACACCTAACGTCAGAACTAACGCTAGACCTTAGGTCAGGACTTCAGATCAGGACTTGGAAAATGTTATCCTTTATGGTAGGAATCATGGTAGGGATCATGGTAGGGATCATGGTAGGTCTGCAAAAGAAGCTGTCTTTGTAATGATTTGTATTACAATGGATTACTATTTTTATGTTAGGAATGTTAGGTCTTTTAAAAAATACAACTAATACAGATACAGGAACAGCTAAGCCAGCGCTGGCTTAGTTGTATTTAGTATGCTAGTACAACTGTCTTGCAGTGCTAATACAACTGACTAATCATGCTACTACAGCCGTCCTGTCTCCTGATAGCTGAAGTAGCTACCGTCTGTAAGGATAACATGATCCATGAAGTGGATGCGCATGAGCTTACAAGCCCGCTGGATCTGAACAGTAAGATCATTGTCGTGCGTGCTAGGGCGTAGGTTGCCAGATGGATGGTTATGGCATACGGCAAGGATGGTGGCGTTGGCAAGAACGGCCTCGCGCATAATGATGCGGATGTCTACAGCGGTCTCGGTAATGCCGCCATGCGAAATGCGTATCTTTTTGATAAGTCGGTAGTTCTGGTTCATCAAGAGCAGCCAGAACTCTTCTACGTCGCAGTCCTGAAGGAGAGGATGCATATGATTGTATATCTTGGTAGCCGTACCCAGGTCAGGACGCTCCTCGGGTCTATCCATCTGACGGCGCTTGCCCAGTTCACAGGCAGCAAGAATTGTGATGGCCTTAGCAGGTCCTACTCCGTTGTATTCGCAGAGCTGTTGAATGGTCATCTTGCCTAGCGTATTCAGATTGTTGTTGCAATCTGATAGAATCCGCTTCATCAGCGTTACGGCGTCTTCCTTAGACGACCCCGAGCCCACAAGAATGGCCAGCAACTCTGCATCGCTCAAAGCCTGTGGACCCAGTCGCTCCATTTTTTCGCGAGGACGGTCGTCTTCTGCCCACTGATTGATATTCAACTTGTTGTTCATGGCATATTTAATTAATGACAGTGCAGAGCTTCTGCACGTCTTCGTCGAAGGTCTCTTTGTTGAGAGCCTTGTTCTTGATGATAGAACGGCAGTTGTAGATGGTTTGGGACGAGAGGAACAGCAGGCCGGCAATGTCGGCAGTGTTCTTTACACCTAAACGGATGAGGGCATACGTACGCAACTCAGTATTGAACGTATTCGGTGACTTTTGCTCTATTCGCCCTTCAGGTTTTAGCAGTCCATTAAACTCGTCGACAAATGTTGGATAAAGTTCTAAAAAAGCTTTGTCAAAGCGGGTGAGAAAAGTCGCGGCATCCTCTTCTGAAATACGCGTAGAGGAGAATGTTTGCAACAACTCTTGTGCCTGATTAGCCTTGATTTTCCGCTTCACAAGTGTCTGGTACTTGTTCAACTTGTCGATATATTTTGCACAAAGGTCTATATAGATACTGGCCAGTCCCTCGCGCAACCTGTTTGTATCTACGAGTTTATCATTCAACTTATGCAGTTGAGCATTCAGTTGAGCCTGGCGCTCATTACTCTCAGACAACTGTCCATTCAAACTTGTCAATTGGCTGTTACTGACAGCCAGCTCTCGACGACGAGAATGTAGTTTGCGATTCTGGCGGTAAATGTAATAGGCTGTTACAAACAAAGCCACTAACAACAAGGAAATGAATAAGACAGAATAGCGCAAGTGACGATTTTGTTTTTCTATCATTACCTGATAGGTATTCATAATCTGTGTCAGGGTACGTGATATCTCCAAGATGCGCAATCGGTTATTGTAGAACTTAGCATCTTCCATGGATATATTAATATAGGTTTCTGCCCGTTCCACATCATCGAGTCCCTTTTCAAACAATATGGTTGCTAATATCTTCATAGCCACGGTCTCCCTCGTGCAGCAACGCAGGTCTGCAAGGACGGCCATAATGAGATATTGCTCATATTGTTTCTGGTCATGGTCGGTATTCAGATAGTTACCTGCCAACGCATAGCAGGCCATCGCATAGACGCGCGAATTGGGATTTCCATGGCTGACCACATTCTGATAATGCTGTCGGGCCTTCATGGGGTCTGACTTGATATAGACATAATACTCACCCTTATAATAATCATAAAGAGGATTGTCGACATCTAAGTAATTCATACCCTGTCCCAGATATTCCTTGGCTTTTCCCCAATATCGTGTACTATACGGTGTGTCATGGGTATAAGATGACCAATAGGAATAGATGTGAAAAGCCGTTATATAGTATCTGAAAAGCATCTGTTGGTCAATGTTTAGCGTATCGAGACGATCCAAGTGTTCTTTCGCTTCCACATACAATCCACCGATGGCAAGTATTTCAGCCTTATGAATATTAAACAGTTCCGTATAATGGGAATCATTATACTTAGTTGCCAGTTCTATGCCTCGGTCAGCATAGGTCATGGCTGAGTCGAATTGGAATACATAATATTCTTCATACAGTGCGTCGAGGGTCTTCAGGATAGCCCTGTGCTCAGTTTCATGACTGACAAGATCCTTCAGATGTTCTATCCGACCCTCCTTTTCCTTAAAGAATTGATCTCGCTTTGCAATAGCGTTATCAAGCTCATCCAGCAACTGTCTGGTATCAGCAAAGGCCGTGACAGAAAACACAAAGGCAAGTAATATAATCCAAGTTCTAAGCATCGTGTTTGGTGTTTTGATGACAAAATTATAAAGAAAAAGCAAAAGTCAATTCTTTACTATCTCATTTTTAACAATTGTTATAAGTTACTGATTACCAATGAAACAGAGATTCACTCCTTTGCCACATTTTTACTATTGGATTACTATTAGGTATTATTATAAGATTTTTTGCATATCTTTGCATCAAAATTCACTATAACCAAAAACAAGAAAGAATGAACAAGATGAAGCAACTTCTGAAAAGACGTTTAGTGGCCAGTCTGTTATCACTGATGATGCCATTGAGCCTCCTTGCACAGAACATCCAAGTGCAAGGTATCGTGAAGGACCAGACAGGGGAAACTGTCATTGGTGCCACCGTAATGCAGAAGGGAACGTCCAACGGAACAATTACCGACTATGACGGCAAATTCACGCTGAACGTACCTTCGAAAGCCATCCTGGTTTTCTCCTACATCGGCTTTGCCACTCAAGAGGTAGCTGTAAATGGTAGAACAAACTTACTGGTTACTCTCAAAGATGATCAACAGGTACTCAATGAAGTGGTGGTCATCGGTTATGGTACGATGGACAAGAAAGAATTGACATCTGCCATTTCTCATATCAGTGAGAAAGATTTCCTTACCGTCAGTTCGATGGACCCCTCCATGATGATTCAAGGCAAAGTGGCAGGTGTGTCGATTACCAACACGGGGTCTGGTGACCCTAACAATCAGGCCAGCATTCAGATTCGCGGCGTTAGCTCGCGTTCTGCAGGCTTAGGTCCGCTGATTGTTGTTGATGGTGTTCCTGGCGGTAACCTTACAAACATCAATCCCAATGACATCGCATCATTCGACATTCTAAAGGATGGTGCAGCTTCAGCCATCTATGGTACACGTGGTTCAAACGGCGTCATTGTGGTGACTACCAAGAAAGGAAGCAAGGACGGACACTCTCATGCCTCCTACTCCAGTCAATTGTCGTGGGACTTTATCAATAAAGAGCTAAAGATGATGAACGCGCAGGAATACCGTGAGGTACGTATGGGTTGGGGAGACTCCGGCGTTGACTTGGGTGGTAACATTGACTGGCTCAACGAGGTGAGTCGCACAGGTTTCGCCCAGCAGCACACACTAACGCTCAGCGGAGGTAACGACAAGAACAACTACCGCATCAGTGCCGACTATAGAGATGCTCACGGTATCGACCTACGCTCCGGGCGTCAGGAATATGGTGCACGAGCAGCTATCATGCATACCACAAAAGACGGTCTGCTGACCATTACAGCTAATATTGCACCTCGTATCATCTATCGCGATGCTGCAGACTGGAGTGTGTTTAAGGATGCCATAGAAGCCAATCCAACCACACCATTGATGGATCCAAACGATCCCGTACATTACTACAATTTCCAAGGTCAGGTTGTGGGCAGTAACCCCGTAGAGCGCCAGCTCTTGGAAACCGACCATGCCGACACGAAGCTCCTTGACTGGGATGCTACCGTTAAACTGAACATTCTTCCGCTCTTTGCCAAAGAAAAAACGAGCAACCATACACTTACCACGCAGTTGATGTTTGCCGACCACCAGTATGACAACGACAACAGTTGGTTCCGTCCCTCTTCCAGTACGCAAGCTGTGAATAATGGCCGAGAGGGTGAGGCCAGTCGTTCCTACTCGAAGGAGAGCCAGTATGTCGTGGAATGGCTCACCAACTATACGGGTAGCTTTGGAAAACACCATGTGAAGGGTATGGCGGGCTATTCCTACCAATACTCACGCTATTCTGGTCTCAACGCAGAGAACAAAGATTTTCCCAATGATGGTCTTGGTCCCAACAGCCTCGGTTCTGGTGAATATGCCAAGGAAGAGGGTGAGGTGCTCATGGGTAGCTATAAGAACGATTCCAAGCTTATTGCTTTCTTAGGGCGTGTCAGTTATGATTACGACGGCAAATACCTCTTCACAGCATCCATGCGTCACGAGGGCTCATCGAAGTTCGGTGCAGACAACAAGTGGGGTAATTTCCCTGCTGTTTCTGTTGGCTGGCGCATCTCGTCGGAAAATTTCATGAAGTCTCTGGCTTGGATTGACGACCTGAAGATTCGTGCCGACTATGGTGTCACCGGTAATCAGGACTTTGGTAGCTATCTGTCCCTGAGCACTATGACGGGCTTCGGTTATTACTTCTATAACGGTAAATACTTCCAGGTATGGGGCCCTTCAAAGAATGTCAATCCAGACCTAAAGTGGGAGAAGGGAAAGAACTGGAACATCGGTCTGGATTTCTCACTATTCAGAGGCCGCTTCTACGGTTCGTTTAACTACTTCTGCCGCCGTCAGCAGGACCTGCTGGGAAGCTATAAGGTTTCCGTGCCTCCCTATCTGTTTGATGAGACCTTCGTCAACGTGGGTACCATGAAGAATACCGGTTTTGAGGTTGACCTGAATGTCAAGGCTGTTAAGAGCAAAGATTTCGACTACGATATCAACTTCGTTGGTGCTACCATGAACAATAAGTTCGTTAGTTTTAGCAACTCTGAATATGTGGGCCAAGACCACTACGACGTAAGTGGTACTGAGGATCCCTACCCATTCTACAACCTACAGCGTATAGAAGAAGGTGAATCGTTAGGAAACTTCTATATGTGGAAGTATGCTGGACACACTCCTGAGGGCGAATGGCTGGTTTACGACAAAGACGGTGATATCATCCGAGCATCACAGGCCAGTGATGACGACAGGCAGAAGGTAGGCAACGGTATGCCTAAATTCACGATGTCAATGACCCACAGTTTCCGCTACCGCAATTTCGATCTAGCGCTATTCTTCCGCGGAGCCTTCTTCTACGATATTTTCAATATCCATGATTTTTACTACGGAACACGTAACTTCACAGGCAACAGGTTACAGAAAGCCTATGGTAAGAATTACGACATTTCCGGTTCCGCAAACCCTGTGGTGTGCGACTACTTCTTGGAGCGTGGCGATTATCTGAAACTTGATATGATCACCTTGGGTTATACCTTCCGTCCCAAAGACTGGAAATTCCTTGAACGCATACGTATTTATGCAACTGGCAAGAACCTGGTGACGCTGACCAAGTTCAGCGGTGTCGATCCCGCCAGCTATCAAGTAAACGGTCTGACACCTGGTGCCAGCAGTTCACGTACCTACTTCCCCTCTACACGTCAGCTCATCGTTGGCCTACAAGTGGATTTCTGATAATTCATAGTTCAATAGATAATGAAGAAGACAATGAAAACCATACATTATTATATACTTGCAGCGGTCATAGGGCTGAGTGTCATGACTAGTTGCACCGATCTGGACGAAACGCTCTACGATCAGGTAGGAGCTCAAAACTACTATAACACCAAGAGTGACGTTGTCCGTGCAACGTTCCGTCCCTTTGAGCACGCTTTTTGGAGCATTCAGAGCCGACACGTGCTGAATGAGTTAACAGCCGACCAACTCATCACTCCCACTCGAGACGGTTGGTGGGACGACGGTGGGAAATGGCGACGTCTGCACTACCACGAATGGAATGTGGAAGACGGTGGTGATGCCCAGTCAGAATGGAACGGCTGCTTCCAGGGCATTATGCAATGCAACTACGTCATCGAAGACCTGGAGAAACTCGATGCCTCACGCTTTGGTTTCTCACAAGCAGAATTTGACAACTTGAAAGCCCAATGCCGCGTATTGCGTGCGTGGTTCTACCTCCGTCTCCTTGACGGATTCCGTCACGTACCTTTAGCCGTCAGCTTCAATGACGTTAGCAAGAATACCGAGACACAGGTTGAACCACGCGTCATTTTCAACCTCATTGAGAGTGACCTGAAAGAGTGTCTGCCCTTACTGGCCGAGAAGACAGTCTTAGGCGGTAACAGCTCTCTGCAGGGGCAGTGGACCAAAGCAGGAGCAGCATCCCTGCTGGTAAGACTCTATCTGAATGCCAAAGTATATATAGGCAAAGAGATGTATACAGAGTGTGCACAGGTTGCCCAAGACATTCTTGATGGCACCTATGGTAATTACGCTGTAGCAGACCGTTGGGATGCAGCATTCGACTGGGACAACGATCTCTGTGATGAGGTAATCTTCGGATTTCCCGCAGCACCAGGTTATAGCTACTGGCACTATCAAGGCGACACCTATTGGTGGACCGTGCCAGCACGTGCACGTTACTATCTGAAAGACTCGAAGTGCAAGGCTGGCGACCATAACACAAAATATGCCGCCTCGCCCAGCTATGCTCCCGACGGAAAACTCATGACCTACGAGTTGGGCATGCCTATTCAGAAGTTCCGCAAATATGCCAACGACGAACGCCTGAAGCTCTACAAGAATCTGGGTAACAGCCGACGTGAGGGTCTGTTCCTCTATGGTTATTTGAACTACACGGATGAGTCGGGAACTTCCAAACGCGTTCAGGCTCCTGAAGTGCCCTATGACCTCTATATCCGAGACGCTGTAGGCAAGTTCCAGAATCTGGCACCCACAAAATGGCTGGCCATCCCCACCAGTACATTGCGAGATGGTGATCACAACTCTGGATGGCACTTTGCTAAATATCCGTTATATAGTGATGACGACGCACACCAGATGGAGAGCGACTACACGGAAATCCGACTTCCAGAGATTATCTACTCGCTGGCCGAGTGCAAATTGCGAGCAGGTCAGAAAGCAGAAGCCGGCAAACTACTCAACACAGTACGACGTCGTAACTATCCTGAGACAGAATATGCCTCGGTGCTCTATCAGCCAGAAGGTGCTGCAACACTTGACCTTCAGGAAATGCTTGACGAATGGGGTCGTGAGTTCTTTGCTGAAAGCCGTCGCCGCATAGACCTTATCCGCTTTGGGAAATTCTCTTCTGGCTCATGGTGGGACAAGATTCCTGATAGTGATAACCATACGGAGATATTCCCCATCATGCGTCCCATATTGAATGCGAACTTGAAGCTGGAGCAGAATCCGGGATATAATAAATAATAACCGAAAAGTGACAAGTGATATGAAACCCATGAAATATTTACTGGCAGTCTTTGCTGCCCTGCAACTGACAGCCTGCGACAGTGAAAAGTCGCTGAACATCATCGAGGGCGAACTACCTATTAAAACCACAACACTCTATATGGTAGGTGATGCCACGCCCAACGGTTGGAACATCGGTAATCCGACAGCTTATGAAGCCACAGCTGAAGACGCCCTTGTCTTCCAATGGGAAGGTCAGCTATATAAAGGCGAGATCAAGCTCTGCCTCACCACAGGAAGCTGGGAGGCTCCTTTCATCCGTCCTACCGTAGCAGGTACAGAGATTAATAAGACCAACATCACTAATGCCAAGTTTGCCATGCATGCCGGTGACCCCGATGACAAATGGCTTGTTACCGAGGCTGGCAAGTATCGCCTGACTTTCGACCTGCGTCACTGGACCATGTCGACAGCCTATCTTGGCGAACCAGAAGCTCCCACCAAGGACCCGATAAATGCCGAAGCCGTCTATATCGTTGGTGACGCTACACCCAATGGATGGAATATTGACGCTCCTACACAGCTTACCAAGCAGTCGCAGTACATCTTCACCTATGAAGGGACATTGACTGTAGGTGAGTTAAAAGCCTGCACACAGACTGGCGACTGGGGAGTTCCCTTCATTCGACCAACTTTTGCTGACTGTAAGATTGACAAAGAGGGTGTAGAAAATAGCGATTTCATCTTCGTTGCCAACCCAGATGACAAGTGGAAAGTGAGCGTAGCAGGCAAATACCGCCTCACCTTCGACTTGGAGCATTACACCCTCAAAGCTGAATATCTGGACGGGGGCGGCACTCCCGCCAAGGATCCTATTGACAGTGAGACACTCTATATGATTGGCGATGCCACTCCCAACGGCTGGAGCATGGATGCCCCGACAGCTTTCACCCGTGATGCGTCGAACAAATATCTGTTTACTTGGGAAGGGAACCTGACGGTTGGTTCGATGAAAGCATGCCTGAAGCCCGACGGAACATTCTCTTGTCCGTTCTTGCGTCCTTCTTCAGCAGATGTAGAGATTTCTGCCAGCGGAGTAGCTTCTTCCGACTTCGTCTACACCACCAATCCTGACGACAAATGGAAAGTAACAGAGGCTGGTACCTATCATATCACCTTCGACTTGGAACATTATACCATCCAAGTAGTGAAAAAGTAACATTGAAACGACATGAAAAGACTAACAACAATGAAAAAGATGATGATATTGACAGTGGCACTGGCTGCCATCAGTCTGTGCTGTGCCTGCAAAGACGAAGTAGAAATGCGCTATCCGCCCAAGTACGAACTGCCTGACCTGCCAATCGTTGAGGGCATACATGATGGAGTGAAGGCACCACTATACTGGAGCGTCTATGAGTATTGCATAGAACAGGAAGCCCAAGGCGTAAGCAATAGCGCCATGGACCTCACGGAGGAGCAGTGGGATAACATCATTGACTGGGTAGCCACCAACCTGAAACCCTACGGCTACGACATGATTTGCACAGATGGCTTTATTCCCATGCTTGCCAAAGATGCTTCTGGCTATATGACCCATTATGGTTCGGTAGCCCTGAAAGACCTTGTGGCAAAATGCAAGGCCAAGGGTCTGCGTCTGGGTGTTTACGACAATCCGCTATGGATTCACGGTCCACGAGAAACAAAGATAGAGGGGTCTGACTATATCTTCGGCAACCTCTATTATAATGGTTCGACGACTGTCGTGAATCCCAAGGCGACTGACTTGTGGTTCGACTGGGCCGTGGCAGAGCAACCTGGTGCCAAAGAGTTTATCGACGGCTTCTTCAAACACTACAAGGAGTTGGGCGTGGAGTTTATTCGCATGGACTTCTTGTCATGGTACGAGGACGGTAAGGACCGATACTCTGGCATTGTAGGACGTGGCTATGGTCGTGCCTCCTATGGTCGTGCCTTGGCTTATATCGCACAGTCAGCTAAGAAGTATGGCATCTTTACATCACTTGTTATGCCTCACATGTACAACGATGCTGAGGTGGAGGCCCGCTATGGTAACATGACACGTATTGTGGCCGACACGGGTGATGGCGGGTGGTATCACACCTCCAATCACGACAAAGGAAAGTCATACACCACATGGCCCAACTGCATGAACCAGTTTGATGGCTTCGCCTACTGGTCACACATCGCTGGGCGTAACAAGGTCATTCTTGATGGTGACTTCCTCCGCTTGAACAAATACGATACCGATGCCGAGCGTCAAACCGCAGTATCCTTGCAACTGATGGCTGGTGGACCTGTTGCCGTAGCTGATCAGCCGAGTACCATCGGAGCTAACACCGTTTTCTATACTAATAGCGAACTGCTGGAACTCAACAAAGACGGCTTCGTTGGGAAACCATTGAACGATAAGATTGGACTACAAAGCATGACATGGTATGGAAAGATGTCTGATGGAAGCTCTGTGGTTGGGCTTTTTAATCGTAGCGATGCAACAGCAACCCTATCGGTAGACTTCAGCCAGCTGGGCATGAGTGGCGAAAAGAGCATACGCGATCTGTGGACACACACAGACGAGGGGACTGCCACCTCTCTCTCTGCCACCATTCCTGCCCACGGCTGTAAGATTGTCAGATTGAAATAACGAACAAAAACACATGTATCAAATGAAAAAAATGATAGCTACAGTATGCGTATTCCTATCAATCGCTACTGCAGCAAAGGGAGAGACTGTCGCTTCACCTGACGGAAACCTCAGCGTCACGTTCTCACTGACGGCACAGGGAGTACCTACCTATCAAGTCGATTACAAAGGTATAGCAGTTATAAAGCCCAGCACACTGGGCATTGAGCTTAACGAAGAAAACTCGCTGATGGATCATTTCCGTGTCAACAAGACCTCAACATCCACCTTTGACGAGACATGGAAGCCTGTATGGGGTGAGGAAAAGGAAATCCGTAACCACTACAACGAGTTGTTCGTCGAGATGGAGAAACCAGAGAACGGACGTTTTATGAACCTGCGTTTCCGTGTCTACAACGATGGTGTAGGATTCCGCTATGAATTTCCGCAACAACAATACCTCCCATACTTTGTGGTTAAAGCCGAACATACACAGTTCGCCATGGCGGGAGACTATACATCCTGGTGGATTCCTGGTGACTACGACACCCAGGAGTATGACTATACTGAGTCGCGTCTCACTGAGATAAGAGGCCTGATGAAATCTGCCATCTGCGACAATGCCTCGCAGATGCAGTATTCACCAACAGGTGTACAGACTTCGCTGCAGATGAAGACCGACGCAATGGACATAGACGGTGAGAGACGAAGTCTCTATATCAATATCCACGAGGCCGCCTTGGTCGACTACTCCTGTATGCACCTTGACTTGGACGACAAAAACCTGGTATTTACCTCACAACTCACACCTGATGCGCAAGGCAACATGGCACACATGCAGAGTCCCTGTCACACTCCCTGGCGCACCGTGATGGTTGTCGATGATGCACGCAAGGTGCTGGCATCACGCCTCATCCTCAACCTCAACGAGCCATGCAAACTGGCAGACACCTCATGGATTAAGCCAGTGAAGTATATCGGTGTATGGTGGGAAATGATAGGTGGCGGCAAAGCATGGTCATATACCAATGACCTGCCGTCCGTCAAGATTGGTGAGACCGACTACAGCAAGGTAAAGCCTCATGGCAACCACCCTGCCAACACCGCCAACGTGAAGCGCTATATCGACTTTGCCGCCAAGCATGGTTTCTCGCAGGTCCTCGTTGAGGGCTGGAACATTGGTTGGGAAGACTGGTTCGGACACTCCAAGGACTATGTCTTCGACTTCCAGACACCCTATCCAGACTTCGATTTCAAAGGACTTAACGACTATGCTCATGGCAAGGGCGTACGCCTGATGATGCACCACGAGACCTCTTCCTCTGTCCGTAATTACGAACGTCATCTGGATGCTGCCTACCGCCTGATGGACAAGTATGGATACAATTCGGTAAAGAGCGGCTATGTAGGTAACATTATTCCGCGTGGAGAGCATCACTATGGTCAGTGGATGAACAATCATTATCTGTACTGCGTTACGGAGGCTGCCAAGCATCACATCATGGTCAATGCCCACGAGGCTGTTCGACCAACAGGACTCTGCCGAACTTACCCCAACCTTATCGGAAATGAGTCTGCACGAGGAACTGAATATGAATCATTCCAAGGCAACAAACCCAGCCATACCACAGTACTCCCCTTTACACGCCTGCAGGGAGGTCCCATGGACTACACACCAGGCATCTTCGAAATGGACATGAGCAAGGTGAACCCCAACAGTCATTCGCATGTCAATTCTACATTGGCTCGTCAGCTGGCTCTCTATGTCACCATGTACTCTCCGCTGCAAATGGCAGCCGATCTGCCCGAGGTGTATGAGCGTTTCATGGATGCCTTCCAGTTCATCAAGGATGTAGCCATCGACTGGGACGAAAGTCGCTATTTGGAGGCAGAGCCCGGACAGTATGTAACCATTGCCCGTAAGGCAAAAGGTACTAACAACTGGTTTGTAGGCTGTACCAGCGGTGAGAATGGCCATGCTTCCAAGTTGGCACTCGACTTCCTGGAACCTGGTAAACAGTATGTGGCTACCGTTTATGCAGATGCTCCCAATGCCCACTATCGTACCAATCCGCAGGCTTATACCATTCGAAAGGGACTGGTTGACGCGAAGACGATACTACGGTTGAAAGCTGCACCTGGCGGTGGATATGCCATAAGCATCATAGAGGTTTCCAAAGCAGAGACAAAAGGCTTGAAGAAACTAAAAATCTAATTCGTTTCATCTTTTATTGAATTCATCTTCTCAAGGAGGGGCTTTTGCTCCTCCTTGATTGTTGTTATAGGTCTATCTCGACGCCTTCAACTAATAGTTGAGCAATTATACAATATTTACCAATCGGTACTTTGCTACAATCGTATTGTGTTGATTGTTAACTAATTGCGCGATTACCGAATTTTGCACACTTTACTATTTAACTACTAAGCGATATAACGAAACAAAATAATTGCGACTTTTGCAATCGAAACAACAAATACTAATAGTTTACACTAACCCTAATGTATTATAGATTATGAAAAAATTTACTTTTCTGTTTTCTACTGTAGTGATGGCATTTATTTTCTTTGGTTCAGTACAGGCAAAGGACATCACAATTTATGTGCAGGCTGACCAACAGCCAAACATCCATTTTTGGAATGTTTCTAATGAGAGTACAGAATGGCCAGGACAGGCTATGACTTCCACCGTTTCTGTCAAAAATCTGCAGGGCGAGGACATAACGTTCTACTATAAGACGTTTGCTAACCTGAGTGACGATGCAGCCATCAGCTTCCTGTTCAACTACAATGGCGATGCCGACAAAACTGCCGACATCAATGGCATCACCGAAGATCATTATTATTTATTTAAAGGTAACCATGAGTACGAAGACATCACTGCCCAGTTTAAGACCGTAGTGGATGCTGAAATCGGTGCTGTGCAGTTGCCTGGTAGTTATTGCAACTGGACTGGCGACAATGCTCCAATGACTCTGACTGACGAGAATACGTATACCATTACTCCAGATTTGAGTGGTGTTGACGACAACTTTATTACCTTCAAACTGTTGGTAAACAGTGGAAGCAACTGGCATTGGCTGGGATGGAACAACGTTAAGGTGGAAGCCCCCGAAGGATGGACGCAGGAGGCTGCATCAGACGGTAACATCCAGCTGAACCTGACTGCTGCTGGTACTAAGCAGTTCACTTTCACTGCCATATTCGGAGGTGGCGACAATGCCTCGGCAAACTGGACGCTGAAGATTGCTGCCAACAATCCTTCAGGCATCAGCACACTCACACGCTCCCAGAATGCATCCTCCCCCGTCTACGACCTCAGCGGTCGCAAGGTTGCACAACCTACCAAGGGTCTGTATATCATAAACGGACGCAAAGTAATTGTCAAATAAGAAATAAGTAAAATACGAATAAGCAATGAAAAAACTAACATTTCTGTTAAGCGTCGTCGCATGGCTCATGGCTATGCCTGTGATGGCAGCAGTAGATGATGTGTTCACGTATGGCAATCTGAAGTTCAAGGTTATTACGGATGACGAAACAAAAAAGGAAGTACAGGTTATCCGTCCTGATGCTGAGCTCTCTGGTGATGTGGTTATTCCCGACCATGTGACAAATTATGCCGTGGAATATTCTGTCGCATATATCAAAGGTGGTGAAATTGATGAAGGTTGCGCCTTCCGCGAGATGAATGGTATAACCAGCGTCACCATTCCCTATACGGTATATTCCATGGAGTATAGTGCTTTCTATCACTGTGAGGGGTTGAAAGCTGTCTACAACAACGGAAACATGGACAAGATTGACGGTTGGACATTTTATGGTTGCACAAATTTGGAATATTGTGTGGTTCCTGCCACCATCACCAAAATTGGACAAAGTGCTTTCGAAGGTTGTAGTGCGCTGAAGGACCTTACCATCTTGGGCTCTGTCGAGCTTGATCAGCATGCCCTAAAAGACTGCTCAGCACTAAAGAGCATCTACTATTGTGGTAGCACGCTGTCATTGAAGCCAACTTCTAATGAATGGCAGATATTTCAGAATACAGACAATCCTGTTATTTACACAAAGTCTTTGGCACTTTCAACGATTAAAGATGCTCTGAATGGGAAGGCTGACTGGATTAAAAATTTGGCAACTGATGTGATTCCCTACACTCCTGCTAAGGAATATACTACCTTCTGCCGCGACTTCGATGTGGACTTCTCTGCTGCTACAGGACTGAAGGCTGGTGTGGCTACCACTGACCTGAATGGTACGATGCTGAAACTCATCGTAAAGACATCAATACCTGCAGGAACAGGCGTTGTACTGAAGAAATTGAATGAAGGCGAGTACAAACTAAAGATTGCCGAAGAGAGTCCCGAGGCTATTGTTGGCAACAAGCTGGTGGGCGTAGTCGCTCCCACAGCAATACCTCAGACAGATGGCGACAACACCAACTTCGTGCTTAAAGATGGTGTTTTCAAGAAGGTTAGCGCCGATAACAATACGCTTCCTGCCGGCAAAGCCTACTTGCAACTGACGACGTCTTCAACTACTCGCAGCCTTTCCTTCAGCTTTGAAGATGATGTCACAGGCATTGACACTACAACTATTCAGACACAGACAGAGGACGGTCATTGCTATAATCTCGCAGGTCTGCATGTGGGAAATTCTACAAAAGGGCTGTATATTATTAACGGTAAAAAAGTTGTCGTAAAATGAAAAAGAAAGCATACGTCATGCCACAAATGGCAGTCATAGGACTTAAAATGTCTCATGGTCTATTGGCAGGTTCTAGCATTAATATGGATGTTAGTCAAGAGTTTGAATTGGAGGTTGATGAAGATTTTGAAGATCCAGACTATGATTATTATGATGCTGAAGAAGCCGATTAACGAAAGAATTCAGTGTAAAAAGATTGTTAGTAAATTGTAGTAGCTTTGTAGCAAGAGAGGGTGTACTTCACAATTTGAGTACATCCTCTCTTCACAAATCAAGGGAACAGGTATTCGCAGAGCTGTTGGATGGTCATCTAGCCCAGCGTATTGAGGTTGTTGTTGCAGTCTGACAGAATCCGCTTGACTATAGTGAGTTTCTCGCTCATTTATAGAAGTTCTTTTCGAAAGCCGTAAACTCGTCCTGTTTCAATACACAGCGCTTCCACCACGACTCTATAAATCCGAAGCCATAGCCCATCAGTTGGGTGAAGGCGGCAGGAATACTGAGCAGCCCCACCCAGAGGCTCTTGTTCTGCATCGAAGAGTCGACAAGGATAAGCAGGCAATACAGCAGAAGTGGCAAAAGTGTCAGACCATAGCAGAATGGTGCCAACAGCAGACAGCCTATAACGCCAAGGGTGAAAAACATTGGTAGCAGATGAACCAGTTTCATGGTGCCTGGGTGACGCTTCTCCAGATTGATGCGGGCAATGCCGCTGTTATATACCTGACGAAAGAACTTACGGAAGTCGGTACGGCGCTTATGCCACACCCACGCATCTGGAAACAGCTGCGGCTGATAACCAGCCTCAACGATGCGGTAGGAAAAGTCGATATCTTCTCCAAAGCGCATCTTGGAAAATCCGCCCAACAGCAAGTAGACATCGCGACGGATGCCCATATTGAAGGAGCGGGGAAAGAACTTGTCGAGTTTTTTCTTGCCACCACGGATACCACCTGTGGTGAAGAATGACGTCATAGAGTAGCTGATAGCCTTCTGAACAGGCGTAAAGGAAGGATGCGCAGCGTCAGGACCACCCCATGCCGCTATTGGCTTTTGAATATTGGCAGTCAACTCTTTCTCTGTTGCCTCCATATAGCCGTCTGGCAGCACGACGTCAGAGTCGAGAATGATAACGTAGTCGCCATGAGCACGCTCGACACCATAGTTACGACTCTGTCCCGGGCCGCTATTCTCCTTCAAGTAATAATGCAAATCAAGGATGCTTGCGTACTTGTCGCAAACATCCTTGCAAGGTTTCTGTGAACCGTCCTCTACTATAATGACCTCAAAGTTCTTAAGTGTTTGGGAGCAAAGGCTCTCAAGCAACTCGTCGACCTCGTCAGGGCGATTGTAGACAGGAACAATAATCGAATACTTCATGGCCAATAGCCAACAGCTAATAGCTAAAAGCCAAGATTACTCCTTAGCGCGAGCCAGATAAGAACCATCGCGGGTGTCAACCTGGATAAGGTCACCCTCGTTGATGAACAGGGGAACGCGAACCTCGACACCAGTCTCCAGCGTAGCGGGCTTCAAGGTGTTGGTTGCAGTGTCACCCTTGATGCCAGGCTCAGAGTGAGTCACGCGGAGAATGGTCTTCACGGGCATCTCAGCATAGAGGATGGTACCATCGGTGGTGTCAGAAACAACAGACACTACGTCACCCTCCTTCATGTACTCGTGACCGATAACGAGGTCGTTAGCAATGGGAATCTGCTCGAAAGTCTCCTGGTTCATGAAGATACGACCTTCCTGGTCCTCATAGAGGTACTGATAGTCGCGATGCTCGATGACAACGTCCTCCAGTTTTTCACCGATGTTGTAGCGACGCTCCAACACGCGGCCGTCAGTGACGTTCTTCATCTTAATGTTCATGATAGTGTTTCCCTTACCGGGCTTACGATGCTGGAAATCGATGCAAACCCAGATAGCACCGTCCATGCGAATGGCGGTTCCTTTCTTGATGTCTTGTGAGTTAATCATAAAAATATGCTATTATAATATGTAAAATGTCATTTTGCGGGTGCAAAGGTACGAAGAAAAATTAAAAATGGAACATTAAACATTAAAAATTTCACTCAAAACTTGCACAATTAGAAATAATTATGTAATTTTGCAGCCCGAAACTGTGATTAGGTAGCTTTCCAAGCACCGATTTCACCGATTAAAAGATTAATAATTTAAATAAGATATCACAATGAAAAGAACATTTCAGCCGCACAATCGTCGCCGCGTGAACAAGCATGGTTTCCGTGAGCGCATGGCAACAAAGAATGGTCGTCGCGTACTGGCTTTAGCTATTGGCTATGGCTATTGGCCAAAAGCCAGATGCAATAAGAATTGGGTATGTTTTTTAGAAATATACCCAATTTTTTTTGCGTTTATCAATAATTCTTTGTACTTTTGCGAAATCATTGCAGAAGAGAGAAAAGCATGAATATAAAAGAATCATTGCGTAAGGTGTTTGACCGCTTTGTGGTGATCAACTTGTCAGCCATGCTGGCGGTAGTCATTTTGCTGTGCATCGGCGTGGCCTTCGGTCTAGACCTCTACACGCATCATGGCGAAAACATTGCCGTGCCCAATCTGAAAGGCGTGGATGTTGACAAAGCCGAGCGTCAGCTGTATCTGCTGGGGCTGGACATGGTGGTCAATGACTCAGGTTATAACAAGCAGATGGCAGCAGACTGCATTCTGCTGCAAACCCCAGGACCAGGCCAGAGAGTAAAGAAAGGACACATTATCTATGTTACCGTGAACTCTCCCTCGTCGCCTTCCTTCGCCATACCCGACATCATAGACAACTGTAGTGTTCGCGAGGCAGAAGCCCGACTGACTGCCATGGGGTTCCGGCTGAATCCGCACAAGATGGTGGACGGTGAGAAAGACTGGGTCTACGGCATCCTGTGTCATGGTCGCCACGTTTCTAATGGCGACCGCATATCTACCGACAATGCACTGACACTGATGGTAGGCCAGGGCACCATTGAGGACCTGGATGACATCAATATGGTTGGTAGCGAAGACGCGGAAGAAGCCATGAGCGGTGAAACCGACGACTTCGAGGAAGTGAAAGAACCATATTAAAAAGTGGGGAAGATGACGGAAGAACTGGACGACATAGAACTGATAGAGGGCGAGGGCGACGACCAACTCTATGAGCACATGCGCATGGAGGTAGACCGCGGGCAAGAGCCTGTGCGCATAGACAAATACATGTCAGAACACGTGCAGCATTCTTCACGCAACCGCATCCAGAAGGCTGCCGACGCAGGATTCATACAGGTTAACGGTTCGCCTGTCAAGAGCAACTACAAGGTACGTCCAGGCGACATCATCACCTTGATGCTGGACCGTCCGCACTATGATACGACAATAGAACCAGAGGACATCCCACTGGACGTGGTCTACGAGGATGACCAACTGATGGTCATCAACAAACCTGCTGGACTGGTGGTACACCCAGGAGTGGGCAACTTCCACGGCACACTGGTCAACGCCATAGCCTGGCATCTGAGAAATTTGCCATCGTACGACCCTAATGACCCGAGTGTAGGACTGGTGCACCGCATAGACAAAGATACCAGCGGACTGCTGGTGATAGCCAAGACCCCTGATGCCAAAACAGAGTTGGGGGCCCAATTCTTCAATCACGACACACATCGTTCGTATCAGGCACTGGTGTGGGGTAACTTCACTGAAGACACTGGACGCATAGAAGGCAATATAGGGCGCGACCCCAAGGACCGCCAGCGTATGGCTGTTTTTCCACCAGGTTCAGACATTGGCAAGAGTGCCGTGACGCACTACAAGGTACTAGAGCGCTATGGCTACACAACCTTGGTCGAGTGCCGGTTGGAGACAGGCCGAACACACCAGATTCGCGCACACATGAAGCACATCGGGCACCCGCTGTTTGCCGATGAGCGCTATGGCGGAACAGAGATTCTGCGCGGTGAGCGTACAGCCAGCTACAAAGCATACATACAGAACTGCTTTAAGCTCTGCGGTCGTCAAGCACTACACGCTAAAACACTGGGGTTTGTACATCCTACGACAAAGGAGCAGATGGACTTCACCAGCGAGTTGGCTGACGACATGCAGGCACTGATAGAGAAATGGCGCAACTACACCCGAAATACAGACATCACGAAATAACGATAAACATTAATAATATAAATGAAGCACTTGAAACGTAACATCGCCATTGTATGTGGCGGAGACTCCTCAGAACACGACGTTTCCCTGCGCTCAGCACAGGGACTGTACTCTTTCTTCGACAAGGAACGCTACAACGTCTATATAGTCGACATCAAAGGACAGGACTGGCACGTAGAACTGCCTGGCGGCATCACAGCACGCATAGACCGCAACGACTTCTCGTTTGTAGAAGATGGCAAGGCCAAACTTTTCGATTATGCCTATATCACCATTCATGGCACACCTGGCGAGAATGGCATTCTGCAGGGTTACTTCGACCTGATAGACCTGCCCTACTCCACCAGCGGTGTACTCGTCGAGGCTATGACCTTTGACAAGTTTGTACTGAATCAGTATCTGCGCGGCTATGGTGTCAGCGTGGCCGACTCACTGCTGATTCGTCAAGGCTACGAGCAACTGGTCAGCGACGACGAGATAGAGCAGCGCCTCGGCATGCCCTGCTTCGTGAAGCCTGCTGCTGATGGTTCGTCATTTGGCGTCAGCAAGGTCAAGAATAAGGACCAGTTAGCTCCTGCCATCCGTAAGGCCATGTTGGAGAGCTCAGAGATTATGGTGGAGCAGTTCCTAGAGGGTACCGAGATTTCTATCGGTATCTACAAGACGCGCGAAAAATCTGTCGTCTTTCCCGCTACGGAGGTGGTGACCCAAAACGAGTTCTTCGACTATGACGCCAAGTACAATGGCCAGGTGCAGGAGATAACCCCTGCCCGTCTGAGCGAGGACGTCACCCGTCGAGTACGCGAGATAACAAGTCACATCTACGACATCTTGCACTGCAACGGCATCATCCGCATAGACTACATCATCTCCAAGGAGGGTAAGATATCAATGCTGGAGGTGAACACCACACCGGGTATGACACCCACCAGCTTCATTCCGCAGCAGGTAAAGGCCGCCGGACTGGAGATGAAGGATGTGTTGACCGACATCGTAGAGAATCAGTTTGATTAATGTTCCATGCGTAATGACCCAAAGCTAACTGCCAAATGCTAACAGCTATGGATATAAAGGAGTTTGACGAGATACGGCCTTATGAGGCTGGAGAGATGAAGCAAGCCTTCAACGACTTGCTGAACGACCGCCAGTTCTCTATGATACTGAAGGGCTTTGCCCCTTGGTTGCCGAAGACAGTTCGCAACGGTTTCTTGAAACTGATGTTTACAGGCATCAAGACACCACTCGACTTCCAGCAGCGCTTTATGAAGCCCGTCGTCAAGTGGATCATTCGCAAACACACTGACGGCTGCACGTTCGAAGATGCCCTGCTGCCAGCTGACAAGTCACTACGCTACACCTTCCTTAGCAACCATCGCGACATCGTACTGGACTCAGCCTTCCTGGATGTAAAACTCGTGGAAGCAGGCTATCCCACCACGGTAGAGATAGGCATTGGCGACAACCTGCTCATCTACCCTTGGATTAAGCGACTGGTAAGGATGAACAAAGCTTTCACCGTACGCCGTGGACTGACAGCTCACGAGATGATGCGCTCCAGTCAGCTGATGAGCCGCTACATACACTATGCCGTCGCCGAGAAGAAGGAGAACATCTGGATAGCTCAGCGTGAAGGCCGTGCCAAGGACTCCAGCGACCACACACAGGATGCCGTGCTGAAAATGCTGGCAATGGGTGGCGACCTCAGCGAGTTGAATATCTGTCCACTAACCATCAGCTATGAGTATGACCCTTGTGACTACTTGAAGGCACAGGAGTTTCAACAGAAGCGCGACAACCCTGCATTCAAGAAGTCACGCCAGGACGATCTAGAAAATATGAAGACAGGCATCTTCGGTTACAAGGGTCGTGTACATTACCACTGTGGAACACCCATCAACGAGTGGCTCTCTGAGTTGGACGGAATGCCTCGCAACGAGTTTTTCCAGCAGCTGAGTCTGCGTATAGACAAGGAAATACACCAAGGCTACCGGCTGTATCCCTGCAACTACATTGCCTTGGACCACCTGGAGGGTACCACGGTACATACTGACCAATATACACAAAAGGATGTGAAACGCTTCGACCAGTATCTGGCTGGCCAACTGGCCAAAATTGATATTGCCAATAAGGATGAAGCCTTCCTGACGGAGCGTATGTTGACGATGTATGCTAATCCGGTACGCAACTACTTTAAAGTGAAGGATAAAGAGTGAAGAGCAAGAAGTCAACTACCGCATCTAAAGCGATGCTGTATGTAGCCATATTATTATGGCTACCTCTCTTGGTAGCGTGCGAAACTGACAGCTACGAAAAGGGAGAAGGACGATACTCTTCATTACTGGCAGACTTTGCCTGTCTTACTGTCAACAGCGAGAAAGCTGGTGTGGCGTTTCTTACCGATGAAGGTGAGAACTACCAGATTAGCAATCCGCAGAAAGCGTCATGGATACAAACGGCCGATACCGTCTATCGCACATACCTATATTATAATAAGGTAGAGAATGGTAAGGCACGCGTGACATCCATGGGAAGCCTGCCCACCTTAAAGCCGCGTGACGCCAAAGAGTTTAAACGCCAGCCACAGGACCCACTAGGCCTGGAGAGTTCCTGGCTAACACGCGACGGCAAATATATCAACATGGGACTGCTGTTGAAGAACGGTCGTGATGACAATGGTAAAGAGGGGACCCATGCGTTGTCACTCATCTGTGACGAAGTACGCCAGAATGACGACCAGACACAGACAGCCTATTACCGTCTGTTGCACGATCAGGGTAACGTCCCCGAATACTACACCAATCGCCGCTATGTGTGCATCCTGCTACCAACAAAAGAACGGCCAGACAGCGTTTGTCTAACCGTTAATACCTACGACGGTGTTGTCGTTAGGAAATTTAAATTGTAGCTGTTACTCTTCAGGAGAGAATTCGTCCTTACCGACACCACAGATAGGGCATACCCAGTCATCTGGAATGTCTTCAAAGGCTGTTCCAGGAGCAATACCGCCATCGGGGTCTCCTACTGCAGGGTCATAAACATAGCCACAAGTGTCACAAACATACTTTTTCATAAGCTATTAAATTTAAAGGGTTAGTAAATATTATATCATTCGCTATTCACTCTTCACTCCCAACACCTTCTCAACCTTGTCTACAATGGTCTCTGGTGGTATATTGCGCATGCAAGCATAGTCGCCACGCAGACAGGGCTTCTGGCCATAGACGCTACATGGACGACAGTCAAGCGGTATCTGTACAGCAGACTCTTCCGTCTGCCCCCAACCCATAAAGCCTGCATAGGGATGAGTAGCCCCCCAAACACTGACTACCGGTGTACCAGTAAGAGAGGCCAGATGCATGTTCGAAGAGTCCATAGACAACATCACATCAAGATGGCTCATCAAAATGAGTTCCTGATGCAAAGACTCCAACAATGCTCCCGTATGTACACAGGCAGAATGCTGCTGGCACCACTCTGTAAAATACTTTTCTTCCTGCATGCCACGCCCAAAGAGGAAGATGCGGGCATGAGGATACTTGGCAAGAATCAGCTCTATAACCTGGTGCATCAGACGTGGCGGATAGGTCTTACCCTCATGAGCAGCAAAGGGAGCTATACCTACCCACTGCTCAAAAGACTTCTTGACGCACATACAAGCCGGCAGCATATTCAGGTTACCACCTTCCTCAGGGAAAATGCTCTTAAACTGCATCGTTACAGGATAGCCCAACTTGGCAAAGACATCCAGATAGTTTTGGAAGGAGGAAGGCTGCTGCACCAGTTCCTTGTTAGTCGATGACGTAAGGCGACGGCGCCCCTTTCGATGCTTGTCGATGTGTGCCACACGATAGTGACCTAAGTTGAAGCGCATACGCAGATACTCGGAGCGCAACACACTATGCAAGTCGGCAACTGCCGTAAACTGCTTAGCTGCCAATCGGCGATAGAGGGCATTGAGGCCTTTGATGCCTCTATACTCATTCTTCAAGTCAGCAGACATGAAACCTACATTAGGTGCCAAGTCCTCAAAGAAAGGACGTGCGAAGGCTCTGCTCAGCACAGTGATACGGATGTCAGGATACTGGTGAGCCAGTGAATAGATAACGGGCACCATCATAGCGACATCGCCCATAGCTGAGAATCGAATAACAAGTATGTGCTCTTTTTTCATGTTGGTTGTTTAGCAATTAGCAGTTCTCTGCAAGCAGGGTGTAGTGTTGCGAATTGCTGTTAGCTATTTCTTATAAAGAACAGGATTGGTAGCGGGGTCATTGTACATCTTCATCTGGCGGTACACTTTCATGTACTTCCTGCCAGCCTCAATATCTTCGAGGAGCTGGTCAATAGCTGTCGACAGGTCCACCTGCTGCTCCAGCAGTACATCAAGCTTAGCCTTACACTTCTGGATATGTTCAGCATCAGCATCCTTGCGTTCGGTCTGCTCCTGCATGTGCCATATCTTTAGAGCCAAAATGCTCAGACGGTCAATAGCCCATGCGGGACTCTCCGTATTCAGACGGGCATCAACCTGCGGCTTTACATCGGCATAGACTTTACGGAAATAGGTGTCTATCTCTTCTACCAAGTCTGTGCGGTCCTGGTTGGAACGGTCAATGCGGCGCTTCAAGCCCAAAGCCTCAACGGGGTCAATGTGCGGATCGCGGATAATATCCTCCAGATGCCACTGTACGGTGTCTATCCAGCACTTCAGATAGAGACTGTACTCTATTGTTTCACGCTCGTACGGATTGTTGATAGGAGTATCAACATCATCTTTCAAGTGATAGTCGCGAATGGCCTGGTTAAATATCTTATTCGCTTTTTCTATAAATGACATAGTGTTTGTTTTTATTGTTTATTTTGCAAAGATAATACAAATATATGAGAACACCGCATTTTTGGAGAATATTTTTTATGACAGTCAAGTAATTTGAAGATGATTTGGTCATGTTATCGGTTTTTTGTATCTTTGCACCACATTCCTTATGAACATACATCCACTTCATAATACCAACAGTGAGCGACCGGAAAGATTCACCTATCCGTTTAACTACGAACCGCACCCCTTATGCCGGGAGGCTGCTGCAGAAGTGCAGCAGTACATAGCTACACATGAGGAGATACGCCAGGATGCAGACAATGGCAAAATGTTTGGTGTGCTAGTGGTTAGTCTGGGACCTTCCTCATCACACGAACACGGAGACTTAGCCTTTCTTGCTGCCTACAGCGGTCTACTGGCAGGGCGCAACGACTGGCCGTATTTTGTGCCTCCCATCTACGATGCCCAGCAACCCGATGGCTATTTCAAGATGACTGAGCGGGAAATATCTGCCAGAGGTGGCGACAAGGAGATGTCACAAGGCCTGCAGACATGGCTGTTTCACCAATATCAACTGCTCAACGCCCATGGCGAGGTGAAAGACTTGGTAGATGTATGGCAGTCTTACTATAGTCGGGAGAAGCTGCGCAAGAAGTTCCCATTACCCCCAGGTGGGACAGGCGACTGCTGTGCACCCAAGCTACTACAGTATGCCTATCTGCAGGGACTGTACCCTGTCTGTATGGCAGAATTCTGGTGGGGTGCTCCCACGAGGACTGAACTGCGCCAGCACCTAAACTACTACCCCGCCTGTCGCGGAAAATGTAAGCCTATCCTGACGTGGATGCTGCAAGGTCTGGATGTTGACCCCAACCCAGAGACATTAGGTTTTGAGCACAAGAAGGTTCCCGTCGTCTACGAAGATGACGACCTGTTGGTTGTCGACAAACCCAGCGGTATGTTGTCTGTGCCTGGACGTATTGAGGACTACAGCATAGAAACTCTGATGCAAGAACGCTATCCAAGCTGTTTCGTGGCCCATCGTTTGGACATGGGTACTAGTGGTCTGCTCATTGTTGCCAAGAACATCGAAGCATACCACCATTTACAACAGCAGTTCGTTCGCCATGAGGTCAGAAAGAAATATGTAGCGAAATTGGAGCATGCTGGACATGGTACAGGTATTATTAGCTTGCCGCTCCGTCCAGATCCCATGAATCGCCCTCGTCAGATGGTAGATATGGAACACGGCAAGCGGTCCGTTACCCGCTATGAATTTATCAGCGACCGTCTGGTGGCACTATGGCCAGAAACGGGACGCACCCACCAACTGCGTATTCATTGTGCTCACCCCGACGGACTGGGCAGACCTATCATAGGCGACGAGCTATATGGCACCAAGGCAGAACGGCTCTGTCTGCACGCTGCCGAGATATGGTTTACACATCCGTCAACTGACAGGGAGATGCACTTCACATCCCCTATTCCTTTTCAAATTTAATCATTCACACATAAGCATTATGGTCAAACACATTATTCTCTGGACACTGAATCCAGATCTCTCAGAAGAAGAGAAAAACACCGTCAAGGCTGGCATCAAGGAAGGACTGGAAGGACTGGTAGGCAAGGTTCCCGGCCTCATAGATGTCAAGGTACATATTGACGGCAGACTGGCATCGTCAAACGCAGACGTCATGCTCGACAGCACCCTGGAGAGCGAAGAGGCATTGAAAGGCTACGCAGTACATCCGGAACATGTAGCAGTAGCCAACGGCAAGGTACGTCCCTACACCGTACAACGTAGTTGTCTGGACTTCGAAGTATGACGGCATCACCCATACAGGCATTACAGCAGCAACGCTTGCTTCTGCAGTTGGAATATGAGACTGAGAAGGAGGCTTTCCGCCAACAAGCCCAGCAGACGGGTATGGAGCGGAAGGTCAAACGTGGCGATGCCTGGTGGCCTGTCAAGTGCAGCAAGAGCTACTACAACTCGCTAAACCAGCTGGCAATAGAGGTGATACGCTCTACAGATACAGATATAGAACACAACTTTGAGTTTGGACGTCCAGTAGCCTTTTTCCGGATTGATACCAGGGAAGGGGCTATCCACCATTTCCGCTATACAGGCACTGTCAGCTATGTCGACGGCGACCGAATGGTAATTACCATTCCTGACGGCACCAGCATCATTGACCTACAGAGTGCAGAGGGGCTAGGCGTGCAGCTGTCGTTCGACGAGACCAGCTATCGATTGATGATGGAGGCACTGGACCGTGCCATCAAGGGCAAGGGCCGGTTGGGCGAGCTACGTAATTTGTTCTACACGCCCTCAAAACCTTCTGCCTCCTCTCCCTCAGGGAGATCGGGCGGGGTGTCTACCTTCGTCTTTCCATCCATGCACTTCCCCTACCTGAACCAGACACAGGAAGATGCCGTCAACATGGTGCTACGTGCCAAGGATGTAGCCATCGTCCATGGTCCTCCAGGAACTGGCAAGACCACCACACTGGTGGAGGCCATCCGTGAAACACTGATGCGGGAAAGCCAGGTACTGGTATGCGCACAGAGTAATATGGCTGTCGACTGGATTTCGGAAAAGCTCGTAGACCGTGGCATCAATGTGTTGCGCATAGGCAACCCCACGCGTGTCAATGACAAGATGCTGTCGTTCACCTATGAGCGACGCTTCGAAGCACACCCTGACTATCCACACTTGTGGGCCATCCGTAAAGCTATTCGCGACTTGCGTAGTCACCGCAAGCGGGGTGACGAGAAATTTCACCAGAAGTTGGAAAGTCTGAAAAGCCGTGCCACCGAATTGGAGATACGCATCAATAGCGACCTCTTTGGCGAGGCACGTGTCATCGCATCAACACTGGTGGGTGCTGCCAACAGACTCTTAGACGGTCAAAAGTTTGGCACCTTGTTCATCGATGAGGCAGCACAGGCTTTAGAGGCTGCCTGCTGGATACCTATGCGCCGTATCAGTCGGGTGGTGCTGGCTGGTGACCATTGCCAGTTGCCGCCAACGGTTAAAAGTATTGCCGCTCTGAAAGCTGGATTGGGCAAGACGCTCATGGAACGCATCGTAGAGACACACCCCGAGGCTGTCACGCTGCTGAAGATACAGTACCGCATGAACGACGATATCATGCGCTTCTCCAGCGACTATTTCTATGGCGGAGAGGTGGAGAGTGCACCAGAGGTGCGCTATCGTAGTATTCTCGACTTAGACACCCCGATGACATGGATAGACACCTCACAGTTTGAGCTACCTGCCGACAGTGAGCTGACCTTCAAGGAAGAGTTCGTTGGTGAGAACTTTGGGCGCATCAACAAGGCAGAAGCCGAGGTGACGCTGCTGGCCCTGCAACACTACTTCAACCGGATTGGCAAGCAGCGCTTGTTGGATGAGCGTATCGATGTGGGCATCATTTCGCCTTACCGTGCCCAGGTGCAGTACCTGCGGCGCCTGCTAATGAAACGCGAGGTTTTTAAGCCCTTCCGCAGGCTCATCAGCGTCAACACTGTTGACGGCTTCCAAGGTCAAGAGCGCGACGTCATTGTTATCTCCATGGTACGTTCCAATGATGAGGGCCAGATAGGCTTCTTGCGCGACCTACGCCGCATGAATGTCGCCATTACCCGGGCCCGCATGAAACTTATCATTCTTGGTGATGCTCCCACGTTGACACGTCATCCTTTCTATCGTCAACTGTGGCAGTACATTGAATCGCTACAAGAGAAATAAAGAGCTTTTTTTGTTGATAGTGGCATTTTTTTTACTTTTCACTTTTCACTTTTCACTTTATTTAGTACCTTTGCACAGTGAAAAGCAATATGCGCAATGAGCAATATAGAAATTAGACCAGTGACTACTCGCAGGGAACTGCAGCAGTTTGTGCAATTCTACTACGACCTCTATCGTGGCAACGACCATGCCGTACCCTACCTGTACAGTGAAGAAATGTCCGTACTTCGCGAAGACCGCAACTCTTCTTTTGAGTGCTGCGAAGCCCAGTATTTCATGGCTTTCAAAGACGACAAAATGGTAGGCCGCGTGGCAGCTATCATCAACAACCGGGCCAACAAGCGTTGGGACCGCAAGCAGGTCCGTTTCAGTTGGTTTGACTTTGTTGACGACCAAGAAGTCAGCGCAGCCCTCCTCAAGGCTGTCGAGGACTGGGGACGCTCCAAAGGTATGACAGAGATAACTGGTCCGATAGGTTTTATCGATACGGACCGTGAGGGTATGCTCGTCGATGGTTTCGACAGGCTCTCCACCATGTATATCAACTACAACTACCCCTACTACCCGCAACACATGGAACAGTTTGCTGGCTACGAGAAAGCCAACGACTGGATAGAGCTGCGCGTCAAGGTTCCAGAGGTGGTGCCCGACAAGTTTGCCAAGATTACCGAGATGGTACGCAAGCGCTATGGGCTGCGCGTCCATAAGTTCTCACGCAAGGAACTGATTGCTGATGGTTGGGGCAAGCGCATTTTCGACCTGCTCAACGAGACCTATAAAGACCTCTATGGCTTCAGCCAACTCTCCAACCGCCAGATAAAACAGTTGGTCAACGACTACATCAAAATTGCCGACCTTAACCTCGTAACTGGTGTGATGGATGGCGACAAACTGGTTGGTTTCGGCATTACCTTCCCTTCATTCTCCCGTGCATTGCAGAAGACACACGATGGCCGTTATCTACCCTTTGGCTGGTGGCACCTGCTGAAGATACTAAAATGGCACAAGACAGACACCGTAGACCTGCTGCTCATTGGTGTGCTACCAGAATATCGCAGCAAGGGTGCCAATGCGCTCATCTTCGACGATCTCATCCGTCAGTTCCAGCGCTATGGCTTCGACTGGGCAGAGACAGGTCCGCAAATGGAAAGCAACGAGGGCGTCTTGTCGCAGTGGCAATACTTAGAGTCCACCCCACACCGTCGCCATCGTTGCTATCGGAAACTGCTTTAATGTGAGAATAGCGTTAGACTAAATCACTTCGATACCTTGTTCTTCGCAGAGTTTCAAACTCATTTCCTTGAGTTTGAACTTTTGAATCTTGCCAGAACCCGTCAGTGGGAACTGGTCAATGAAAAACACATACTTTGGTATCTTGTAACGGGCTATCTTGCCACGGCAGAACAGCTGTACATCCTCGGCCGTCATCTTGGCACCCTCTTCCAGGATGATAAAGGCACCAACAGCCTCACCATACTTCTTAGAAGGAACGGCAGCCACCTGTACGTCGCGAATGCCTGGCATGTGATAGAGGAATTCCTCAATCTCTCGTGGATAGATATTCTCACCACCACGGATAATCATATCTTTGATACGACCGGTAATCTTATAGAATCCCTGTTCGTCCTTCACGCCCAGGTCGCCCGAATGCAGATAGCCGTTCTTGTCGATGACTTCTGCAGTGGCCGTGGGGTTCTTATAATAGCCCTTCATCACATTGAAGCCCTTACAGCACATCTCGCCCTGTACACCTACGGGGCACTCCTCACCTGTCTCAGGGTCAAGCACCTTGACATCGACAAATGGGAAGTCGCGACCGACGGTCGTGCAGCGCTGTTCGAAGGTATCGTTCAGACAGGTCTGGGTCATACCAGGCGAACTCTCGGTAAGTCCATACACACTGGTAATGGTCATAAACATCTTCTCCGACACCTGTCTCATTAACTCCACAGGACAGAGCGAACCTGCCATGATACCAGTACGCAGACAGCTCAGGTCGAACATTGAGAACATAGGGTGGTTCAGCTCGGCGATAAACATCGTGGGCACACCATATACGGCGGTACACCGCTCTTTGTGGATGGATGCCAGCACAACCAGTGGGTCAAACTTCTCAACCATCACCTCCGTACAGCCGTGAGTCAGACAGTTCATCGTAGCCAGCACCACGCCAAAACAGTGGAACAAAGGTACACATACGCAGAGCTTGTCATCCTGGGTAAATCCCATATTCTCTCCCGTAAAGTATCCATCGTTCGAAATACCGTAGTGCGTCAGCATGACCCCCTTGGGGAATCCCGTGGTACCGCTGGTGTACTGCATGTTACAGACATCGTAGCAGGTCACGTTCTTCTTCATCTCGTTCAGCGTGTCGTCCTCTATATTCTGTCCCAGCAAGAGCAGTTCGGCGGTATTATACATACCTCGATATTTCTCCATGCCAATATATACCACACTCTTCAAGAAGGGGAAACGCTCACTGTTCAGGTGACCACGCTCACAGGTTTTCAACTCAGGTAACATGGTGTAGGTCATGTCGACATAGTTACAGTCCCACGTACCATCGGTGATGCAGAGCACCTCCATGTCAGAGTCCTTACAGAGATATTCCAACTCGTTCTGCTTGTAGTTCGTGTTCACCGTCACCAACACTGCACCTATCTTAGCGGTGGCATAGAGGAAGGTGAGCCAGTCGGGCACATTAGTAGCCCAAATGCCGACATTCGAGCCTTTCTTCACACCAATGGAGATAAGGCCTTTAGCCAGATTGTCCACACGCTCGTTAAACTTGCTCCAGGTGAATCTCAGGTCACGGTCACTATATACAATATACTCCTTGTCGGGAGTCTTCTCCGCCCAATATTCCAGCCACTGTCCGAGTGTCTTCTCGTGCAACTGGTACCCTTCTGAGCCAGTCTCAGCAGGGTATGTTCTGTCGGGCAACGGACGGCCCGCCATATCAAGTTTTGCCATTTTTTACTTTTTTCGTTTCTCGTTATTACGTTGTCACGTTACGACGACTATTTAGAACGGAATATAAACCACTGCAAGAATCTTTGCACTCTTTCCAGGGGCACCATGCACATGATGCTTGACAATAGAGTCATAGTAGATAGTGTCACCCTCATACAGATGATAGGTTTCCTTGCCATACACTAGTTCTACCTCACCCTGCATGACGAAGATAAACTCTTCACCCTCGTGTGCGGAAAGTTGGAAGTTGGGCGATTCCTCAGGATTGATGTCAATAATGAACGGCTCCATGTGACGACCGGCTTTCTGCTGAGCCAACGGATGATATTCCATATGCTTGCGAGCATCAGTAGCTCCGTTAGAGAAGCTGATACTGCTATCGCGCTCACGGTCAGCGGCATGAGTCACAACAGGACCCAGCGCATCGTTGTCGTCCATAAATGTGCCCAGACGCACTCCCAAGGCACGGGCTATCTTGATCAGCGGGCCCAGTGAAGGCATCGTCTGTCCATTCTCAATGGATGATATCTGGTCTACTGAGAGACCACTACTTTCTGCTATTTCCTCAACGGAGAGGTTCTTGGATTCCCTGATTCCTTTGATCTTGGATCCTACAAAACTATTGTTATCTGACATACCTTATTAATTATAACACAGGAGAACAATCCCCACATGTCGTCAATATTGGGCGCAAAGTTACAAAAATTCTCTTATTCCGCCAATATTTTTTCATTTTTTCAGTAAAAAAACGGAAAATACGTCAAAACGGAAGAGTTAAGTGACCCTTCCTCATGCTCTTTCCCAAAAAATCATCTGCCCTTTCTACTCTTCTGCTGAGACGGAGACGATACATTCTGCTGTGACTTGCGCGGCTGCGACTCTTTCTTTTGCGACTTAGTGTGTTCTTTCTGCTGCTGTGCCTGCAATTGGTCTTCTTTCATATCCTTCCAGAACGGGATGAGCGCAGGTGCAGACTCGGTGGTTTCCAGTTCCAAATCAGGAATTTCTATCTCGTCAGAAGGTAAGAAAGGCACAACAAAAGCATTGGCCTTCGTCACAAAAACAGTAGCAACGCCATGGCCAATGATGCCTAACTCCTTGGCAGCACGCCATGATAAATCGATGATTCTACCACGCACAAAAGGACCACGATCTGTTACGCGAACGACGACACTACGTCCGTTGGCAGGGTTATAGACACGCAACATGGTACCAAAAGGGAAACTCCTGTGTGCACACGTCAGACTGTCAGGATGCAGACGCTCGCCACTGGCCGTTTTACGCCCCTTGAAATGCTTGGCATAAAACGAGGCCTTACCACGCTGGAAGTCTTGCGCAGCAGCCTCTCCACACCTCCCTTCAAATAGAGGGAGTACAAACAAGAGTATGCCAATAACAAGCACACAATAAAAACATACTGCGTGTCTGCTATTGGCATATCTTTGATTCTTCTTCATTATTCTCCATAGCCCACCTATGAAGGGGGTGGGGGGTATTATACAATGCCCTGCGCGAGCATGGCCTTAGCGACCTTCATGAAGCCTGCGACATTGGCGCCCTTGACGTAGTTAACGTAGTCGCCCTCCTTGCCATACTTCACGCACTGCTCATGGATGCCGGCCATAATCTGGTGCAGACGCTGGTCAACCTCTTCGGCACTCCATGCCATACGCATCGAGTTCTGCGTCATCTCCAAACCGCTGGTAGCCACACCACCAGCATTAACGGCCTTACCAGGAGCAAACAACTGGTTGGCAGCAACAAACTTGTTGACAGCATCTGCCGTACAGCCCATGTTCGACACCTCTGCCACACACAGCGGCTTATTGGCAAGTATCATGTCGGCATCAGCACCATTCAACTCGTTCTGTGTAGCACACGGCAAGTAGATGTCGGCCTTCTGCTCCCAAGGTTTCTTGTCTGCAAAGAACTTCGAGCCAGGGAACTCCTCCTCGTAAGGCTGGCAAACATCATTACCACTGGCACGCAACTCCAACATATACTCTATCTTCTCATCGTCAAGACCTGCTGGGTCATAGATGTATCCGTCAGGACCAGAGATGGTAATAACCTTGGCACCCAGCTCGGTGGCTTTCTTCGCAGCACCCCACGCTACATTGCCAAATCCTGACAGAGCGATGGTCTTACCCTTGATGTCAAGCCCATGAGCTTTCATCATGTGGTTGACAAAATACAAGGCACCAAAACCTGTTGCCTCTGGACGCAGTATCGAGCCACCCCACTCGATGCCCTTACCTGTCAAGGTAGCACCATGGAACTGGCTGGTCAGCTTCTTATACATGCCAAAGAGGTAGCCTATCTCACGACCGCCCACACCAATATCGCCGGCAGGTACGTCGATATCAGGACCTATCACCTTATACAATTCGCACATGAAAGCCTGGCAAAAACGCATAATCTCCGCATCGCTCTTGCCACGAGGTGAGAAGTCGGAGCCACCCTTACCACCACCCATCGGCAGTGTGGTCAGCGCATTTTTGAAGGTCTGTTCGAAACCCAAGAACTTCAGGATACTCAGATTCACTGAAGCATGGAATCTCAGTCCGCCCTTGTATGGGCCAATGGCACTGTTGAACTGCACACGGTAACCAATGTTCACCTGCACCTCGCCCTTGTCATCTACCCAAGGAACACGGAAAGTAACAATACGCTCCGGCTCAACGATACGCTCCACAATCTTGGCTTTCTCAAACTCGGGATGCTGGTTGTAGACATCCTTGATGCTTTCCAACACTTCACGTACTGCTTGTAAGAATTCTACTTCACCTGGATGTTTACGTTCCAGGTCTTGCATGATTTTTTCTACGTTCATAGTATAAAGGATTTAAAGTTTGATTTAAGTTACATTCTGTCATTATGACAACGCAAATTTAGAAAATATCTTTGACATAGCAAAGAAAAAGTACATTTATTTTTCGAAAATAGTTACATTTTGTTAAATCTCACCCTTCCCGCATAACATCTGCCTTATAAAAAGTTGCCCTTTTATTTGGATTAGTCACGGAAAACAGCTAACTTTGTATCCTCAACTTAGAAACGATAGAATAATATATTACGATGAGTGATACTACCAATAATATTCCCCAGGAGTTTAACAACTTCTTCTTAAAAGACGTTTCGTTCGTCAACTTGATGACACGCCGCATCTTCAACGTACTGATTGTAGCCAATCCCTACGACGCCTTCATGCTGGAGGACGACGGACGCGTCGACGAGAAAATCTTTGACGAGTATATGGAACTGGGTATGCGTTATCCACCCACGTTCACCCAGGTGTCTACGACAGAGGAGGCCAGCAACGTACTGCAGACAACAGACATCGACCTGGTCATCTGTATGCCCGGTAACGCTGACAACGATGCCTTTGCCGTTGCCCGCAACGTCAAGCACATGGCACCTCACGTGCCATGTGTAGTCCTGACGCCTTTCTCGCATGGTATCACGAAACGTATAGAGAACGAGGACATGACCATCTTCGATTACGTGTTCTGCTGGTTGGGCAATACCAACCTCATCCTGTCTATCATCAAACTGATAGAAGATCAGATGAACATCGAACACGATATCAAGGAAGCTGGTGTTCAGATGATTCTGCTGGTGGAGGACAACATCCGTTTCTACTCGTCGGTATTACCGAATCTGTATAATTACATCCTCGCTCAGTCGAAGAACTTCTCCACGGAGGCTTTGAACCCCCATGCTGCCGCACAGCGCAAGCGCGGACGTCCGAAAGTTGTGCTGGCAACAACCTACGAGGAGGCCATCCACTGGTACGACATGTATCACGACAACGTGCTGGGTGTCATCAGCGACACACGTTTCCCGTTGGTTGGTGTCAATGGCCGTTTGGCACACGTAGAGGAAGGCGACCCCGAAGCGGGTCTGAAGCTGCTGCGCGAGATACGCCGTCGCGACGAGTATGTCCCCTTGATTCTGGAGAGTTCGGAGATTGCCAACCGCGACAAGGCATGGGCTGAGGGTTTCGACTTCCTCGACAAGAACTCTAAGAAGTTCAATGTAGACCTGCGCCACATGATTGAGGAGCACATGGGGTTTGGTGACTTTGTCTTCCGCGACCCCAAGACGCACGAGGAGGTGTTCCGCATCAAGTCGCTGAAGGAGTTGCAGGACAACATCTTTAATATTCCGGCAGACTCCTTCCAGTACCATGTCTCGCGCAACCACATGAGTCGCTGGCTCTGTGCCCGTGCCATCTTCCCCGTCAGCCAGTTTCTGAAGACGGTGACATGGCACAAATTGCAAGACCTCAATGCCCACCGTCAGATCATCTTCGACGCCATCGTGCAGTATCGTCGCATGAAGAACATCGGCGTCGTGGCTGTCTTCGACCGTCTGAAGTTCGACCGCTTTGCCCACTTTGCCCGCATCGGCGATGGTTCATTAGGAGGTAAGGGCCGTGGCTTGGCATTCCTTGACAACATCATCAAGCGTCATCCTGAACTGAACCAGTTTGAGAATGCCACCGTACAGATACCCAAGACCGTCGTGCTCTGCACTGACTTCTTCGACCAGTTCATGGATGAGAACAACCTCTGGAGTATTGCCTTGAGCGATGCCCCTGACGATGAGATACTGCGACACTTCATGCGAGCACAGTTGCCCGATGCTCTGATAGCCGACTTCTTCACCTTCTTTGACGCCATCAACGCACCTATCGCCGTGCGTTCGTCGTCGTTATTGGAAGACTCGCACTACCAGCCTTTTGCAGGCATCTACAGCACCTACATGGTCCCCTACCTGGAGGACAAATACGAGATGCTGCGCATGGTGGCCTGTGCCATTAAGGGTGTCTATGCCTCTGTCTACTACAAGGACTCAAAAGCCTATATGACGGCAACGTCGAACGTCATCGACCAGGAGAAGATGGCAGTCATCCTTCAGGAGGTGGTAGGCCAGAAGCATGACACACGATTCTACCCAACATTCAGCGGTGTGCTGCGCTCGCTGAACTACTACCCCATCGGTGACGAACAGGCCGAAGAGGGTATTGCCTCGCTGGCCTTAGGACTGGGTAAATACATCGTAGATGGTGGTCAGACACTACGCGTTAGTCCCCACCACCCCAAACAGGTGCTGCAAACCTCAGAGATGGAGACTGCACTTCGCGAGACACAGACTCGCTTCTATGCGCTGGACATGTCGCATGTGGGCGACGACTTTAAGGTAGATGATGGTTTCAACATCCTAAACCTGCGTGTCAAGGAGGCAGACAAGGACGGTTCGCTGCAAGGTATCGCCTCAACCTACGACCCTGTCGACCAGATTATCCGTGATGGAATCTATGAAGGTGGTCGTAAAGTTATCTCGTTCAGTGGTGTACTGCAGCATGGCGTCTTCCCATTGCCGGAGATTCTGCAACTGGCACAGAAACTAGGTTCTGAAGAGATGCGCCGCCCTGTAGAGATTGAGTTTGCCTGCAACCTCCATAATCAGCAGCAAACAGCAAATAGTCAACAGCCAAAGGGTGAGTTTTACCTGCTCCAAATCCGACCCATCGTCGACTCCAAGCAGGTACTCGACGAAGACCTCGCGGCCATTTCTGACGAGCAGTGCCTGCTACGTTCTCACAACTCGCTGGGGCATGGTATCTCGGAGGATGTCGTCGACGTGGTTTATGTCAAGACCGACGATGACTTTACCGCTGTCAACAATCCACGCATTGCCGACGAGATAGAGCAGATAAACCGCAAGTTCCTGAACGAAGACAAGAACTACATATTGATTGGCCCTGGCCGCTGGGGTTCCAGCGACTACTGGCTGGGCATCCCCGTCAAGTGGCCGCATATCTCTGCAGCCCGCGTCATTGTCGAGGCTGGTCTGAAGAACTACCATGTCGATCCTTCACAAGGTACCCACTTCTTCCAGAACCTGACATCGTTCGGCGTAGGCTACTTCACCATCAACACCTATACAGGCGATGGTGTACTGCAGAAAGAACTGCTCGACCAGATGCCTGCCGTCGAAGAGACTGAGTTTGTGCGCCACGTACGTTTTGACCGCCCACTGAAAATCATGATGGACGGAAAGAAACAACAGGGTGTAGTGCTGCTGCCAACAACTAACAGCTAATTGCAAACTACAAAACATGAATCGTCTGAAACATTGGCTCATCTGGCTGAGTCGTATCCACTGCTGTAGGGGCTTTGGCATACAATCACCCACAGACTATGCGTTCGTCCGCTATGTGGTGAACGAGCACTGGCCCTACTATGCCTACGGCGAGCTACACGACGATGACTGGCTCCACGAGAAGTTGGGACAACTATACTTCCGACTGGCCAACTGGCGACAACCTACAGCCATGCTACGTGACAACTACACAGCATGGTGGCAGGCCGGTTGTAGGAAGATGCGCATAACCAAACAGTTAGAGCAGGTAGAGTTGGCTCGGATAGATATAGAGGACATAGCGGACTTCTACGCCTTGCTGCCTCTCTGCAACCAACAGTCCGTGGTTGTCGTTGAGAACATCTGGCGCAACAAAGCGCGCTGGCAGCAGATAACCCGCGATAACCGCACAGGCACCACCTTCGACCTCTACTATTGCGGCATCGTCTTTTTTGATACCAAACGTTATAAACATAACTATAAAATTAACTTTTAACCGACTATGAAAATTACAAAGGTATACACCCGCAGGGGTGATCAGGGACAGACCTCGCTGGTAGGTGGTCAGCGCATATCGAAAGCCAGCGCCCGTCTGGAGGCTTATGGCACCGTCGACGAACTCAACTCCCACCTGGGACTCCTTGCCGCCATGCTATCCGAGGGCCATGAGAAGTCGTTCGTAGAGCACATACAGAACAACCTCTTCAACGTCTGCACCAATCTGGCTACAGACCAGGACCATGACAAACTGATTCCTTCAGCCCATCTGCCAGAAGGTGCCGTCAAGGAAGTGGAACAGGAGGTCGACAGCATTACGCACGAACTGCCCGAGCGTCACGGATTCATCCTTCCTGGTGGCACACAGGCTGCAGCACAGGCACACGTCTGCCGCACCGTCTGCCGTCGTGCCGAACGCCGCATTGTAGCCCTTGCCGAAACGGCTACCGTTTCTCCTGAAGTACAGCAATACATTAATAGACTAAGCGATTATCTCTTTATTTTAGCCAAAAAGTTGAATTTTATTGCCGGTAATAGCGAAAAAATATGGGAGAATGCTTGCAAATAAGAAAAAATATATTACTTTTGCGGGCAAATTAGAAATAAGAACCGAGAAACAAGAATAGTTTATTATTAAATTGTAAATATTATTATGTATTGGACACTAGAATTAGCTTCAAAACTAGAAGACGCTCCCTGGCCCGCTACCAAGGACGAACTAATAGATTATGCCATCCGCTCAGGTGCACCCCTCGAAGTCTTAGAGAACCTACAGGAAATAGAAGATGAGGGCGATGTTTATGAAAGCATCGAAGAGATATGGCCCGACTATCCTTCTAAGGAAGACTTCCTGTTCAACGAGGATGAGTATTGATCATTTAATTCGGCTTAGAAAAGCGTAACTAATTGAAAATAAGCAGCATGGATAAATCACCAAGATTTTCCATGTTGCTTTTTTCGGCCATTTTAGGCCAAATAAAATGATCAAAAAATGAAATTTAGCCTCAAAATGAAAATAAAATGATCAATAATCTGTATTTTTGAAAGACTTTCCGTAGGTGATCATTTAATTTTCAAAACAAGTATAGACATATCATAAAGACTAGAATGAAAAGAGCTATGGTGGAATAGGCGAGACACGCACTACTCCATACATAGACTACTAATACTACAATGCTTTTCTGCCTGGAAAAGCTCCATAATCTTTCCATGCAAATCACAAATCTTATTAAAACTGTTGGCAAAGGAACTCCTTTTCCATTTATTATTCGTATCTTTGCAACTATCATTACAATACTTTTAGAGAATTATTGCACATCATTGTGAAAACTGCAAATCGAAATACTAAGTGGATATGAATTTGTTGGAATTAGTAAAAGCGAGATATAGCTGTAGGAGCTATCAGCCTACGAGTGTTGAACAAGAAAAGCTGGACTACATCATGGAGTGTGTCAGGTTTGCCCCCTCTGCGGTGAACAAGCAGCCCTGGAGGTTCCATATAGTCAGGAGCGAAGCCGATAAGGCGAAACTTCAGGAATGCTACAACCGCGAGTGGTTCCAAACGGCTCCAATGTACGTCATCTGCTCTATCCTCCATGACGAAGAGTGGGTACGCTCTGACGGAAAGCATCATGGCGATATTGATATAGCCATTGCAGTAGAGCATCTTTGTCTGGCAGCAACAGAACAGGGACTTGGCACTTGCTGGGTTTGCAACTTTGATGCTGAACTGTGCAAGAAGTCCTTTGGTCTAGGTGAGCATGAAGAGCCTGCCGTCCTGATTCCCATCGGCTATCCTGCTGATGACTTGAAGGAAAAGAAGCGTAAAGCCATTGAAGAAATATGCAAATAAACAAAACACCATAAAAAGATGAAAAAAGTAATCAGTACGACAAAGGCACCTGCGGCCATAGGTCCTTATAGTCAGGCAATACAAGTTGGCAATCTCCTTTATACCTCTGGTCAGATTCCCATCGACCCTGCTACCAGTGTGTTTGTAGAAGGCGGTATCAAGGAACAAACCCGCCAGTCATTGCTCAACGTGAAAGCTATTCTCGAAGAAGCCGGACTTACGATGAACGACGTCGTAAAAACAACAGTCTTCATGGCTGACATGAACGACTTTGCAGAAATGAACGCTGTTTATGCAGAGTTTTTCACAGAGCCATACCCTGCAAGATCTGCCGTTGCTGTAAAGACGTTACCCAAAGGAGCATTGGTTGAAATTGAAGTCGTTGCGGGAGTATGAGAAAGAAGTTTTTCTTGTCATTATTAGGTCTCTGCCTTGTGTTGATGCTAAACGCTCAGAACGGCCTAAAGAAGGTCTATAACGAGGACATTAACCCCATCGAGCAGATAGACCATGCTGTATTGAAAGCCAAGACTGAAGGGAAGTTCGTCATCTGTCAGGTGGGTGGCAACTGGTGCCCCTGGTGCTTGCGGTTTGCAGACTTCATCACGAAAGACGCCACAATAAGCAATGTCATTGACGAAAGCTTTGTTTATATCCACGTGAACTACAATCCCCGGAAATCTGAGGGAGAGAAAAAGGTGCAGTTGGCAAAGGCTATGCTGAAACGCCTTAATAATCCTGCACGTTTCGGATTCCCAGTGTTTGTGGTGCTCGATGAAGAAGGCAGGGTCATCCACATTCAAGATTCGAGCTTTTTGGAAGAGGGACAAGGCTACAGCCAGGAGAAAGTGCTGCGCTTCTTCAAGAACTGGACTCCAAAAGCAGTGAAGCAATGATATAGAACTGTCCCCGTGATCTTTTTACCAAATATATGTCCTGCGCTTTGCAGGCAAGTATAGCAGGTGATTCTGATTGACGTTGTAGAGGTCGTACCATGAGTCAGTATTCATCACGACACCATTGACACGCAGACGGGCATGGGCGTGCACGTCGGTATATTTGAGGATTTCGAACGTGTTCTGCCCGTACTGGATGCACCAGAGGTGGGCATACGACTCATAGAATTTGCGAAGTTGCTCGTTGCGTGTCTCGCCAGTGAAGCCCTGTTGGTCCAGACGCTCCTGATAGGCGTCCAGTGCGGCGAGGAAGCCACCCTGGTCGGCGATATTCTCACCGAGTGTGCGCTTGCCGTCGCAGAAGAACAGCGGATCTCGCTCGGGGTCAAGCTCCAGCAAGTTGTAGGTGCTGACGAGGGTTTCGCTGCGCTCATTGAAGTTCATCCTGTCAGCCACCGTCCACCAGTTCTTGCGTTGTCCATACTTGTCCCACTCGGCACCATTGTTGTCGAAGCCGTGGGTGAACTCGTGGCCAATGATGGTGAAGACGGCATAGGAGCAGGCCTCGCTGACATTGTCTGACGGCATGAGGGGCGGCAGGAGCATGGCGGGGTAAATGGTGATGGAGTTGTTGCTGGGCATATAGAGGGCATTGACCAGTGTGAGGTCGGAGGGTATGGGGTCGCCGTTGGAGCTTTGCATAGAGCTCATCAGCATGTCGGTGAAGAGGTCGTCGGTACCCACGAGTTTAGCCGCCAGTAGGGCATTGGCAGTTTTCAGCCGGTGCAGCGCCTCTACCATCGTCTTGCAGTCGGTGATGGCGGGAAGGCACTCCTTATGCCACGTGTCGGGGTAGGCGACGTTCATACGGCAGTGGTTCAACTTGTCAATAGCATTGTTCTTGGTGGTCTCGCTCATCCAGTCGACGCGTGCAATACGCTTGCGCAAGGCTGCCTGGATTTCCTTGGTGATATTGACATACTTGTCCTTCATTTCCTGTGACAAGTATTTCTGCTGCAGATGGTATGAAATGACGTAGTTCAGCTCCAGTCGTGCATCGTTGCGCAACGATTTCATCGTAGCCTGGTCCTCAGGCGACAGCCCCTTGTTGTATTCGGCCAGTCCTGCCTCGTCGGCATAGGCTTTATAAAGCAATAAGGCGCTCTGCATCAGTTGATAGATATCGTCTATCGTGTAACTTTCCCAGAAAGTGGTCCACCGCAGGATTTCGATTTCTGACATATTCAACACGGCGGGGTCTATGCCCATTCCCTCGGCCACAAGTGCAATCGCCGTCTCCCCGCCTCCCGCTCTGTTTGCTGACAGGCTGCGGCGCTCCTGAGACTGCAGTTGCTCGATGTATTGCTGGGTGTTTCTCGAAGAACCAGGCAAAATGACGGCTTTTAGCTTGTCTTTGTCCCAGACAAGTGAGAGATTCACGACGTCGATGCCGTCCATAAACATCTTACCGAGGGTGCGGTATGCCTCTTCCTTGGTGGTGGGTTTCTTATACTTCGCCATCTGTGCGATGATATAGTCGTTCGACTCCTTGGAGTAGTCGTGCATGTGGTCCATGAGTGTGTAGAAGCGGCTGATGTCGGGAACGCTCTTTGTCAGTTCCTGTACTCTTTCTTCCATTGCACCCTTGGTAGCATAAATTCCGCCGAGGTTCTTGGTAAAGTCGTCGGGAATAGGGTTTTTCTTCAGCCATGAGCCATTACAATAGTCATAAAAGCTGTCGCCAGGATTCACCGAGAGGTCCTTGTTGGCCGTGTATTCGTCAGGATATGGGTACGGGTCTGTCGCCGATGGTATCTCTGCGACATCATCCTTCGAACACGCGGTAAACAAACTCAAGCTACTGATAGCTAATAGGGTGACAACTCCAAAAACGTTATTTATCTTCATTTTTATTCCTCTTTTGTCATATTTGTTGCAAAGATACTTCTGAGATACCAAATAATCACTTCTTCTCTTTTGCCTTCTTTGCAAACTCGAATAAAGCGAGAGGCAGATGGCAGTAGCCATCTGGATTCTTGTCTAGATAGTCCTGATGGTATTCTTCAGCCGTGTAGAAGTTCTGCAGAGGCAGTTTTTCCACTACTAAAGGCTGTTCATAGTTCTTCTGCTCTTCGGCAAAGACCTTCTCGATGACAGGCAGATCTGCTGGATCTGTGTAATAAACACCAGTGCGATAGCGAGTGCCTTCATCGTGTCCCTGCTTGTTCAGACTCGTCGGATCGATGGCCTTGAAAAACATCTGCAGCAAGAATTCAAGACTGACCACATCAGGATAGAACCTTACAAAAACCGTTTCGGCAAAACCTGTCTGGTCGGTATACACCTCCTTATAGGTCGGATTCTCCGTGTGTCCATTGGCAAAGCCCACTTCCGTCATGGCCACACCCTCCATCTGCTTGAAGTAATGTTCTGTTCCCCAAAAACAGCCACCAGCAAGATAGATATCCTTGGTGGGTTTCGTTTCCAACTTATCTTCTGTCGTTTTCATCGTTTTATTACTATGTTCTAAGCGACTGCAAAAATACTCATTTTCCGTCAGAAATGAGTATTTTTCCTTTTTTTTGTGTAATTTTGTCCCAAAATTGACAATACCTTATAAAAAAAAGCATCCAGCGCATGACTCTAATTATCGGTTTGCTCATCCCCCTCTTGGGAACCATGCTCGGTGCAGCATTCGTCTTCTTCATGAAAGACGACCTGTCGCCCCGAGTACAGAAGACACTGTTGGGCTTTGCCTCTGGCGTGATGGTGGCGGCATCAGTATGGTCGTTGCTGATACCCGCCATGGAGATGGTGGCAGACAGTGGCAAATGGAGCGTACTGCCAGCAGCCGCAGGATTTCTGTTGGGCATCTTCTTCCTGTTAGCACTCGACGAACTGACCCCACACCTTCATGTAGGTTCTGACGCACCAGAAGGTCCCCGATCACGACTGTCACGCACCGCTATGCTAGCACTGGCTGTCACTATTCATAACCTACCAGAAGGCATGGCCGTCGGCGTCGTGTTTGCAGGAGCTGAGCAGGGGGCCGCAGGACTGTCCATTGCTTCGGCAGTAGCAGTATCGTTGGGTATCGCCATCCAGAACATTCCCGAAGGAGCCATCATCTCCATGCCCATGCGTGCAGAGGGCAACTCTAAGTGGCGCTCATTCCTGATAGGCAGTCTGAGCGGTGCTGTTGAACCTGCAGGAGCTGTTGCCGTCTTGTTGCTGGCCTCGCTGTTGATGCCCGTCATGCCCTATATGCTGGCCTTTGCTGCAGGAGCCATGTTCTACGTTGTCGTTGAAGAACTCATCCCCGAGGCCTCCAACGGTCAGCACTCCAACCTCAGCACCATCGGCTTTGCCGTCGGTTTTGTGCTGATGATGGTACTCGACGTGGTGATGGGCTGATTCGAAACCTTCTTGGACAAGTTACAGACTCTGGCGATACTCTTTGGGAGTCATGCCCGTGAGTCGACGGAAGTACTTGGCGAAGAAGGCAGGATTGGAAAAATGGAAATCATAGGCTATCTGCGCTGCACTCTTATCGGTGTGGCGCAGTTCTATTTTGATGCGGGTGACTAGAGCCCTGTCTATCCAGTCCTTGGCAGTGGTGCCACTGGTCTGGCGCACAATAGTGCCCAGATAGCGCTGTGTGAGACACATACGGTCAGCGTAGTAAGCCAATTGGTGGTGCTCGTTGCAATGCTGGTTCACCAACTGTAGAAAGCGGTCGAAGATGGTCTGTTCGCGTGAACGAGTGGCCAATAGCTGGTCAGCCTGCTGGTGGTAGAGCTTGTTATAATGCTGCATCAAGGCGGCCACGAGGGCTGTGGCGGTAGGACGGTAATAGTCGGTTTGGTGGACAAGGTGCCAGAGGGCATCGAAGATATGACATGCCGTCAAGGCGTCACCCTCAGAGACTGGCAGTTGGAAGTCGCGCACCTGGCCCATGAATGCCGACGGCATCTGTTCTTGGGCAAACGGCATGGGAAACTGTGAAAAGAGGGCCATGCCGTAAATCTCAAGGTCAGGAGAAAAGCGGATAGGATTGATAATAGTACCTGGACCGATATAGACGAGCGTGCCAGCGCTGACATGGCGATCCTGCAAATTGAAGTTCACGTCGCCCTCACCTCGGGTGATGATGCCAAAGCGGTGGTCATTGATGATAAAAGGTGTGGCCTGCTGGATTATCAGTTGGAACACACGAGAATCGCCATGAACCATTATCAGCTCGTTGCTGAAATATATGCAGTCGCGAATTTCGTCATAGTGCGAGGAAAGGATTTCCTTCATCCTCCATAGGTCCATCAGTTTCGGTTTCTTGTCCATCGTTTCTGTTCTTTTATGCCAAGATTTGGTGGCAAAGATAATAAATTCCAACGGATTAAAATACTTTTCATGCAGAAATCGTACAAAAAGAATATTTTTGTATGCTAATGGATAACGTGAGATGGAACAAAAGGGCGTACCTTTGCACCACGAAATCAATAACAACTATGAATAAGAGAAAGATTATGTTGAGCCTTGTGATGCTTCCAACAGCAATAATGGCTCAGACATTGGAAGAGTGCCAGCAGGCTGCAGAACGTAACTACCCGTTAATCAAACAGTATGGCCTCATTGAGAAGACGACGCAACTGACGGTTGCCAACATCCAGAAAGGCTGGCTACCACAGGTGTCGGCATCGGCACAGGCTACGTATCAGAGTGATGTCATGTCGTGGCCTGACCAGATGAAGACGATGATGACTGGTATGGGCACCGACATGAAGGGGCTGACTAAAGACCAGTATCGTGTGGGAATCGATGTCAACCAGACCCTCTTCGACGGTGGTGTCATCAGCAGTCAGAAGGCGATAGCCCGTCAGCAGGGGAAGGTGCAGGAAGCGCAGACAGAGGTTCAGTTATATAATGTTCGTAAGCGCGTGAACGAGATGTATTTCTCGTTGCTGATGCTCGACGAACAGATTGTGCTGAACCACGACATGCAGGAATTGCTGGCTGGCAACGAGCGAAAACTGCAAGCGATGGTGAAGAGCGGAACGGCTGCCGAGAGCGATTGGCAGAGCGTGAAGGCCGAACGTCTGAAAGTGATGCAGCAGGCCACCAGTCTGGAGTCGCAGAAACGGATGCTAACAATGATGCTAAGCACGTTCTGCGGGATTGAAACCAACATCATACAAAAACCGCTAGTGAAGGCAGAGAACGGAGAACTGATGTCTGAGAACCATCGTCCGGAACTGCGGGCATTGGATGCACAGATTGGACTGCTCAATGCGCAGGAAAAGGCACTGAACGCTGCGCTGATGCCTAAACTCGGTGTATTCGCTCAGGGCTACTACGGCTATCCTGGACTGAACATGTTTGAGGACATGATGTCGCACAAGTGGAGTCTGAATGGCATCATTGGTGCTCGTCTTACCTGGAATATCGGTGCACTCTACACACGCAAGAACGACAAGGCGAAGCTACAGCTGCAGCGCGACCTGACAGAGTCGAACCGCGAGGTATTTCTCTTCAACAACCGTATGGAACAGCTGCAGCAGAGCGAGGAAATCAGCCGCTATAAGCAACTGATGAATGACGACGCAGAGATTATCTACCTGCGCGCTGCAGTCCGCAAAGCCGCAGAGTCTAAACTCTCTCATGGTATCATCGACGTGAACGACCTGCTTCGCGAAATCAATCAGGAGAATGCTGCCCGCGTACAGCAGTCGATTCACGAGATTGAGATGCTGAAAGAGATATACGACAACAAAATTACCACGAACAATTAAAACAAACAAAATATGAGAAAGATATTAGCACTGGCAAGCATAGTACTGATGATGGCCGCTTGCGGAAACAACGAGAAAACATATGATGCTACAGGTACGTTTGAGGCTACGGAAACCACCGTATTTGCCGAGCAGAGCGGAGCACTCTTGATGTTTAATGTCAACGAGGGTGACTCTCTGCCTATGGGGTGCGAAGTAGGACTCATCGACACTACACAAACCTGGCTGAAGATTCAGCAGTTGGGTGCAACAAAGGAAGTATACCAGAGTCAGAAGCCCGATATGGAACGCCAGATTGCTGCCACACGCCAGCAGTTGGCGAAGGCGCAGCAGGACGAGCAGCGCTATCGTGAACTGGTGACCGACGGAGCCGCTCCCTCGAAGATGCTCGACGATGCCGCCAGTCAGGTGAAGGTGCTACAGCGACAGCTCGACGCACAGATCTCGTCGCTATCGACCAGCACAAAAGCACTGGATAAGCAGACCGCTGCTGCCAACGTGCAGATAGACCAGTTGCGCGACATGCTGCGCAAGTGTCATGTGGTAACACCTGCCAAAGGCACCGTTCTCGAGAAATATGTGGAACGTGGCGAGTTCGTCAGCGTTGGCAAACCGCTGTTCAAGATGGCAGATACGCAGGATATGCACCTGCGTGCATACGTCACCTCGGCTCAACTACAGAACATCCAGTTGGGCCAGAAGATAAAGGTATTTGCCGACTATGGCGACAACCAGAGGAAGGAGTATGACGGCACCATCTCGTGGATTTCCTCGCGCTCGGAGTTTACGCCTAAGACCATCCTCACTGATGACGAACGTGCTGACCTGGTGTATGCCGTGAAGATTGCCATCAAGAACGACGGTTTCGTGAAGATGGGGATGTACGGTGAAGCCAAATTCTAATTGAAAATTGAGAATTGACTATGATGAATGCCATTGATGTAAAGAACGTCAGCAAGAGCTACGGCAAGGTGCAGGCACTCAGCGATGTGTCGTTTGCTGTCGCCAAGGGCGAGGTGTTCGGCCTCATCGGTCCTGACGGCGCCGGCAAGACATCGATGTTCCGCATTCTCTGCTCGCTGCTGTTGCCAGAGACGGGAATGGCAAGCGTTGACGGCTTCGATGTGGTAAAGCAGATGCGCGAGGTGCGTTGCCGGGTAGGCTATATGCCGGGCAAATTCTCGCTTTATCAAGATTTGACTATTGAGGAGAATCTGAACTTCTTCGCTACGCTGTTTGGCACCACCGTCGAGGAGGGCTACGACTCGATAAAGGCCATCTACTCGCAGATAGAGCGCTTCAAAGACCGCAAGGCAGGAGCGCTATCGGGTGGTATGAAACAGAAACTAGCCCTGTCGTGTGCACTGGTACACCAACCAAGCGTACTCTTCCTCGACGAACCGACTACGGGTGTTGACCCCGTAAGCCGCAAGGAGTTCTGGGAGATGCTCCTGATGTTGAAGGAGCGCGGCATCACCATCGTGGCCTCTACGCCCTATCTTGACGAGGTGCGCTGTTGTGAGCGGGTGGCATTTCTTGACCAAGGGAAGATAAGAGGCATTGACACTCCTGAGGTTATCCTCGACCGCTTTAAGGACGTCTTCAATCCTCCTGGCATTGAGCACGAGAAAACCACGGAGACAAAAGACGAGAATGTGATTGAGGTCTCGCACTTAGTAAAGGCCTTCGGTTCGTTCCATGCCGTTGATGATATCAGTTTCTCGGTGAAGCAAAGCGAGATATTCGGTTTCCTTGGTGCCAACGGTGCGGGCAAGACCACTGCCATGCACATGCTAACGGGTCTGAACCAGCCAACCAGCGGCACAGGCACCGTGGTGGGCTACGACATCCGCACGCAGCATGAAGAGATCAAGAAGCATATCGGTTACATGTCGCAGAAGTTCTCGCTCTACGAAGACCTGACGGTAGCAGAGAATATCCGTCTCTTTGCTGGCATCTACGGCATGAAAAGTGAAGAGATAAGAGTGAAGAGTGAAGAATTGCTGCGCCGTCTCAAGTTCGAGGACCATCGAGACGACTTAGTAGGTTCTTTGCCATTGGGTTGGAAACAGAAGCTGGCCTTCTCCGTGTCCATCTTCCACGAGCCCGGCGTGGTGTTCCTCGACGAACCCACGGGTGGTGTCGACCCTGCTACACGCCGCCAGTTCTGGGAACTCATCTACGACGCTGCCGCACGCGGCATTACCGTCTTCGTGACTACCCACTATATGGACGAGGCTGAATACTGCGACCGTATCTCCATTATGGTGGACGGTAAAATCAGTGCCCTCGGCACACCGGACGAACTAAAGGAGCGATTCCACCAGCCCGACATGGACCACGTCTTTACCTATCTGGCCCGACAGGCAACAAGAAGCAGCGATTAATTATGAAACGTTATGAAACAGTTTATATCATTCGTCATCAAGGAAGCCAAACACATTATGCGCGACAAGCGCACGATGCTCATCCTCTTCGGTATGCCGGTAGTGATGATGCTACTCTTCGGCTTTGCCATCACAACAGATGTGAAGAATGTACGCACAGTGGTTGTCACCTCGCAGATGAACCATCTGACGCAGGCGGCTGTTGAGCGGTTGGCACAGTCGGAGTACTTCACCATCACACAAACCGTCAGCACGCCACAGGAGGCTGAACGGCTCATACGTAGTCAGAAGGCTGATATGAGCCTCAACCCTACCCTCTCTCCAAGGGGCGAGGGGAATAATAACCTTCAGTGGCAAATCATGGTGGACGGTAGCGACCCCAACATGGCTCAGCAATGGACCACCTACGCTCAAAGCATACTGTCTCAGCCATTTGGTGGCAAGCACTATTCACTCTCCTCTTCAATCGGAGAGGGACTGGGGGTGAGGCTTCTCTACAATCCGCAGATGAAGTCAGCCTACAACTTCGTGCCTGCCATCATGGGTATGCTGATGATGCTGATCTGTGCTATGATGACCTCTATCTCTATTGTCCGCGAGAAGGAAAGGAGCACAATGGAGGTGTTGCTCGTCTCGCCCATCCGGCCACTGATGGTAATTATTGCCAAGGCCGTGCCCTATCTGGTGCTCGCCTTCGGCATTCTCATCACCATTCTGCTGATGGCTCGCTTTGTGCTGGATGTGCCGTTGCTAGGCTCGCTGTTCTGGATTCTTGCCATTTCCACCTTATATATATTATTAGCGCTCTCGCTGGGACTGCTCATCTCGAACGTGGCACAGACACAACTCGTTGCCCTGCTACTCTCGGCCATGGTGCTGCTGATGCCTGTGCTGATGCTCTCCGGCATGATGTTTCCAATAGAGTCGATGCCCAACATTCTGCAATGGATATCCATCGTCATTCCACCGCGCTACTATATCGAGGCTATGCGCAAGCTGATGATAATGGGTGTGGGTGTCGGTGAGGTGATGAAGGAAATCGCCGTCCTTGCAGGCTTCACTACGTTCTTCCTCATACTTGCCCTCATGAAGTTTAACACGAGGCTGGAATAATAATTATCAATTGTCAATTCTCAATTATGTTAAAGCATCTCATACAAAAGGAGTTCCTGCAGATTCGCCGTAATCCGTTTCTGCCCAAACTCATACTCTTATTTCCCATCGTGATTATGTGCATTATGCCATGGGTGATGCAGATGGAGGTGAAGAACATCGTGGTAGATGTGGTTGACATAGACCACACCGTTGAGTCACAGCGATTGGTACAGCAGATTGCAGCTTCCAACTATTTCATCTTTGGTGGACAGAAGGCCTCCTACGCTGAAGCGATAAAGGACATCGAGAAAGGTAAGGCCGATGTTATCCTCGAGATTCGCGATGGCAAGTATCTCATTGCAGCCAATGCCGTCAACGGCACCAAGGGCTCAATGGGCAGCGCCTACCTGAGCCAGATAGTTTCCTCGCGTCAGCCAATTGTCAATTCTCCATTGTCTGTTCTCAATTTGTACAACAAGCATCAGAACTACAAGCTCTTCATGATTCCTGCCCTGTTGGCTATCGTGATGATGCTGATGACGGGATTTCTGCCCACGCTCAACATCGTTGGCGAGAAGGAAACGGGCACCATTGAGCAGATGAATGTCACACCCGTGTCGAAGTGGGCGTTCATCCTCTCCAAACTCATTCCTTATTGGCTCATCGCTTTCTTCGTCATCACCGTGTGCCTCCTGCTGGCTTGGCTTATCTATGGTCTTACACCAGCCGGTCCGTTGTGGCTTGTTTATGTGCTCGCCATGTTGCTGGCGCTATTCTTCTCATCGTTCGGACTCATCGTGTCCAACTATTCCGACACCATGCAACAGGCCGTCTTCGTCATGTGGTTCTTCGTGGTTACCATCATGCTGCTCAGTGGACTCTTCACCCCTACCCGTTCCATGCCAGAATGGGCGTACGTCACCACTTACGTCAACCCCATGCACTACTTCATCGATGCCATCCGCACCGTCTTCATCCGTGGCGGGGGCTTCCGCGAGGTGGCTTATCAGGTGTTCGCGCTTCTCAGCATTGGCATCGTCATGGGAGGCTGGGCTGTGCAGAGTTATAAGAAAAACCATTAATCCCTAAAATACAGCTGATAATGATAAAATTCTCTAGAGAATTTATGCCAAATACAGCTAATAATGATGAAATTCTCTAGAGAATTTTTGCTAAATACAGCTAATACAGAAACGATACGTTATTTCTCCAGTTCAAAGACAGGAATGAAGGTCTTGTCAATCTGTGTGGTTACAGTCTGACCGCCCTCATAATATTTTCCACTATGGCGGTCGCGCCAGCGGCCACGAGTCTTGGGCAGGTAGGTCTTCCACTCTGTGACGTCAGGCTCCGTGACAGGACTGATGAGCAGCTTGGGGCCGAACATATACTCGTACTTCTGAGCCAGCGCTTGCGGGTCGTCGGCAAAGTCGAAGACCAGAGGACGCATCAGCGTGTAACCCTCCTCGCTGACGCGACGGGCACACTCCTCGATATACGGACGCAGCGCCTCGCGCTCCTTGATGCAGTTGGCAATAACGGCCTGAGCCTCCTTGCCGTAGTTCCACGGCTCCGTATTGCTCATATAGCCATGAACACGCATCAGGGGAAGATAGACCGACAGCTCTATCCAGCGCAGCATGCGGTCGATGTAAGCCTGGTCCTGATACTGATTTTGCGGGCGGAAGAAGCCGCCAGCGTCGTAGGTCCACCAAGGCATGCCGGCAGCTTGTACTCCCAGTCCGGCAGTAATCTGTCGGCGCAGTGTTTCCCAGTCGTTGCCCACATCGCCGCTCCATACCGCAGCACCATAGCGCTGAATACCAGGATAGGCACAACGGGTCAAGATGAAAGGTTCGTGCTGACCGCAAGCCTTCAGCCCTTCATAAACGGTCTTGTTGACCAGCAGAGGGAAGACGTTACGCACGGCATTGCCACGCCAGCGGCCTGCATTGACCATGCGCCCTGCCAGGTCGTCGTTCTCAGGCTCCGTAGCATCCTGCCACCAGGCGTCGATGCCCAGTGGCACCAGTCGCTCGGCAAAGTTTTTCCAGTAGGCAGCAGCGGCCTCACTGTTGAAGAAGTCTATCCAGTCGGTATGAGGGATATAGTAGTTGTTGGCGAGCATCTGTTTGCCCACCTCTGAGTTCTTGTCTATCTTCGACCATACGCTGACCATGAAGCGGATGCCCATGTGGTGCAGATAGTCCGTCAGCGCCTTGGGGTCGGGGTAGTTGTCTTCGTCAAAACGCATGGCATTCCATCCGTACTTGCCCCAGTACTGCCAGTCCTGTACCAGCATACCTACGGGAATGCGCTCCTTCTTAAAGCGGTTTGCCGTCTGCAGAATCTCGTCAGAAGAGTGGAAGCGCTCACGGCAGTGGATATAGCCCAATGCCCACGATGGCATGGGTGCACAGGGGCCTGTCAGTTCGCGATAGGTTGCTATCACTTCGTCGGGGGAACCGACGAACACCGTGTAGTCCACTTTGTCAGCTACGGGCGACTGGAACGTTGTCTCATTCTTCACCAGATGATAGAACAGTACGGGTTTGTCGCCACCAGTCAGCTCTGCGGAAACCTTATGGTTGCCAGCCTTCAGATGGACGATAACCGAACTCGTAGGCGGCAGCCATACGTTCTGCATGTCCATCACCTTCTTGCCGTCAATCTCTAGATGGTGGCGGCGTGCCATCTTCTGACCGACGTCCAGCAGCAGGGCATAGTCGCCCTCCTTGGCAATACGTAGCGTAGCCTCAAAGATGTTTTGTTGGCGCACCTCCCTCTTGTTACCCTCTGTCGTCGTCACGTCGACGGTCTGTTGGCTGTTAGCTGTTGGCTGTTGGTTCTTGACAAGCGTCACACTTTCGCTGCTGGGGTTATACTCCGCCATACCGTAGTTGTTCCACAGCATGCCATAGCCCTTGCTCGACAGCACCATAGGCAGCGAAATCTGTGTGTTGACCTGAGTCAGACGGCGCGAGAGTCCGCGTACATTGGTATAGCCGTCCTGAAACTGCCCCAGGCCATAGAGGTATTCATCCTTGGGCGACACAAAGGTCATCGTGGCCTGCTCACCCTCCATGTCGTGGCGCGTGGCGGTAAAGACAACACGTCCCTGTTTATCCTTGACCTGCAACAACTGGCGCTTCTTGTCTATCTTTACACTGATGTCGTGCTGTGCCACCTCATCCTGGCGCACATAGCTCCAGTCGGGCAGTTGCTCGGGCAGTTTGCCACCCTCGTCATACTGGATGCGTACGGCATTACGTGCCACATACTTTACCGTCAGTTGTCCCTGTCCAAAGGGCACTGTCTCAGCCCACAACGGCTGCATCGTCAACAAGAAGAAAGTTGATAATATCAGATTTCTCATACCTTATAATAATAGTTAGTTAGCTTTCAGCTGCAAAAGTACACAAAACAACTGAGACAAACAAATATTCCTGGCTTTTTTCTCGCATAGCACGCAGTTCCTGCAGGGTGCCGCCGTGGAAGAGTTGGCTGGGACGGATTCTTTTTCCCCTCTGTGCAAAATAACATATTCCAAAATATGGTATTTTGAAGTTTTTTTGTTACTTTTGCAAGCAGTTTTTCATGTGTGCATACATGGCACTATAACATTTTTCAGAATGTACTATATTGACTCTTTCTTCGCCTGGCTAAGTGCTACACTATGGGGGTGGCCCATGATTATCTTGTTGTTAGGAACACATATCTTCCTAACTTTCCGCCTGCGTATTCCCCAGCGCAAACTCTTTACCGGCATCCGACTATCGGTCACTAAAGAGCCTGGTGCCAAGGGCGACGTCAGTCAGTTTGCCGCCTTGGCTACTGCCTTGGCAGGAACCATCGGCACGGGTAACATTGTCGGTGTGGCAACAGCCATAGCCTTGGGAGGTCCAGGGGCTGTGCTCTGGTGCTGGCTCTCAGGTATCTTCGGCATCGCAACGAAATATGCAGAGGGTCTCTTAGCCGTGAAATACCGTGTCATGGAGTCCAATGGCAATCACTATGGCGGACCGATGTATGCCTTAGAGCGCGGACTGAACATGAAGTGGCTGGCCGTCTTATTTGCCATCTTCACCACATTGGCATCTTTTGGTATCGGTGCGACAGTACAGGCCAACTCTATGGCGCTATTAGCGAACAAGACTTGGGGATTCCCCGATTGGGGTGTCGGCATCATTGCCTGTTTCCTGACAGGACTGGTTATCATCGGCGGTGTCAAGTATATAGCTCGCGTATGCTCATATCTAGTACCCTTCATGGCCATCTTCTATATGTTAGGGTGCTTCGTCATCCTCTTCATCAACCAGGACTATGTTTGGCCCGCCATCAAACTGATAGTCGAGTCTGCCTTCCATCCAGCTGCTGCTGGGGGTGGCTTTGTAGGGACGACCATCATGATGGCTGCACGCTATGGTATCGCACGAGGGCTCTTTTCCAACGAGAGCGGCTTGGGTTCTTCTCCCATCGTAGCGGCAGCAGCACAGACGCGCAATCCTGTGCGTCAGGCGTTGGTGTCCAGCACTGGCACCTTCTGGGATACCGTTATTATCTGTGCCACAACGGGTATCGTGCTCGTTTCCAGCATCCTCGCACATCCCGACATCAGTTATAGCGACGGAGGGTCACTGACCAGGGTGGCATTTGCAAAGATACCCTATATTGGTGCACCTCTGCTCTGTTTCGGCATTCTGACCTTCGCCTTTACCACCATCCTCGGTTGGGCGTACTATGGTGAGAGTGCCCTTAACTACCTTCATGGAGGCAAATCAAAACGACTCTACCAATTCTTCTACATCGCATCGGTCTTTGTCGGTAGCATTGTCAGTCTTGACATCATCTGGAACTTTGCTGACAGCATGAATGCCCTCATGGCAATACCCAACCTCATAGCTCTTCTCTTGCTCAGCAAAGTTGCTGCGCAGGAAACAAAGAAATACTTGTGGAGTAACCGTTTGGACGACTGGGAGGAAGATACGCCTATTCCAGTCGTATGACGGCGTCGCATAGCTGACTGACGGCAGGGCGGTGGGTAATGAAAATCATCGTCTTGTCGTGACAGTAGTCAAAGAGGCGACGGAAGAGCTCGTGCTCGGTCTGCTCGTCAAGAGAAGAGCTGATTTCATCAAGCAATAGAATACTGCCGGGACGTAACAGCCCGCGTGCAATGGCGATACGCTGCGCCTGACCCTCACTGAGTCCGATGCCACGCTCACCCAACAAGGTGTCTATTCCTTTCGGCAGGCCATAGACGAAGTCGGCCATGGCGACATGGAGTACTTGGCGCAACTCGTCGTCGGTAACCTCGGGACGAGCCAGCTGTAGGTTGTAGCGTACAGAGCCACTCATCAGTGTGTTGCCCTGAGGTACAAAGACAAAGTGCTGGCGGGTCTGTTCGTCAACGGTATGTTGTTGCTTATCGGCACCAAAAAGGGCGATTTCACCGCTATTGGGCTTGATGAAAGCAAGCATCAGACGGAACAAGGTAGTCTTGCCGATGCCTGTAGCGCCCATGATTGCCGTCTTGGTTCCTGGCAGGAAGTCGTGAGAGAAATGATGGAGCACCTCACGGTCGCCAGAGGCATAGGTGAAGCTGACGTCGTTGATACAGACACCCACATGACCGGTTATCTTCTCGTCAGTTAGAGCAGGCTCCTGCTGGGGACTACCTGTCAGTTCCTCCAGGCGGTCGATGCTGGCCATAGCATAGAAGAACTGCGGCATCATATTGAGCATGTTGAGGATAGGGTGCTGGATCTGTCCTACTAATTGCAAAAACGATGTCATAACTCCAAAAGTAATGACGCCGGCACGCAGTTGCAAACCGCCCCAGATGAATGCCAATAGATAGCCAAGACTAAAGGTAAAGGCTAGTATGAGACGGGAGATGACGGTGAAACGGGTACGTCGCAAGACACGACCCATCAGCTGGTCTTGCATACTGCTCAGTCGCCCGGTCACCCACTGTTCGCTGCCTAACGAGCGCAACACGGCATTGTGTTCCATGCCCTCCTGTACCTGCATCTGGATGGTGCTCTCTTGCTGGCGGATGTCGAGTGTCATATCGCGCAAACGGTGGGCAAAGAGTTTGCCGAAGGCGACAACAAAGGGAGTGACGAGCAGCAGTGCCAATGCCAGACGAGCATCCATAGAGTACATCAATATGAATGCACCCGTGAGTTGTACACCCGTAACGATAAACTGTGGAAGCAATGAGGTGGTAACATCAGCCACAGTATCAATATCCTTGGAGAGTCGTGAGGTGACATCGCCTGAATGTAACTGGTCTTCGTACATCTGACGACGGAACAGGCTGCTGAATACGCGCAGTCGGATGCTGTTAGACTGGTACGTGTTGGCCTTGGTGCTCATATAAAAATAGAGCTGGCGGAGGAGGATGGCCGTCACAACCAGTGTAATGAGCAGTGCCACCATGTTGACGACATCCTCGTCGGTACCGGTGCGGATGGTAACGTCAATAAACTGTTTGCTGAACCATATCATGACAAGTCCCAGCATCACTTGTGTGATGCCCACTACGATGCGTGTCAGGGTGTTCCACCTGATGCCCGCCATGTTACGGAGAATCCAGAGGACGTAGGTCATGGAAGTGGCTGTCAGCTGTTGGCTATTATTCTACGATTCCTATCTCTTGCCACTGGCTGACCATCTTCGTCACGTCATCGTGAGCCTGTTGGGCATCAACCTCATATTCCTCACAGAGGGCAGCAGCAAGGGTATCAATGGTAAAATCGCCCATTTCACCGGCTTTTCCCCATAGCCAAGCAGCCGTCTCGTTGAGGCTGATGAGTTTGCCGAAGTCGATGGTTCCCAAGCCTTCGCCAACTATTACGTGCTCACCACATACGGTGCGCAACACAAATCCTTCTTTCTGTTTCATCTAATATGCTATTTTTAATATGGTTCGTCGGTAAATAGCCAGAATCCATCGACGGATGGGCAGCAGACGCCACCACAGACGGCTGGCCTTGATGCGCCAAAAAGAATAGAGTGGATGGTGGCTTCCCTTGGGGGTAACGACATCGGTAGCCAATGCTGCCACATCACTCAGCAGACAATGCTCTACGCCAGTTATGTTGCCGTCGCCCATCAGTACCACCTGGTCGCCATGGATAGCAATAATGCGGTGTACTACATAGCGGCATCCCTCGACCCATGCCAGTACGACATGCCCCACTTGGAGGTTCTCGGGTTTTACAAGATCTACGCTCTCCTTGCTGCCAATGATAAAGGGTAGCATGCTATAGCCCTTGACGGGGAAGGTGACACGTAGTCCCTCATTCACCAGATTGATGGCACTTTGGATAATCTCGTTATCGGATGGTGTGCTCATACTTGACGGATTGTTTCAGAACAGAGACGGGCTGCAGCCTCGTCGGGCAGACACTCTAAATGCCATACGGCCACATCGCCAGCCATCAAGTCCTCCGTCTGGTGTAATCCCGCGGCAACTTGCTTGTCCCAGCGCTTGCCAGAGATAGAGGGTACGAGTGACGCATAGGCGGTCAGCGGACGTAGACGTTGTATCTTATCATAAGGTGCCTGACTCAGTTGAACCACGCCACCTAAGGGATATCGCACATTGCGGTAACAAGGTGTCTTACCACTCCAAGGGGAGCCAAAAACATAGAATCCATCAGGCATTCGGCGTACCACTGGGTTGTCGTCGTTAACCAGCTCAGTGCCACTGATATGCTTCAGCCATAATCTGGAATGGGTGCTCTTGCCTGTTCCACTCTTGCCCAAGAACATATAGCCATAGCCTGCACAGCTGACAACCGAGGAATGAAACAGGGCTGTTTGCAGATTGGCTGTTGACAGGGCATACATTACCATCAACGCATTGTTGATGCCAAAGAGGGGTTCGTCAACGAGAAGGACATCGGCATGCTGATAGCAATTGTCAGTCACCATGCGTGCTGCACAGCGTCCCCACAATTGGAACTCAAAATAGGGCTGTTCATGAAGTCGGCCAGCGAGAATCTGCGAACCATCATCGTCCTGGTGCATCTCAGTGGTGACGTTGTCGATGGCGGGGAAATGCTCCTTGTCCACTACGCATAAAGAAAAGACAACCGACGAGGTCTCTTCCGTAGAAAATGGCTCATATTGGCCCATTTCATCGAGAACCGAGCAACCTTCGGGGAGGTCTACGGAGAAGACGTGATCGGCAACCTTATAGTAGTATTTCATCCTACTTCTGCTCTTTATTTTTATAAATGAGTTTATTGGCACCGGAAGTCAGCTCCAACTCGTCGCGGTGCTCCTGAATGAACGAGTCAATGTGGCGCTTGCGCTTGTTCTCGAAAATCTCGTCGACAGCAATAAGAATACCGGTCTCTTCTACATCGCCAAAGCCGTAGTTGATGGCGGTGCCAAAGAGTTTCATCGTGGGAGAAAGACCCATATAGGCGTTGACCAACGGGGGAATATTATAGCCCAACTTACGGATTTCGCCATTGAGTATTTTATAATCTTCCTTGAAGTTTTTGCCACAGAAGAGTGCTTCCAGTTCGGCTGGATTTGTGTCTATTTCAAGTGGTTTCATCGGGATAATGAGGTTTTCCTTATCATCGAAATGCTTCTTCAAGAAATAGAGAATCATATCACGGCCTTTGCGGATGTAGCTGGGGTACATCGTCATCTTGCCAAAGTAATATTTGATGTCGGGGCGGATAACAGTCAGTGCACCCAGACCATCCCAAAGGTTGTCAAGCGCAAAGAGGCTCTTGGCACCCATGCGTGATGACTGATAAGGCAGTGAGACGAAAGAACGTCCGAGTTCGGCAGTGTAGTAGGCGTACTCCTTGAGGAACCTCTCGGAGAAATGGAACATGTGACTGGTTGCCAACTTAGGCTGTCCCTTATCGTCATACTCCCAATCAGCCCCCAACAGGTAACGATAGCCCCCTATGATTTCCTCTTCTTCGGGGTTCCAGACGATGAGTTGCTTGTAGCAGTTCGCGCAGGTATCAAATTCGTCAATGTCAACTTCCTTGCCTGTACCACCACCCGCTTCGCGAAATACAATCTCTCGTAGTCGACCAATCTCGCGCATCACGTTAGGTGCATTGTGTGCCGTGATGACATATATCTCGTTGTTGCTCTTGTTGGTCATGCGCAACTGCTTGTCGGGAGTGAGCTCACTCTTCAACACTTCTTTGGCGATGGGCTGGATAATGGGTTGTTCCATAATTGAACTGTCGGGTTATTGTGTTTTATAGTTTATAGACGATATCTTGTACATAATTAGCCCATTCCATCGGACTTTTGCTATTGTCAAAGGTCTGCCAGGGAATGGGTTTGCCAATGGCGACGCGGAAGGTCTTTCCTACATTCTTATACATCTCGTCGACCAGGAAGAGCATGGCAAGATTGAAGGGTAGGAAGCGGTCGGAAAAGTTTGCCAACCGATAGAAGAAACTGGAGTTCTGACCTCCAAAGTGGATGGGCACCACGTCGCGCTGATATTCTACGCTCTTGGTAATAAAGGTCTTCTTCCATGCGATGTCGCGAATGACGCCGTTATGACGACGAGAGCAGAGACCCGCAGGGAACATGAGCATATGGTTTTCGCTCTGGAAACCTGCCTCTACCATGGCGGGGAAGTTTCGGCTGACCTTGCCGGTCTTGTTGATGGGGATGCACAGCGGTGCGAGTCCTGGCAGATACATCAGCAGGTCGTTAACCAGGTAGCGGAAGCGCGAGTCGTAGTGACGACCAATGAGTGCACCGAGCGCTACACCGTCCTCCCCACCCAACGGATGGTTGGAGACGAAAGTGTACAGGCGTCCGTCATTAGGATTGGGCAAGTTCTCCTTACCTTCGATTTTAAGTGTCATTTGCAAGTAGTCCACACAGGCCTCCAGCCAGGGTGTCCCCACCTTGTCGCGCGACTCCCAAAGGAAAGCGTTGACCTGGTCTTGATGGGCAATGCGTTTAAGCCATGCCACTAACGGACGGGGAACCCATTTTGCCTTGGTCCCCATCTTGTTTTTTAGGATGCTTTCGATGTCAATCGTCTTCTCTGTTATCTGTCCCATTTCTCTCTGCCGTTACTAACGGCATGCAAATATACGGAAAAATGTTCGAAAAACTGCACTTTTAAAGAAAATTTGCGCAAATAAGCAATCTTTTGCATCTTTTCACTCAAAAAAAGTGGGGAAAAGTGGGGGATTGTGGAGGAAATTGTATACCTTTGCATGCGAAACTAGTTTTTTATATAAGTACGCATGCGATTTTTAGGTAACATAGAAGCAAAGATGGACGCCAAAGGCCGTGCCTTCCTCCCGGCAGTATTCCGTAAGATACTGCAGGCTGACGGCAATGACACTGCTGATGTAGACAGTGGTCTACGCCTGGTGCTGCGCAAGGATGTCTTTCAGCCTTGCCTTGTGCTTTATCCTGAAAACATATGGAACGAGCAGATGGACGCTTTGCGCCAGCGTCTGAACCGTTGGAACAAACAACACCAACAGGTGTTCCGTCAGTTCGTTAGCGAGGTAGAAGTGCTGACACTCGATGGCAATGGCCGTTTTCTGATTCCCAAGCGTTATCTGCGCATGGCAGATATCGAACAAGACATTAAGTTTGTGGGTATGGGCGACACGATTGAGATTTGGAGTAATCAGCAAGCTGAAAAGAGCCAGATGAACCCAGCGGATTTCAGTCAGGCATTGGAGGAACTGATGGGTGAGGACACATTAGTTGACAGTTGATAATTGACGATTGAGAGTTAATGATAACCACAGTAGAGACATATCATGTACCTGTGCTTTTAAAGGAAAGCGTAGACGGACTGGACATTCAGCCTGACGGCATTTATGTGGATGTAACCTTCGGTGGTGGCGGTCACTCTAAGGAAATACTCTCCCGACTGGGTGCCAAGGGGCATCTGTATAGCTTCGATCAGGATGCTGATGCCGAGAAAAATATCGTCAACGATGATAGATTTACCTTTGTGCGCAGCAACTTTAGATATATAGAGAACTGGATGCAGTACTATGGGGTGGAGCATATTGACGGACTGCTGGCAGATCTGGGCGTTTCGAGTCACCATTTCGACGATGAGACCAGAGGTTTCTCGTTCCGCTTCGATGCCCCCCTGGATATGCGCATGAACAACCGCGCAGGAAAGACGGCTGCTGACGTGTTGAACGACTATAGCGAAGATCAACTGGCTGACGTATTCTACCTCTATGGTGAACTGAAAGATGCCCGCCGCATAGCGAAAAAACTTACTAAAACCCGTCAACAAGGACGTATTGAGACAACAGGCCAGCTGTTACAGATTCTGGGTATTGACACTGACAGTGTAAACAGTCAGTGGAAGAAAGATATGGCTAAAATTTACCAGGCATTGCGTATCGAGGTAAACCATGAGATGGATGCCTTGCGCGAAATGCTGAAAGGCGCCACTCGGCTGCTGGGAAAAGGTGGTCGACTCAGTGTTATCACCTACCACTCGCTGGAAGACCGCATCGTGAAGAACGTGATGAAATCGGGTAATGCTGAGGGGAAGGTGAAACAGGATTTTTTCGGGCGTTTCCAGTCTCCTTTCAAACTCATAAGCAACAAGGTCATCGTACCCAGTGAAGAAGAACAGACGGAGAATCCACGCAGTCGTAGCGCCAAGCTCCGCATAGCAGAAAAAATATAACACAGAAAATATGGCTGACGAACAGATAAAAATCGAACTTCTCCCAGAGGACAGTGCCCCTTCGACACCCGCTGAGGCCGGTCAGGAGGAACATGACCTCACGGAGACGTTGAAGAAAATCAAAGAGACGGTAAGTGAGGAAGACCCCAAACCTTCTTCACAGCTGAACTTGCGCACCATTCTTGGTGGCGACTTACTGACTTCTGAGATGGTCCGTTCGCAGATCTGGCTGTTTGTATTGATAGTTGCTTTCTCTATCATATATGTAGCTTTCCGCTATCAGTGCCAGCAGGATATGCTGACCATTGACAAGTTGGAACAGCAGCTGAAGGATGCCAAGTTCAGGGCACTGAGCTCTTCGAGTCAACTGACGGAGAAATGTCGTGAGAGCAGGGTATTGGATATCTTGAAACAGAACAAGGACTCGCTGCTGCATCAGGCAGACCAGCCTCCCTATATTATAGAAGTACCGGAATGAGCAAGTTTGACAACAATAAAGTGATGCCTCGCTACATGGCGATAGCCTTGGTGCTGACGCTTGTAGGTATTGCCGTTATCGGTAAGGCCTTCTATATCATGACCGCCCAGAGACAGTATTGGACCGAGGTTGCTGGACGTCTGAAGAGAGACAGCGTTATCGTGAAGCCCAATCGCGGTAACATTCTGAGCAGTGACGGACAACTGATGGCAACCTCCATTCCCGAGTACAAAATCTACATGGATTTCCAGGCTTCAGGTTTTGAAGACGACTCCTTATGGCTGGACAAGCTGGACTCTGTCTGCGAGGGTTTACATCATATTTTCCCCACGCGTACGGCGGAGGAGTTCAAAACCATTCTGGAGAAGGGTCGCCACAAGATGGTCTATGACAAGAAGACAGGACAGCAGAAGATGGGTTCCCGTTGGTGCAACATCTGGCCGAAACGCATAGACTACAACACCTATATGGCGGTGAAGCAGCTTCCTTTCTTCAACATGTCCAAGAACAAGAGCGGTTTTACTGAAGAGGTCTTCAACTCGCGCAATCGTCCATTCGGTTCGTTGGCCAAGCGCACCGTTGGCGGACTGTTCGGTGCCAAGGACTCAGCCTACTATGGTCTTGAACTGTCATACGACTCCATACTGCGTGGTACACCCGGTATCACTGGCCGCCGCAAGATTCTAAACAAATATATGAACATCCCCGTCATGTTGCCTATCGATGGTGCCGATATTGTCACTACCATTGATGTCAACATGCAGGATATTGCTGAACGTGCATTGATTGATGAGCTGAAACTGGTCAACGGCGAGATGGGTGTGGCCATTCTGATGGAAGTAAAGACCGGCGACGTCAAGGCCATTGTCAATATGATGCGCACGGGTGACAGTTCCGACAACTATCAATATGCAGAAGCTGTGAATAGTGCCATCAGCTATCGTTGTGAGCCTGGCTCCGTCTTCAAGGTGGCTTCGTTCCTGGTGGCGCTGGATGACGGTGTCGTCGATACCAGCTATGTCATCCATACTGGCAGTGGTGTAAGGGATATGCATGGTCGTCCGATGAAGGACCACAACTGGCGTCGCGGCGGTTATGGCGATATCAATGTGGCCCGTACGCTGGAGGTCAGCTCCAACATCGGTGTTAGCCATGTCATCGACACATATTATGGCAAGGAACCTGAGCGCTATGTTAAGGGGCTCTATCGTGTGGGTATCCATGAAGACCTGAAGCTACCCTTGGTGGGCTATCTGCCTCCACGTATCCGCATGCCCCAAAAGAATAGACGCGGCCAGTATGAGAACTGGAGCAAGACAGCGTTGCCATGGATGTCAATCGGTTATGAGACACAGATAGCACCAATCAATACGGTGACTTTCTATAATGCCATTGCCAACAATGGAAAGATGATGCGCCCGCGCTTTGTCAAGAAGATTGTGAAAAATGGAGAGACCATTGCCGAATTCCAGCCAGAGGTCATCAAAGAACGTATCGCCAAGCCACAGGCTATCAAGACCATGCAGACCATTCTGGAGCATGTCGTCAGTCAAGGTCTTGGCAGAAAGGCCGGCTCACCTCGGTTTAAGGTGGCAGGAAAGACAGGAACGGCACAGGTTGCCGACCAGCATGGTAGCTACCATTCAGGAACCACCCGCTACTGGCTCTCGTTCTCTGGCTTCTTCCCAGCAGACGACCCACTATACACATGTATTGTCTGCATCAAAAAGACTGGTCTGCCAGCATCTGGTGGCGGTATGAGTGGTGTCGTCTTCCATCATATTGCCGAAGGTGTGATGGCTCGCCACTTGCGGTTGAACGCAGAGGATGCCCGCGATGAACATTCTGTTATCATCCCTGATGTGAAGAAAGGCAATATCGCTGCTGCCAGTCAGGTCCTTGCGAACTTAGGTATCAAAACCAATAACCACTGGAGCGGTAGCTATGCAAACGGCAATCCCATCTGGGGAGATGCTGAACGTCGTCATGATGGCATAGCGCTGTCGAAGGTTAAGATTAGCGACACGACCATTCCCGATGTAACGGGTATGGGTGCGAAGGATGCTGTCTACCTGTTAGAAACCTACGGCTTGCGTGTCAAGCTGCAGGGACGTGGTAAGGTGAAGCACCAGAGTCTGTCAGCAGGAAGCAGTGTGGTGCCCAATAGTGAATGTGTATTGAAATTAGAATAAAATTAGTATATAAATATAATAAGGTATATGAAATTAAGCGAACTGCTGAAGTACGTCAAGCCTATTACCATTGTCGGTAATGCCGAAGTCGACATTACGGGAGTGAACATTGACTCTCGTAAGATAGAGATGGGCCACCTCTTTGTCGCTATCAAGGGTACACAAACAGATGGCCATCGTTTTATTCCCAAGGCTTTAGAGTTGGGTGCTGTGGCTGTGCTGTGCGAAGACATGCCTGAGGAACCCGCTGTTGGAGTGACCTATGTACAGGTAACTTCTACGGAAGCCGCCGTAGGTCCTGTAGCTACCGTGTTCTATGGTGAGCCCTCCAAGCATTTGAAGTTGGTAGGCGTCACAGGCACCAATGGTAAGACCACCATCGCCACCTTATTATATAATATGTTCCGTAAGTTCGGTCACAAGTGTGGTCTGCTCTCTACGGTATGTAACTACATTGAGGATGAGGCTATTCCAGCCGACCATACGACCCCAGACCCCATTGAATTGAACAAACTGTTGCACCAAATGGTGGAGGCAGGCTGTGAATATGCCTTTATGGAGTGCTCCAGCCATGCCATTGCCCAGCAGCGTATTGGCGGACTGACATTTGCCGGCGGACTGTTTACCAATCTGACGCGTGACCACCTAGACTATCATAAGACGTTTGAGAACTACCGGGACGCTAAGAAAGCATTCTTCGACGGACTATCAAAAGAGGCCTTTGCCATTACCAATGCCGACGACAAGAACGGGAGCGTGATGGTGCAGAACTGCAAGGCACAGGTAAAGACCTACTCCGTGCAGCGCATGTCCGACTTCCGTGGCCGTATCATCGAGTGCCACTTTGAAGGTATGTATTTGGAAATCAATGGTCAGGAGGTTGGCGTGCAGTTTATTGGCAAGTTCAACGTTTCAAACCTGTTAGCAGTCTATGGCGCTGCCATCATGCTGGGTAAGAAGCCAGAAGATATCCTTGTTGTCCTCAGTACGCTGAAGAGCGTAGCAGGACGATTGGAGCCTATCCGTTCAGAGGAGGGTGTCACCGCTATCGTTGACTATGCCCACACCCCCGATGCGCTGGAGAATGTGCTCAATGCCATTCATGAGGTCATGGAGGGTAAACAGGGAAAAATTATCACTGTCTGTGGTGCTGGCGGCAACCGTGACAAAGGCAAACGCCCGCTGATGGCTCAAGAGGCCGCCAAGCAAAGTGACCGTGTTATTATCACTTCCGACAATCCGCGTTTTGAGGAGCCTCAGGACATCATCAATGATATGCTAGCAGGTCTTGACCAGAAACAGATGAAGAAAGTAGTCAGCATTGTAGACCGTAAGGAGGCCATCCGTACCGCTTGTATGATGGCCGAGAAGGGTGATGTTATCCTTATTGCCGGCAAGGGTCACGAGGACTACCAGGAAATCAAGGGTGTCAAGCATCACTTCGATGACCGTGAGGTAGTTCGCGAGATTTTCTCATTGGGCAATTGAATGCGAGAATAGTTAAATAATTAAATCGTCTAATAGTCAAATAAAACCGTGCTATATTACATTTTCAGATTCCTTGAACAGTTCAACATACCAGGTTCCCATATCTGGTCGTACATCTCGTTCCGCGCACTATTAGCCCTTATCATGTCGCTCTTGATATCGGCATGGTTTGGCGAGTATTTCATCAAGTGGATGAAGCGCCGTAACATCTCAGAGACAGCCCGTGACCCGAGTATCGACCCCTTTGGCGTAGAGAAGAAGGGTGTACCCACCATGGGTGGCATCATCATCATCGTATCTATTCTGGTTCCCGTCATCCTGCTGGGCCGTATGCGTAATATCTACCTGTTACTGATGATTGCCACAACAGTATGGCTGGGATTCTTGGGTTTCATGGACGACTACATCAAGATATTCCGTAAGAACAAGGATGGCCTGAAAGGTCGCTATAAGATTGTCGGTCAGTTGTCTATCGGTTTCATTGTCGGACTAACGCTGTGGTTAAGTCCCGATGCTGTTGTTCGCGAGAATGTTTCTGTTCCTCAACAGAACAAAGAGGTCGTTATTAAGCACCAGCCAGAGGCCGTCAAGTCGCTGAAGACCACTATCCCATTTCTCAAGAACCACAATCTGAACTACTCTGACGTGATGTCGTTCTGTGGCAAGTACAAGGTGGCTGCCGGTTGGGTGCTCTTCGTCTTTATGACCATCTTCGTGGTGACAGCAGTATCTAACGGTGCCAATCTGAACGACGGTATGGACGGTATGTGTGCTGGCAACTCAGCTATTGTCGGTGTAGCACTGGCTATCTTCGCCTATGTATCGTCGCATATTGTCTATGCGGCCTATTTCGACATCATGTACATCCCGCAGTCCCAGGAGCTGGTAGTATTCTTGGCAGCCTTCGTCGGTGCAATGGTTGGTTTTCTATGGTATAACGCCTATCCTGCACAGGTCTTCATGGGCGATACGGGTTCACTGGCCATTGGTGGTATCATCGGTGTCTGTGCCGTCATCATCCATAAGGAACTGATGCTTCCTATCCTGTGCGGCATTTTCTTCATTGAGAGTCTGAGTGTTATCATCCAGACCCAGTGGTTTAAGATACAGAAGAAAAAGGGTAAGCGTGTGCGTGTGTTCCGTGCTACACCCATCCACGACACCTTCCGTCGTCTGGACTCACAGCTCGATGCCACCAGTACCTATATTCTGAAGGGCTGGCCACACCGTCCATTCCATGAGTCGAAAATTACTATCCGTTTTTGGATTATTAGTATTATATTAGCAGCATTAACGATTATAACACTGAAAGTAAGATGAGCAAGATAGTTGTATTAGGAGCTGGCGAGAGTGGCGCAGGAGCTGCTGTACTCGCAAAGAAAGAGGGTTTCGAGGTGTTTGTCAGTGACATGTCGAAGATTAGCGACAAGTATAAGAAAATACTCGATGACCACCAGATAGTCTGGGAGGAAGGACAGCACAGTGAAGAGAAAATTCTCGCTGCCGACGAAATCATCAAGAGTCCTGGTATTCCCGATACTGCTCCGATGATTGTAAAAATCAAGGAACGCGGCATTGGTATCATCAGTGAGATAGAGTTTGCCGGACGCTATACGGACTCAAAGATGATCTGTATTACCGGCTCTAACGGTAAGACGACGACGACATCTCTCATCTACCACATTTTCAAGAATGCCGGTTATGACGTCGGTTTGGCAGGCAACATCGGTAACTCCCTGGCACTGCAGGTAGCTGAAGACCCTCATGCCTACTATGTCATTGAGTTGAGTTCTTTCCAGCTGGATAATATGTACGATTTCCGTGCCAACATCGCCATTCTGCTGAATATCACGCCCGATCATCTGGACCGCTACGATTTCAAGATGCAGAACTATGTAGACGCCAAGATGCGTATCATCCAGAACCAGACGTCACAAGATGCCTTCATCTACTGGAACGACGACCCCATCATCAAGAAAGAGTTGGAGAAGTACAACATTCAGGCTATCCAGTACCCCTTCTCAGAACTGAAGGAGAAAGGTTCTATCGGTTATATCGAGGCTGGTCAGTACACCATTGAACAGCCCGAGCCATTCAATATGGAGCAGGAGGCGCTGAGTCTGACCGGTAAGCACAACATCTATAACTCGCTGGCAGCAGGTATTGCTACCAATATTGCGGGTATCAAGAAGGACATCATCCGCCAGTCGCTTGGTGACTTCCCAGGTGTAGAGCATCGCCTGGAGAAGGTGTGCACCGTCCGTGGTGTGCAGTATATCAACGACTCCAAGGCCACCAATGTCGATGCTTGCTGGTATGCGCTGGAATCGATGAAGACCAAGACCATTCTCATCATCGGTGGCAAGGATAAGGGCAACGACTACGACCCCATCAAGCCATTGGTCAAGGAGAAATGTGCCGGACTAGTGTATCTCGGTGCTGACAATCAAAAGTTACACGACAACTTCGATGCGTTGGGCATCCCTGTGCGTGACACCCACTCCATGAAAGAGTGCATTCAGGCCTGCTATGAGATGGCAGAACCGGGCATGACGGTATTGCTGTCGCCCTGCTGTGCCAGTTTCGACCTCTTTAAGAATATGGAAGACCGCGGTGAACAGTTTAAAGAACTGGCCCGCGCTCTATAAATCGTCCAATAGAAAAATATTAAATAGTCCAATAGAACGGTGAATAAGAAAATAGGAAATATCTTCAAGGGAGACAAGGTTGTCTGGATGATCTTCTTCTTCCTCTGTATGGTGAGCATCGTCGAGGTGTTCTCCGCATCCAGCGGACTCACCTATAAGAGCCAGAATTATATCGGTCCTATCGTCTATCATACCGGAACCATTCTAGTCGGTGTGATAGTAGCCATTGTCACCTTGAATATTCCTTGTCGTTACTTCAAACTGATGACACCGTTCTTGATACTTCTGTCTGCCGTTACCCTCCTATGGGTACTGCTGGCTGGAACCAAGGTAGGTGATGCCGGACGCTGGATCAGTCTCTTCGGTTTTACCTTCCAGCCTTCCGAGATAGCCAAGGGAACTATTGTGCTGGCTGTAGCTCAGGTGCTGGCAGCCATGCAACGCGAGGATGGTGCCGACAAGAACACCTTTAAATGGATCATGCGCATCACGATACCAGCTTGTTTTCTTATTGGTCTGGAGAACTTGTCAACCGCTGCCATGCTCTTTGCTGTGGTCTATCTGATGATGTTCATAGGTCTAGTGCCTATCCGTCAGTTAGCAAAGTTGGCAGGCGTCATCATCGTCTTCGTCGTCTTTGTACTCTCCATGGTTATGTTGGTCGGTCACGACAACAATGTCGAAGAGGCACAGCTGGCACAGACCGAGCAGGTTGTTGAGGAACAGCAGCCGAAGAAAAAGAATGCCATTGAGAAGATGTTCCACCGCGCTGACACGTGGAAAAGCCGTATCATGAAATTTGGCAAGCCCAAGCCCTCCCCCCAAGAGTATGACCTTGACAAGGATGCACAAGTAGCTCATGCCAACATTGCCATCGTGTCGAGTGGTGTCATCGGCAAGGGCCCTGGTCAGAGTACTGAGCGCGACTTCTTGTCGCAGGCTTTCTCTGACTTCATCTATGCCATCATTATTGAAGAGTTGGGCATTATCGGTGCCTTTGTCGTCATGAGTCTGTATATCTTCCTGCTCTATCGCTGTGCACGTATTGCCAGCAGGTGCGAGAATAACTTTCCGGCATTCCTGGCTATGGGCTTAGGGCTGCTGTTAGTCATCCAGGCTACTTTCAACATGATGGTTGCCGTTGGTCTGGCGCCTGTCACGGGCCAGCCGTTGCCGCTCATCTCCAAGGGTGGCACATCGACTATCATCAACTGTGCCTATATCGGTGCCATCCTGAGCGTCAGCCGTTCGGCAAAACAGAAATCAGAAAAAGAAGAAAAATAAAGAGATATGAGTAACGAGTTAAGAGTCATTATCAGCGGAGGCGGTACAGGCGGACATATCTTCCCTGCCGTTTCTATCGCCAATGCCATTAAAGCCTTGCGCCCCGATGCAAAAATACTGTTTGTCGGTGCACAAGGACGTATGGAAATGCAACGTGTACCTGCAGCAGGTTACGATATCGAGGGACTGCCTATCCGTGGTTTCTTGCGTCCCTTGTGGAAACTGGGCAATATCGGTGTTGCCATAGACTATCTGCGCAGCAAACACATGGCCAAGAAACTGCTGCGCCAGTTCCAGCCACAAGTGGCAGTAGGCGTCGGCGGTTATGCCAGCAGTGCCGCGCTGGGTGCCGCCAATGCACTGGGTATTCCTACCTTGTTGCAGGAGCAGAATAGCTACGCAGGTTTGGCCAATAAGACGCTGGCCAAGCACGCCTCGAAGATTTGCGTGGCATATGAGGGCATGGAGCGCTTCTTCCCTGCCGAGAAAATCCTGCTGACCGGAAATCCCGTGCGCCAGCAGTTGCTTGACACCACCATGACGAGAGAAGAGGCCGTTAAGACCTTTAACCTTGACCCTGCGAAGAAAACTATATTGTTGGTAGGAGGGTCACTGGGTGCCCGCACCATAAATGAGAGTGTGCTGAAGCACCTCGACCTGATTCGACAGCATAGCAATATCCAGTTCATCTGGCAGACGGGTAAGTACTACAGTGCAGAGATTGCAGAGCGTCTGAAGGACTGCCAACCCGACAATTTGGTAGTAACCGACTTTATCAGCGACATGGGTGCCGCCTATAAAGCTGCAGACCTCGTCATTAGTCGTGCCGGAGCAGGTAGCATCAGCGAGTTTTGTCTGTTGGGCATACCTGTCATTTTGGTACCTTCGCCCAATGTTGCTGAAGACCACCAGACCAAGAATGCCTTGGCACTGGTCAATAAGGAGGCAGCACTCTATGTCAAGGACCGCGAGGCAGAAAAACTGCTATTACCTATGGCTATTGATACCGTACAGGATGCCGCCAAGTTAAAGAGTCTGAGTGAGAATATCCTGAAGATGGCACTGCCCGACTCTGCAGACATCATTGCCAAGGAAGTCATTAAACTTGCAGAACAATAAAAAACAACACAATCAATGGAATTGAAAGATATAAAAGCTGTATATTTCGTAGGAGCTGGCGGCATTGGTATGAGCGCCATTGCCCGCTATTTTATCAAACGTGGCCTGGTTGTTGCCGGCTACGACAAGACCCCAAGCACACTGACCCGTCAGCTGGAGAAGGAGGGTATGCTCATCCACTATGAAGAGAATGTTAACGAGATTCCTCACACTTGTCGCAAGCCAGAAAACTGTCTGGTTATTTACACCCCTGCCATTCCTGCTGACCATAAGGAACTCATCTACTTCCGCGAGAATGGTTTCGAGATACAGAAGCGCGCACAGGTGTTAGGCACGCTGACCCGTCAGCACAAGGGACTGTGTGTGGCTGGCACGCATGGCAAGACAACGACGTCAACAATGTGTGCCCATATCATGCACCAGAGTCATCTGGACTGTAACGCCTTCCTCGGTGGAATCTCGAAGAACTATGGCACCAACTACATCCTCTCGGACTCAGACTATGTGGTCATCGAAGCCGACGAGTTCGATCGTTCGTTCCACTGGTTAAGCCCTTATATGACGGTGATCACGTCAACAGACCCTGACCATTTGGATATCTATGGTACGAAGGAGGCTTATCTGGAGAGTTTTCGTCATTATACGGAACTGATTCAGCCACAGGGAGCACTCATCATCCACCGTGGTCTGGAGATGAAGGAGAATCTGCCTGCTGGTGTGCGCCGCTACGACTATGCGCTGACAGAAGGTGACTTCCATGCAGAGAATATCCGCATTGAGAATGGCGAAATCACCTTCGACTTCATCTCACCCATCGAATCGGTAAAGAATATCGAATTGGGACAGCCTGTACCCATCAATATCGAGAACGGTATAGCAGCAATGGCGATGGCACAGCTGGCAGGATGTACTGCCGAAGAACTGCGTATAGGCATGATGACCTATAGTGGTGTGGAGCGTCGTTTCGACTTCAAGATCAAGACCGACAAGCTGGTGTTCCTGAGCGACTATGCCCACCATCCGAAGGAGATTCTGCAGAGTGTCCGTAGCATCCGTGAACTCTATAAGAATCGTAAGATTACGGCTATCTTCCAACCACATCTGTATACCCGTACGCGCGATTTCTACCACGATTTCGCTGATGCGCTGAGTCTGTTGGATGAAGTCATCCTGACAGAGATCTATCCCGCCCGTGAACAGCCCATAGAGGGTGTCACGTCGGCACTTATCTATGACAACCTGCGTCCAGGTATTGAGAAGCACATGGTTAATAAGGACGATGTGCTCTCCTATATCAAGCAGCACAACTTCGACGTACTCATCGTCCTCGGTGCTGGCGACCTTGACAATCAGGTGCCTGAGATGGCTCGTATCCTGAAAGAGAAACGCTAACCCTTATCATCGTTAGAACTGTGACTATTAACTGGAAAAAATCGGCAATCGTCCTGGCAGACCTCTTGTTGGCTGTTTACCTCCTACTGGCTGTCACGGCATTCAATAGCCCTGACGAGTCTATCAATGTGTGTCGCGAGGTGAATATCCATATTGAGGATGGTTCTGTCAAGGGTTTTCTGAACCAAGAGGAAATCAAAGTCCTGCTCCAGCGTGCGCGCTGCTATCCTGTCGGCGACCAGATGGACCATGTCGATGTGCGTGTCATCGAGGAGCAACTGAAGAAGAACCCCTTTGTCAAGGATGCCCAATGCTTCAAGACACAGACAGGACATGTCAATATAATCATTGACCAGCGCCTGCCCGTCATCCGTGTCAAGGCCGACAACGGCGACGACTATTATGTCGACGAGCATGGCAGCATTATGCCTAACACACACTTTGCCAGTAACCTTGTAATAGCCACGGGAGCCATTCACCAGAAGTATGCTCAGAAGGTGTTGAGAGATATCGGTTGTTTCCTCCTCAATTCACCCCTTTGGGGCAATCAGGTGGAACAACTCAATGTGTTGCCAGACGGTTCCTTAGAGATGGTGCCTCGCGTGGGTGACCATATCGTCTACTTTGGTAGTCCGTCTAACCTTGAACGTAAACTGGAACGTCTGGAGAAGTTCTATAAATACGGACTCTCCAAGGCCGGTTGGAACAAGTACTCCTATATCAATGTCGAATTTGACAACCAGATTATATGTAAAAAGAGAAAAAACTAAATATATGTAAGAGATGCCAAAGGATTTTATCGTAGCTATCGAATTAGGGTCATCCAAGATGACCGGTATTGCGGGTAAGAAGAACCTCGACGGCAGCATCCAGGTGCTGGCCTGTGTCAAGGAGGACTCTTCATCGTTCATCCGCAAGGGTGTTGTTTACAACATCGACAAGACTGCTCAGAGTTTGACCAACATTGTCAATCGTCTGCAGAAGCAACTCAAGACGACCATCACACAAGTTTATGTGGGTGTTGCAGGTCAGTCTATCCGCTCTATTCACAACGTCATCGCCAAGGATCTTCCTGCCGAGACCGTTGTTACACAAGACATGGTTATTGAGCTCATGGACTCCAACCGTAACGTCAATTACACCGATCAGGAGATTCTCGATGCTGCTGTTCAGGAGTATAAGGTTGATGCCCAATACCAACTCGACCCTGTCGGTATAGCCTGCGAGCATATTGAGGGTAACTTCCTAAATATCTTGCAGCGTAAGACGTTCTATAAGAACCTCAACAAGTGCTTCGAGAATGCCGACATCAACGTTGCCGAGATGTATTTGGCACCCCTTGCTCTTGCCGACAGTGTACTCACTGAGGCTGAGCGCCGTTCAGGCTGTGCACTGGTAGACCTGGGGGCCGACACGACCACCGTTAGTGTCTATTCCAAAAACATTCTGCGCCATCTCGCTGTCATTCCTCTCGGTTTCAGCAATATCGTCAAGGATATTGCTTCACTTCAGATGGAAGAGCGTAACGCAGAGAACATGCTTCACAAGTATGGCAGCGCTTATACCGAAAACAATGAGATTGACAACAATCTCAAATACTCTATCGACCAAGAACGTCAGGTGGAGATGCGTAAGTTTGTCGAGATTGTCGAAGGTCGTCTGGAGGAAATCATTGCAAATGTCTGGTGTCAGGTTCCTGAAGAGTACTGCGACAAGCTCCTCGGTGGTATCATCCTGACGGGTGGCGGCTCGAATATGAAAAATATCGAGAAGGCTTTCCAGAACTACACGCGCATTGACAAAATCCGTATCGCCAAGTTTGTAACGCAGACCATTACCTCACAGATTCCTGAGGTAACAGCACGCGACGGACGCATGAATACCGTCCTCGGACTATTGGCTAAGGGCGACATCAACTGTGCCGGTGGCGACTACGATCCCAATGGTGATCTCTTTGCTCAGCAGAAACTGGCAAGTAATGACAACCCAGAACAGCGTCGTGCCCGCCAGGCTACAGAAACACCTGCTGGTGTAGTCCGCACGGCTGAAGAGATTCGTCGCGCCGAGGAAGAGGCTCGTCAGAAGAAGGAAGAAGAGGAACGCATTGCCCGTGAGGAGGCTGAAGCCAAGGCCCGTGAAGAGGCTGAGGAGCGCCGCCGCAATAGTCCGCTTAGCAAATTTGGTCGTTGGCTGAAGAGTGCAGCGACAAAGATTGTTGAAGACGAAGAGTAATAACTGGGAATAGATAATTGACAATTGATAATTTTAGAAATATGGACAACAATATATTGCTCGACTTCGGAGAACCCGAAAAGGAGAACAGCATCATCAAGGTGATTGGTGTTGGTGGCGGTGGCGGTAATGCCGTGAACCACATGTATCGCGAAGGTATTCACGACGTCACCTTCGTACTCTGTAATACCGATAACCAGGCACTCAACGATTCGCCAGTGCCTGTCCATCTGCAACTTGGCAAAGAAGGTCTTGGTGCTGGTAACCGCCCCGAAAAGGCCCGTGCTGCCGCAGAGGAGAGTCTGGAAGATATCAAAAAGGTACTCAGCGACGGCACACGCATGGCTTTCATCACCGCCGGTATGGGTGGTGGTACGGGTACAGGTGCTGCTCCTGTCATAGCCCGCATCTCTAAGGAGATGGGGATCCTTACCGTCGGTATTGTCACTATCCCCTTCCGTTTCGAGGGCGACCGTAAGATAGACCAGGCACTCGATGGTGTAGAGGAGATGCAGAAACATGTCGATGCCCTCTTGGTTATCAACAACGAACGTCTGCGAGAGATTTATCCTGAGTTGACTGTACTTGATGCTTTTGGTAAGGCTGACGATACACTGAGTGTAGCTGCCAAGTCTATTGCCGAAATCATCACTGTCCACGGACTCATCAACCTTGACTTCAACGATGTCAAGACTGTGCTGAAGGATGGTGGCGTAGCCATTATGTCTACCGGTTATGGTGAAGGGGAAGGACGTGTTAGAAAAGCCATCGACGATGCTCTGAACTCACCCCTTCTCAACGAGAACGACGTCTTCAATTCCAAGAAGATTCTGTTGAGTATCTCCTTCTCGGGTGGCAAGGATGGCAAGGAGTCACTCATGATGGAGGAGATGAACGATGTCAACGACTTTATGGGTAAGTTTGGCAACGACTTCGAGATTAAGTGGGGATTGGCCACAGACCCCGAGTTAGGCAAGCGCGTCAAGGTTACTATCCTTGCTACAGGCTTTGGCATTGACAGTGTCGACGGCATGTCAAGCCATCGCCAGCGTCACAATACGCAGGAGGAGGCTACCCGCATTGCTGCCGAGCAGGAGAAGGAAGCCCAGTTGCAAGACCGTCGTAACCGTTTCTATGGCGGCGATGCCTCTAATAAGCGCTACAAGCGTCGTCCACATATCTTCCTGTTCCGCTCTGAAGACCTGGACAACGATGACGTTATCTCTGCTGTTGAGCAGACACCTACCTACAAGCGTACCCGTGAGATACTGGATGGCATCTATCAGCAAGCCAGTGGTGAGGACGCCCAGCAGCGAACTGAGCCCCAGCAAGAGGTCTTTCAGGGCACTATCAAGTTCTCTTGATAGAGCAGAGTTTAAACACAAAAGACATTACCACCATGGTTCCAAATTGGCTGAAGCGATTCTTTCGGAAGTCCTCCAATCCCTACCCAAAGTCCTTTGGCAAACGACTGACATGGCGTATCATGCTGGTCTTGTTTGTCGTGATGGGTATTCCTGCCGTCATCGTGTCTTACGCAGGATACGAAGTAACGTACTTCTTCTTTGGAGAAATACTCGATGATTGGACAGACAGCCGAGGGCTGAGCGTTCGTCGACTTACTTCTGACATCCAAGTAGCTACTGTCAATACCGTGCCGCAGTTAGAAGAAAACTTGGATAATCCTGACCAGATGCTGAAACTGATGGAGCGTATGGTCCAGCTAAATCCGGAAATCAGCAGTTGCGGCATCAGTTTCAAGGAGAACTACTATCCCAAGAAGGGCCGTGCCTTCTGTCCCTATGCTGCACGCCGTGATAGTACAGTCGTTGTCGAGACATTGGGTGGTGATGATTATCCTTATCTGCATGCCAAATGGTTTACAGAAGCCTTGCAGGCAGATAGCGGCTATTGGTCGAAACCCTTCTTTAGCAATGACAAGGATAAGACGCCGACAGTAGCTTATATGGTTCCGATACGTGACAAGAATCGTCAGACGGTAGCCGTTTTGGGCGTTGATGTTTCTTTGAATGGTTTGTCTCAAGACCTGCTCAGAGATTCCCTTTCTATCACGACTATTCATGAGAAGGACTCTGCAGAGTGGAAATCACACTATGACGTTTACACCTTCCTGATTGATCAGCAAGGCAATTACCTGATGCATCCTGACAGCAAGCGTATTGTGAAAGGCAACATCCTGACGAAAGCCAAGGAGAGCAACGACAGCACCTATCAGCATTTAGCCCGCCAGATGGTTGCAGGGGAAACGGAGGACTGGGAAGATTTGTATATGGAAACCATGATGATTGATGGCTGCGAAAGCGTTGTATTCTATAAAACCATTGATCAGTGCCATTGGACAATAGCAATAGTGATGCCGAGCATTGTCTTTAAAATCGTTGGATATATTTTTGGCGGTTTCCTCTTCTTCCTCATCTTCATTGCGCTCATTGTCGTATCTTTTGTTGGCTATCATCTAATCCGACAAGGTGTGATGCCTGTCCGAATGCTGGCATGGTCGGCTAAAGAGGTGGCTAAAGGTAACTTCAAGGCTCCGCTACCTATTCTGAAGAGCCGTGACGAGATACATCAGCTGCGCGATACTTTCGAGCAGATGCAGCTGTCGCTGGCACAATATACGGAGGAGCTGACACGAACAACAACCGAGAAGGCCACCATAGAGAGTGAGCTGAATGTAGCCCACACCATCCAAATGTCTATGCTGCCCAAGACTTTCCCACCTTATCCGCAGCGTAACGACATTGATATCTTCGGCCAGGTGCAACCTGCCAAGGCAGTGGGTGGCGACCTTTTCGATTTCTTTATCCGCGACGAGAAACTCTTCTTCTGCATTGGTGATGTCAGCGGCAAGGGTGTGCCCGCCTCTATGTTCATGGCTGTGGCACGCTCGCTGTTCCGGAACGTTGCAAGTCATATTCCTTCTCCCAATATCATCGCCAAGGCTCTCAATGAGTCTATGAGCGAAGGCAACGATATGAACATGTTTGTCACCATGTTTGTGGGTGTTTTCGACCTACCAACAGGTGTTCTTACCTACTGCAATGCCGGCCATGATTCACCGTTGCTGATAGGACAGAGTGTCGAGGTGTTACCGTGCGATCCAAACCTGCCCATAGGTGTCTATTCTGACTGGGACTTTACCATCCAGCAAGTTACCATCGCACCGGAAACGACCCTCTTCTTGTACACCGATGGCTTGAACGAGGCCGAGAACATCTACCATCAGCAGTTTGGTGATGAGCGCCTCATAGAACTGGCCCAAGAGCAGCTAGCAGCAGGTAACGTCTCGCCAGAACCCCTCATTGAGCGCATGATGGCTGCTGTCCACTTCTTTGCCGGTGAGGCCGACCAAAGCGACGATCTTACCATGCTGGCCATACAGTACAAGAAAGAGTCCTGATACAGACGCGAGGCAGCTGTATCTGCACTACTTTTCTTCATCATAAGACACATATATGAATGCAGTATCAATGAACAACCTTTGGACTTACCTCCAAGGTCTTTCGCTTACGGCCAGCAATCGTAAATGGTTGGCTGAAAGGCTT
>CADBWR010000013.1 GCA_902798425.1 uncultured Bacteroidales bacterium
CTCCTAAAGAGCGCGAGGCCATCCGTGAAGTGATGCGCTGGGCAGGGCCAAGAATGATATGGTATGCCCCAAAGGATGCCTTCATTCATTTTTTTCATAGGTGGACAAGGGACTGGCACCTGTTCCAAAGAGGTCTTTGAATTGATACACAAGAAAATGATAGAAACCTTTGGAATTTTCGAGGCGGATCGCGGGACAGTCCCCTGATCCACTTGGGGCTACTTTAAAAACGTGCGGAGGGCTTCGTAGATGCGCTGGACAGGGAGGCCCATGACGTTGAAGTAACTGCCGTTGAGCTGCGTCACGCCGACATAGCCTATCCACTCCTGGATGCCGTAGGAGCCAGCCTTGTCGAAGGGACGGTAATGGGTGACGTAATAGTTGATTTCGTCGTCGCTCAGCTGCTTGAAGGTGACGTCGGTCAATACGGAGAAGGACTGCTGGCGCTCCGTGGTGGTCAGCGTGACGCCCGTTATCACTTGATGGGTCTTGCCGCTCAACGCGTGGAGCATGCGGCAGGCGTCAGCCTCGTCGTGGGGCTTGCCCATCACTTCGTCGTCCAGAACGACAATGGTGTCGGCGGTAATAACCAGTTCGTCGGCAGCCATGGTCTCACGGTAGGCAGCGGCCTTCTTCTGTGAGATATACTCGGCAATCTGGCGGGTAGGCAGAGTGGCGGGATAGCTCTCGTCAATGCCGTTGATGACGCGCACCTCGAAGGGCACGTCAAGACCCGCCAGCAGTTCCTTTCTACGGGGCGAATTGCTCGCCAATATAATCTTATACATTAAACATTAACCATTAAACATTAACCATTAAACATTAAACATTAACCATTAAACATTAACCATTAACCATTAAGCATTATGCATTATGCATTAAGCATTATTCTCACCAGCCGAAGGCCTTCTCGTCCTTCAGCCACTTGCCCTGTGCACGCAGCGTCTGCTCTATCACATCGCGACCACAGCCGTAACCACCACGATACTGGCTGACATAGCAGCTGATGTCGCGGACCTCATGACAGGCATCCTGCGGACAGACGGGACAGCCCACCAGTCGCATGACCTCCAAATCGGGGATGTCGTCGCCCATGAACATCACCTCGTCGTCTGTCAAGCCGTACTTCTGCTTGAACTCCTCGTAGACCTTGATTTTCACGGCAGCACCGAGGTAGATGTCCTGCATGCCGAGACCTTCGTAGCGGTGGCGCACAGCCTCTATCTTGCAGCCGGAGATGATGGCGATACGCAGCCCCATCTTGAGGGCTAACTGGATGGCATAGCCGTCCTTGATATTCACGGTACGCAGCGGTGTGCCGTCAGTGGCCAGGGTGATGGTCTCTGCAGAGAGCACGCCGTCGAGGTCAAACACGATGGCTCGTATCTTCTGTAAGTCGTAATTGATCATGTTGTTTCTTATCTTGTATACTTTCTGACATCAGGTTATAGATGGCTTGCAGGCGTCCGTCGAGCAGTGCCGACTGGGCAGCCATCACGTTCTGGTCGCCACGGGCAGCAGGGCCCGTCTGGGCTTCGGTGGGGTGCAACTCGTGCACCTTACGTGCCGTCTCGTCAACCAACGGCAGCATCACATCGAAGGGCAGTCCCTTGCGTGCCAGTACGTCGGCAGCCAGCGTATAGCAGTGGTTGGCGAAGTTGCAGGCAAAGACGGCAGCCAGGTGCAGGTATTTGCGGTCGGCCGTGGAGAGCTCGTAGACATGGGCAGACAGCGACTCGGCAACAGCCCTGATGCGTGGGTCGGCACCCTCGATGAACAGTGGTATCTCGCGGAAGTTCACCTCTCGGTCCATCGAGAAGGTCTGCATGGGATAGAGCACGCCAGCATGGCAGTTATAGCCGTCGAACACGCTGAGCGGCATGGAGCCTGCGGTATGGACGAGGAGAACCTCCCCCTGCCCCCTCCCAGAGGAGGGGGTGTTTGGCGACAGGCGACTATAAAGATGCTGGATGACCTCCTGCAGGGCGCTGTCCTTCACCGCAATGATATAGATGTCGGCATGCTGGGGCAGTTCAGCCAACGTGCGACTGTTGACGCTCGTCAGCTGATGGCCCGCCTGGAGCAGTGCCTTACCCATGTGTGTCGCTACGCGACCTCGTCCGATTAATGCTATATTCATTTTGAAGAAGTTAAAGAAGTGAAGAAGTGAAGAAGGTAAGAAGTTAAAGAAGGTAAGAAGTTAGGAAGGTAGAGGCCTAAAACTTCTCTAAGTGTACGCTCTCCCACTTCAACTTGTCTTCGTTCTGCGGCTTGCGCTCGTCGGCCTTGTGACCAACGGCGAGAATGCACAGACACGACAGGTTCTCTGGAATATTCAGCACACCCTGGATGACGGTGTCTGCCGAGGTGCCGTCAGAGAGTCCGCGACCACGCATCTGCACCCAGCAGGTGCCCAGACCTAACTCCTCAGCTTGGTACTGCATAGAGATGGCGGCAATGCTGCCGTCCTCTACCCAGCAGTCGTTCTGCAGGGGGTCGCCCAGCACCACGATGGCCAGTGCTGCATCGCGCAGAAACTGTCCTCCCAGGTCTTTGGCATCGGAGAGTTTCTCCAAATCGGTCTTGTCGTCGACCACGACAAACTGCCAGGCACGCTGTCCCTTCGAGGTGGGTGACATCAGTGCTGCACGCAATATCAATTTCACGTCGTCGCCATTCACCTCCTCGGCAGTAAATTTGCGGTGTGAACGGCGCTGTTGTACTAATTCCTTAAAATCCATAGTGCTTAATGAATGATAATTTGCCCACAAAGGTACAAAAAAAATGCGAGAACAGCACTAGAAACAGACGAAAAAAGTTGGAACAGAAGAAGAAAGTTTGTACCTTTGCACTATGAAAGTTGTCATCTACAAAGACGTCGACACACTACCCACCCTTCCCCAAGGTGCCTACTTCCACAGTCGTGAGCTGATGGAACTGTGTCAGCGTACGCCCCACCACAAGCCCTACATGGCTGTGGTGACAGACGATAACGAACAAGTGGTGGCGTGCCTCTTAGCCGTAGAGCGCTACCGCTATCCATGGATGCTGCCCCTCCTGCACCGCCAGGTGCGCATTCTGGGCGAGGGCGTCTATCGTGAGGATGTCGGCAATATCACGTCGGACGCTGTGAAATACTCAAAGAATATGCTCTTCTCGATGATGATTGACGCGCTGACACGCAAAGTCTTCGGGCGTTCTTTATATATAGAGGTGAGCAACCTGACGCAGAAGATGTTTGGCTATGCGCCACTCAGAGCTACGGGGTTCTTCCCCGTACGCTGGATGAGCATTCACAACTCGCTGCACTCCAAGACTCCCGAGGAGCGCATCAGTCCACGCCAGTTAGAACGCGTGACTGCCGCCAGCCACCGTGGCATACAGACCCATGAGGTGCAGACTGCCGACGACTTTCGCAACTTCTCACGACTGATGCGACGCCACTACTGGCTGAAGGTGCGCCGCTTTCTTCCTGACGACAGCTTCTTCCGCGGTATGATGGAGACAGGACACTGCAAACTGCTGATAACAACATATAAGGGGAAAACGGTAGGCTGCTCCGTCATCGTCTATTCCGAGGGCGACGCCTACTTATGGTATTCTGCATCGCGACGTAAGAGCTATGCCGCACTGCACCCCAATGCTGTCACTTTCTGGAACACCATTCGTAAAGCCCATCAGGACGGTTGCCAGCACATCCGTTTCATGGATGTAGGACTGCCCTTCCGTCGCAACCCCTACCGTGAATTCATCCTCAGCTTTGGCGGCAAAGAGGTGAGCACACTGCGCTGGTTCCGCATCAACATCAAGTGGATTAACAAACTGGCGTCGTGGCTGTGGCGAGAGTAATGCATAATTCATAATGCATAATTCATAATTATAATAAAAGACCGAATTTTGCGTTATTATAGACAATGAACGCAAAGAGACTACATCTTATCACTATACTCTTGCTGACGGCAATAGCCATGAGTGCCCAGCAATTCACACTCTCTGGAAAGGTGAGCGACCAAGACGGCAACGCCATTGAACTGGCAACGGTGTCGTGTCTGGAACAGGGCGCCGTGACGATGGCAAACCTGAAAGGCGAATACTCTATGAAGCTGCACACGGCAGACTCTGTGGTGGTGCGCTTCTCGATGGTGGGCTACCAAACCAAGACGCGCGTGCTGCGCAAACCTCGCGGCAACCAGAAGCTGCAGATTCAGCTGTCGCCCATGGAAGCGCTCCAGGAGGTCGTCGTGACAGAACACCGCAGACAGACAACAGGTACCGAACAACTTGACGTCAAAAATATCCGACAGACACCCTCGACTACAGGCAATGCCGTCGAGGAACTGGTGCAACAACAGGCTGGCGTCTCCAGCCACAACGAGTTGTCGTCGCAGTATAACGTGCGTGGCGGTTCGTTTGACGAGAACTCCGTATATATCAACAACGTAGAGATATACCGTCCGCTGCTTATCCGCTCGGGACAGCAGGAAGGTCTAAGCATCATCAACTCGGACATGGTGGAGAAGATTGGCTTCTCCAGCGGCGGCTTTGAAGCGAAATATGGCGACAAAATGTCGAGTGCGCTGGATATCCAATACCGCAAGCCCACCCGCTTTGAAGGCAACGCACAGGCATCGCTGCTGGGTGGCGCCATCTTCCTGGGCTATGCCAGCAAAAAAAAGTTGACAGCCAATGGTCTGCAACCGACACCTAAATTCACTATGTCGCACGGCTTGCGCTACAAGACGACACGCTATCTGCTGGGGTCGCTGGAGACGAAAGGCGAATACAGTCCTAACTTCCTGGACTACCAGACCTACATCACCTACCAGCCCAACGAACGGTGGTCGCTGGATATTATCGGTAACATCTCGGAGAACCACTACAACTTCCAACCCACGGACCGCGAGACATCGTTTGGCACAATGCAGAACGTGAAGACCTTCAAGGTGTATTTCGACGGACAGGAGCGCGACATCTTCCGTACGCTGTTTGCCACAGCACGACTGACGCGCCACTTCGGACAGAACAGCAAGGTCAGTCTGCTGTATTCGGCCTTCCACACCAAGGAGCAGGAAACGTACGACATTCAAGGACAATACTGGCTGGACGACACACAGACGTCAGAACAGTTGGGCGTAGGCACCTATATGGAGCATGCCCGCAACTACCTGACTGCCAATGTGCAGAGCTTGAAACTGATAGCCAACCACAAGGTCGGACGACACGACTGGGAGGCTGGATTCACCATGAAATGGGAGAAGATAGAGGAGCAGGCTCGCGAATATGAGATGCGCGACAGCAGCGGCTACTCCATCCCCCACTCTGCCGACCGACTGGACATGATCTACTCGCTGGCATCGAAGAACGATATGCGGTCTACACGCATAGAAGGCTACATACAGGACACCTACCGTTTTCAGACGGGTGGCGAGAAGCCCTGGTACATGACGCTGAACTACGGTGTTCGTATGGCCAACTGGAGCTATAACAAGGAGACCATCGTGTCACCACGTGTCTCGCTGGCCGCCATCCCGTCATGGAACCAAGACATGACATTCAGAATAGCAGCAGGACTCTACTACCAAGCACCATTCTATAAGGAGCTGCGCGACACGTCGACCATCAACGGACAGACGGTTGTCACGCTGAACAAGAAAATCAAAAGTCAGCGAAGCATCCACTTTGTCGGTGCCTTCGACTATCGTTTCCGCATGATGGAGCGCCCGTTCCGCTTCACGGCAGAAGCCTACTACAAGCTGATGGACAACCTGGTACCCTACAACGTGCAGAACATGAAGGTGGTGTACTACGGCGAAAACAAAGCCAGCGGATATGCGGCAGGACTGGACCTGAAACTGTATGGTGAATTTGTGCCTGGCACCGACTCCTGGATTACCTTCTCGGTGATGTCTACACGCCAGAAAATCAATGGCGTCAGCGTGCCCATGCCTACCGACCAGCGCTGGGGAGTCAACCTGCACTTCACAGACTATTTCCCCGGTACTGAGCGCTGGAAGATGACACTCAAACTGGCCTTCGCCGACGGACTGCCCTTCGGTGCGCCACACCGCGGACTGGAGTATCAGCAGTTCCGTGCACCGGCCTACAAGCGTGCCGACATCGGCATGAGCTATCTGGCCGTAGGGAAGACGAATGGGAACCCGTCACTCAAAGAGCCACGTGTATGGATTGGTGTGGACGGACTGAACATCTTCGGCATATCGAACGTCAACAGCTATTATTGGGTGACCGATGTCACCAACCATCAATATGCCGTGCCCAACTACCTCACAGGGCGCCAAATCAACGCAAAAGTGTTGATAGAGTTTTAATAATGCTTAATAATCAATAGGCAATTCTCCTTTCTCGTAATTATTTCGTACCTTTGCACAATAATATAATAACCAATTAATAATTGAGGGTATGAAAATTTCTCACATTGAACATCTGGGCATTGCCGTCCAGAGCATCGAGGAGAGCCTGCCATTCTTCCAGAACGTGCTGGGCTTAGAGTGTTATGCAACAGAAGTGGTAGAAGACCAGAAGGTGAAGACCGCCTTCCTGAAGTGTGGCGAAGTGAAGCTGGAACTGCTGGAGCCCACAAGTCCTGAGAGCACCATCCAGAAGTGGCTGGACAAAGGCAACAAGGGCGTTCACCATGTAGCATTCTGCGTAGAGGACGGTGTAGCCAAAGCACTGGCAGAGGTCAGCGAGAATGGCGTACGCATCATTGACGAGAAGCCCCGCAAGGGTGCCGAGGGTCTGAACATTGCCTTCCTGCATCCGAAATCAACATGTGGCATCCTCACAGAACTCTGTGAGCACCCAGAGTGAATGAATAATTGATAATTGACAATTGATAATTGATAATTAAAAAAAATGAGCAAGCAATTAGAAAAGATTAAGCAACTCATCGAGAAGCGCGAACAGGCTCGTCTCGGTGGTGGAGAGAAGGCCATACAGAAGCAGCACGAGAAGGGCAAGTACACTGCTCGCGAGCGCGTTGAGATGCTGTTGGACAAGGGTTCGTTTGAAGAGTACGACATGTTCAAGGAGCATCGCTGCTACAACTTTGGTATGGAGAAGAAGAACTTCCTGGGCGACGGTGTGGTAGCCGGTTCCGGTACCATCGACGGCCGTTTGGTATTCATCTTCGCACAAGACTTCACCGTACACGCCGGTTCGCTCAGTGAGACGATGTCACAGAAAATCTGCAAGGTCATGGATATGGCCATGAAGATGGGTGCTCCGCTGATTGGTATCAACGACTCGGGAGGTGCACGTATTCAGGAAGGTATCAACGCACTGGCTGGTTACGCAGAGATTTTTGAGCGTAACATTCTAGCCTCAGGTGTGATTCCACAGATTTCGGGTATCTTCGGTCCTTGCGCCGGTGGTGCCGTTTACAGCCCTGCTCTGACTGACTTCACCCTGATGATGGAAGGTACATCATACATGTTCCTGACTGGTCCGAAGGTGGTGAAGACCGTGACTGGCGAAGACATCGATCAGGAGCATCTGGGTGGTGCATCAGTACACGCCTCGAAGTCGGGTGTTACCCACTTCACCGCTAAGACAGAGGAAGAGGCTGTAGAGATGCTGAAGACCCTGCTGAGCTATATTCCTTCAAACAACATGGAGCAGGCTCCTCGTAAGAAGTGCACAGACCCCATCGACCGTCTGGAGGACTCACTGAACGAGATTATCCCCGAGAACCCCAACGAGGCATACGATATGTACAAGGTTATCTCGGCCATCACCGACGACCACGAATTCTTCGAGGTACAGCCTAAGTTTGCCAAGAACATCATCGTTGGTTTCGCACGCTTCAATGGTCAGAGCGTAGGAATCGTTGCTAACCAGCCCAGCTGCTATGCTGGTGTGCTGGACGTCAACGCCAGCCGTAAGGGTGCCCGTTTCGTACGTTTCTGCGACGCCTTCAATATTCCTATCGTATCACTGGTAGACGTGCCAGGATTCCTGCCTGGTACCGGTCAGGAGTATAACGCCGTCATTCTGCATGGTGCTCAGTTGCTGTATGCTTACGGTGAGGCTACTGTGCCCAAGATTACTGTCACACTGCGTAAGTCATACGGTGGTTCACACATCGTGATGGGTTCTAAGCAGTTGCACACCGACTTGAACTACGCATGGCCTTCTGCCGAGATTGCCGTGATGGGTGCTTCTGGTGCTGCCGCTGTGCTGTATGCCAAGGAGGCTAAGGCCAAGAAGGAAGCTGGTGAAGACGTTAAGGCATTCATCGCTGAGAAGGAGGAGGAGTACAACGAACTCTTCGCTAATCCTTACCAGGCTGCCAAGTATGGCTACATTGACGATGTCATCGAGCCTCGCAATACTCGTTTCCGCATCTGCCGTGCATTGGCCCAGTTGGCCACCAAGCGTGATTCGCTGCCTGCTAAGAAGCACGGTAACATTCCTATGTAATTGACAATAGATAATTGATAATTGACAATTATGAAGAAGAACGAAGTATATGCTGCCATTGCTATGGCTCTTTACGAGTTCAAGGGCAACAACGTACACGACAAAGAGCCTGGCATTATCACCATCAGTGAGAAGCAGACTCAGTGGAACGGCTATGCCCAGACAATGACAGCACACCCTTAACGGAAAAAGTGTTAAGTGTTAAGTTTTAAGCAATAAAACCATGAAGAAAGAATATAAGTACACCATCAATGGCAACCAATATGAGGTGACCATTGGAGACATAGAAGGCACCATTGCTACCGTTAACGTCAACGGCGAAGAGTACAAGGTGGAATGGGAGCCCGAGGCTGAACCAGAGAAGAAGAAGCCCGTACTGGGTAAACCTGCTGCCGCTACAGCAGCACCCGAAGCAACAGCTGCCGGTGCCACAAGTAACGTCAACACCAACAATGCCGTCAAGGCTCCGCTGCCTGGCGTAATAACCTCTATCGAGGTAGCTGTTGGCGATGAGGTGAAAGTTGGCGACACGCTGCTCGTGCTGGAAGCCATGAAGATGGCCAACAACATTGAGGCAGAGAAAGACGGTAAGGTGACGGCAATCTGCGTACAGCCCGGCCAGTCGGTGATGGAAGACGATGCCCTCGTAGTCATCGAGTAAGCAGACTTGTCTGACAACAACAAATAAGCCGCTCAGCAAAAATACTGAGCGGCTTATTTTATGCTATTGTTCCAGAAAACAGTTGTTGCTATTGTCTGGAAGGGAATTACAGTTTGTTGCCCTCTTTGGGGAATACAACGGTAGGCTGGAAAGTCTTTGCTTCCTCAAAGTCCATCAGTGCATAGGAGATAATGATGCACACATCGCCCACCTGCACCTTGCGGGCTGCGGCACCGTTCAGACAGATACAGCCGGAGCCACGCTCACCTTTTATAATATAGGTCTCAAAACGCTCGCCATTGTTATTGTCGACAATCTGCACCTTCTCACCAGCTATCATATTGGCAGCATCCATCAGGTCTTCATCAATGGTAATGCTACCCATATAGTTGAGGTTAGCCTCAGTGACAGTAACACAATGCAGCTTCGACTTCAGTACTTCTATCATCATCTTCATTTACAATTTGACAATTTACTATTTGACAATTATCTCCTTGTACTTGATGTGGTCAATGAGTCGAATAGGAGTCTTGCCGCAGTAGACGGTAATACAGCCTACGACATAGGGAGAATCTTCCCAGTTCTCAATATCCTGCAGCGTATTTCCATCAACAATAGAGAAATACTCAACATCCAAGCCATCGACGGCATTAATATCAGCCACGACTTTGTCGTGAGTCTCCTTGACAGTATGTTTCTTGGCAAACGACAAGCTATCCTTCAGGGCCTTATAGATGTTGGGGGCAATAGCACGTTCATCCTTGGACAGCAGCGTGTTACGCGAACTACGCGCCAAGCCGTCCTCATCACGTACGATGTCACACTCAACAATCTCTACAGGGATGCCTAAATGACGAACCATAGCCTTCACAACAGCTATCTGCTGCCAGTCTTTCTCACCGAAATACGAACGGGTGGGCTTGACAATATAGAACAGACGGCTGACGACCTGACAGACACCATTGAAGTGGCCAGGGCGATGAGCGCCTTCCATCACTGTCGATACGGGAGGATACTCAAACTGACGGGTATCGGGTGTAGGATACATTTCCTCAACGCTGGGAGCCAACACATAGTCAGCACCACACTCCTCCAGCAACTTGCAGTCTGCATCAAGCGTGCGAGGATAATTCTTTAAATCATTCTTGTCGTTAAACTGCGTCGGATTAACGAATACCGACACCACGGTTATCCCATTTTCCTTCACGCTACGACGCACCAGCGAGGCGTGTCCTTCATGCAGCGCTCCCATAGTAGGCACAAGACCTATTTCTTTTCCTTGCTTGCGATCCTCGAACAACTGATTCTGAAGGTCAACAATTTTATTAAATACTTTCATTATTACTGATTGTGTACAAAACGGGTGCAAAATAACAACATTTTTACCAAATAAGAAAGAAATATCGTAAAAATATGCCAAAAACGAGGCTAAAAAATCTAAAATATGCACATTTTTGTAGTTTTGTGAGATATTTTTCGTATCTTTGCAAAGATAAAATAGTACCATATGGCAAAGAAGATTCTATTCATCAATCAGGAGATAGTTCCTTATGTTCCCGACAGCAACCTCGCGCTGATGGGTAAGGCATTGCCTCAGGCAATGCAGGATGCAGGTCACGAGATTCGCACGTTTATGCCCAAATGGGGTATCATCAACGAGCGTCGCGGACAACTCCATGAGGTGATTCGTCTGTCGGGCATGAACCTGATTATTGACGACACAGACCATCCACTGATTATCAAGGTGGCAACCATCGTAGGCACACGCATACAGGTATATTTCATCGATAATGAAGACTACTTCACGAAGCGCAAGATGGAACAGGACGAGAACGGCAACGACTATGCCGATAATGGTGAGCGCGCCATTTTCTTTGCCCGTGGCGTATTGGAGACTGTCAAGAAGCTGCGCTGGGTGCCTGACATTATTCATGTACAGGGCTGGATGAGTGCCGTTGTCCCACTCTACATCAAGACAGCCTACCACGAGGAGCCGTCATTTGCCAACACAAAGGTAGTAACATCGCTCTTCCCCAAGACAATTACTGCTGATTTGGGCAGCAATTTCAAGCAGTGCGTAGAGTTCCGCGAGGCAACGGTCGACAAGCTGAAAAAATACAAAGACAACTTTGACTTTGACGAGTTGAACAAGATGGCTATTGACTATAGCGATGGCGTGATTGCAGCACATAAGGACGTGAATCCGGAACTGCTGAAATATGCTGCCGCTAACAACATACCCCATCTTGCATATCCTGGTGAGGACTTCTATAGTGCATACGAGGATTTTTACGAAAAGATATAAGTAAGGAAAAGAAATGAAAAATTGGATAATGGTCGGGATTGCGCTACTCACAGCAGCAGCAATCTCGTCGTGTAGTGAAGACACTTCTACACTGGGCTACTCGCTGGTCAGCGACGTAGACCGGTTCACAACAGAAACGGACACCTTTGAAGTCTCGACACGCTCTATAGCATCGGGGGCAGTGTTGTCGCGTAACGCCTACTCTTATCTGGGACGTATGAAGGACCCTGAAACGGGTACATATATCACCTGCGACTACTCTACCCAATTCTCTCTGCTGGAATCAGAAGCCAAAAATCTGTTTAAGAGTAGCGAGAACGTTGTCAGCGTAGATACGGAAGGGCTGCCTATGGTCGACTCGTGCTTTGTGCATATTATGATTAACAGTTTCCAGGGTGACTCATTGACAGCCATGAAGTTGGCACTCAAGGAACTTATGGTTCCCATGAAGAGTACCGATGCCATCTATACTGACTTCGACCCTGAAATTGCCAAGATGATTCGTTCTGACGAGGGAGCAGTCAACAGTGAGAAAGTGTATTCTGCCAGCGACCTCACGCTGAGTGACAGTTTGCGTGGCGTATACCGCAGCGGTAAATACTTTGCCTATATCAAAGTACCCCTCAACAAGGAATACGTTGACAGAGAAGGAAAGCACTATAACAACTACGGAACGTACATCATGCGTAAATACTATGAGAATCCGTCGTTGTTCAAGAACTTCAATAGCTTCATACGCAATATCTGCCCAGGATTCTATATCAAGACAACAGACGGACAGGGCATTATTGTTGAGGTCGCATTCTCGCAGCTGAATATGTACTACCGCTGGAAATCAGGCGATATCATCCAGAAAGCACAATGTACGCTGAACTCCACAGACGAAGTGGTAAAGGCTACACACATCAGCTACGACCAAACGGGTATTGACCAATTGGTGGCAACAGACACATGTACCTACTTAAAGACTCCTGCCGGTATCTATACCGAGGTAACGCTGCCTATTGACGACATCAAGAAGGGACACGAGAACGACACCATCACTTCTGCAAAGGTTACCTTTACGAGAATGAGGTCTCGTAGCAACCTCTCTGACGTGGTACTGGAAGAGCCTACAAGAGTATTGCTCATTGAGCGAGACAGTCTGCGTACTTTCTTCGAGGACAATGGTTCGCCAGACAACATCAAAGCGTATCTGGCTACGTACAACCAGTCGCAGAAGACCTATAGCTTTAACAATCTCTCGTATTTGCTTAACCGCATGTATGCCAAGAAGGGCAAGTCAGAAAACTGGAACAAGGCCGTACTGATTCCTGTAGAGGTTCAGACATCCTCGTCTACTTCAGCGACAGCATCAGGCATTGCCAACGAGATGAATGTCAACAGCATCCGTCTGGTGGGTGGCAAGGGCAACAAACACGCCCCCATCCGCATGAGTGTAATCTATAACGTCAACAAATAGCGCTTGGCTGATGGCTGACAACTTTTTAGAGAAACACTACGAGGAGTATGAGGCGCGCAAAGCAGCCTATCTACGCAAGAAGAAGCACTTACCCAAGCAACACCCTCGGACGGTGGAACGTCCAGACGACGAGGCTTTATAAGGAGATAAGACAAGAAGAGAGAAATGTGTCAATGGCACATTCCTCTCTCTCTTTATGACACTATTGTGTACTTCGCAAATTTCAACAGCAGCTGTTTGATACCCGCATTCTTGAAATGGACCGTAGCCTTGGTGTTCTCGCCACTTCCTTCAATCTTCGTGACCGTACCAATGCCAAAACGTTGATGTTCGATGACATTACCCTCGCGCAAGCCAATATTGCCTATAGCCGACTGCGGACGGGGTGTCTCCCTACGGACTGGTATCAGGCGCGGCTTGACATCGGCAATAAACTGCGTAGCCACAGGACGGGGATTCTGAACAGGACGTTGAACCGTCTCTCGTTGAGCGTGGGACGTTGTGAGGAACGTTGAACGTTGAGCGGTGGTCGTTGAACTAAATCCTGTGCCTCCTTCTACCTTCAGCAGACGAGGATCAATATCCTTGATGAAGCGACTGGGTGTGTCGTATTCCATCTTTCCATACCGGAAGCGGTTCTGCGCACAAGTCAGAATACAATGTTTCTCAGCACGCGTAATAGCGACATACAGCAGGCGTCGCTCCTCTTCCAGTTCGCGCATTGAACCCACACACATCGGTGAAGGGAAGATGTTTTCCTCTAAGCCCACGACAAACACGGTGGGGAACTCCAAACCTTTAGCAGCATGAATCGTCATCAATGTCACCTTAGGCTGTTCTTCGTCGCCATCGCTGTCAAGATCTGTAAGGAGTGCTACCTCTTGCAGGAAGTCGCTAAGAGCGATTTCGTTGCCACGGTCTTCCTCTCTGCGCGACTCCACAAAATCCTGCAAGCCACTCAGGAATTCTTCGAGGTTCTCCTGTCGCGACAAGTCTTCAGGGTTGCTGGAACTATAGATATCCTTGCTGATTCCACTCTCCATGATGATAGAATGGCCTAAGACATAGGCATCCTCCTGCTCCATGCGTGCCGACCAGCCTTCTACCAGTTGTTTGAAGGCGTCTAACTTTGTGAGTGTACCTTTGGACAGCTGCAAGTCAAAGACCATCGGTTGCAGGATGACACGCCACAGGCTGACATTGTGTATGTTGGCTGTCTCTACAATCTTGGCGACAGTCGTATCTCCTATGCCACGAGTAGGATAGTTGATGATACGGCGTAAAGCCTCTTCGTCGTTAGGATTAGCCACCACGCGGAAGTAAGCAATGACATCCTTAATCTCTTTGCGCTGGTAAAAACTCAGGCCCCCATAAATACGATAGGGGATATTGTCCTTTCGCATCTGTTCCTCAAAACTGCGGCTTTGGGCATTCGTGCGATAAAGGATGGCGAAGTCTCCGTATGATGCCTGCTCTTGTCTGCGGATTCGTATGATATCGTTACAGACGATAATAGCCTCTTCCCTATCGCTATAGGCTGGTTTGAGCGTTAAGCGCTCGCCTTCCTCGTTTTCACTAAAGACATCCTTGTGAATCTGACGTTCGTTCTTACGTATCAGGCTGTTTGCCGCCTGCACAATGAGTTGTGTAGAGCGGTAGTTCTGTTCCAATTTGAATAGGCGTGTGCCCTCATACATCTTCTGGAAGTTGAGGATGTTGTCAATGTTGGCACCACGGAAGCTGTAGATGCTCTGTGCATCGTCGCCTACCACGCAGACATGTCTGTTTTCGCGGGTCAGCTGCAGCACAATCTCCTGTTGGGCATAATTGGTGTCCTGGTATTCGTCTACCAAGACATAGCGAAAACGGTCAACATACTTCTGACGGATTTCTTCATGGTGTTTAAACAGCAAGAAGGTCTGTACTAAAAGATCGTCGAAATCCATTGCATTAGCCTGTCGGCAGCGCTCCGCGTACCTATTATATATAGCACCTACTTGCGGCCGTTTTTTTTGTGCATCATCGGCAGCCCACGAACTAACCATATACTGCTGAGGAAGTAGCAGGTGGTTCTTGGCCATTGATATGCGGTCGGCTACACTGGCGGGCTTGTATATCTTGTCGTCGAGCTGCATCTCTTTGACAATGCTCTTCACCAGTGAGCGAGAATCAGACTGGTCATAGATGGTAAAATTGCTATTGAAACCGATATGTTCAGCCTCAGCACGAAGAATACGCGCAAAAACGGAATGGAACGTACCCATCTGCAGGTAGCGTGCCTGTTCCAAACCCACCAATCGGCCTATACGCTCTTTCATCTCGCGGGCAGCCTTATTGGTGAAGGTCAGTGCCAGAATATTCCACGGCTGATATGCATGACTCGCCAGCAGATAGGCGATTTTGTAGGTCAGCACACGCGTCTTACCTGACCCAGCACCTGCTATAACCAATTGTGGGCCGTCACAATAAGTAACGGCCTCACATTGTCCTGTATTCAGTTGTTGTAATAAATCGTCGTTCATCACTATTTATTGAGTATCACGGGGCATCAGATAGGCAGTGTGAGAACGAAACGTGCCCCTGGTCCCTCGTATGCGGTATCAAGAACGACATCGCCATCCAGGCGACGTGCTATGCTGCGAGCTACGGTTAGTCCAATGCCCAATCCGTCAAAGAACTGATTGAGTTTGACGTAAGGCTCGAAAATGTGCTCCTGCTCAGCAGGTTCGATGCCGGCACCCGTATCTTCCACGGTGTAAATAGCCACCATCTTATCCATATCGACAGCAACCTTTAGGGTTACAGTACCTTCAGAAGTAAACTTTAACGCATTATCAAGGATATGGGTCAATGCACGTACAGCCTTGGTAAGATTGGTAGAGAGCATGGTAGCTGCCGCAACAGGATCGACCTGTTTTTCAAAAGCCAGATAACTGATTTTATCAATACCGGTAGCAGCAATAGCCTCGTCAGCAACCTGGACTACCAGGATATTGTCTGTACGAGCAATCGCTTTCTGTCCGTCGACATCGTCCATATCGCTGATTTTCCCTACAAGGGCGGCGAGTTTATTATCTGCAGTTGACTTAGCAATCTCACGTATTCCTGCCAATGCCGAATCAATGACTTCACCAGCTTTCAAGCTATGCTCTTGCATACGGGTACACTGGTCTTGCAAGGCTGCGCAGCGTTTCTCCAGCGACTCATTTAGTTGCTGGGTTTTCTTCTGCTCCTGCTCCATTTTCTCAAAAGCCTGCAGCGCTTGTTCGTATCCCTCGCCTACGCTGTCGAGATTTTTTTCCAACGCGCGATAGTCGTCTAACAACTTCTGTTGTTCGTTGACACGATGCTGATAGTCGGCCAGCAGTTTTTCCTGCTCGTCAGCCTGACGATGGCCGTTCTTTATCTGGAAAAACAATGCAATGGCTAAACCTACAGCCAAGGCAATAACGATGATGAATGCTATTGACATATCTGCTAAATATTATTCTGCCTTCTTCTCAATCTTTACAAACTTAGTGAAACCAGTCATAGCAAGCACCTTATAGATTTCCGGGCTTACATTCGTCATCTTAAACTGCCCTTTCTGCAGCATCACAGTGCGCATAGTCTTCTGTATTACACGGAGACCAGTAGATGCCATATATTTCAAATCGGAACAATCCATTTCAAGTTCAATACCGCCATCAACAAGTGCAGGTTGAATGTCCTGTTCAAACTGCATTGCATTCATGGTATCAATACGTTCACCAGTCTTAATGATGGTTCTACCACCTTCTTTGAGAATCTGTGTCATAAATCGTATATTTTTAGTTATTTCCCAATTAATCTAATATAATCATTAAATACTTTTCTTCATAGTCAGCAAGTTTTTACCTTTCAGACGCTGGTAAGTAACCTGATTCATGATATTCTTTACAATATAAATTCCCATGCCGCCTAATTCCCTGTCTGCGGGGTTCACATCAACATCAGCATCTTCCTTTTGGGTAGGGTCGAAAGCAACACCCTGATCGCTAAGTACAAAAGTCAGTTCTTTTCCGTCACTCTCTGCCAGCAACTCGATATCAGCGGTAGCACCTTGAGGATAGGCATAGAAGATGACATTCGACACCATCTCTTCCATGACCAGATTGAGGTTCATCTGCAGTTCTGCATCGAGATGCAGCTCCTCACAAATCTCGGCTACAAACGTGTTGACACGTTCTAACTCTCCAACCTGATTCTTTAACTTCAGTTCCTTCCTCATGGTCTTAAACGATGATTCTTGTTTTATGATAGTTTTCACGGAACTCAGTTGGCGAACAGTGTTTCCGTTTCTTAAAGATGCGGTTGAAATTACTCAGGTTGTTAAAGCCACAAGCATAGCAGATTTCTGCCACGCTGTTTGACGTATCCACCAGCATGCGACTGGCATAGCCAAGACGCTGTTCAATGATATACTCACTCAGTTTTCGACCAGTATGCAACTTAAAGAAGCGGCTGAAAGCCGATGGACTCATTCCGGCGATATCCGCCAGTGTATTCAGGCGTATCTCCTCCGTATAGTTCTTGGCAATATAGTTTTTCACCTTCAGCACTCGGCGTGAATCACTCTCGACAGCCACCTTAGCATAGCTCGACGATGCGAGGGTACGCATCTCCTTGCTCTTAGAGAGTTCATAGAGAATCGTGTAGAACTGCATGACAGCATAAAAGCCGTCCTTGACACTACTCAACGTATCTATCATGTGGTACACCCGCATGATGTCCTCAAGTGAGAAACTCAATCCCTTCTGCGCCTCCACCATCATCTTGCGAATGGAGAGAAAGGGAGTACGTGCAAGAAAAGCATCGTCGCCCAAATCCGCATAAAACTGAATTGTCACCTCACGGATATTTTCACTGGTACAGCCATTCTGTTCCCATACGTGTTCCAAGTCTGGACTGGTAATAAGCACCAAATCGTATTCACCAATTAACTCGTTGGAATCTCCCACGATACGTCGCACGCCAGGAGCATGCTCAACGAAGTTCAGCTCATACACTTCATGATTGTGGATAGGATAGGTAAACTCCTTCTTTCTGCGGTCGGCAATATAGAGGGAGTCCTTACCCATCAGTGGGGTAATTTCGTGTATGACCCGTGACTCTTCCAAAGACAGATGCTGATTACTTGACGCAAAAACTATATCTTCAGTTCTTTCATGATTTCACTCATGCGCTGCAGTGTGCTGATACGTGTTGGAACCAACGGCAGACGCAGACGGTTCTGAATATAACCCATTTCGCTGAGCATGCACTTCACACCAGCAGGGTTGCCGTCAACAAAGAGCAGCGAGAAGAGGTCCTGGAAACGATGATGTATCTTACGGGCACTGTCGTATTCGCCCTTCATCTGCAGGCGAATCATCTTGGAGAACTCGCGAGGAAGTGCATTACCAATAACGCTTATCACACCCACTGCGCCACATGAAATCATAGGGAACGTCAAAGCGTCGTCACCAGAGATAACATCGAAATTGCGTGGCTTGTTCTTGATGATTTCGTCCACCTGCTCCAAATTGCCGGAAGCCTCCTTGATAGCTACGATATTGGGACAGTCGTGAGCCAGACGTACCGTCGTAGCAGCAGACATATTAACACCTGTACGACCAGGAACATTATATAAGACCACGGGCAACTGAGTAGCTGCCGCAATGGTCTTGAAATGCTGGTAAAGTCCTTCCTGCGAAGGCTTGTTATAGTATGGACATACGCTGAGTATGCCATCAACGCCACGGAAGTCTCTTGTCTGCAATTCATTAACAATAGCTGCTGTATCATTACCGCCACATCCCATAAGAATAGGTACGCGACCACCCACCAAGTCAACAATGAGATCCTTTATCTTCTGTTTTTCTTCAGCAGACAACGTAGGTGTTTCACCTGTTGTTGCCAAAATACAGAAGAAGTCTGCTCCATTATTCAGTTGGTACTCTACGAGGCGAATCAGCGACTTATAGTCTACTGATCCGTCCTCTTGAAAGGGTGTAATCAACGCTATACCTAATCCTTTGAAGATGTTATGTGCCATAAATAATCCAAAATTCTTGTCTTTGCGGCTGCAAAATTACACAATTTAATTGTAAACTGTTAAAGAATTGCTTAAAAAAATTACATTTTCACACTTTCTTCAATACGACAGCCGAACGAGCGGGAATATACAGCTTAAGCCATTCCTTATGGTCTGAAACATAGAGAGGGTCATAATTGGTCAGATGAACCACTGAATCATCTGCAAGGCCATTGCCGCCAAATTCCTTTGCATCAGTGTTGAGCACTACCTCGTATGATCCTGTGGGAACCAAGAATCCATAGTCGGTATAAGAACGTGTGGGTGAGAAGTTGAATACGAATACCAAATCGCCACGCATATAGCACAATACCTGATCGCCGTCATTGTGCCAGATTTCTGTAACTGGTGTATTCTGGAAATTCTTCTGCGACTTTATCACTTCAAGCATCTTCTGGTCAAAGTCGCCCAGCCAGTGATAACAGAGATCCTTGTTGTCGACGAGGTTCCACTGTCTGCGTGCATACTTATAAGACCATCCGTTACCCTCACGTGGGAAATCAATCCACTCCGGATGTCCGAACTCGTTACCCATGAAGTTTAAGTAACCGCCGTTGATAGCGCCGGCAGTAACAAGACGTATCATCTTATGCAGAGCAATACCGCGCTGAGCAATATCGTTGACATCTTTCTTGGCAAAATGCCAGTACATGTCGGCATCGATGAGTCGGAAGATAATGGTCTTATCGCCCACCAGTGCCTGGTCGTGCGACTCGCAGTAGGATATGGTCTTCTCGTCAGGACGACGGTTCTTGACCTCCCAGAAGATAGAGCAGACATTGATATCCTCGTCGCGCACCTCTTTGATGGTCTTAATCCAGTAGTCGGGAATGTTCATCGCCATACGATAGTCAAAGCCATAGCCGCCATCCTCGAACTTGGCTGCCAGACCAGGCATACCGCTAACTTCCTCGGCAATGGTGATGGCATTCTTGTTGACCTCGTGGATGAGACAGTTGGCCAATGTGAGGTAGCAGATGGCATTGTCGTCCTCATGGCCATTAAAGTAATCGCCGTATCCACCGAATGCCTCTCCCAGACCATGAGAATAATAAAGCATAGAGGTCACACCGTCGAAGCGGAAGCCGTCGAAGTGGAACTCCTCCAACCAGTACTTACAGTTACTGAGCAAGAAGTGCAGCACATCGTCCTTGCCGTAGTCGAAGCACAGCGAGTCCCAAGCGGGATGTTCGTGGCGGTCGCCAGGATAGAAGAACTGGTTGGGGTCGCCTGCCAAATTGCCTAAGCCCTCTACTTCGTTCTTCACGGCGTGTGAGTGGACGATATCCATAATTACCGCAATTCCCATCTTGTGAGCTGTATCAATCATCTCCTTCAAGTCTTCGGGAGTACCAAAACGGCTACTTGGAGCAAAGAACGAACTGACATGGTAGCCAAAGCTTCCATAATAAGGATGCTCCTGGATGGCCATCACCTGAATAGCATTGTAGCCATCCTTCTTCACACGCGGCAGCACATTCTCCGTAAACTCCTTATAGGTTCCTACCTTCTCGGCATCCTGACTCATACCCACATGACACTCGTAGATGAGCAATGGAGACTTATCGGGCTTGAAGGTCTTTTTCTTCCATACGTAGGGTTTCTCAGGATTCCACACCTGTGCGGAGAATATTTTGGTCTGTTCATCCTGTACAACGCGGCGGCACCAAGCGGGGATGCGCTCACCCTCTCCACCATTCCACTTCACCTTCATCTTGTAAAGCTGACCGTGCTTCAAGGCTTTCTCAGAGAGCTTCAGTTCCCAGTTTCCTGTACCTGCAATGCGCTTGCACTTATATTTCTCGTTCTCCTGCCAGTTGTTGAAATCGCCAATCAGGTAAATCTCAGTAGCATTGGGAGCCCACTCACGGAACACCCATCCCTTTGCCAACTTGTGCAAACCAAAATAGAGGTGTCCGCTGGCAAAGTCGCTTAGTGTTTTCTTACCATTCTTCGTCAGCTGTCCTATCTTCCACAGCGCGTGTTCGTGGCGTCCACGAATAGCCGGTTCATAAGGTTCCAGCCAGGAGTCGTTGCGTACTAAACCAATGTGTTTCGGTTCTTCCACCTTCTTGGTCTTCTTGGAAGCAGCCTTTTTTGCCGTAGTCTTTTTAGTTGTTGCCATAGTACTATGCTTTTACTTTGAAAATTGCTTTCTTGAATTCAGGAACGCCAGCGATGCAAGGAGCATGTCCGTCCTGAGGGAAGAAAATTGCCATCATGCCCGGCTGACAAGTCACATAGCTTTCTGCCGCCAGATTAGGAATCTTCGTAATATCCTTTTCTTCATTATATGCTACTTCCGGCAGTGCACCACGCTGGGTATATCCAAAAGTCTCGGTAGCCGTCAATGGGATTTGGATATCTATCATTTTGTTGTGAGTCTCAATGACAGCCTCATCGGGGGTTTTACCCTTTGTCGTTGTAATATTGACATAGAGGTCTTTGCCTGCAATTTCATACTTGCCATCTTCCATCTTATTCAGGTCATTGGCTTTGAGAAACTCCACTACTTTTGGAAACAGCGGATTAATTGCTACATACTTCTTCAAATTGTCTAATGAGTCAATAATCATAGTGCTTTTGAGTTTAATTAATTATTATCTTTCTATGTTCTGTTATTCATTACTGCGTGCATCCAATTGACGTTTGCCTCTGACATACGTTCCTTGAGCAGTGATATTGCCATTGCGGTCTTTTTCCACGAAACGGCCGTCACGACGGTCGTCTACATAACTTCCTTCAAAACGTAAGCCCTCCTTATTCTCCTCAATGGCTGGTCCATGGCGCTTGCCCTCTTTGAAATGTCCACGAAATTTAGAACCATCGGCATAGCGGGCAATGCCCTCACCGTGAATGGTTCCATCTTTGAACTGACCTTCAAAATAGTCGCCATTCTTCATCGTCAATTTGCCGCGTCCATTGGGTTTGTCAGCTTTCCACTCACCTTGATAGGTGTTGCCGTTTTTCCATACCAGCGTACCCTGTCCTTGCTTGTCGCCCTGAAAGAACTGTCCTGTATAGCGGTCTCCATTAGCATAGCGGAAGATGCCCTGTCCCGTACGTTCTCCGTTAACGTAGTCGCCATCGAAGAGATCTCCGTTCTGGAACTTATAAATTCCTTTTCCATTTTGCAGGTCATTGGTAAACTGTCCGATATACACATCGCCATTGGCATAGCGGAAGGTTCCCTTACCATGCTGGCGATTGTCTTTCCATTGACCTTCATACGAAGAGCCGTCACCCCAGTTAAAGGTGCCGCGTCCCTCTTTCTTATCATTTAACCATTCACCATCATAGGAAGCACCACTTTTATATGTATACTTTCCTTTTCCGTGACGCTTGCTCAATTTCCATTGTCCGTCATAGACATCGCCGTTGTAGTAGTACATCACACCATGCCCTTCTTGCTCGTCACGATACCACAAACCTACATATTTATTATTATTGTTAAAATAGAAGGTTCCTTTACCATGCTGGTGGTCCTGCATCCATTGTCCTTCATACTTTTCGCCATCATGGAAGGTATATGCACCATAGCCCTGACGCTTACCCTTGACGTATTCACCCTCAAAGGCATCGCCGTCTTTCCACGTCGTTTTACCTTTTCCGTGTGGTTTACCTGACATCATTTGTCCCTTATACTCTCCACCATCCTTCATTTTGCAAGAGCCTAAAGTAATCTTTTGGGCTGAAATGGAGAGTGCCAAGAGTGTATAAATAGTAAGTAATATATTTCGTTTGTTCATAAGAATAGGCATTTTAACTTGACAAAGGTAAGAAAAAAAAGCGATACAACAAAGTGTTTTAAAAATTATTCACTAACTTTGCAGCAGATTTACATGTTTACTATGAAGTTCATTGCTATTATCCCTGCCAGATACGCGTCAACACGCTTTCCTGGCAAACCATTAGCTATGCTGGGCGGAAAGACTGTCATCCAGCGAGTTTACGAACAGGCCACAGCCATTTTGGACGAGGCATACGTCGCCACGGACGACGAGCGAATCTACCAGGCTGTTGAATCTTTTGGCGGCAAGGCCATTATTACCCGTGCAGACCACAAAAGCGGTACTGACCGATTAGAGGAGGCCGCCACGAAAATTGGCACCAATGCCGATGTTATCATCAATATCCAGGGGGACGAGCCTTTCATCCAAACCTCCCAAATAGAGACGCTCATGCACCTCTTCGACGACCCCACCACACAGATTGGCACACTGGGCAAGCCCTTCGAGAGTATAGAGGCAGTCAACAACCCCAACTCGCCCAAGATTGTGTGCGACCGTCGCGGCTTTGCACTCTACTTCAGCCGCAGCACCATACCTTATGTGCGCGGAGCCGAGCCAACGACCTGGCTGGAACATTTCCCCTATCTCAAGCACTTAGGCGTCTATGCATATCGGCGTGAAGTACTTCACGAAGTCACCCAACTTCCTCAGTCATCGTTGGAGAAAGCAGAGAGTCTGGAACAATTGCGCTGGCTGGAGAACGGCTACCGCATTCGTGTTGGCTTGACCGATGTAGAAACAGTAGGCATCGATACGCCAGAAGATTTGCAGCGCGCAGAGGACTTCCTTCGGCAACAAGCATAGCTAATTCTATGAAATAAAAAAATGCAGGGTTCAGTGCCCTGCATTTCTGCTTCATTACCCAGCCTGCATCTGTTGCAGCAGCTGTTTCTGTCGTTCTGTCAGTCCTGTTGGCAGTTTCACCTGGTAGGTCAGAATAAGATCCGTACCTTCCCTACCCTTTCCACGCAGACGCACCTTGGTTCCTGGCTGTGTCTCAGGTTTCACCTTCAGTTTCAAACGTTCTCCACTGCCTGTTGTCACAAAGATGTCGCCGCCCAGCAGGGCTGTATACATATCGATGGTAACGGTAGCTTGCGTATTCTTGGGTTCTTCCTTATACGTGGTATGCCCGCCAAAGCCATGTCCGCCACGCATGCCACCACCGAACAAATCCTGGAAGAATGACGAGAAACCGCCAGCGCCCCCTGAGCCAAACGACGAGAAGTCAAAGCCTTCAAAGGGATTGCCTTGTGCACCACCAAAACCGCCAAAGCCTCCTCCACCGGCCTTCTCATACGCTTCCGCCTGTTTCCATTGCTCACCATACTTATCGTACTTGGCACGCTTTTCCGGGTCGCCTATCACATCGTAGGCTTCCGTCAGTGCCTGGAACTTGGCCTTAGCCTTAGGGTCGTCCGGGTGCAAATCAGGATGAAACTGCTTGGCACGCTTCAGATATGCCTTCTTTACATCCTTTTGAGCTATCGTCTTGTCGACGCCGAGAATTTTGTAGTAATCAATAAATGCCATTAGACTACCTCCTATTTTTATTTTTTAACCTTTATCCAGCAAAAAGCGTGCCTAAGGACTTGGTGAATTAAAAAAATATCGTTACTTTTGCAGACATCTACAAAAAGACTATGAAAAAAACTGTATTTCTTTTCGCGTTATTCTGCATAAGTACGACAGCTATGGCCCAATCTGCCAAAACCGTTACCCTGCGACTGATAGAGACCTCCGATGTCCACGGTGCATTCTTTCCCTACGACTTCACGGAACGTCGCCCCATGGAAGGTACGATGGCACGTGTCAGCAGCTATTTGAACAGACAACGTAAGAGCTATGGCAACCGCCTCATTTTAATGGACAATGGTGACATATTACAAGGACAGCCCACGTGCTACTATACCAACTACATCAAGACAGACAGCCCCAACATTGCGGCACAAGTTGTCAACTACCTGCAGTACGACGCACAGAATTTGGGCAACCACGACATAGAAACAGGACATGCCGTCTACGACAAGTGGGCCAGTGAGGTTAAGTGTCCTGTGCTAGGTGCCAACATCATTAACGCAAAGACAGGAAAACCCTATGTCAAGCCTTATACCATATTGGAACGTGAGGGTGTGCGCATAGCCATCTTAGGTATGTTAACCCCCGCCATTCCTAACTGGCTGCACCAGAATCTGTGGACAGGTCTGCACTTTGAGGAAATGATAACATCCGCACGCCACTGGGTAAAGGTGCTCAAGGAGCAAGAAAAGGCCGATGTCATAGTAGGACTCTTCCATAGCGGTTGGGAAGGTGGTATAACAACCCCCGAGTATGACGAGGATGTTTCCAGAAAGATGGCAGAGACGGTAGAAGATTTTGATGTTATCTTCTTCGGCCACGACCATACAGAGCGCAACACAACTATCAACGGTGTGCTATGTTTAGACCCGTCATGCAATGCTGTCAAGGTGGCACAAGCGACAATAACATTAAAGGTTAAAAACAAAGAATCAAATTCCAAAAGCATAGAGGTCGTCAGCAAAAAAGGGGAAATCATTGACATCCGCAGTGAGGCCATTGACCAACAGTACATAGCCCACTTCCAGCCACAGATTGACGAAATCAGCCAATACGTAGAGCGACAGCTGGGTACTTTTGTATATCCCATGCTATCGCGCGACAGCTTTTTCGGTTCCGCAGCCTTCACAGACTACATTCATGAGTTGCAGTTGGAGGAGTCGGGTGCCGACATCTCTTTCACAGCACCACTGACCTTTGACTCAGACATCAAAGCCGGTCCTGTTTACATGAGCGATATGTTCAAACTCTATCGCTTTGAGAATCAGATATATGTACTACGCATGACTGGCAAGGAGATTCACAAATACCTGGAGAGGAGCTACGCCTTGTGGACCAACACTATGACAAGCCCCGAAGACCACATCATGCTCTTGGCCCCCCAACAGCCTGGCGACAACCAACGCTCGGGATTCAAGAACTACACCTTTAACTTCGACTCTGCAGCAGGTATAGACTATGTGGTTGACGTCACCAAGCCAGAGGGACAGAAGGTGCGTATCCTTCAGTTCTCTGACGGTCGCCCATTCAACGAACAGGCATGGTATAAGGTCGCCATGAACAGTTACCGCGGCAATGGCGGTGGCGAGCTACTCACACATGGTGCAGGCATCCCCAAGGACTCCATCAGCAAGCGCATTCTCTTTATGAGCGAGCGCGACCAGCGCTACTATCTGACGAAGAAGATTGAGCGTGAAAAACAAGTGAAGGCGAAAGCACTCAACAATTGGCGCTTTATTCCTGAGGTATGGGCTCGCCCAGCCATTGAGCGCGACAAGAAAATTATCTTTAAACATTGAAAATAAAACATTAAAGCGTGAAATACTTTGTTTTTTGTCAAAGCGACCTTGTCCTTGAGAAGGTAGACGGCAACTATCAAATACCCACAGAGCAACCTACGGAAGTGAAACCATGGACCACCATCATGGATATTGAAGGTGTCAAGGCATACCGCATAGACAGTCCACTGACCAACTCTGAACACTATGAGATGTGCGGACTGCGCCAAAGCTACTACAAACTCTCCGAGGCTGACTACCGACTGGCAGGCAAGTGCCATGAACTGCTCTACTGGGACCAAAATACCAAGTTCTGTGGCGTCTGTGGGGGAACCATGCATTTCGATACTCCTATCTCAAAAAAATGTGACCAGTGTGGCAAAGAACTATGGCCTTTGCTAGCTCCCGCCGTTATTGTACTCATTCGCAAGGGCGACGAGATATTACTGGTACACGCCAACAATTTCCGCGATGACCACTACGGACTGGTGGCGGGCTTCGTAGAGACGGGCGAGACACTGGAAGAGGCCGTCTATCGTGAGGTAATGGAAGAGACGGGGTTGCACATCACTAATCTGCGTTATTTCGGTTCACAACCCTGGCCCTTCCCTTGCGGCCTAATGGTGGGCTTCACGGCCGACTATGATAGCGGGAAGATACATCTTCAACGCTCTGAGTTGTCCAAAGGAGCATGGTTTGACCGCCACCATCTGCCCCATATTCCCGAGAAGTTGTCCATAGCGCGCCAGCTCATTGATGCCTGGCTGGAGGAAAAATCCGAATAACAGTATAAGAAGGAAGCTAAATGAAGAAACTGTGTCCCATAGCAACCTTTTCCGACTTGCTGGTACTGACGGCTGTCGTGCTGCTGAACCCACTGAATCCGCTCACCCACTCTGCCCTGTTAGCACCAGCACCCCGTATTCCCGACAAGATAGAAATAAGATATACTCCTCAGCCACCTACCGATTCGTTGTCAACGGCAAAACTGAAAAACGAGTTGGGCGAGATGACCTATTATCTGCGAGTACACAATGTTACTGACGAAGGGTATCATCTGGTGGCACAATACAACAACACACTACAAAAAAGAGCGTACAGGACGCGCCGCGCAACAGTCCAATCTTCGCAAAAGCCCCCCTATGCCGTCCGCATAGCAGCCAAAGACCGTCCTATGATAGCTGTCAAAACCTGCAATGGGTATTGGAAGGCGGGCCATTTTCTAAGGGGAGCACTGAACGGCAAAGGCATAGCGCGCGACTGGCGCGGGCGCATTGTCTCTGCAGTATGGCACTGTGACACTGTGATTTCTGCCATTCGCATCGACGAGCAAGGTATCTATCAGGGACAGATGGATTCGCTCCTACAAGCTTGCGGACAAGGTACTATGGACGAGTGGGACGGTTGTCACAAAGAGGGATTCTGGCAAGACGACATGCTGCACGGCTTTGCCTTCGACTCATCACCATACCATACACTGCATGTGGGTGAATGGAAGGCGGGCAAGTTTTTGGGTGAAAAGCTGAAATACACCAGCGAACGGATCTATGGCATCGACATTTCACGCCACCAGCACGAGAAGGGGCGCAAGCGTTTCTCTATCGACTTCTCCAAATTACGCATCACATCTCTTGGCAAGCGCCACGATGCACAAGGACGTACATTCCCAGTGTCTTTCGTTTATATCAAATCAACAGAGGGAACCACTATTCGCAACCGCTACTTCATGCAGGACTACATCAAAGCAAAGAAGCAGGGAGTCCATGTCGGTGCCTACCACTTCTTCTCGCTCAAGTCATCGGCTGAGTTGCAAGCCAAATATTTCGTCAACCACACGCTCATCCGCAAAGGCGACTTTCCACCCGTGCTCGATGTAGAGCCCACAGATGCACAAATACGCAAAATAGGCGGTACAGACGTGCTAATGCAGCGTATCCGCATCTTCCTACAATATGTGGAGAGACGTACAGGCATGCGCCCAATTCTCTATGTCAGTCAGGGGTTCACCAACAAACACATGGCGAACGCAACAGACATCAAGCAACGCTACAATGTCTGGATAGCACGCTACGGACAATACAAGCCCGACGTCCGACTGGTCTATTGGCAGCTGTGCCCTGACGGACGTGTCGACGGCATCTCAGGCGATGTGGACATCAACGTATTCAATGGCTACCAGAACCAGTTCGACGAATTTGTCAAAACGGGCTTTCACAAATAGAAATCTTTCGTCAATGACAGATAGCGCTCATCGCCTATAGTAATGGTTTCCTGCTGACAGGGACAGGGATGTTTTCTGAATGCCAACAGATAGCGTTTAGCAGGTTTACGCTCTGTCGTCTTGACAGCGCACACACGACTGGAAAAGAGCCCTACGAAGACTGCTTCGTCTTCCATTCTTTTGCGATAGTCAAAAGGCACTACCACACTCAGTTCGCCAGCGTCGCTCAACAGTCTGCTGCAAGCATTCATCAGTTCCGTATACGTCAGCGTAGCCGTATGCCGTGCCATGTTACGCTGTTGGTCAGGCGCCTGCAAAGAGTCTATAAAGAATGGAGGATTGCTGACAATGGCATCGAAAGAAACGGACTGTGACGAGGCGAAGTTTTGGAGGGAGGAAAGAACTACCTCTACCCTCTCCCCGAACGGTGAGGCATCGGCATTCTGACACGCCTGACGCACAGCCCCCTCGTCAATATCGATGGCTGTCACCTGTGCGTTCTGATAGCGCTGGGCCAACATCAGCGCAATAACACCCGACCCAGTGCCCACATCCAACATACGCTGGCCACCACGTGCCCAAGCACCCAGCAGCACACCATCCGTGCCTACCTTCATGGCACACTGTTCTTGCCGTATGGTAAACTGTTTGAACTGAAACATGCGGCAAAGGTACATCATTCCCTGCAATTTTGTGGCATTTTTTTTGGCTTATTTCGATTTTTTCCTTATTTTTGCACCACAAATAACTTACACTAACATGAAACATTCCATTCTGACTCTTGCCTTAACTGCTATAGCAGTGAACTTACAGGCTGCAAACGACAATCCCATTCGTCGCAATCAAGTGGGTTATGCTCCCAGACAAGAGAAAGTCATCGTCATTGACGGCGTAAATCCTACTGGGAAGTTACGTATTACTACGCCCGACGGCAAGGTGCTGAAACCCAAGGTAAGCCGCAAGGCCGTCTCTCCTTGGTCGGGCAAAACACGCTACATCGTAGACTTCAGTGCGCAGCAGCAAGAAGGACAGTACCAAGTAACCCTTGGCAAGGTTGCCACCTGCACGCTGACTGTCAAGGAGCGTCCGCTACGCGACATTGCGGCAGCCTCGTTGCGTCTGTTCTACCTCATACGCTCTGGCATTCCCATTACTATGGGCGGTGAATACAACCGTCCGTTGGGCCATGCTGACACGCATGTACTGGTACACAATTCTGCCGCCTCCCCTCTTCGTCCCGCAGCAGCTGTCATCAGTTCACCCTATGGTTGGTATGATGCAGGCGACTACAACAAATACGTCGTCAACTCAGCATTCAGCATTGGACTCATGTTTGCTGCCTACGAACAACATCCCGACTATTTTGCTGCCCTCAACACGCACATTCCCGAGAGCGGCAATGCCACCCCCGATTTGCTTGACGAAATGATGTTTAATCTACGATGGTTTCTCACCATGCAGGACCCCTATGATGGTGGTGTCTACCACAAGCTGACGACGCCCCATTTCGAAAGTTTCGTCATGCCGAAGGACTGTCACCAGCCGCGCTATGTGGTGGAAAAAAGTGTTACTGCCACCCTCGACTTCGCTGCCGTAATGGCTGATGCCGCAAGACTCTTCGAACCCTATCAGCAGGACTATCCGGGATTCTCAGCACAGGCTGCTGCCATGGCAGAGCGCGCCTACCAATGGGCCAAGGATAACCCGCGGGCTTTCTATGTGCAACATCAATTGAAGGCCCCCGCTGTGTCTACAGGAGAATATGGCGATAGGAATGCCTCTGACGAGTTTTTCTGGGCTGCCTCAGCACTCTACAGACTGACTGGCAAACAGTATTATTTGGACGAGGCACGGGCTGTTCAACCCAAAGCCTTCACCACACCCACTTGGGGCAATGTGGCTTCGCTGGGCGCTTTTGAGTGGATGGAAGGTTCCGATAAGCATCTCAGGGAGACCATGCTTCAGCAGCTCAATGACTACTGTACCGAAGCCGTCAAGAGCAGTGCGACCTCCTGCTTCAACAGTCCATACGGAAACAGTCCGCACCACTTCGGATGGGGCTGCCTCGCCGAGTCTTGCTGCTGTCAGGCACTCTGTTTGCTCTATGCCGACAAGATGGCTGGCACCAACAACTACCTGCGCTATGCCCAGCAGAATGCCGACTATCTCTTAGGGCGCAATGCCACAGGCTACTGCTATGTCACCGGCTTTGGCGACAAGAGTCCTATGCACCCCCACCATCGTCCCTCGGCAGCTGACGGCATTGCCGCACCCTTTCCTGGCATGCTTGTGGGCGGCCCCAACCCTGGTCAGCAAGACAAGAGCGGGCTGAAAGAGCCCTATCCCTCCAACCACCCCGACGAGTCATATCTTGATGTAGAGGAGTCATATGCATCCAACGAGATAGCCATCAACTGGAACGCCTCGCTTGTAGCATTCCTCTGCTGGCTGGATGCCATACAATAAGATTTTATGGAACGCTGATTTTCTGAATACAAGGACAGGGGATACCTCTCAGAGACAGCGTGAGCTGCATTCGGGACAGGCTAATACGCAAGTGTATCAGCTGTATAATGGACCATTATCAGCCTTACTCTGACAAGAAAGATATTAAAATATCTTATCATGTGCGTATTATTTCAAGAAAAAGTAGTACCTTTGCAGCTTGTATGGAAGATAAAATTACAATGTACATGGATAACAAGAACAGGTCGTTCCAGATGATTGCCGATGTAGACGGCGACTACAGCGACTTGGTGAACATGGAAATGCCCGATGCGCTGCCCATTCTTGCAGTGCGTAACATGGTGCTTTTCCCTGGTGTGGTATCTCCTATCCTGATAGGCCGTGAGTCGAGCATGACGCTCATTCGCAAAGCTGAGAAGAAAGACGGGCTGATAGGTGTAGTATGTCAGCGTGACCCAGAAGTAGAGAGTCCTATACGTGCCGACCTTCACGACATGGGTGTATTTGCCAAGGTGCTGAAGATATTAACGCTGCCCAATGGTAACATTACAGCCATTGTACAGGGTTTGGGCCGTCTGCGCCTGATGGAGATCTTGAAATACCAACCCTACATGATAGGTCATGTTGTTGCCGCCCCGGAAGAGGAGCCCGACAAGCACGATATGGAGTTTAAGACTGCTGTGGAGGATCTTCGCAATCAGGCTGCAGAATACATCCACATGAGTGACGACATTCCTGAAGAGGCATCTTTCGCCATCAAGAATGTAGGAAACAATATGATGGCACTGAACTTCATCTGTTCTAACCTCCCCTTTAGCGTAAAGGAGAAAATGGCCTTGCTGCAGTTGGACAGCATCAAGGAGCGTCTGTTCAGTACGTTGCGCATCATTCATCGTGAAATAAACCTGCAGAATCTGAAATTGGACATCCGCAACAAGACGCGCGATGACATTGACGAGCAGCAGCGAAACTACTTCCTGCAGCAGCAGATTAAGAACCTGCAGGCAGAGATGGGCAACGAGAGCACACCTGAGAAGAAGGAACTGCTGGAGAAAGCTGCCAACAAAAAGTGGCCTGAGGAGGTGGAGAAATTCTTCTACAAGGAACTGGAGAAGCTGGACCAGGTGAATCCCAACTCGCCCGACTTCAACGTGCAGCTGACCTACCTGCAGACGCTGGTAGGACTGCCTTGGGGAGAATATACGAAGGACGACCTGGACCTGAAGCGTGCACAGAGAATACTGGACCGCGACCACTACGGCATGGAGAAAGTCAAGGAGCGCATCCTGGAATATATCGCCGTGCTGTCGCTGCGTGGCGACCTGAAGAGTCCTATTCTCTGCCTCTATGGTCCTCCAGGCGTGGGCAAGACCTCGCTGGGCAAGTCGATAGCTGACGCCCTGAAGCGTAAGTATGTGCGCGTCTCATTAGGCGGTCTGCACGACGAGGCTGAGATTCGCGGCCACCGCCGCACGTATATCGGTGCTATGCCTGGCCGCATCATCAAGAACATCCAGAAGGCAGGAAGCAGCAACCCTGTATTCATCCTTGACGAGATAGACAAGGTGACGCAGAACACGCACAACGGCGACCCCGCCAGTGCACTGCTGGAGGTGCTCGACCCGGAGCAGAACAATGCTTTCCACGACAACTATCTGGACGTAGACTACGACCTGTCGAAGGTGATGTTCATCGCTACGGCCAACAACCTCAGTACCATTCCCCGTCCCCTACTCGACCGCATGGAGATTATCGAGGTCAGCGGTTATATCACGGAGGAGAAATACGAGATTGCCAAGCGCCACCTCGTGCCCAAGGAGAAAGACAACACGGGTCTGAAGGACCAGAAGCTGACCTTCAACAAGGCCGCTATCGAGAAGATTATCGAGCAGTACACCCGCGAAAGCGGTGTGCGCCAGCTGGAGAAGCAGGTCAACAAGGCACTGCGCAAGGTGGCTGTGAAATATGCCACCAATGGCGAGCTGCCCTACGACAAGATTACCCCCACAGAGCTGGAGGACCTGCTGGGCAAGCCCCCCTTCGCATACGCCGGTGTAGTAACCGGACTGGCATGGACCAGCGTGGGTGGCGAGATACTGTTCATCGAGACCTCGCTGTCAAAGGGCAAGTCTGGCAAACTGACGCTGACGGGCAACCTGGGCGACGTCATGAAAGAGTCGGCAGTGATAGCCCTGGAATATGTCAAGGCTCACGTGGACTTGTTGGGCATCGACTACCGCATCTTCGACCATTGGAACATTCACATCCACGTGCCGGAGGGTGCTACGCCTAAGGACGGTCCATCGGCCGGTATCACCATTGCCACCAGTATTGCCTCGGCGCTGACGCAGCGCAAGGTGCGCAAGAACACGGCAATGACGGGCGAGATAACGCTTCGCGGCAAGGTGCTGCCCGTGGGTGGCATCAAGGAGAAGATTCTGGCTGCCAAGCGTGCAGGCATCACTGACATCGTGATGTGCAAGGAGAACGAGAAGGACATCAACGAGATTCCGGAGATGTATCTGAAGGGGGTCACCTTCCACTATGTAGAGAGCATCAAGGACGTCTGGAACTTCGCGCTGACAGACGAGTTGGTAGACCACCCTATGGATTTCACCATTCCAAAGGATGAAGAGAAGAAAGAAACGAAAGAATGACGTTCGAAGTACAACATAACGACCCGAACAGCAGCGCCCGCACAGGACTGATACAGACAGACCACGGACCCATCAAGACGCCCATCTTCATGCCTGTGGGTACGGTGGGCAGTGTGAAGGGTGTACACTTCGCTGAGCTCCGCCAGGTGAAGGCACAGATTATTCTGGGCAACACCTACCACCTGTATCTGCGTCCTGGGCTGGACATTCTGCGCAAGGCGGGTGGACTGCACAAGTTCAACACGTGGGACCGTCCCATCCTTACAGATTCTGGCGGTTTTCAGGTATTCTCGCTGACGGGCATCCGCAAGTTGAAGGAAGAGGGTTGTGAGTTTCGCAGCCACATCGATGGTTCGAAGCACATCTTCACACCAGAGAACGTGATGGACACAGAACGCGTCATCGGTGCAGATATCATGATGGCCTTTGACGAGTGTCCACCAGGACAGAGCGACTACCAATATGCCAAGAACTCGCTCAAGCTGACCCAGCGCTGGCTGGAGCGTTGCCCAAGAACTCGCTCAAGCTGACCCAGCGCTGGCTGGAGCGTTGCGTGAAGCGCTTCAACGAGACGGAACCGCTGTATGGACACAACCAGACGCTGTTCCCCATCGTGCAGGGCTGCACCTATAAAGACCTCAGACAGGACGCTGCCAAGCATGTCTGTGACGTGCTGGGCAAGCTGAACGACGGTGGCGGCGCCAGCATTGGCGGACTGGCTGTTGGCGAGCCTACGGAGGTGATGTACGAGATGATTGAGGTAGTCAACGACATCCTGCCCAAGGACCGTCCGCGCTACCTGATGGGTGTGGGTACGCCCCAGAATATCCTGGAAGCCATTGAGCGCGGTGTCGACATGTTCGACTGCGTCATGCCTACCCGCAATGGGCGCAACGCTATGCTCTTCACCTACGAGGGTACGATGAACATGCGCAACAAGAAGTGGGAGGACGACTTCTCGCCCATAGCCCCCGATGGCTGCGACATTGACCGCATCCACTCAAAGGCCTATCTGCACCACCTGTTCAAAGCCCAGGAGCTGTTGGCTATGCAGATAGCCTCGATACACAATCTGGCCTTCTACCTCAGACTGGTCACGGACGCGCGCACACATATAGAACAAGGTGACTTCACACAATGGAAGCGCTCAGTAATAGACAATTTAGGACGTAGAAGGTAAAAAGTGAAGAAAACGTCACCACAAAACATATTGAAAAAAGCCAAGACGCTATGGGCGCAGGCATGGCAATCGAAGTATAACCTGCTTCGAGAGGTGAAACGCATGGACTGGTATATCATCAACAAGTTCATTGGCGGCACCTACGTCTACTCCATCATCCTGATTATCTCTATCAGCATCGTCTTCGACGTCAACGAGAACCTGGCAAAGTTCACCTCGAACAATGCACCGCTGCGCGCTATCGTCTTTGACTACTACGCCAATTTCGTGCCGTACTTTGCCAACCTCTTCTCGCCGCTGTTCGTCTTCATTGCCGTCATCTTCTTCACCTCCAAGCTGGCAGGCAATTCAGAGATTATTGCCATGCTGGCGTGTGGTATGAGTTTCAAGCGTCTGTTACGCCCCTACCTCATCTCGGCAGCCCTCATCGCCATCCTCAATTTCTACCTCGGCTCGTACGTTATTCCCAAGGGCACAGTGGTGCGCCACGACTTTGAGGCGCTCTACAAGAACAACAAGAAGAATACGTCAGCATCGAACATCCAGCTGATGGTAGACAAGGGTGTAGTGGCTTACATATCGCAGTACGATGACACCCGCAAAACGGGCTACGGCTTTGCGTTGTATAAGTTTGAGAACAAGAAGATGGTGAGTCAGATGAATGCCAACGTCATACAGTACGACACCATCTCTGAGGAGCGCTACCACTGGAAGGCACGCAACTATAAGATACGTAAGTTGAAAGGTATGCGTGAGGAGATTACCAGTGGCTACGAGATAGACACACTGATACAGATGGAACCCATCGACTTGGTGTTCTCCTCTGGTCAGCAGGAGACCTTCACATCGCCAGAACTCAAGCGCTACATCTCTAAGCAGCAGGAGCGCGGCTCAAGCAATGTAGTGCAGTATGAGGTGGAATACCACAAGCGCATAGCAACATCGTTTGCCTCATTCATCCTTACCATCATAGGTGTCTCGCTGTCTTCACGCAAGCGCAAAGGCGGCATGGGTATGTATCTGGGAATCGGACTGGCGCTATCGTTCACCTACATCCTGTTACAGACGGTGAGCGCAACCTTCGCCATCAATGCTGATACGCCACCTATCCTGGCAGCATGGATTCCAAACATTCTCTATGCCTTCATCGCATACTATTGTTATAAAAAGGCACCAAACTAAACTCATTGAAGTTGAAAGTTGAGAGTTAAAAGAAAAAATGACATTTGAAGAAACATATTTGAACGATAACATCCTCGATGCATTATACGACATGCACTTCGAGGAGATGACACCTATACAAGAAGAGTGTATACCAAAAATACTTGACGGTCAAGACCTTATCGGTGTAGCACAAACCGGAACAGGTAAGACGGCTGCCTATCTGCTGCCTATACTGAGCATGCTCGACGATGGCGGTTATCCACGCGATGCCGTCAACTGCATCATTATGTCGCCTACCCGAGAACTGGCACAACAAATAGACCAGGCCATGCAGGGCTTTGGCTACTATCTTGATGGTATCAGCAGTGTAGCTATTTATGGTGGCAACGACGGCAACCGCTTTGACGTAGAAACGAAGGGACTGAAAATGGGGGCTGACGTAATTATTGCCACCCCAGGCCGTCTGCTCTCGCACATCCGCATGGGGCACCTGGACCTATCAAGACTCTCCTTCTTCGTACTTGACGAGGCAGATCGCATGCTTGACATGGGATTCTCTGACGACATCTTGAGCATTGCCAAGATGTTGCCCGAAAATCATCAGACCATCATGTTCTCAGCAACGATGCCCGAGAAGATACAGCGTCTGGCACGCACCCTGCTGGACCACCCTGCCGAGGTGAAAATTGCCGTTTCGAAACCCGCTGAGAAAATACAGCAGTCTGCTTACATCTGCTATGAGCCACAGAAATTGGGCATTATCCGCCATCTGTTCAAGGCTGGCGAACTGCAGCGCGTCATCATCTTCTCTGGAAAGAAAGACAAGGTGAAAGACATCACACGCGAGCTAAAACATATGAAGATAAACTGTGCCCCCATGCACAGCGACCTCTCACAAGCTGAGCGCGACGAGGTAATGTACCGCTTCAAGACAGGACAGGTGGACGTATTGGTAGCTACTGATATCGTTTCACGTGGCATAGACATTGACGACATTCTGATGGTAATCAACTATGATGTGCCTCACGATGCAGAAGACTACGTTCACCGCATCGGACGTACTGCCCGTGCACAGCGTGACGGCGTAGCTATCACCTTCGTTTCAGAAACAGACATGCGCTACTTTGCTGATATTGAGCGCTTTTTAGAGAAAGACATCCTCAAGAACCCCATGCCAGAAGGACTGGGTGAAGGACCGGAATACAAACCTTCAACACCTCGCAAAAACTCACGCGGTAGAGGAGGTCGTAAGAGAGATGACAAGCGTCACAACAGCGGTCAGAAAAAAGGTCAGAGCAGTAGTCGTAACAATGACAGTAAAAACGGCCAGAAAAGACGCAGAAGTCATAAGCCCCAAACGAGCATTTAAGCATTTTTAAGGAAAAATAATTAGGTGTACCGATAACAACGTATCGTTATTTTTTGTAACTTTGCACCGCTTTTAGAAGTAAAAAGTATTACACGTAATTGACTATCAGTTAGTTAGCAAGAATTTAAGGAGTAAAGAATGAGACAATTAAAGATTCAGAAAAGTATTACGAATCGCTCAAGTGAAGCACTGGATAAGTATCTGGTGGAAATTGGCCGTGCGCCTCTGATCAGTATCGACGAAGAGATCGAACTGGCTCAGAAGATACGTAAGGGCGGTCCTGAAGGCGAGCGCGCTAAGGACAAGTTGGTGACTGCCAACCTGCGATTCGTGGTATCCGTTGCCAAGCAGTATCAGCATCAGGGACTGACGTTGACTGACTTGATTGACGAGGGTAACATCGGTCTTATCAAAGCCGCACAAAAATTTGATGAAACACGTGGTTTCAAATTCATCTCGTATGCTGTATGGTGGATTCGCCAAAGCATCCTACAGGCTATTGCCGAGCAGAGCCGTATTGTACGTCTGCCCTTGAACCAGGTAGGCAGTCTGAACAAGATTAGCCACGAGATTAACCGCTTTGAACAGGAATTCCAGCGTCACCCCTCTGTATCGGAGCTGAGCGACGCTACCAATATGGACGAGGAGAAGATTGCCCAGTCTATGCAGGCTGACAGCCACCACGTCTCTATCGATGCTCCTTTCCAAGACGGCGAGGACAACTGTATGTTGGACGTGATGGCTTCTGGCGAAGACTCACGCACAGACCGCCATGTAGACCACGAGTCAATGGCTCAGGAACTGAACACCGTACTGCAAAAGGTTCTGAAAGACCGTGAGATAACCATCATCCGCGAGTGCTTCGGCATTGGCTGCCACGAGAAGGGTCTGGAGGAAATCGGTGACCAACTGGGACTGACTCGCGAGCGTGTGCGTCAGATACGCGAGAAGAGTATCGCCAAGTTGCGCGACTCAGGTAATGCACGCATTTTGATGAAATATTTAGGCTAAAAGTTTTGTGACTCCAAAAATAATTTGTAATTTTGGGGTCGTGAATCAGAAACGGCACATACTTATACGGATGTTGATGCTGGGCATGATAACACTCATGCCCAGCATTTGCTATGGACGTAGCCGTGCAGCAGACTCCATGCTCATCAATCGCATGTGGGAGTACTATGAACATCAACAATACGACTGCAGCGGAGTAGAGCAGAACCTGTACATGAAATACCAGATTGCCACCAAGCGCCGCAACATATTGCTTTTCCTAATTCCCACGATGTACAGCATAGCACGAGGTGACAAGGAGTATGTCAGCGAGAGCTACAACAAGCTACACTATCACAATGCCAAGGACTTCAGCATCCAACGGCAAGTTATCTGTGGTACCATCCCACACAACAGGAACGTCATGCCTGCACTTTTCGACCTGTTGACACCTAATCTGCATAGCGTACAACTCTACCACGACAAGATTCTGTCTCCATTTCATCGCACCAACCGCTATTTCTACAAGTATCGTGTAAACAGGAAAAACGGACGGACCGTTGTCCATTTCCGCCCACGCAGCAGCAACACCCAACTTATCAGGGGCGAATCGGAGATAGACAGAAGGACTGGTCGTGTACTGACGTTAAAATTCGAGGGAGAATTTGACATGATTAACTTCAAGATTGATGCTTTGATGAATCGGTTCGATGCGTCAAGTCCACTACCCGACCAATGCACGACAGAGGCAACGTTCAAGTTCATGGGCAACAATATCAAATCAACCATCTCCACCTTCTATAACTGTCCCACGACACTCCCTGACTCCATTGACGATGTGGAAGACTATCAGCTTATGAAAAAGCTGCGTCCCATACCATTAGAAAAAAGAGACAAAGCCATCTATCGTGCCTATGAACTTCAAGAGGCTGAGGCAGAGCGGAACGACACCATCCACAAGTCAAGCAACAAGCTGAAGGAGGCTGCATGGGACTTCGTAGGAGATAATCTTATCAACAGCACACACACCCACACAGAGAACATATCGTTAAACATATCACCATTGCTAAATCCGCTGTACATGGGTTATAGCCCGTCATTAGGCATTTCCTACAAACTCAATGTGGGTGCCCGCTATGCCTGGAACAAGAATCGCTATCTGACCCTCAATCCGCAGTTCGGTTACAGCTTCAAGAGGGATCAGTTCTACTACACCCTGCCCCTTCGTATGACCTACAACCCCAAGCGCAACGGTTATGCAGAGGTGACATGGGGTAACGGCAACCGCACCTCGCATGCAGCACTCTACGAAGCCTATCAGAAAGTCATGGGCGACACAGCTGTGATGCCGGAGTTCAAGGACGAATACGTACAATTGGTCAATAATATCATGTGCTACGACTGGCTGGAACTGACAACAGGTGTCATCTACCACCGCCGTTGGAGCGTAGATCCTGAGAAAATGGATGAGGCAGGACTCACCAGTCGCTATAACAGTTTTGCGCCGCTGATCAGCGTCCGACTACGTCCCTGGAAGAAAGGTCCTACACTCACCGCCAACTATGAGCGAAGTTTCAGCAACATCTTCCATTCAAACCTCAACTACGAGCGTTGGGAGTTCGACGCCGCTTATAAACATCAAAACAAGAGCGTGCGCATTCTGAACCTGCGCGCAGGAGCCGGTTTCTATTCCCACCGCACCACCGACTTCTTCGTGGACTACACCAATTTCCGCGACAACAACCTGGCGACAGGTTGGGAAGATGACTGGTCTGGGCAGTTCCAACTGGTTGACAGCCGTTGGTACAATTCTTCAGAGTATTATCTGCGCGGCCACTTGTCATACGACTCACCTCTGTTAATGCTTTCGTGGATGCCATGGATAGGACGCATCGTAGAGACAGAGCGTATCTATCTCAGTGCCATGTCCATCGAACACACACGTCCCTATTTTGAGATAGGCTACGGCTTCAAGACGCGTTATCTCTCAACAGCGTTCTTTGCCAGTTTTCTCAACACCCAATATCAGAAATTTGGTTGTAAATTCACCTTAGAACTATTCCGCCGATGGTAAAACCTCTCACCGTATACAAGGCCAGCGCAGGTTCCGGAAAGACATTCACGCTGGCGGTAGAGTATATCAAACTGCTGATAGAAAATCCGCACAGCTATCGCAATATTCTGGCTGTCACCTTCACCAACAAGGCGACGGAAGAGATGAAGATGCGCATACTCAGTCAGTTGTATGGCATCAGCCAAGGACTCAGCGACTCACAGAATTATACCAACCGCATCTTAGCGGAAACAGGGCTACCGGAGAAGATGGTTCGCGAACGGGCTGGCATAGCCCTACGCCTGCTGTTGCACAACTACAACTACTTCCGTGTAGAGACTATCGACTCATTCTTTCAGAGCGTATTGCGCAACCTGGCTCGCGAACTCGATTTGACAGCCAACCTGCGCATCAGTCTGAACGACATACAGGTTGAAGAGCAGGCCGTAGACCAACTTATCGATTCGCTGACACATAGTGACCGCATGCTGCAATGGTTGCTCAGCTATATCATGGAAACCATCAGTGACGACCGCTCATGGAATATCATCGGACAGGTAAAACAATTTGGAAAGACCATCTTCCGTGACTACTACAAGAGCAACAGCAAAACGCTCACCAGCAAGATGGAAGTGAAGGGATTCATCGAAGAATATACCAAACAGCTGAAAGAACTGCGCAGTACGGCCTTGGAACGCATGAAATCGATAGGCAACGAATTCTTTGATATTCTGGAAAGCGAAGGACTCTCTATGGACGATCTGTCAAACAAGAAAAGTGGTGTTGCCGGATTCTTTCTGAAACTGCAAAACGGACAGATGGATCAGGGTATTGTGGGTTCTCGTGTTTGCGACTGTAATGACGATGCATCGAAATGGTATAGCAAGAAGAGCGAGCACGCAGAACATATACATGCCCTTGCGGAGTCTACATTAATGCCTTTGCTAAGTCGCGCTTTGGAGGAGCGTCCACGCCAATTCAAGCTATACCAGTCTGCTGACCTCACCTTGCGCCACCTCAACCAACTACGTCTGTTAGGCAGCATTGAACAGAAGGTGCGCAGTCTGAACGACGAGGCCAACCGTTTCCTGCTCAGCGATACCCAGCAGTTGCTGCACGACCTAATCAGCGACAGTGACTCACCATTTATCTTTGAGAAGATTGGCTCACAACTGGAACACGTCATGATTGACGAGTTTCAGGACACGTCGACAGTCCAATGGCAGAATTTCAAGGTGCTCCTGCAAGAGTGCATGAGTCACCAACAGTCGGGCAATCTCATTGTGGGCGATGTCAAGCAAAGCATCTACCGCTGGCGTTCAGGTGACTGGCGACTGCTGAATGCCATAGACCAGCAATTTCCGCATGCCAACGAAACGATAGAGATCAAGCCCTTGAAAGTCAATTGGCGTTCGTCACGCCATGTGATAGACTTCAACAACGCTTTCTTTCAGGCTGCAGCCCAACACGAATACGAGCAGCAACGAGAGGAATATCCCTCTGGTGCCGAGCAACTGAAAAACGCTTACGCGGACGTGGCACAAGAGGTTCCAGAAAAGCGCGAAAACAGTGGCTACGTCAACATCCGCCTGCTTCCCCCTACGGACTACCAAGAACAGACGATGGCTGCCATTGTCGACACCATCAGCAAACTGAAACAGCAAGGAGCCGGTTTACAGGATATTGCCATCCTTGTACGTACCAACAAGTATATCCCGCTCATTGCAGCCTATTTCGACGAACAGTTGCCCGACGTGCGCATCATCAGCGACGAGGCTTTCCGTCTGGATGCTTCTGTGACGCTATGCCTGCTCATCCAGGCACTCCATCTGCTCACCCACCCTGACGATCTGTTGGCCAAGGCCACCATCGTCAAACTCTACCACAAGAGTGTGCTCGGCGACAACATCGCTGAGAATGAGCTACTTATCAAGGACCGCGAACTCGACAATTTGCTGCCCGAAACGTATATCGCTCACATGCAAGAACTGTTACGGATGCCGCTCTACGAACTAGTGGAACGCCTCTATGCCATCTTCCAGTTGGAACGCCTCAATGAGCAGAGTGCCTACCTGTGTGCCTTCTATGACCGGCTAAATCAGTTTGTGCAAGACCACACATCGGACATCGACGCCTTCATCCACGAGTGGGAAGAGACCATCTGCAGCAAGACCATCCAGAGCGACGCCACCGACGGCATACGCATTCTTTCTATCCACAAAAGTAAGGGATTGGAGTTTAAGCATGTCATCATCCCCTTCTGCGACTGGCGTCTGGAGATGCCCGATGTGCTATGGTGCAAACCTACTGAGGCACCTTTCGATGCACTACCGCTGGCCCCCATCGACTTTGGTGCAACGCAGATGAAGGAAACCATCTACGAGCATGACTATTTGGACGAACACTTACAAAACACGGTTGACAACCTCAACCTGCTGTATGTCGCCTTTACACGTGCAGCAGACAGTCTATTTGTCATCGGTCAGCGTGGCGCCAAGAGCAACCGATCGTTACTCATCGAGGCTGTATTGTCGAAGATAAAACTGGAAGGTTGCAGCCTCAGCGGTGAAGAGGACAAAGACAGTGAATTGGCATTCGAATACGGCGCGCTGAAAGCCCAGACATCAGCCCTCAGCCATCAGTCATCAGCCAACGTCTTCCTCCAGCCCGTCACACCCGTACAGATTCAATTAGAGACCTTCGAGAACAAAACAGAGTTCCGGCAAAGCAACAAGAGCCGCGAATTCGTGGATGGTGACGATGAACAGCAGGAACTGAGCTACATCAAAATAGGTAGCGTACTGCACGAGGTTTTCTCGACCATCCGAACCACAGCCGACATTGAACAGGCCTTGCGCCAACTGCAACACGACGGGGTACTTTACGACGACGAGGTAACATCGGCCAAGCTGACAAGCATGTTAAACAAGAGATTGAACAACGAACGCGTAAAAGATTGGTTCTCTGGAAATTGGAAACTTTTTAACGAATGCAGTATTCTAAAGCTCAACGATGCTGGTGTGGTAGAAGAGCGACGTCCAGACCGTGTAATGACAGACGGAAAAGAGACGCACGTCGTAGACTTCAAGTTCGGTCGTCCCAAGCCAGAATACCAAGAGCAGGTGCGCGAATACATGCAGTTGCTACAGCAGATGGGGCATCTGAATGTGAAGGGGTGGCTGTGGTATGTTTACAGCAATAAAATTGAGGAAGTTAAGAGGTAAGAGGTAAGAGTTAAGAGGTATGAAGAGTTTCTTAGAATACGTTGCAGAAGATATTATTCAAAAATACGGCACCGACCTGTCGCGCATAGCTGTGGTGTTCCCCAACAAGCGTGCATCGCTGTTCCTGAACGAACATCTGGCACGTCAGACCAACGGCAAGCCCTTATGGAGTCCTGCCTACATCACTATCAGCGAGCTGTTTCGCCAGCAGTCTGATTTAACGGTTGCCGATCCTATCAAACTGGTCTGCGACCTGCACAAGTCATTCTGCCTGCATACTGGTTCTGACGAGACACTTGACAAATTCTATGGCTGGGGACAGTTGCTCATCAGCGACTTCGATGACATCGACAAGAACATGGCCGACGCCGACCGCGTTTTTGCCAACTTACGCGACATCCACGAACTGGACGACCTCAGCTATCTCACCGACGAACAGCGCCAATTGCTGAAGCACTTCTTCAGCCACTTCACCGAGGAGCACGAGACGGAACTCAAACAGCGGTTTCTACGTCTGTGGAGCCACTTTGCCGACATCTACCACGACTTTAACGAACGACTGGCAAAACAAGGACTTGCCTACGAGGGGGCTCTCTACCGACAAGTATGTTGCCATGGTATGCCTACAAACACCACGGAACAGTTTCCCTACGACCGTTACCTCTTTGTGGGTTTCAATTTGGTGCAGAAAGTTGAGCAGCATCTCTTCTCACAATTGCAAAAGGAAGGCAAGGCCCGCTTCTACTGGGACTTCGACCATTACTACCTGCAACAGCATGAGGCTGGTCGTTATATTGCACAATACCTACGCTACTTCCCCAACGAACTGGATAGTCAGTGTGACGATATCTACAAGAACTTCCATCAGCCCAAGGAGATTACCTATCTGGCTGCCCCTACCGAACATATCCAGGCACGCTATGTCAGTCGTTGGCTACGTGACCAACAGCGCTACAAGGATGGCCGGCGAACCGCCATAGTGCTCTGCAACGAGCAACTGCTGCCCACGGTTATTCATTGTCTGCCCGACGAGGTGGAGAAAGTCAATATTACCACGGGCTATCCTCTATCACAAACACCCGTGGCCTCGTTCATCCAGCGCTACTACGACATGGTGCTGGGGGGCAACAGCCCACGACTGGTACGTGCCTTTCATCGACATCCGTATGCCCGTTTCGTTGAGGACAGCAAGCCTTTGCTCACTATGCTGAGAGCTATTGCGCAAGGAGCCAAGGAAGAGATTACCGACCCACTATTTCAGGAGTCGCTGTTCCGAGCCTACACCCTTGTCAATCGCCTCAATGCACTCATTGAGAGTGGCGACCTGCAAGTAACCGACACCACCCTACAACGCCTTGTCAACCAACTCATTCAGCAGACCTCCATTCCCTTCCACGGTGAACCTGCCGAAGGGCTGCAGGTGATGGGCGTTTTGGAAACCCGCAACCTGGACTTCGACCACGTACTGCTGCTTAACTGCAACGAGGGCAACATGCCTAAGGGCGTCAACGACAGTTCCTTTATTCCCCACAGCATCCGTCAAGCCTACGAACTAACCACCGTAGAGAACAAGGTGAGCATCTACGCCTACTACTTCCACCGCCTGTTGCAACGCGCCAAGGATGTCACCATTCTGTGGAACAACGCCACAGAGGACGGCCAGCGTGGCGAGATGAGCCGTTTCATGCTCCAGCTATTGGTAGAGAGCGGACAACACATCACACAGCACACCCTACAGTCTGGCAAGAGTATTACCCGTTTTGCACCCGCGCCCATTGAGAAAACCGACCATATCCAGCAATTGCTCGTCAAGCAGTTTACCGGTCCTGACGCCTCATTATCTCCCTCAGCCATCAACAAGTACATGCGCTGTCAGCTGCAGTTCTATTACCGCTATATTGCCGGTATCAAGGAACCCGACGAACCCGCTGACGAGCAGGAGCTTGACAACCGCATCTTCGGAAACATCTTCCACCAAGCAGCCGACTCGCTCTACCATCAGCTACCCAAGCACGTCACCCGCGAGTCTCTCGACCAACTGCTAAAAAGTAAAGTTGCCATTGTGAAGGCTGTCGATGATGCCTTTCAACAAGAGTTGCCTGGTGCCGCCAGCGGTGGTCTGCACCTCATCAATCGCGAAGTAATTATCCGCTATCTGCGCCAGCTCATAGAAATAGACAAAGCCCTCACACCTTTCGACATCTTGGGTTTGGAGCACGACGTCTTCAGGCAGTTGGCAGTTGGCAGTCAGCAGTCAGCAGGTAGCCTACTACTAAAACTCGGAGGACGCATAGACCGGCTGGACCAGATGAGCGATGGCCGCATCCGCGTTGTGGACTACAAGACGGGCAGCGGAAGACTGAAGTCTCTGTCCGGCGTTGAAGATATCTTTGACCCCGCAAAGATTCATGACCACTCCGACTACTATCTGCAGACCTTTGTCTATGCCGACATTGTCAGTCGCCAACAGAGAACAGCCAAGAACCCAGTCAGCCCCGCATTGCTGTTCATCCAGCATGCTGGCGCCAATGACTACGACCCTACCCTCTGCTTTGGCAGAGAGCGCATCCTCGACATTGCAGAGTATAGTCAACGGTTCAACGAACTGCTTGAAAACAAAGTGAATGAGCTATTCTCGCAGAATAACCCATTCACTCCCACTACAGACCTTAGGGTCTGTCGAACCTGCCCTTACTTGCAGATGTGTCGCCGTTAGCGATTCTTATGTTCCAGGAACCAGCGGTGCGTAAAGAAATGATAGAGTAGCAACGCCGCTCCCGTTATTGCCAATGCTGTATAGAGAATCTGTTGGGACTGCTGATAGAAAAAGGCATAGCCCAGGAAGAGTCCCAACGCCAATCCTGTCTCCCATCCCAAGAAGTAGGTGCTCTGTGACGTGCCACGCTGACAATGACGACTCAGTTTGATGAAGAACAGCAAGAAACGCGACCCGATGATGCCGGCACTCAGTCCGATGAGTACAGGACTTACAGGCGATGCAGGAGCCACCAACAACACGAGCAGGGCTGCTACCAACAGGAAGAGTCCTGTAATAATCTCGCTTTTCAGCTCCGCATCGCGGAATACGAAGCGTTGCGCCAGCAGTGCCAGCAGGAAGCCACCCATCATCAAAGCATAGAAAAGCGGTTCGAACGTCAGCGAGAGCAACATACCAATCACCGTGGACACCATCAGCAAATTGACGAACAGCACAAAGCCGTGAATCAGGAAGAAACGGTCCAACGAAACCACCTTCACACCTTCCTCCGGAGTACGGAAAGGAAATTTCACTATCTTTACCAGCAACAAAGCCACCAGCGCACAACCTATAGCGCCCCACAGCACACCATCAAAGCCATATAGTGCGTAGACGATGAGTCCTGCCAGCGGGCCTAACGACAGTGCAAAGCGTGCAAACCATGAAGCACTGTGATTAGCTTCCGTACGCTGGAACGACTCACACGTATCAATGATGAGCGTTGACGACAGCACCATTTGTGCCAGTCCGAACGTCGCACCCAGCACAAAACGATGAACCATCATCATCGTGAAGTCTAACAAATCTGTGCGAACAGCCTGCACATACCACAAAACGGCGATGTTGGCTATGACGGCAATGATAGCCCACATGCAGACTACATTGCGGCGATAGCGCTGTACGAGCCACGAACAGAGTGTACCAAAGACATACAGTCCTAAGCCAAAGACGCCCATTGAACGTCCTGCCTCAACAGCTGAGAATTGTTTCTCTTCCATGAGCCAGTGCGGCATCACTGGCAGCAAGATATACATAGACATCGTCAGCAATAACGATGCCACGGACATCAGCCAGAAGTCTCTGTGCCACAGTTTGATATGAACAGGGGTATTCTGTGTATTCATCCATTAGTACGATTCGTTCGCATTGGGGAAGTCGCCGCTCTTGACGTCTTCCACGTAGTGTCCTACGGCATCGTTGATGACCGTGTTCAAGTCGGCATAGCGACGCAGGAAACGGGGTGAGAAGCCCTGTGTCATACCCAGCATGTCGGCAATGACCAGCACCTGACCGTCACAGCCGTTGCCGGCACCAATACCGATGGTCGGACACTTCACCGCTTTCGTCACCTCAGTGGCGAGTGCTGCTGGCACCTTCTCCAGGGTAATGCCGAAGCAGCCAGCCTCATCCAACAATTGGGCGTCGTGCATCAGTTTCTCAGCCTCAGCCTGCTCCTTGGCGCGCACAGCATAGGTACCGAACTTATTGATTGACTGGGGAGTCAGTCCCAGGTGAGCCATTACGGGGATGCCAGCGTCGAGGATGCGCTTCACGGTGTCGAGAATCTCCTCGCCACCCTCCATCTTCAAGGCATCGCAGCCACTCTCCTTCATAATGCGAATAGCGTTGGCGACACCTTCTGCAGCATTCACCTGATACGAACCGAAGGGCATGTCGCACACCACCAGAGCGCGCTGTGTGGCACGCACCACTGAGCGGGCATGATAAATCATATAGTCCACCGTCATCGGCAGTGTGGTAGCATTACCTGCCATCACGTTCGACGCTGAGTCGCCAACAAGGATAGCATCGACACCAGCCTTGTCAACGATGCCTGCCATAGTATAGTCGTACGATGTGAGCATGGAGATCTTCTCGCCTTTCTGCTTCATCTCCATGAAACGATGTGTTGTCACTTTGCGATTGTCGCTAACTAGATATCCTGACATATTTTTAGATTTTAAACTATAAACTCAAAAAACTCATAAACTCAAAAAGTCGCTGACGACTTCGTCACACAGCGGACGAATAGCATCTGCCGGGTTTGTAGTGGCCAAGCCGACGACATACATACCAGCAGCCCTGCCCGACTTCAGACCATTGAAGGAGTCCTCGAAGACTACGCAGTCCTTGGGCGCCACGCCAAAGCGCTGGGCAGCCTTCAGATAGCAGTCGGGATCGGGCTTCGAACGTTCGAAATCCTCCGACGTCAAAATAGCATCGAACAACCCACGAAATTCTGGGTGATGCTGGTACACAGCCTGCATCTTAGGCTGGTTCGAACTGGTCACTACAGCAGTCTTCACGCCTTGCTTGCGCAATTCTGCAATAAACTCCTCGAAACCAGCAACATACCGATAGTCCATCTGTTGCTCAAACTGATTCAATCGCTCAGTTATCAAAGCCTGTTTCTCCGTCAAAGAACCTGAGAACCAAGCATCGTAAATCTGCACCAACGTCTGACCCTTGATTTCGTGCTCCAGTCCGGGATGCTCTGGATGGAACTCACGGCACTGGCTGCCCCAGAACACCGTGTACTGTGGCTCCGTGTTAAACACGACGCCATCCAAGTCAAATAATGCAGCTTTTATACTTTTCTTTTCCATTTGCGGGTGCAAAGGTAGTGCAAACTGAACGAAAAACCAAATTTATTTGGGTTTTTCTGAGGTTCAGCCCCCCTTCACTCTCCTATTCCACTGCTTAGAAACATTTTTCCACAGCCTGGAAAGATTATTCCACAGCCTGGAAAGATAAAAATACAGCTAATAACGGGGCTATAACTGCTGTCTGAGCAGGCTTTTGACAACGCGGGCTATGTAAAACAGACTTTTGACAATGGTGGCTATGTAAGATACATTTTCTATCTTACATTACGCAACTCACTGAAAATCAGTAGAGAATGTAGGCATGTAGGCAATTTTCCCAAAAACACTTTATTTTTTTCAATTGAAACATCTTGCTCATTTCAAAAAAAAATTGGTTTTTTTTTCGGAAAAAGAAAATAATTTATTACCTTTGCAAATGAAACCGAGTGAATTAACAGACCAACTAGTAACCGCATTCTATAAACAAACATTATGACCGAACAACTGAAAACAATTGCCAATTCGTTCGCAGAGGATTACTGCAGCGATGCCATCTACCCTGCACATCTATTCAAGGCCATCCTGCATAAAGAAATGGGGCTTGTTCACTTTATTGAGAGTGAACTGGATAAGGACTACTACTATCTACAGGACTGGGCTGACGTACAGATGCAGCTGGCTCCCCGTGCCGTGCGCCCCATGCGCGACCTGGAGCTGAGCGACGAGTCTGTAGCAGTCATCGACCAGGCCGACGACTACAAGGTAAAGTTTAATCTCGACGATACGACGGCTGTGTGTGTGCTTGCCGCGTTGGTGACTCCCGGCGTAGGCTTCTCGTTTGACCAACTGAAGACGTTGCCCCTCACCCCATCGGACATCTCAGCGAAGATGGGTGGTGGTGTCAATGTGGAAGCACCCTATATGGAAGGTGCCGAACTGAAGAAGAGCACTCCTGCCAAAGGTGGTAAGGGCGCCATTGCCAAGTACTGTACCGACAAGACCGCCATTGCCCGTGCCGGCAATCTGGACAACGTGGTAGGTTTCGAGAAAGAGATAGGTATCATCTACGAGATACTGGGACGTAAGACCAAGGCCAACCTGCTCATCACCGGTGAGTCAGGCGTCGGCAAGACATCACTGGTGAACGGTTTTGTCCGCGAGCTGGCTGCCGACAAGGTACCAGGATTCCTGAGTGGTGCCATTGCCTATGAACTGGAGACCGCCACGCTTGGTGGAGATGCTCAGTACAAAGGCGAGGTGGAAGACCGCTTCAAGAGTGTCATCGACGAGATTGAGGCTCAGCCCAATGCGGTATTGATTATCGAGAAGATTGACAAGCTCTTTGACAAGCAGGGAGCCCTATTCGGTTGCTCTACACTATTAAAGAACGAACTGTCGAAAGGGCGCCTGCAGCTGCTCTGCACCTCCAGCATCGATGGTTTCACGAAGAATATCGAGACGGATAAGGAGATGACCTCTAATCTGGAGAAGATCACCGTGGAGGAGCCCACTACCGAACAGACGATGGAGATTCTGAAAGGTATCATGCCTGCCTACGAGGAATATCACGGACTGACCCTCGACGAGGCAGTGCTGACGGAGAGCATCCGACTGGCTAAGCGCTATCTGACAGAGAAGTGTCTGCCCGCCTCTGCCATCGACCTCATTGACCGCACGATGGCTCATGTCAAGGTAGAGAACGACCTCGGTGACGAGGAGCAGAGACATACAGAACTGAAGACCGACGACCTGACGGCCGTTGTGGCTAAGCAGACCGGCGTTCCTATGGGTAAGGTACAGACGGGTGAGCGCGAGCGCTTGATGGGTGGTGAAGAAGCCCTGAAGAAGCGCGTCGTCGGTCAAGACCACGCCGTGAAGAAGGTGCTCGACGCCGTCTACGAGGCTCGCTCGGGTCTGAGCAAGAAGGGACAGCCCATGGGCTCGTTCTTCTTCCTGGGTCCGACAGGTACCGGTAAGACAGAGTTGTCGAAGGCACTGGCAGAGTTCCTGTTCGGTGACGAGAGTGCCCTGCTGCGCTTCGATATGTCAGAGTTCAAAGAAGAGCACTCAGTGGCTCTGCTCTATGGTGCGCCTCCGGGATACGTAGGTTACGAGGAAGGCGGTCTGCTGGTGAACAAGATTCGTCAGACCCCCTACTCTGTCGTGCTGTTCGACGAGATTGAAAAGGCACACAAGTCGGTCTTCGACCTGTTCCTGCAGATACTTGACGAAGGTAAGCTGCACGACCGCCTGGGACGTGTCGGTGACTTCTCGAACGCCCTCATCCTCTTCACCTCTAATATCGGTGCAAAGGATATCGTGGCGAAGTTCAATAGCGGCCAGATTCCCGAGAACAACGAACTGATGGACATCATGCAAGGATTCTTCCGTCCGGAGTTCCTGGCTCGTCTGACAGAGATTGTGCCGTTCTCGCCAATTACCGACAAGACCGTCACCGCCATCTTCGACATCCACATGAAGGGTCTGCTGAAGTTGTTGGCAGAACAGGACATCACGTTGGAACTGACACCAGAAGCTCGCGAGACCATCGCACTGCGCGGCTACAACCAGCAGTATGGTGCGCGTCCCGTCATTGGTGTCATCCGTAAGGAGCTGCGCCACCCCATCTCGAAGATGATGATTGCCGGCCAGGTAAAGGCTGGCGACCATATCACCGTAGGTGTGGACAAAGACGGCAAAGCCACGTTTGACGTCACGCAGAAGAAATAATTAAAAACATCAAAATTAACAAAAATATTAACTTTAAAACATTATTATTATGGCAATTAAAGAGAATTTTATCTCAATGGCTCCCGATGAAGAGAGCAACGCGAAAGTCAGTCTTATCGATCAGAACAAAACACTGATGATTGACCAGTACACTACCGACGTAGATTCTGGCAACCCCGAATTAGTGGAAGACATTCAGAACATTGAAGACGCTTTTGCACACTTCAAGCCGAAGGTTGATGTAACATTTACAGATGCTGATGGCGGCAGTGTTGACGAGACGCTAAAGTTTGGCGAGATTCGCGACTTCGAGGCTGCAGGTGGCAAGGGTCGTCTGGTAGAGAACAGCCCCTTCCTCTCTGGCACAAAGATGAAGATTGAGACCAATGCCAAGATTCGCAAGAACATTGAGCAGAACCGCAAGCTGCGCGACATCCTAAAGGAGGCTGGCAGCCGCGACGAGCTGAAGGCTATGCTGCAGGGCATGCTCGATGAACTGCAAGCAGCAGAGTAATACATATTAACAATAAGGTAGAGAACATGAGTCAGGCAGAAGAACTGAAGCAACTCCGTGAAGCCTTCGACAAGCTGAAAGAGGAGAACACGCAACTCATCAGCCGCAACCTGCAGTTGAGCGACCAACTCTGCATGTGGTTCGAGATGCGCCAGCGCGTCAACTGGCTGAAAGAAGAACTGCAGAACAACCAGCGCATGATACTCAAGGCAGACATGGCTGACGACGCCGAACTTCTGGCCATCATCGAAACACGTCTGGAACAAGAGCCCGCAATGGTGAACGGCGAGTTCAATGCCGCACAGCTGGCACAGATGCTCGGCGTGTCGCAAAGCCGTCTGGCCCGTCTCTTCCGCAACACGACCTACAAGTCGGCAGACGACTACTTGGACTACCTGCGACTGCTCCGTGCCATGCAGATGCTGCGCGAGCACCCCGAATACGGCATAGCAGCCATCAGCGAGGATGCAGGTTTCAACTCCGTCCGCACCTTCCAGCGCAAATGCAACGAGGCCGTAGGCATGAGTCCTGTGGAGTTCCGCATGCTTGTAGATCAAGCAAAAAAACAATTATAAAAACAAAAACAGATTATTATTATGGCAGATACAGAAATGCAGAAAGCTCAGAGTGCCGCACAGGCTGGTGCTGAGCTGCAAGAGAAAAGTAAAGATACCAGCAAATTGTTGTCATCATTTGGTGGCTTTAACGCCATCCGTGGTTTCATGCCCGATGCAGAAAACATGAATCCTGCCCGCAAGGCTGCTAAGGACGTCTTCCTGAAGGACAAGCGTTTCAAGGAGAAGAGAGAGAATCTGGCTCGCGAAATCAGTCGTTGGCTGGAGCTGCTCAACGACACCAGCATCGAGGGTGCTACCGGTTATGTTGATGTCTGCAAGCAGGAAGAAGAGAAGTACACTAACGTGCTGAAGCAGGGTATCACTGATGCTCTCTATGCTACCCAGAACCTGGAGCGCTCATACCGTGAGCTCGACTCGTTCTTCAAAACCTGCGGTTCTGACAAGGTGAAGAACCTGCGCATCATCAACGTGCTGAAGGAAGACATTGCCGATGCTGACAGCGGCTTCTACAATGAGGTAGAGAACCTGCTGCGCAACGGTTTCGACCGTCTGAGTCTGAAGGATGCCTACTCGCTGGTATGTGTCCCCGGTGCTGTCCTCAACGACAAAGTTGACCTGCTGCGCTGGGCCAAGATGGCATTTAAATATAAGGTAATGCTGCTCACCGACCACGCTGATGAGTACTCCTTCGACGACCTGCAGGCTAACACCGAGGGCTATCGCGACAGCGACCAGGAACTGATGAACGTCGTGATGTGCGCCAACTGGATTGTTGGTCGTGAGGCAGAGAAGATGTCGTTCGACGAGGAAGACCAGAAGGCCTTCTACATTGCTCCCTCTGCAGCCCTCTGCGGTAAGCTGTACGACGAGACCGCCAACATGGCACAGGGTGCCGGTGGTAAGAAGTATGGTACGCTGGACGGCGTGAAGGGTGTAAAGAGCGACCTGCTGAAGTCAGAGATTGCTTCGCTGATGGACAACCAGGTGATTCCTATGGTCTATAGCGAAGGCCGCGTAATGGCATTTAATAATACTACCTTATATAATGGTGACCTCGACGCTATGAAGGAGTATCCTATCGTCCGCGTCTTCGACTGGGTGAAGAAGGTACTGATGAATTTCGTTCATGAGGTAGCTCTCGAGAACTGGGATCCATTCAACAGCCCGAAGAACCTGAAGGCTAAGATTCAGGAGTTCCTGAACATGTACAAAGGCTATGGCAACCTGTTCCAGAACTACGAGATTGGCGAGCCCCGTCAGGACCCTGTCACCAAGCAGATTACCTGCGACATTACGCTGACACCATTCTATGCTGCAAAGAACTTCGTTATCAAGGTTGCTGCAGACAAGAAAGACAAGGAAGCTACAATGGAATAATCACTCTTTTGCGACATTAATCGGGGCATCGTCCCCGGTTTGTCGCAAAACGAGAATCCTGTCGCAAATAAACGAACTAAAAACCTTGAAAATAGTTGGTGCGAAACAAATTATTCTGTAATTTTGCTCTCAGAAAACAAAACCCAACGGAAACGAAAGGTTAAAGAGAAATAAAACAAATATTTATTATTAACTTTTAAACAATTACAATTATGGCAAAGACACCAGTTACAATGAAAGTCGATGGTTACAAAGATCGCGAAGTGATGATGGTAACCTATGAGTTCGACCAGGCAACAGACGTAGAGGGACAGATGGCAGGCATTCCCCGTGGTGGTAAGATTACTGTCAGAGTAAAGGCTCTCAACGATGGCACCCCCGACCTACTGGCATGGATGATTGAGCGTAACCTCCCAAAGAACGGTGAGATTTCTTTCCTGGAGACCAAGACCGGCAAGGCCATGAAGACCATCAAGTTCACCAATGGCTACTGTGTAGACTTCGATGAGAAATGGGAAGACAAGCAAGGTCACTTTGAAGAGATTGTCATCACCTGCAAGTCTATCGAGGTTGGCTCCGTAAAGTTTGAGAACGAATGGGCTTGATAATTGAGAGTTGAGAATTGAGGTTTAATTAAAGAATAGAAAGGAAACAAGATATGGCAGAGAATGTAACACCGGTAATCCTGAAAGTTAAGGATTTCGCAGAGCGTGAGGTTTTATTGGTAGACTATAAGTTCAACCAGGAGACAGACAGAGAGGGACAGATTGCAGGTATCCCCCGTGGTGGCAGAGTAACAGTCCGCGTGAAGGCGCTGAACGATGGCAATCCAGAGATGCTGAATTGGATGCTCTCTCCCAACGATCCCCGTGACTTGGAGATTGCTTTCCAGAACACGGTTGACGGCAAAGCCATGAAGTCGCTGAAAGGTACAGGTTGCTACTGTGTACACTACAAGGAGTACTGGGCTGACGGCGAGGAGCACTACGAGGAAATCAGTATCGTGTGCCAGAAGTTGGAGAACGGTGCTGTAGCCTTCGAGAATCCTTGGAAGTAATTCCTTTCATCCCCTATGCTGCGCCTGGCCTTGCGCCAGGCACAGCACCTTTTCAAATCCTGACGACCTAACAGCATTACAATAATTAGATACTATGGCACTCTTAACGACCTTAAAGCTTAAGGATGTAGAAGACGATTATAAGGTAGCGAACTTCCGCCTACACATGGCACGCAACTACAATCAGTTCAATCCCGAGTCAGCACCAGCATGCGAACGTATTGAAATGACTGTAGTCGCTCCGTCTACAGATGACTACACCTTCTATGAGTGGTATAAGCAGCGTAGCCTCTTGTCAGGCACGCTGACCTATGAGTTACCCGTTTCGATGAACCATACTTATTCAGAGAACCGCGTTATAGAATTTAAGGATGCTCTCTGCTTTGGCTTCTCCGAAAGCTATGACATAGACACCCACCACCGCAGGTTACTCAAACTGCTGTTAGTACCAGCCAATGTCATGCTGAACGATGTGTCGTTTCAGAAATTATAAATAATAGGTTAAATACTTTCAGAATCGCTATGGAAGGAGAGGCTACTGATATGAAAGAGATAAAAGTAATGGTTTTTGTCGGCAATCTGGCAGAGTTGGTAAAATCCTCTATGAAAGATACTGTGTTGTCAGACCGTTTCTCAAAGTATAACGGCTATACCGTACAACAACTATCTTATGGAGTAGAGCGCGTTCGTGACGAAGTAGGCACAGCCTATGGTGAGTCAGAAGGCGTCGAGGTCGACTTTACCATTCGTGTTATGGATACTGAACTCATCGTCTTCTACGAAAAGTTGAAGGACCTGGCCTCCGAATGCTACACCTTTATATTTAATGGTACTTTTGAAGGGGACCTTTTGAAGCATTACGACAACGCCATGATGGTTGATGGTTTTGTTGTTGACGTTGAGGAGTGTGCCGCCAACGACAAAAGCCAGGCTCTGATGCATGTCAAACTACTTGCTCGTGAACTCATCTATATCCACCACGATGGTTCTAATCTTTCTATTAATATCAGCAACAGCCACTAACTATCCCCTACCCTAAAACATCTCTTATAGCATTATGGCAACAGTAAGTTACGATTTCAAAATAGGCAATGACACAATAAAATATAGTGAGAGCACCATTATCACTATCGACGACGTACAGTATAGCATGTCGCTCTTGTCTCTGCGCTATCATAAAAAAATGTTCCAGCCTGGCAAGATTGAGGCTAAGTTATTGATTAAGCAGAACGTACAGAGCAACACAAAAGCACCGGACACGAAGAGCCTTGTAAACTACTTCAAGACTCAGAAAAACGATGTCAACCTGAGCAAGACCGTCGACGGGAAAGAGACAAAGGTTGCTGTCAACTACTATGTCTACAAGGTATTGCCAGAGTATAAGCGCAACGATGCCGGCCAGTATGTGAATGTCAAGTTAGACATCTACAGTCCTGACCACAAACTGACGCTTGATAGATTCTGTCGTGCCTATACCAATCAAAAGCTTGCCAATGACGTCTTTGCAAATAACATTTCAGAATCGGGGAGTATCCTGGCTAAGGCTGGTTTCAAGAAAGAAACATTAGACATAAGCCACTTGAGATTCCTGCGTTATATTGTCAACAATAAAGACAACAAGTTGGAATTCAAAGAGTTCATTCAACCCTATCTGGTACAATACAATGAGAGTTTCTATGATTTCATAGCACGTACTGCCAACCGTTGCGGCGAGTTTTTCTACTATGAAGATGGCAAGCTCTATTTGGGAATTAACGACTTCAGGGCAGAACAGGAATCTGACTCAAATGCCAGCGAGAAAAACGATGAAGACTGGGTAGACATTGATCGCGATTTGGTGCTATCATATAGTTTCTCGCAAGCTGACGAGAAACTGGTCGACACATTTAGAGATTACCATGGATCGATATGGGTTGTAGACGATGACAACAAAGAAAAGCCACGTTTTGCAGCTTCGGAATTCACATACGACAACGAAGTGCCTTTGGACGAATATCTCTACAACTTTGTCAAAGCGGATAGTTATACCTCTAAGATTGACGAATTCTTCCCAAGAGCATGGAAGAACGTTACTGAAGCTTTAGGCGCACTCTTCACTGGTGGACCAGCCGGTCTTGTCGCATGGGCTGTACCCACAGTGTTAGTGGGTCTTTTGTTTGCTGAAAGCGTTGCAAAAAGCAAAAATGACTTATTCAACAAGAAGTGGGTGGGCGATGATACTACTCCACCGACGAAAAATGGTAATAACAATAAGGATCGTCTTTCCCCTGAAAAAGATAGTAGCTCGTTGTTCGGCTCATATACAGAAAATTATGCTTCTTTGAACTACGAGCATATGCACAATATAGATCAAAAGCTCTATACCTTCATCGGTACAGGAAGCAAGAGTGTCTCTGAAAACCTGATAGACATCAGTTTGTCCTCTGAAGACAACGCATTCCGCTTAGGCCAGCAAGTAACTTTTGAAAGTAAGTCGGATGCGGAGACCAAGAAATCCATGGCGCAGACAGATGAGAAGCCCAACTATAAGAAATACGTTGTCATTGAGGTCTCTGAGGTCTATAAGGCAGAGGCCAAGAACATGAGTCAGGAGGAATGGCAAGTTGGCGAGAAAGTTACTATCGCTCCTTTGTATGCTATGTCAGTCAAAAAGAACGGATCGGGAACATTAGAGAATTTCGAACTACCATGTCCCCCTGTCATGTGTCCCCTGATTAGAAAATCAAGTCCTCAGCGTGCCGTTATAACCAATAATGTAGACCCAATGGGCTATGGTCGCGTACAGGTAAAATACCACTGGCAGACAGGATCAAGCACAGCCGACAGTTCTCCACTCATTCGTCAAGCTGTACCCTATGTTCCGAACACGAGTGCCCATGGTGGTGGATTTTATTTCCAATTAGGCATCAATACGGAAGTATTGGTAGACTATGACAACGGCAACATAGAACGTCCCTTTGTCATTGGCTGCCTATATGGTGATGGTGTAAAAGCGCCAAGAGACCGTTATAACTATACTGGTGGTTGGTCACCTACATTGCATCCTGACGAACCTGCAGAGCCACTGGTAATTTGCTCTAAGAAAGGGCACAGAATCAAATTTGACGATAATGGTAACTTGGAAGACTTCCTGATGGGAGCTTCACCTGCCATCGAACTCACCAGTCTTGCATGGAAACATCTTCCTTTTAGTAGTCGTATTGACCAAGAAGGAACATGCGAATTGACTGGAGGTACAACCATTGAAGACAAATGGGGTATTTACAAGATAGCTTGTAATACAACAAAGCGTTCTGTTTCTGTTAGTTCTCCATTTGGCACTGTTGATATCAATGCCTTTACAGGTATTACTATCAACTGTCCTTGTGGCGATATTACCCTCAAAGGAAAGAACATCAAACTGGAGGCCGGTAACGAGATTTCCATTCATTCTGGTCTTAATGTTACGCCTCCAGGCTATAGCACTTTTAGAGACACAGTTCTCAAAGGTGCTGCAAATGCCCTCCTCGACAAGTTTGTACTGCCATTGGTTGATTTCAGACTGATTCGTACGACTTTAGAGATTTTCCTAAAACCCGTTGCAGGAACACTGACACTCAAGTCGAACCGTTACCTGCTACTTGGTGCCGGACTGGGTAAACCTGAGATTCCAACTATGGCATACAGTGAGAAAGGCCTGCATAAAAAAGTATACCACGATGAGAGAGGTCGTCTTCACAGACAGCTATGTTACATGAATTCTGTTATAGATAAGTTCTTTTCAAGCTTCGTAGAGTCTTACAAGAACTGCAGGAATGAAACAGCAGAAGTTTTAAGGAAGTTGGATCCGGACGGAAACGTGGAAAAACAAAGGAAAGACTATGTAAAAGCGGCCTTCTCTAAGGGGAAAGTCACAAGAGACAACTTGGAATTCAGGCCTTTCACTGACACGCTTAAGCAACAGTCTATCGTTGACTATGCTAACAAAAGAGCCAAACACATTCAGGAACTAAAGAAGATGTGCGAAGACATGTTTAGTACGGCAGACTCCATGGATTTTGGGCTGGACGGTATGTTTAAACCAGGAACGTTTAAGAAGGTCTTGAGTTCTCAAACAGATCTCGTGCCGGACTTAATTCATGATGTACAAATCGGTTCAGACTTATTCCTGAAAACTGATGAGAATTTGCAGGCAGTATATGCTTCCAGGAAAGCGGTTAAAAGAAACCTCATGTATATAGCCATTAATGGCACTTATGGTGTAGAATATGTTAAGCCTAAGCTGGGCGAAGCTGTCAAGTTCAGTAACGTTAAAGACTTTGAAGATGATAAAAAATGGCTATCGTGGGTTACTAACCTGCATAAGTATACAGGTAAGAGTATTCTAGCTAATCCGGTTAGCTCTCCTGAGTTAGAATGGACCACCATACACAAATGGGGATGGTCCAAGGTTAAAAAGGGTGCACAAGCAGCCAAAGGTCCAATTGCCAGATTTGGCCTTGAGGTACTTGACGAGTCTTTGAATAAGGCCAGTCAATATAACCCTATAGCCCCCTTCTTAGAAAAAGATACCTGGGGACTTGGACAAAAGGGTGAAATTCTTATGTCTGACAAGGAAGGTCATGATACTCTTAATATCGTGAATGGCGGCATTAACCGTACAGAAAATTCTGACGGCTATACCAATAAAATTAGAGCACTGTTGTCAACAATTTATTAAATTTGCTATTACTTTATGAGAGGATATATAGAAAATACAGTATTAGACGATTGGATTGCAATTGCTGAAAATTTCAAGAGTAGCATCGATAAGATGTTAAATGAAGTCCATGCTGCCAAAATGGAGTTAATGTTGCTTCAGAACGAGATTATCGACAGGCTTGATGCAGGCCAGTATATCCGTGATGATCAGCGAATTATCATTTCTGCTCCAGAAATCATCATTGGCAACGTCAACAGACAAGGTATCCTTCAAGAAGGAGGTAAGATTATCATTAGAGGGTCTGAGACTTTACTTCATGGTGTTGGTGACGAAGGTACTGTCAAAGTGGCAGCGCCTATCATCGAGCAAAAGGCTGTCGATCCTGGCATTGACGGCGAAGAAGAAGTTGTTGGCAATGTTTCGAAAATTATCTCAACTGCTCGTAACATCGCAATTGACAGCCAAGACCCCGTATCTGTGGAAGACAGGGGGGCTGTGTTTGCTGATACAGATTGTGGTAATGGAATTACCTTTCATTCCAACAGTGATATTCTGGTGGATTCGACAAAACGCAACAAGACTAAAAAGGAGGAAATTGAAAAACGTCAGAAAGCTGTCGACGAACGTATTTCAGACTGTGAAACACAATCTGATAATACGCTCAAACAGATGAAGGATACTATGGAGTCTATAAAGAAAAAAATGACTGAAAATAAGATCCTTAGCAAGACGAAAGATTTGAGTAGGGCAAATTTCGCAGCAATAGACATGTTAAGTGCTGCTTATGAGGATGACATGACTACCTATGGTACTCTGTTGAGCAACTACTCCATGATGATTTCTAAATTAGCTGAGCTGAAACGTCAGAAGGCCTGCCTTAAAGAGGAGCTAAATACGGTTGTCTCTGACGAAGACTTCAAGAAGGATAGCACTAATACGTCTATAAAATTGTTATCTGAACAGATTCTTGTTAGATCCATGGATGGTGAAAACAAAGTGCGTACCAACAAGGAAGCAGGCATTAAACTTCAAGGCAATGACATCAGCGTGTTGTCTACTGACGAGAAGGACGCGCTGACACCAGAAAAATCAGCAGGAAGAGTTACTATCCGCTCACGTAATATTGCTTTGTCAACAGATGACTTTGTAGATCCGAAATATGAAGAAGGCGTACTTAAGTCTGCTAAACGGCCGACGGTCGGAAACATAACTATTAAGACCAAGGACTTAGATGTAAATGCAGTTGACTTAGACGTAGAAGATTCAAAAGTAAAGGAATCTTCTCTCACGAAAGATAGCTGCGTGAATATCCGTGCTGAAAAAGTAAAGATAAAGACCATTGATGAGAAGGGTAAGTCCATTGGTAAGTTCAGTGTCAACAGCCAGAAGATTTCCTTGAAGTCAACAGACATTAAGGATTACAAAACGGAATTGGAGGTTGATGATCAGAATAATATCAAACACCCAGAAAAGATGTCATCAGACAAAGTGGCAGCCGATAGTGAAATGCTACTGCTTGCTGAAAGCATCAAGATTGGACGTAAAAAGAAAGAATTTATAAGTAAGAAGATAAGAATTGGTGCTGACGAAAGCATAGCTGTATTCAGCAACAAAAAGCTCAATGCTTATATTGGTGAGGATGGAGCATTCGATTCCGGATTGAGTGTTAGCGATAAGAAAGTAAATCTTGCTTCCAGCAGCGAGACCACGATTTCAGGAGAGAAGGTTAAGGTTGAAGGTGAGACTACTTTCAACTCGAAAGTCACCGGTACCGATATTGAATGTAAGAATCTCACCGCATCTTCTGCTATTAAGGCACCAAACATCAGCGACGGCCAAGTAATAAGTGGCGCTGCTGGTTCTAAAACAAAAATAACAGCCGAGGAAGTTGAAGACTCCTCGCTCTAAAAAAGAAAGATTATGGGACAGTTTGTTTGTCAAGGCGCAATGCTACAGTGCAGCTTTGGAATAGCTCCAAGCACATTCTCGGTATTAGACCCTTCGCGCCCAAAGTGTATGAATATGGCAATAGGTAATATCATGGACAACAAGCCCATGGTAAACATCCCCTCCTTCGGTATGTGCCAATCTATGGCCAACCCATCGGTAGCCTCAGCAACTGCATCAGCTATGGGTGTCTTAACACCCATGCCCTGTACACCAGTAATAACGGCTCCATGGGCACCAGGTGCTCAGGTGAAGATGTCTAACTTCCCTGCCCTACTGGACAATGCGAAGTGCATGTGCAACTGGGGTGGACAGATCTCAGTCACTATGCCAGGAGCCATTGCTCCAATGACGTCTGGAAAGTAGTGGCATAAAAAATTAGAGGTAAGAGGTGAGAAACGAGAGATTGTTGATAATCGTACTGATATTCTGCTGGGCGCTGTCTATGGCTGCTCAGCAGATGGAGGTTCATGACTTCAAGCATCAGAAACGTTATCTATGGAATCGTTCGAAGGTCGCTGTCGACAAGCAGCGTGCCCTACTCGACCTCTATACCACAGAGAAAGGATTTACCTTTTTCGCCAATGGCAAGGAAGCTGCAGAAGCAGAGGAAGGCGATGGACTTATTACGGTAAAACTGCCCAACAAAACTCGTTATGTCACCATCAAACACGACACTTATGGACAGCTTACATGGAGAGTACCAAAGAAGTATCTAAAACGTAAGAAGCACTATTGTGCCACACTATTAACATCGGACCCAACTAAGAAGTACCAACTGAAAAATCAGTGGGTAACACTAACCATCTCGCCAGAAAATGCTGTAGCTCAGATTGACTCAGTTAGGCAACTGGTAAGAGACGGAAAGGTTGCCCTTTTCTTGCCTGTGGGTAAACATCGCTACGAAGTACAATCACCCTATTACGAGGCTGTGTGCGACTCTTTCGTATTGACAGACACAGCAAAGGTAGAACTTGCCATTAATCTGCAGCCTGTCTATGCCTATGTGGTGGTGAAGACGCCTTGGAACTCTGGCAAGATATATGTCGATGGTCAACAGATTGGGAAAGGACAGGCACAAAGCGGCAGACTGGCAGATGGAGAGCATCGTCTGGCTGTGTTTCTTAGTGACTACTGTATCTATGACAAGCCATTCCAAATAGGACGTGCAGAGAAAAAACTCATCGAGTTGACTTATCAAGACTATAAATTTGTTGGCAGACGAGTAACTAAAGCGCTCCCCTCTCTCAGCGCAACAGAGAAAGGAGAAGAGAAGCAGGTTGTCACCCAAATTGTCAGTTCAACCTCAAAACAAGAGATGTGCGCTGTTACCTTGGTGGCAGACAGCACAAACACAGAGATATGGTTAGACCGTGAACATGTGGCCAATGGACGTTGGAGCGGCCAACTTGCACTGGGCTATCACCTTGTCAGTACGGTTAAGGACAGCATCGAGTCAAAACCTACCGAGCTATGGATTATCGACACAACCCCACAGGAGTTGAATCTGGCTGTACCACAGACCAGTAAAGCGCTTATAAACATTCACGGAAACGTGACAGATGCCGATATATTTATTAATAATGTACGCGTAGGGCGCACCCCTCTTGTCATACCATCGCTAACTGCCGATAAGCAATATACCGTTAGTTTGCGTAAAAATGGCTACAAAGATGCTTCTGCTACGGTTGTTCCAAGAGGTAATGAATTGACAGAGGTAAACATTAAAATGAAGAAAAAATAAAAGGAATATAACATTATGGATTATTCAGTAAAATTGTTAAATGCAGAATACAGCAGCCTATTAGAGGGATATAGTGGATTATTTATTGTCCGCCTCGCTAACCTATGTGTGAAGTCGAATCCGATTTCACTTATCCCCGTAATAGTTGATCATCCCTTGGGAGAAAAGAATATCGAAGAGGTCGCTGATGCGTCTGTTCCCGATGATGACCATATCGATGTCTATCCTAAGTTGGAAGATGATATTTTCGTCATAGGGAAGGGCATCTTAGAGGCACACCCTGAGTTTAAAATGAGTGTGGAGACTATGAAGAATGGAGATGAAGAGATGCGGTATCTTCATTTTACTATGCCGAAGGTGGACAAGAATCGTCGCGACGTACTATTACAGGCTGTTGACGCATGTTACAATGAATGTAAAGCGCAATTTGATGATAATAAAATGAAGTATGAAGCCCAATTAGCTGAAAAAATTCCAAGTCTTTCCAAGGAAGATGCGGACAAAGCAAAGGAGGACTTTAAAAACACCTATAAAGCGAACAAGGACATAATAGATACAAAGAACAAAGAAAAGATACAAGAGATAGAAGAAGCCTATCAGCGCTACCTCAAGAACAAGGCGACATCCGACAAGGGTGCTCAAGAAGAGGCAGCAGCAACAGGCGATGATGTTAAGACCAGTTTCCGTATGTCAATGCCTGATGAGTAACCTGGAGCTGACAGCAGATGTATTCTCCGGACTATCATGGTTTCGCAAAGACCGCGTGTCAGAGTCACGAGTGATGGTCGTGGGATGTGGTGCCTTAGGTAATGAGGTGCTGAAAAATCTAACGCTGTTTGGCTTTAAACATATTGTAGTGGTTGACTTCGACCGTGTAGAGCCGTCAAACCTGACACGTTCAGTGCTTTTCACAGCCGATGATGCCCGACAACAAAGAAAGAAAACGGAGGCTGTGGCAGAGCGCATCAAGGCCATGAATGCTGACGTAGAAATAGAAACTGTCTATGGCGACATCGCCTATGACGTAGGACTGGGACTGGTACGTAGTATGGATGTAGTCATCGGCTGTGTAGACAACCGTTGGGCACGCTACTGCATTAACCGTCTTTGCATGCGCGCTGGACGCCCATGGGTAGACGGTGGTATTGACGGACTGGAAGGGACAGCCCGCGTATTCCGCCCAGGTGAGAACTGTTACGCCTGCAATTTAGGGCCGGAGGGCCTGAACCAATTGGCGCGCCGCATGTCATGTGCTGGCATCATTAGGCGCAACGAAGAGGCAGGTCGTGCTGCAACAACACCGATTGTGGCATCAGTCATTGGTGCTGTAGAGGTACAAGAGGCGCTGAAACTGATTCACCAAGAGCAGTTAGAGGCTGGCGAACTAACATCGCTATGTGGCCGCATGTTCTGCTATGAAGGACAGCACCTAACCACCAAGACGGTGAACTTCAAGGCCTACGATGCCGACTGCGCTGTACATGAGTGCTGGGAACCCGTGGTATCCTCTACCCTGACGACCAAGCACACGGTAGCTGAAGTCCTACAAGATCTACGTCAATTGACTGGCGACTCTGCACCACGTATTACACTGAATGACTGTTTCGTGGATTGGGTGGAGTCTCGTATTGATGGACAACAGATACAGGTCATGAAACCCGGTAGGGCTGTGGCCGACTATATAGAACAACACACCCATCTAAGAGGTGCTCTACAGTCCGCACTGTACCAGCACGAGTATAGGGTGATAGATGACGCCTTTCCGTATCAGGAACTGACGTTGGACCAGGTGGGAATTCCCGCCTGGGATATCCTTCAGATAAGTACTGAACGCGGAGACGTCTACATAGAACTGAGTAAAACATGAAGAAAGTTGAACAGAACCTGAAAGAAGTCAGTTCAGAAATGCTGCTACACTATCTCCACCCGGAGATGGACGAAGAGTGGAAAGTGGAGAACCAAGGCACTTTCTACCGAAACTTCAACAGCGACCTCATTGCTTACGATGAGGAGAAAGGTGAGGTGCAGTTAGCACGCGACAGCTTTACAAAACTGCTGCCGCCAGGTATGCTATTTTCTGACAAGTCGTTGAAGGGAAGGGGGCAGAAGAACAAGATCAATAAGCTCAATGACCGCCAGAGCATGCTGCGTGATATGTTCCAGCCCTTTGACAACATGAGCTTCTTACAGCGCATTAGTGTCGAGCGTGAGATGGCTGCCCTGCTTGATGACAGCTTAAACTATGTACTGACTACCTTATTCCATTATGACATCACCAAAGAAGAGAACCCCTATATCCGTCAGTTAGCTGGTCTGTTACCTTTGGTACGAAACCTTAGGGGAGACTATCATCTGATGCGTGCTGTTCTTTCTTCACTCTTCGATTGCGAGGTAAGTTATTCACTTGGACGCTATAGCGAAACAGACCAGACTCGGACTTGGATTCCAAAGGTCAGCTACGAGTTACTAATAGAAGGACTGACACCAGAAAGCTATGAGAAGATGAACAACTATGTCAACGAGGTTTGTGCCTTCTTGAAAGAATGGTTTTTCTCCTTTGACACGGAGTTGGTTTTGAAGATTAAGTGGCATAACCAATCATGGAACGAGACCCGCTACTGGTTGTTGGAATATAATACAGAACTGAAAAAATAAAGTATAAGATATATGGATATCAATGCAAGAATCAACTGGAGACCAGGAATGGAGCTGACTACCCAGACTTTCCTGGACATGGACGAGAACCTTGATTTCAGGCAGCAGATGGCTATCCGTGCTGCACTGGGTGATCATTGTATCGGACTGCTGCCAAACACCCCTTTCAACAATGACGGATTGTTCTATACAAACCGTTTTGAGATAGAACGCCTGCAGTGTACTGCCCTACTCCCCTCAGGCCGCATCGTTCAGATTGACGAGACAGTCAGCATCGCAGTACCAATGCTCTTTGGCGATGTGTACTACTTGGCAGTAGGAATCGGTGATACCAAGATACCCTTTGAGAAAAGAGGCGTAGACTATGTACGTCCACAGTATACTTACGCTATCATGAACCTGGAGGAACTACAGAGAAATGATGTATTTCCTCTGGTTCGTTTCTTGGTAAAGGATGGTGTATTTTCTATTGACAAAGACTTCATACCGCCTTGCTTGCTATTGTCGTGTGATCCACGCATTGACGAGTATCGCAACCACTATACAGACCTGCTTAAACAGTTGGGTGAACACGCCAACTTCAAAGAGGGCGAAGGCAAACAGGCCATGTTGCGTTATATGTTCCGTATGCAGTCACAAGACCCACAAGGACAAGGCATTGAATTCATAAAACTGACTCAGGAGATTGCTCAAGCTGTTGAATATTTCATCATGAGGCCCAACAGGGAGCAGGAGACAGAGATTCCGACACCTCAGCAATTAGACCCACAGAGTTGGTTGAAGTGGTTCGAGGAATATCTGTCTGGTGCCATCAATCTGTTGGACGGCGTAACCCTCATTGATGATAGCATAGATTATGAGGCTCTGCTGGCCCAGGCAAAGAAAGAACTATATGACCAACTGAGCCCAGAATTGTACGAGAAACTGCTAGAGCGTATCAAGCGGGAGGTGCGCGAAGAACTCAACGAGAAACTTACCGAATCACTTACGAAGTATATGGACGAAGTGATGAAACCTTCGCTGGCCGGTATTCTCAGTCGCGAACTCCACCAAAAGCTCTACGAGGAACTGTATACCGAGCTCTTCGAACATCTATTCAACGCCCTCTACGTTACTATGCCGGAAGAGGAAGAGTACCTACCACAGATATAAAAAAGTGAACAACTATGGATAATCTTATCTCACCTTTAGATATTATCGGCGGTAGCATCATGCGTACCGACAATGTGAAAGAGTCCATCGACTCCTTCTTGGAGATTCTGTTGACATCGGCCTGCGGCGACTGCAGCATAGACCCCGAGTTTGGTTTTATCTTCAACAACATGCGCTTTGAGATTTTCAATGAGCGCGAAGGGACCATCTTCAACTCTACTTCTACGGACAGCAGAGAGGAAGAAGATTTGTACAATAAGAAGATTTCAGGCAACTCAAAGAATGTCAACACCTTTGCCACAGAACTTAGGCAAGTTATCATGAAGTACGAAGAACGTCTGACTGAAGTGCAAGCCACCATGTCATACGTGCGAGAAGAGCGTAAGATATATATCACCGTGACGGGTATCATCGTCGATACAAGAGAAAAGTACAAGTATGATACCACCATTAAAGTCTGGAGTTAACAAATATGAAACAAACAGCATTCGATACACGACAACGAGCCAATGAGCTGCTCCAAGAAGCCGCAGCCATTTGGCGACAGAGCGCACACAGCAATCAGTTGGAGGGCATTGAGCGTGATCCCATTTTCTCATTGCTCATGACTGCTTTGGCCTATCAAGCCAACGAAATTGACAGCGACATTGAGCGCATCAAGCAGGATGTGCTGGAAGAGTATATAAAGCTGATGACGCCCTATGAGGCAGGACGTCCCATACCCGCAACTGCCGTCGTAGAGGCAGTCTTGCAGAACGATACGACAGAGACCGAACTCACAGAAGACAGCACATTTTATTTGGAGAACACGCCTTATCATTTTATGTCTCTATTACGTCAGCGCATTATTAACGCATCAATTACGGGGCTAACACGTTTGGATGGCCGACGTTGGCGTGTCACACTGCAATTCTTACAGCCTATAAATACTTTGGAGGGAATGACCTTTGCCATCATGGATACGCGTTTCCAAAATGTCAGCGTGTCAGTAAACGGGCACTTGTTGGAGATGGTTAAGCCATGGCACTATGCCGATATGCCCCTACAGCACTGTTTCTCTATAGGCTCACTACTTTACAACAAGGCACAGATGTATAATGCATCACTGGTCGGCTTCGACTTATTTGCCCGTCAGAATGTGGCACTGTTCTATTTCAAGAAATCAAAGAACGGATACGACTTTCCCAATGGAACAAGTACCGTAGACTTGATATTTGACTTCAAGGGCATATCCGACAATTTCGTCTTCGACAAGCACCACTTGGTATTAAACCCTGTGATATTGGTAAACGCCAAAGTGACTGCCACCACGCTGTCGTCGGCATCCCCCATTGTTCGCATTACAGGCTATACACCAGGCAATCCAGATGAGAGCCAGCTGATGCACCTCATACCACCTGCCGAAGAACAGCTATTCGGCAAAACACCTATTGAGATACGTCGTGTGTCGTCAGACCGCTTCAACCAAGCTTCTCTGATGCGACTCATCAACAGTCTGACCACCAAGTTTCACTCTGACTACTATGCCTTCTTAGAGATGAGAAGTGCCGGACTGAGTGAAGTGATCCGCAATATGCAGGAAGGTCTGCTTAAGATGTCGAGAGCAATTCGTCAGGAACAGATTCACAGCACCCCTGGCGTCTATCTCATTATTCAGCGCGACATACTGGCATCACAGAAGAATATCAGTCTTGACATCGACATCGTTACCACGCCAGGCGCAGCCGTTAATAGTAAGCTGACCCCAGAAAGTCGCTTCATAGTACCTTCAGGGCTGAATGCCTCAGCAATGCGCATGATTGCCGACCCTGTGCCAGGATTTGACGAGATTAATGACTCGCAGAGTCTGCAAAGTTATGTACGTTATCAACAGATAACCAATGACCGCATTGTTACCCCCGCTGACATAAAGATACTTTGCTATACGGAACTGACGAACCGCTACAGCATTGTTCCTGATATGGTACGTGACATGACTGTCAGCCATCGTCAGCAGTTGGACAAGTCTGACTGCGGATATGCCTTCTGGGTCAACATCAGACTGCAAGACAACCCCTTCGTGCGTCGTAGTTTCAGCGATAAGATACTGGAGGCAGAGTCATTTCTGGAAAAGCGCATCAAGGTACGCAGCTCATGCATCTACCCCATATACGTGAACATTCAAATGGATACTGACAATACAGATTTTTAAAATATTATGGAAGCAAAAGATTTTCTATTAGACATTGTCTATAAAAACAAAACCGTCCGCTTTAAGGTTGTTAACCCTGAAGCGCCATTGGCCGTACTGATGAATAATCTGCGCCATGCCATCGGTCAAGACGGCAAACTCATCTTCGACTTTCCCTCAATAGACTCAACGGGAGCACCCATGGAGTACTTCTTCGGAAAAGAAGATCCCGAGTTGCATGAGATAGGTGTTTTACGTCCTCGCATCGGACATACTGACCAGACGTTGGCCGACTATAATGTTAAGAACGGCGACATGGTACACCTCATAGCAGACCCATTCCCCGGGTAAGTGAGAAATGAATAGATAATTCATAGTGAAAAAGAGCGGAGACTATAACACGAAAGCTTTGAGCGGGCGCAACAGACGACTGCTGTACGAGTGGCGCAAGCTGGAAGAGCGACTTAACAGTCGCCCCGACATCCGTTGGCATGTTACCAGCACAAATGCCGAGGGACTGCCGATAAGCTATCGTGTGGACTACGACTTACGAAGTATCTGTGGAGTAGAGCATTTGGATCGACTGGAGGAGCAAGGGCTGCCCCATACTCCACTATTTGCCAATCACTTCGTCATGCAGATTACACTACCAGCACACTATCCGTGTATCGATGCTCAACCGTCATTCTGTTTCTTGACTGAAGACGAGAAGGGTGAGGCTATCCCCCACCCGTGGCATCCCAACATCCGCTATTTTGGTCAGATGGCAGGACGCGTCTGCATCAATATGGCAGACAGCTACACCGACTTAGCCTGGGGTGTGGAGCGTGTGGCCCATTATCTACGCTATGACACCTATCATGCCATCAATGAACCACCCTATCCAGAAGACCTGAAGGTGGCTTCATGGGTAGTCAACGAGGGAGAACCCAACGAGTGGATATTCTTCTCACAGAACCGCCCACATTCATCAAAGGAAAACAACCAATGAAGCAAGATATGCATATCATTAATAAAATCTGTTTAATACTGCTCAGCAGTTGTCTGACACTGTTGGCCCATGGTCAATCTTCCAAGGAGATTAGCGTCTCTGGAACCCAGTCATATACTGACCACTTAAGTCTTTATAAGGACTCCAAAGATACAGACCTCATGGTAAAATTTGTCTTTGACGAAGGCAAAGAACAACTGACCGTCAGCCTTGTGTCTTACCGTCGTCTCTTCGTGTTCCGTGATGACGCACGCTATTCGCAGGTTGTCAAAGGCAAGAAGCTGATTTCCGAGAAATTCCCTTATGTAGTCAATGCGGATGCAGGCCAGAAGTTCTTCTTGGGCAAACCCGTCAAGAATTCAATTCCCAAGCCACGCAAACGCTATATCTTTAAGCGCTGGCTAAGTTACGATGGTCTCATTCCCGTAGAGGGTGAGTACCAGATGGTGAATGACTATATTGAGCAGAAATTTGACATTAAGAACAAGGCAGATATCGTCAAGGTGAGACTACGTGACATTTACCTCATGGATACCGACGGACGTAAGGCGACACGCTTTACCCTGTCGTATGGTAAAGATATGGATACCGAGTACCGTGTTGCTATCCAGCGAGACCCATGTTTCGGTAAGCAAGACGAGATAGCCACAGCTACACAGGCGCTGAATAACCTGCAAACAGGATTTAAACCATTCTATAGTAAATATAAGAGTGGTAAGGTGGCCTCTGATGAGAATCTGGCCGTCTTCAAAAAGACCAAGGAAATACTACTTCAGCAGTTTCCCAAACATGAGGGCGATACACTGTGCAGCACACTACGTGACATCTGGACACAATACAATCACTGTGTGGACACACTGATTAAGATGCGCTGTACAGTCGATGCTCCTGTCGTTATGGTTGAAGGCGTAGCACAAGGTGGTATACAGCCTGTCTACCTCCACACCTGCACACGCCAGTTAGATACCATTGTTTCGCAATGGTTGCTGACCAATGATGCCACCTTACGTGAAGATTTAAAGAGCAAAGGGGAAGGAATCATTTCCGAGGCAAACGAAGCCGTCAAGAAACAAGGTGTCATAACACCAGAACAGAAGAATGCCCTTAACTTGTTCCAAGCTGGCGTAAAATATTTCCAACAAAAATGTCGTTAGAATAGAAACCGCAAATCGCAATGACGATCAAACTTAAAATAGCACTACTCCTCATTCTCTTGGGCTTGCCTTGCCACATAGTGGAAGCTCAAGAGTCAGCTGCCGGGAATGCTGCCGGAGCTCCAGCGATAGCGGAGCCCGACGAGCGCATGATGGCAGAGATTGAGGGGCGTTTGCAAGCTTTCATTGATGACATCAGTACCCTGGTCGTGCTTGTCAGCACATCGCCAGAAGACAGCTTGTCACGAATGGAGCGTGCCTACAACTATACTAATGCGAGGTGGCAGACGTTCTACCAGGCTCAGCAGATGGACATCGCTACTGATGAAGAACTGATGAACATGGTTGCCAAGTATCAGATTACATGCCAGACAGTAGAAGAAGAACTGGAAAAGCTGAAGGCTAGAGCCGAAGCTCTGAAAGCCTACAAGACGTGCTATAGCCTTATTAATAAGGAGGCCCCTCAGTATAAGAAGCTGTACAAGGAAGCTATGGCTCTCTCAATGGTTCAGAAACTGGCACCCAAACTGGAACAATTGAAAGCCAAAGAGCAACTTAAGTTCGCAACTATCCAAAGTAGTTTCGAGAAGGCAAAGGCAGGAATGGCCGACAATGCTGACTATAAACAGAGAATGGACAAACTGGAGGAACAGTATGTCAAACTGCAAAATATTTCTGCAAAGATACAGGCTGCGGAATACAAACCGCTGCTGGTGCGTATAAAAGACGAATTGATGGGATTGGCTTGCGTAGCCATCATCATCATGTTCTTCAACATGGTCGTCAACAAGCTTCAGGCACTGAAGAAAGCTCGCGATGCCGCCAAACAATATGGCGACATGTTTCAAAATAACCAACAATATCCAACCATATAATGTGATATGACAATGACAAAATGGTATAAGCTTTTCATCGTGATGCTATGTGCATCGATATTTTCCGGTTGTGACAACGAAGTTCCCACAGATTTAGACTTGTTTGGCGAAACTGAAGAGGAACAGAAACCGATTATGGAGGTTACAGACTACGAGTTCTCGCCAGACTACAGTCATATTATAGTCAACGTAAGACAGAACAACAATCTGGGCCCCTATATCGTTACCGATAGCACCAAAGTGCGAATCAAGACCTCACTAAGTCGTGAGGGGCTCTTTGGTGTCTACTACAGACATTTTCCGAAACTGGAAGAAATCAGTCCTACTGGTAGCAAGACCATACAGTCTGCGGGTCTGAAGATGCTGGTGCTCGTTGACTTCACGTTGCCCAAGCATTATATCGAAGAGCAGTATAATGCTGTCATGGATATGCGCAACTTTTTCCCGCTTGAGAATCTCTACGTAGCCTTCATGTACAAGGATGGAGTCACCGAGTGCATGAAAACTACAGACTACATGATGGAGAAATCTTTTAATGAGATTAAAGGCGGTAAAAAGAAACTGCTACGCTCTGTGCTTACCAAATATGAAGAACTGACAGACTCGACAGGTATCTTTGCTGATGCAAAATACAAGGCAATGTTGGTATTCTCAGACAATGACATCTATCAAGGTGATGTACCCATTGACCCCCACCATTTTGAGTTACAAGAGAAGCTATTGAATCTCGTTGGTAAGCAAGGCCGGCATATCAGTCTGAACTATATTCGTTTAATCAAAAACAACGATGATGGTGACTCCCAAGCAGGCAACATCATGAAGTTGCTCTGCAGACAGGGGCATGGCCGCTATGCAGAACAATTTAATTGGCCTGACATCAAGGACGAACTCTCAAAACAGTTTAATCTGGTCATTCCTGACTTTAAGTTTGTATTGGCCAATCAAGATCACCAGGTGTTTAAGGGTGCGGACAACATCCTGGAAATAGACTTCTGGGACACTAAGGCTGATACACTCATCACCAAGGCCTCAACTCATATTGCTGCAGGTAGCATTTTTGCCCCCATCATTGTTCATGGTGACAGCAATACAATGATCCTCTTCCGTGGTCTGATGTGGGTATTGCTGTTGTTAGCTTTGGTCTATATTGCATTCCAGTTCGTCATACCTTATGTTAGATACCGATGGTTCCTGAAGAAATATGTTGTCCCCTATACCGGACAGAATATGAGCTTCAACAACATCCCAGTCAGCACGTCGTGCTACTATTGCAAAACTCCATTTGAAGAAGGTGACGAAATAGTGGTAAAATGTGGACATGTCATGCATAAGGAGTGCTGGGACGAGAATGACCAACACTGTCCAGAATATGGCATACAGTGCAAGGATGGTTCACATTACTACAACAGCCACAACCTCTTTGATCCGAAGAATGCTTCCTACTATTTGCTGTGGGTATCGTTCTCCATCATTGCAGGAATGCTGGCATGGATAGTCTTTACATTCTTTGATGCCTCATTCTCCGTCACGCCATTGGAACAATTCTACCGTCTTGTGCACGATGACAGTGATGTGGATACGCACATACAACAATTTGGCAGCTATTTCCGCTTACCTGCCTTTGGATTGTGGATATCGTTCTTTACAACATTATTACTCAGCACATTGGCGACATACCGTCGTAAAGGTATATATTTCTATGCCGAGTGTCTGATGCGTGCCATAATGGCTGCTATTGGCGGTTCATTGGCCTTCAGTTTGGCCAGTGTCACCGTCATTCTCTTCAACCTCGTAGAGTCATCCATTTTATTATCATGGATTCCTTGGCCACTGGCGGGGTGTGTTATTGCGTTCTGCATTACGTACCGTACGCATATCAAGTTCCAAAAATGGTGGATCATCGCAGCATTGTTGTTGGGTGTTCTCTCCATGTTGCTATGGAGTGTGCTCTTTGTTGATGCCATGGCAGACTTCCGTGAAATCATCTTGCTCAGCCATATCATTTACTCCGTAGGACTGGGTGCTTGCATTGCCGCTGTAATGCCACGTTCACACCGCTATTTCCTCCGTCTCAACGAAGGAGGCAAAGGCATAGACATTGCACTCTATAAGTGGTTGGATGCTAATGCCGAGATGTCGGTTAAGATTGGTAAGTCGGTAGACTGTCAGCTACAGATGTCGTGGGACTACAATAGCGGTGTAATGCCTGAACATGCAGAGATTAAGTTCTACCACGACCGTCTGCACCTCTTTGCCTTAGAGGATGGTGTTGTTGCTAACGGCAAACCTGTTGTCGTCGGCAAACCCGTACCTCTCTTCCATGGCACGTATTTCGAGATAGCTAATACATCATTTGTCTATATAGAAAAGGATATATAATGGTAAAAATGAGAAAAAATTATCAAAAACCCAAGTTACAGGTTGTGTGGCTGCGGTTTCAGCAAACTCTGCTAACCATTAGCGGAGAAGAACGTAAGTATATTACAGAAGGAGAACAAAACTGGGAATGACAATTATGAAAAAAGTAATATCAAGCTATCAGAAGAACTTCTGTAAATTAATAGGTGCATGGCTCGCCATCGGTGCTTTCACCACTTCTTGCACAAATAATAACGTCATCAGCGATGAGGACAAACCTACACAGCAGATATATACGCTGTCAGTAGATGCCGACAAGGATAACGCCACTCGTTCCTTATCCATCACTGGCCAAGGAAAACTTGGTGTTGAGTGGCTCAAATCCGAGCATGTTTATGTAAAGAAAGAGGCTACTTGGGCCACAGGTTCACTCCAGCCTCAGACAAATGGTTCCACTACTAATCTGGCAGGTACATTGAGTGATGTTACCATAGCTGCTAATGATGTACTAACCCTACAGTTCCCCAAGTCAGGTGACATTACTTATGACGGACAGGATGGTATACTTAGCACCATCTCAGCCAATTACGACTATGCTCAAGCATCAGTTACTGTAGCTTCTGTTGATGGTAACGACATCAAAACCGTTGGTCCAGCACATTTCACAAGCCAACAAGCCATCGTAAAGTTTACGATAAAAGACAAATCCAATGATGCTATACTCACCCCAACCAAGTTGATCATCAATGATGGCAGCCATGAACTAACTGTCAACATCAATCTTTCTTCTACCTATCAGACTAACGGAACTGGCATTGTTTATGTAGCCATCCCAGGTTTTACCAGTAAGAATATTACTCTCAGTGCTGTAGTAGGAAATGAGGTCTTTAGCTACACCAAAAGTAACGTAACGTTCACCAATGGCCACTACTACCCCATCACTGTCAAGATGACGAAACAGGTTCCCACGACCGACCACATCGGTAAAATCATTGCGACGAATGGTCTCATTTATGAGAATGCCTCTGCGGCTACCACAGCTGGTACTGTAGCTGCTGGCATGATAGCCTACATTCGCGATGAGCCTGCTTACCACCATGGACTGGCAATAGCTTTGAACGATGACACAGAGAATAGTGGTTCAACCTCAACGTTCACATTCTCTGATGCGATGACAAAAGCTGGAGCACATACACCGACAGTAGTTAGTGGTACTTGGCGTCTGCCGACACAGGAAGACTGGGTAAATATGTTCACAGGCTGTAAGGTTGATGGTGATGGTGCCACCACTGAACTTAACAGAACGATCAATGGCTTTATGTCAAAGCTGTCAAGCATAGAAGGGGCTGGAATTAGTAATTCTACTTCTTACTGGACTAATACACCCAATGGTGATGAATTTGCATACAACATCTACTTCTCTAGCGACACATCATGCAGTCTCCAGTCTCAAAGTAGAATGAACAAGCTCAACGTCCGTGCCGTCCTGGACTTTTAAGCAACTATAGGGAAATCCCCCTGAGGGTTTAGGGATAATCCTTTGCGCTATCATCATTTTCTTCATACTTTTGCAACGTAAACATTAAACACTTGCAACTATGAAGAAGATGATGATAGCCCTTTTAGCAATGTTGACGATAGCAACATCGGGCAAGGCAATGAGTTACGAACAGGCTCGCAACGAGGCCCTGTTCCTGACCGATAAGATGGCTTACGAGCTGAATCTTACTGACGAGCAGTATGAGGCCGCCTACGAAATCAACCTCGACTACCTGATGGGTGTGACGAGTTACGATGATGTCTATGGCAACTATTGGGAGCGCCGCAACCGTGACCTCAGCTACATATTGCTCGACGCACAGTGGCAGGCATATATCGCAGCCAGCTACTTCTACCGTCCACTATACTGGAGCGCAGGTTATTGGCACTTCGGCATCTATGCCCGCTATCCACACCGCGACTACTTCTACTTCGGACGTCCGGCATTCTATGCAACCTATAGAGGTGCTCATGCCTGGCATCTGCATGGCAGCCACGGCTACTACTACAGCTATCGTCACCATTACCGCCCGGCAGGACGCACACACTATGGTATGTTAGACCGTTGGAATCGCGGTGACTACCGCCGTCATCATGGTGGCACCATTGGACGACATGGTGGAACTATAGGTCATCATGGCGGTCTGGACAGACACCACGATGGAAGACTTAGCAATCAAGGAACGGGCCATAGCAGAGGAAGCCGCGGTACATTCGGACACGGTGATACTCATCGCCACTCAGATAACTTCGGTGGTCCACGAACCAGTTCAACTCGCACTACAGTCAATAACGACAGAGTTTCCCATCACAACAGCAGCGGTTCGTTCAGCGGCAGCGGAAGTCGTAGCAACAGTTCCTTCGGCAGTAGCCATAGTAGCGGTTCGTTCGGCAGTAGCCGCAGCAGCGGTTCATTCAGCGGAACACGCAGCAGCGGTTCATTCGGCGGAGGCCGTAGCAGCGGTGCCGGCAGCGTCAGCCGTGGTGGAGGCTTTGGAGGCGGAGGCAGCCGCGGAGGTAGCAGCCATAGCGGCGGCAGCAGAAGTGGCGGTTCGTTCGGCAGTCGTCGATAAGATGCGCACCTCAGCATTCATCATCCGCTGCACCTCACGCATCGTACATCCTGCATAGACAGCTAATATTGCTTTGTTGATGATGCCATGACCAACGGCCACCACCCGCTTGCCGGGATAGGTGGTCGTTATGTATTGTAGGAAGTCGGCAGCTCGCTGCAACAATGCGGGTTCACTCTCTATGTCATCTGGCCATACCTCTCCTTTCAGGTCGGGAATAAAACGCCCAGTGAAACTGCCCCAGTCACGCTCGCGGAGCAGAGGAGTGGTACTCACGGGTAAGCCGTGAGGCACGGCGATGATTTCTGCGGTCTGTATGGCACGACGCAAGTCACTGGCAATAATGGCGTCGAAAGCCTCATCAGCCAAACGCTGCGCTACCTGCTGAGCCTGTTCCCTACCCTGCTCATTAAGACAGCCTTGCGTCTGCCCCTGCATAATTTGTCGGGCATTGTCTGTCGTCTCACCATGACGCACCAAATAAATTGTTGTTTCTTCCATCATCGTTCTATAGTGACATAAAAAACGCCCCCTCCATATGGAGGGGGAAGAGAGAGGTCAAACATTGGTGACAATGCCCTCAATATAAGTCTTCAAGATATGGATACCCGTCTTGTTGTCGCCACCCCAAGGAATGATGAGGTCTGCAAACTTCTTCGTGGGTTCGATAAACTGCTCATGCATGGGCTTGAGTACCTTCTCATAGCGGTCGAGCACCATATCGACGGTACGTCCACGCTCTACCACATCTCGGCGGATGTTGCGGATAAGGCGCACGTCAGAGTCGGTATCAACGAATATCTTCAGGTCCATCATGTCGCGCAACTTCTTGTAGTGCAGGGTCATAATGCCCTCCAGAATGATGACGGGCTTAGGCTCTACACGCACGGTTTCTGGCAGTCGGTTGGAGATGATATAAGAATAGGTAGGCTGTTCCACGGCCTGTCCATTCTTGAGCATCTTGATATGCTCAGTAAGTAACTTCCAGTCGAAGGCATCAGGGTGGTCAAAGTTGATGGCCTTACGCTCTTCGTCAGTCATACCTGTGGTGTCGTTGTAGTACGAGTCCAAAGGGATGATGGTTGCACAATGTTTGGGCAGCACACTGGCTATTCTCTTTACGACGGTGGTTTTTCCAGAACCTGTACCGCCAGCAATTCCGATAATGTACATTTATTTCTGTTCTTTTACGAGGTATACCAAGGTGGGCAAGTGGTCGCTATAGCCATTGAGCCATACGCCACCAGCATGGGTTCGCAGGGTGTTACCCTTGTAGCGTCCTTCCTGTTGGAAGAGGTAGTCGCGACGGAAAATCTGGGCTTTCCAGTACTTCAGCGTCGAATAATCTTTCTTGCCCTTCTGATCCAACAGCGAGTGCGACAGGATAATCTGGTCGAAGAGATTCCACTTGCCATCGTACATCAGTGTACCTGTACCACTGGCATGGATATCCCAGAACGGATTGAACAGCCCGTCTTTGTCAACATCCTTCATCTTGCGCTTAGCACCGAGGGCAACAGACATAGAGGGGTCAGCCGGATCATCGTTCATATCACCCATGATGAAGAGCTTTACATTTGGATCATCCTTCAACAGCGAGTCTTTGACGACACGAATCTGCTTGCCGCCCAGCTCACGATAATAGCTGGTAGCTCCACGCGAAGGCAAGTGGTTGACAATGATGGTGACATGCTCGCCAGCCATCGTACCACTACAGACTAGGAAGCCACGGGTAGCACGGCGTGCATCCTCTGGCTTATCATATATATATGGTACCAGTTTGACATTGTCCAGCTTGAACAAGGCAGGATTATACAGCAATCCGCAGTCTACACCACGACGGTCGGGCCCCTCCAGCAAGACATACTGGAAGTTGCGCTTCTTCAGCGGTTCCATCTCGCAAAGATCCTTCAGACAGCCAGCATTCTCCACCTCAGAGACACCTATGGCGGCAGCACCAACGCCAGGCAGCACGTCAGTACCCATTTCGGCCAAAACTCGCGACATATTCTTCAGTTTGTTGCGATACTTCATACCCGTCCACTTATTCCTGCCATCAGGCAAGTATTCGTAGTCGTTATGACCTTCGTCATGCAAGGTGTCAAAAAGATTCTCAAGGTTGTAGAAACCGACTGCATAGACAGAGTATTTCTTCTCTTGTGCCAGTGCGTTCATAGTTCCTAACAGGAACATCACGACCATTAAGGATTGTAGTTTTTTCATATTCTTTTAGATTTATTGCTGCGAAGATACACATATTTTTTGATATTCAACAATGTTTTTCAAAAAAAAACACGAAAAGATACTATTTTTTGCATTTTATTCATTATCTTTGCACCGAATCTTTGAACCGAAATTACAAAAACACAATTTAAAATAAACCAGTATTATGCAAAAAAAGCTTCATTTAGCCGTGTTGGCTCTATTCGTTGCTACGACTGTGTTTGCTCAGGAGCCCCAAACTACTGAAGGTGCGGAGAAAGAAGAGCAGGCTGTCCTCAACGAGCAGGCCTTCACTTTCACGGAAGCTCAGTTGGGCGAAGACGACGATATGGCACAGAGTGTGTCTCTCATCTCTTCTAACCAGAACATCTTTGCCAATTCGGCAGGATTCCAGTTCAGCGCTGGCCGCTTCCGCTATCGTGCTTTTAACCAAAAGTACAATGAGATCTACATCAACGGCGCTCCTATGAACGACATGGAGTCAGGACAATTCCGCTTTGCACTGATTGGTGGTCTGAACCGTCAGACCAACAGCAGTCGTGAGACAGCACTGCCCTTCGAGTTCAACAACTTCTCCATGCCCTCTATGGCGGGCTCCAACAACTACGACTTCCGCCCCAGTCGCATGGCTACCGGACAGTATGTTTCACTTGCCGGAGCTAACCGCAGCTACACCGTTCGTGGCATGTACACCTACAACACAGGTCTGCGCCCCGACGGATGGGCATTCTCAGGAGGTCTGACCTACCGTTGGGCACAGCGTGGCTACGCCAAGGGCACGTTCTACAACTCTCTGTCCTACTTCCTCGGTGCTGAGAAGAAGTTGAATGACAACCATTCTATTGCCTTCATCACTTGGGGCAGTCCCACGGAGCGCGCCTCTCAGGGTGCTGCTACTGACGAGGCATACTGGATGGCTAACAGCAACTACTACAACCCCTACTGGGGCTATCAGAACGGAGAAGTACGCAACTCACGCGTTGTCAAGGACTACTCTCCCACTGTCCTCATCAACTGGGACTGGAAGATTAACGACCAGATTAAAGTACAGACAGCTCTGACCGGCCGCTATTCTATGTATAAAGGCACCAGCCTTGGATACAATGGCGGAGAGAATCCCGCTCCAGACTATTGGAAGCTTATGCCATCAAGTTACTACGACGTATGGTATAACGATGATGCCAACACTGAAGCAGGCTATTTTGACTTCTATCGTGCACGCACCTATTGGATGAGTGGTGAGGACGCACGCCAGATCAACTGGGACGGCATGTACTACAGCAACCGTCAGGGCAATGCTACCAACAGTGATGCGAAATATTATGTTCAGGCAAAGAACATCAATGCACTGAACCTGACCCTGGCATCAACACTAAAGGCAGAGTTGAGCAAAACAACCATGTTGAACTTCGGTTTCAGTCTGGGAACCAACAGAGGTGCTCACTACAAGACGATGGAAGACCTGCTGGGTGCCAACATCTATCACGACATCAACACCTACGCTTTGGGAACATACAGTGCTGACGATCCTCGTATCCAGTACGACCTGAACAACCCCAACGCAGTAGTGAAAGAGGGTGACAAGATGAATTACAACTACAACCTGATTGTCAACAAGGCTCAGGTTTGGGCGGCAATGAAGTATCAGAAGAATTCGCTGGCTGCCTTCCTGGCTGGTCGCGTAGCAGGTACCACTATCCAGCGTGATGGTAAGATGCTCAACGGTATTCCAGAGAGCATGGGACTAAGTTCTTTTGGTAAGAGCAAGACTGCCCGTTTCCTCGATGGTGGCGTCAAGGGTGGCATCACCTATAACCTCGGTGCTGGTAATGTTGTCAGCATTGGTGCAGGCTATGAGTTGAAGACACCAAATGCCAATGCAGTATTCGTATCTCCTGAGATGACCAACGAGTTCTGTGCAAACATGAAGAACGAGAAGATTTTCAGTAGCGAGTTTGGCTATCAGTTCTCTACTACCTGGCTTAAGGCCAACGTCAATGCTTACTACAGCAAGCTGAGCGATGTCACAGAGTGGCAGAACTTCTTCGATGACGACATCAACTCTTTCTCTTACGTATCAATGACAGGTATCAAGAAAGAGTATTATGGTGTTGAGGTCGGTATCAAGGCATCTCTAAACTCTAATTGGAGCGTCCGCGGTATGGCTGCTATCAGCGAGGCAAAGAACACCAACAACGCCACAGTGCGCTATATGAGTTCTGCAAAGCCCATTAAGGGCGAGGACGGTCAAGAAAGTTTCTATGCTGAGGAGACCGTATTAAATAAGAACATGCGCGAGGCAGGTACCCCACTGTCAGTTTATGGTCTGACCCTGAGCTATAATGGTGGTGGCTGGTTCATCGACCTGAGCGGTAACTACTACGACCGCATCTACCTCTCCTACTCGCCTACTTATCGTTACGAGAGCGTCATCGTTAATCGCAACAAGGCTGCCATAGCACGTGGCATTGCCGAGGAACGCACCATGGATGACGAAGGTAACGTAATCCAGAGTGCACTCGACCAGACCAAGGGTAAGGGCGGTTTCATGCTCGACCTGAGCATTGGTCGTTCCATCCGTCTGAAGTCGGGCCAGTTGTCTATCAACCTGCAGCTCACCAACCTGCTGAACAATACCAACTTGTGCACAGGTGGTTACGAGCAGAGCCGCAGCAACTACTCCATCAACTCTGATGACGGTGGTGTTAACACCAACCGCCTGTATCGCTTCGACAAGAACCCGAAGAAGTACTATGCTTGGGGTATTAATGGTATGCTGAACATTGGTTACAGATTCTAAAACACTGAAGCATTATGAAGACAAGAAATATTATCCTATTAGCACTGACAGCCATCTTTGCCGCATCGTGCCACACGTGGGACGACCCATCGGTAATAGATGGACGTAACAGCTACGGCAACCAGTACCTTCAGGAGAGCAATGTTGTTACCCTTGCCGACCTCAAGGCTGAATTTAAGGACGTTATCAGTAGCGGAAGTCTGAAGCAGGTGACGAAGCCTACCCAAATCAAAGTTATCGTAACAGGTAACGATGAAGGCAGCAACATCTACAAGACGCTCTATGTAGCAGACAAGACTGGCGGTATCAGCCTCAGCATCAACAAGGGCGGTCTCTTCAGCGAGGCTCCTGTTGGACAATGCATGCTGATTGAACTCAATGGTTTATATATTGGCGGCTACGGACAACAGCCACAGATTGGAACTTTGTACCAGAAAGACGAGAGCACCCAACAGGTTGGCCGCATGGATCGCTATACTTGGCAAGAGCACTTCAAACTGATTCCTGCAGTGAAGGGACTGTCCACCAAACCTATCAAGACCAACGACATGGGCATGCTTGACCTTGACCGTGACTTTGGTAAGGTAGTAACGCTGGTTGGAGTCACCATGAAAGAAGCCGACGGCGAAAAGGTCTTTGCACCCAGCGACGGTAGTGTGAAGCTGAGTGGCGGCTGTGCAAACAGAGAAGTTGCCAATCAGAGTACCACCGTGTATGTTCGCACCAGCACATTTGCCAAATTTGCCAATATGGTAATGCCTACTGAGAAGATTAACATCACTGGTATCCTGTCACGCTTTGCCAACGACATCCAGATTATGCCACGTACCATCGAGGATATCCAGCCATACGACGGACTGGACTACGAATATATCGAAAAGAAAGAGGGTGATGGTACCGCAGCTAAGCCTTTCAACGTTACAGCCGCTATCGCTAAGTGCCGCGAGGTTGGAACCACTACTTCTTCTCAGAAGTATTATATCAAGGGATATGTTGCTGCCGATGCCGCTGTTGACGCTACTTATGGCAACATTACGTTCGATATAGCTGACAGCAAAGATGGTGGACCACGTTTTATTGCTTACCAAATGGCAGGTTCTGACGGAAAGAGCTTACCTGCGACATTCAAACTTAGCAAAGGCGACGAAGTGGTCATCTATGGTAAAGTTGTAAACTACAAAGACTCTACGCCCGAAACAGAGGGACAAGGCAAGTCCATCATCGTGTCTGTCAACGGAAAAGACACTAATGGCGCAAGCACAGGTGGCGGTGACAATCCCGGTGGTGGCGATACGCCGGGCGGCGGTAGCGATACGCCAGGCGGCAACGCTCAGGTAGTAACCATTGCCCAATTTAATGCTGCAGCAGTTAGCACCGATGTATGGTACCAACTGACTGGCACCGTCAGCAACATAAAAGAAGGTGACAAGTACGGAAACTTCGATCTTACTGACGAGACGGGGACAGTGTATGTATATGGTCTACTATCTGAAAAGGGAGGAGCTAAGCAAAAGTTCCAGGACCTCGTAACCGCCAAGGGAATTGCCAATGGCAAGAAGATTACTATCATCGGCAACCGCGGAGATTTCAATGGCAAGATTGAGGTAATGAACGCATACTTCGTAAGCATTGAGTAACTACATATTTCCAACTGACAAACAAAAAAAGAAAAACAATATGAAAAAGATTTATTATCTGATTGCGATGGCCGTAACGGCTTTCACATTCACCAGTTGTGAGGATGTGCCCGAACCATTCGGACAGCCCATCAACCCCAACGCAGGAGAGACTGTCGTTGTTGAGCCTACAGGTTCTGGTACAGAGGCAGACCCCTACAACGTAGCTAAAGTTACTGAAGTCACCAAAGCAATGGCCGATGGTGAAGTCAAGAACGACGTCTATACAAAGGGTTACATCTGCCAGATTGACGAAATAGATACCGATCCCAATGGCAAATACGGTAACTCAACCTACTGGATCAGTGACGATGCAGAAGGCAAGAGCGGGAAATATGAGGTTTTCCGCGGTGTTGGTCTTGGTGGACAGAAGTTTAACGAGGCTGGCGCAACCATCATCAAGGTTGGCGACGCAGTTACTATCAAAGGTAACATCAAGAACTACAAGGGCACTACACCTGAGTACGACAGTGGTAGCATCATCGTTGAGCTGAACGGCGTGAAAGCTGGCGGTGGTGGTGATACTCCAAGCGGAGATGCCAAGGCCGTTTCAGTAGCAGACTTCCTTGCTGCAGCTGTCAATACTACTGACTTCTACCAACTGACGGGTACCATTAAGAATCTTAAGGATGGTGACCAATATGGTAACTTCGACATCGAGGACGCTACAGGTTCAGTATACGTTTATGGTCTGCTCTCAGAAAAGGGTGGCGAGAAGAAGAAGTTCCAGGAGCTTGTAGCAGCTAAGGGCATCGCAAACGGCAAGAAGATTACCATCATCGGTAACCGTGGAGAGTTCAATTCCACCGCTCAAGTTGCAAACGCATACTTCGTTAAGATTGAAGACGGAGAAGGCGGCGGTGGCACACCAACACCCAGCGGCGACAACTTGCTGACCAATGGCGACTTTGAGACATGGTCTGGCAGCACTCCAGACAACTGGAATGGTGCTGCTGGAAACGCTACTCTTGAGAAGAGCACGGATGCCCATGGTGGAAGCGCTGCAGTATTAATTAAAACAAACAGTGCCAACAAGCGACTTTCGTATAAAGCTATAACGCTCAAGAAAGGTACTTATAATATTTCATTCTATGCAAAAGCTGTAGCAGGTACAGCCAAAATTGCACCAGGATATGTAGCAATCGTCAACGGAGCACCTGATTCTCAGAATTACAAATATCCCGAAACATATCCTGAAGTTGGTACCGAATGGACTGCTGTAAACCATTCATTCACTCTTGACGCTGATACAGAACTCTGTCTCGTCATTATGAAGCACAAGTCAACTGCTAATGATGTTATCATTGACGACTACGTACTCAGCACAACCGATGGTGGCATCGCTGACGGTGGCGGAGAAGGCGGTGGCGACACACCCACATCTAGCGGAGATGCTCAGGCTGTTTCGGTAGCGAACTTCCTTGCTGCTGCTGTTAGCACTGACGTATGGTATCAGCTGACTGGCACTGTTAAGAATATGAAAGAAGACGGTAGTGACCTATATGGTAATTTCGATATTGAGGACGCCACAGGTTCTGTTTACGTCTATGGTCTGCTCTCAGAAAAGGGTGGCGCAAAGAAGAAGTTCCAGGAACTTGTTGCTGCTAAGGGTATAGCCAATGGTAAGAAGATTACTATTATCGGCAACCGTGCAGACTTCAAGGGCACTGCTCAAGTAGGTAACGCCTACTTTGTAAGTATCGAGTAGTCCACACCTTATTAATATTATATACGGCTGCACCCCACTCCGGAGTGCAGCCGTTTTTAAGAAGCCTACTCAGAATGAAGAAAGATACATTCGAAGCCCAGAAACCATTTGCAGGAGAAAAGAAACCCTCGATGAATAGAAGGTGTGTCGGTCATGACTACCAAGAGCGGCAAATGTATATGATAACGATGGTAACAGAAGGGCGGCAGAAGTACTTTGGAGAAGTGGTGGGTCGCTGTGATGCTACTGTAGGGAAAGAAGAGGCTCCACATATTGAGCTGTCACCTTTGGGAAGGGCAGTCAAAGACTGTTGGTTCTCTATCCCCCATCATTATCCTGCAGTAAAGCTCATCGCTTTACAGATGATGCCCGACCATCTACACGGCATCCTCTATGTCTCAAAACACATGGACTGTACGCTGGGAGATGTGCTGCATGGCTTCAAGACGGGCTGCAACAAATGTTTCCGTCAGTTAATGCCTATTGAGTATATTGCCGCAATGCGGCAACAAACCGAACGCAACACAAAGGCTAGTGGCCAACGCGACCGTGAACACGGCCTACTATTTGCACCTAACTATAACGACAAACTGCTACTACGCGAGGGCCAGCTCAACAACTGGCTCCACTACCTGGATGACAACCCTCGGCGCTTGGCCATCAAGCGCCTGCATCCTGACTATTTCACCACTATGCACTATAGGGACATCGCGGAGTGGCACTGCCAGCTTGTGGGCAATAGTTTTCTTCTTGACATCCCAGATATGGTAGCCGTCATCGTACATAGCGCATATACCGACGAAGAATATGCAGAATACAAACGGCAGTGGCTGGCATGTGGAGAGAGAGGGGGCATACTGGTGAGCGCTGCCATTTCAACCCGCGAGAAGGAGGTCATGCGCGAAGCGATGAATCGGGGCTATCGCATCATATTGGTTCGTGAAAACGGGTTTTCTCCATTGTATAAACCCGCAGGAGAATCTTTCGACGCCTGCTCTGACGGCCGTCTGCTACAGGTGAGTCCATGGGAGTACCACATGCAACGACGTACCATCTCGCGTGAACAATGCCTGATGCTGAACAGGCTCGTTGAGACAATCACGCAACTGCACAAAACTATATAGCTAATAACGACAAAATTCTCTAGAGAATTTGTGCGAGATACAGCTAATACGGAGCTGTATCAGCCTATCTCAAATCTGTATCAGCCTAATAAGCGCCAGTATCAGCCATATTTCTAACCATAAAAGAAAATAAAACGTGAAAGATTTGGCAGTATGAAAAAAAAGTCGTACCTTTGCACCCTCAACTGAACATATATCAAGTAACAAGTAATAATTAACAAGTAAAATGAAAAAAGGTATTCATCCAGAAAACTATCGCCCCGTCGTGTTTAAGGACATGTCCAACGGCGATATGTTCCTCTCGCGCCTCGAGCACTTCTCACCCGTTCTATACCGGTAAGAGCAAGCTCGTCGACACCGCTGGTCGCGTCGACAAGTTCATGAGCCGCTACGGTAAGGCTGCCAAGAAGTAAGAGAGGTTTGGTTGTGAAACAATAAGATATTTCACGCTGAACAAGACATTGAAGGTGCGTACAGGGTAGTTGCATATGCCTTGTGGGCACCTTTACCATTTAAGAACACTGAACTACGACGAATAGAAGCAACTAAAAAATCCGACACTATGAAAAAGATTCATCTACTTTTATCAGCACTACTGCTCATAGTCTTCGTGGCTTGCGGAGACGATGAAAATGAGTATAAGATTGGGGGAAAAGGAGGAGCCACCCCTGTCGACACAGACCCACGACAGACAGTCGGGCCAGACGAAGCTAAGGTTAATGTTGAATTTCCCGCCCTTAAAGGAGGGGATAGCGAGGTCATCGTCCATCGTTGTATACTCAACAGCAAAACTGGCGAAGAGGGCATCAACTACAGCTTAGAATGGGACCATCAGAAGAAAGCTACCCGTTGGGTTTGCTATAAGATGTATTATTCTATAAATGTGTCTAATTGGAGTCGCAGCAACTGGGCAAATGGAGACCCTTGGGAGTACGATCCCAACGTCCCGCAACAAGAGCAACAAGCCACATATTCAGAGTTAAGCGGAACCAACCCTCCCCTACCCAACTCAACATATTATCAAAAGGGACACATACTACCCTCAGCAGACCGCCTTGGCTCGAAAGAAGCTAACGGCCAGACTTATTATATGACCAATATATACCCACAAGTTCCCAACCTGAACGAAGAAATATGGTTACAAATGGAGGACCAAGTCCGCAAATGGTCGAACAAATGCGACACTATGTATGTGTGCAAAGGTGGAACCATCGACAAAGAAAGCAATATACTTGGATACACCAAAGGAGGCCATATCGTACCTAAATATTTCTACATGGCACTATTGAGCAAGAAAGACGACAAATTCAAAGCCATGGCTTTCTGGATAGAGCATAAGGATCCCACTTCATGGCCTGCTATAAAGAACTATGCTATCACCATTAAGCAGCTAGAGAGCAACACAGGCATCGACTTTTTCTGTAATCTCCCAGATGACATCGAAAAAGAAGTAGAGAATGTAAGCCAATCTCAAATGCTAAATGAGTGGGGACTGAATTGATTATAAAAAAAATGTAAAACCTTTGGTTTTCACAGAGAAAAGTCGTATCTTTGCTGTCAAGCAATGATGCGACTTTATTAATTAAAACATATTACAACAAAAACGAAAGATGAAAACCGTTTACGACTACACTGTCAAGGACAGAAAAGGCAAGGATGTCTCACTGAAAGAGTATGCCAATGAAGTACTGCTCATCGTCAACACCGCCACCAAGTGCGGCTTTACACCACAGTATGACGAGCTGGAAGCATTGTACAAGAAGTACCACAGCCAAGGTTTCGAGATTCTCGACTTCCCCTGCAACCAGTTTGGACAGCAGGCCCCTGGCACTGACGAGAGCATCCACGAGTTCTGCAAACTGAACTTCGGCACAGAATTCCCCCGATTCAAGAAGGTTAAGGTTAATGGCGACGATGCAGAACCCTTGTTCAAATTCCTGAAAGAGCAGAAAGGCTTTGCTGGCTGGGACATGGAGCACCCCATTGCCCATATTCTGGACGATATGCTGACCAAAGCAGATCCCGACTACAAGGAGAAGGCAGATATCAAATGGAATTTCACCAAGTTCTTGATTAACAAGAAAGGACAGGTAGTTGCCCGCTTTGAGCCTACCGAGAAGACAGAGAACATCGAGACAAAGATTAAGGAACTTCTTTAACTCCTTTTACTTCATAAATCATGGAACACGTAAAATGCCTGATTATTGGTAGCGGCCCTGCAGGATACACTGCCGCCATCTATGCCAGCCGAGCCAATCTGCACCCCGTAGAGTATAGTGGTATGCAGCCCGGCGGCCAGCTGACGCAGACCACCGAAGTAGAGAACTTCCCCGGCTATCCTCAGGGGGTTGACGGCAACCAGATGATGATGGACCTCAGAGAACAGGCCGAACGCTTTGGTGCCGATATCCGCGACGGCAGCATCACAAAGGTAGACTTCTCTACCCGCCCCTACAAGCTGTGGGACGAAGAAAACAACGAAATAGAAGCAGAGACTGTTATTATTGCCACAGGTGCCTCAGCCAAATATCTGGGATTGGACGACGAACGCAAATATAACGGACAGGGTGTTTCCGCCTGCGCTACTTGCGACGGTTTCTTCTACCGTAAGAAGACAGTAGCAGTAGTTGGTGGCGGCGATACAGCCTGTGAGGACGCTCTCTACCTGAGTGGACTGGCCAAAAAAGTATATCTCATTGTTCGCAAACCCTTCCTGCGTGCTTCAAAGGTAATGCAAGACCGCGTAATGGCTGCTGAGAACATAGAAATACTGTTTGAGCACAACACGCTGGGACTCTTTGGCGAAAATGGTGTAGAAGGTGCCCACCTGGTAAAGCGCAAGGGGGAAGCCGACGAGCAGTTGGTAGACATCGAGATTGACGGTTTCTTCCTGGCTATTGGCCACAAGCCCAATACTGACATCTTCAAGGAGTGGCTCGACACCGATGAGGTGGGTTATCTGAAGAAGATAGACGGTACGCCTCGCACTAAACTGCCCGGCATCTTTGTTGCAGGCGATTGCGCAGATCCCGTTTATCGCCAGGCCATCAGCGCAGCAGGTACAGGCTGTCAAGCAGCCATAGAAGCAGAACGTTTCCTATTGGAGCACTAACCGACAAAGGAAATAGCAAGAAAAAAAGCCCCGCTTCACAGCGAGGCTTTTTCATGTAAAAACTAAATTAATCAACCATAAACCTTAACCATTAAAAATCTCTTGTTATGACTTAGAGTACGAAACACTCTATTTCGATAATGATTCGCTAATCTCTTATCGACAATGCAAAAGTAGCTATTATTTTTTAATTGGAGGTTTAGATAACATTAATAATAGTTAAGATAACGTTATTTTTACGAAATTTGAACTTCAAATAACGTTTTTCAAACTAAAATGCAGCCATTTAACATATTTTTAACGACTAAACATAAGAATTACGGAACTAAAATCGTATTTTTGCAACGATTAATAAATACCCAATGACAACGATTATCTTCATTCTTATCAGTATAATCATCATATTGATGCTTCTAAACATCCGTTTAAAGCTTCGTCAACCATCCGAAAAGCATCATTTCATGCTGTCTGACAGTCTGTGTTTGCATGTCAGCAATAATGATGTCATGCAATTTTTCAAATATTGCAGTGCAAACCTACGATTGTTGCTAGAAAGCAAAGGGATAGATTTCAAGATAAGGTGTGAGCCCGAGAGTATGATGGGATGGATTGATACAGAATTATTAGACAAGATTCTGCTCCTGCTGATTTCTGACACGTTAAAACGTACAGAACAAAGAGGCAAAGTAACCATCGACACCTATACCAACCAACAATATGACAAGATAACCATTAAGTACAGTGACAGCGGCAGCAAGATAAGCGAAACGAATATGCTGATGATAAACTACATCGTAGTATTCCACCGCGGCACAATGAAGAACGAATATGATGAGCGACAAGGAAACATCATTTTGATAGACATACCCATCAAAAAAGACGCCTACGAGACGGAACAGTTGGATACCAATATCTCGCACGATTTCAATATTCCAAACAATATCGAGTTGCGCGTTCCAAAAATAGAGATACCAACAGGTATCGAAGAAGGCAACAACAGTCTAAGAGAAATCATACAAGCCCCCCACTCTGCCGATCAGGAATTTCTGCGACGCGCCATACAGTGTGTCAACAATAACATCAATGACAGCGACTATGACCGTCAAGCCTTCGCAGCAGATATGGGCTGTAGCATCAGTACCTTATATAATAAGATTCGTGAACTAACGGGTAAGAATATCAGCAACTTTATCCGTGACTTACGCATCAAGAAGGCCTGCAAGCTGGCCAAGGAGAATACTGATTTGAGAGTCAGCGACATAGCTTATCAGGTAGGTTTCAAGGATCCAAAATATTTTGCCACCTCCTTCAAACGCGTCACTGGCGCACAACCCAAAGAATATTTCAACAAGCTTAGAGAGACTGACGCCTGAAGAGACAGAGTCCACAGAATGTCAGCAGGCCATTAAGCATCAGCAATTCGTAGCCGAAACGGTAACCAGTCAGCTGTCCTACTACCATATCTAAAAGATAACAGGCAATGGGTGATGCCACACAGATGTATGGCACCACATGGTCGTTGGTCTGTCGCTTCGTCAGCAATCCGAAGGCAAACAATCCCAACAGCGGACCATAAGTATAAGAGCAAAGGATATAGATGGCGTCGATGACACTGGTGGAGTTGAGCACTCTGAACAACATGATAAACACCACAAAGACAGCAGCCATACCGATATGTACCCGACGGCGTAGCCTCTCATCGTCTGCACGCCCACAGATATCCACACAAAAACTGGTAGTCAAAGCTGTCAGCGCAGAATCGGCACTGGAGAAAGCGGCGGCCACCATGCCCAGCATAAAGATGTAAGATGTCAGAGGGAAGATGGAAGAAGTATGACTGACATAGACCGGCAACAGTTCATCGCCTTTAGCCGGCAGTGATAATCCCTGCTGCTGAAACCACATGACAAGCAACACACCTAACGACAGAAACAGCAGATTAGCCGGTACGAAGGCTACGCCGTACGTACACATATCCTTCTGTGCGTCACGCAGCGAACGACACGTCAGGTTCTTCTGCATCATATCCTGATCCAGTCCGGTCATCACGATGGCAATGAATGCGCCACTAAGGAACTGTTTCCAGAAATATTGCTTCGATACCCAATCGTCCAACACAAAGACACGCGACAATTCACTACTGTTGATAGCTGTCACAGCACTGCTCATGGTCAATCCCAAATCATCTACCACCTTATATATAATAAGGAGTAAGGCACTAAACAGGCAGATGGTCTGCAAAACATCAGTCCACACCAGCGTTTTGATGCCGCCCTGACGGGTATAAAGCCATATCAGCGCCGTCATCATTACGACGACAATGGCAAACAGCCAACAATCACTCCCTTTGCTACCCGCTATACCGTCAGTGCCGCCAAGTCCCACCTCCATCAGTATCCAGCAGACAACATAGAAACGTACCGCAGCACCCGTCATCTTCGACAACAGGAAAAACGAAGCGCCAGTCTTGTAGGCACGCTGACCAATGCGCTGGCCCAGATAACTATAGATGGTCGTCAGATTCAGACGGTAGTAGAGAGGCAGCAACACAAAGGCTATCACGACGTATCCCACGATAAAGCCCAGACATGTCTGCAAGTAGGTCATGCCGATGCTATTCACCATACCTGGCACTGACACAAAGGTAATTCCAGAGATGGAAGCACCCACCATGCCAATAGCCACCAGATACCATGGCGACTGCTTGTTGCCACGATAAAAGGTATGGTTCGTGGCACGGCGCCCGGTCCATCTGCTGATGGCAAACAGCAGGGCAAAATAGCATAAAACGACAGCAATCATTACCATAATTGAGTGCAAAGGTAGCAAAAAGATAAGAGTTAAGAGTTAAGAGTTAAGAAAAAATGTAAGACAGATGTAATTTTCTTAATTCTTCATTCTTCATTCTTCATTAAATTATGTACCTTTGCAAGCGGTAATCACTAACCAACAACCAAAAAAACAATGACAAAACAGAAAAAATTCATCCTTCAGGAGAGTGAGATTCCAACACAGTGGTATAACATTCAGGCAGACATGCCCAACAAACCTATGCCACCTATTCACCCAGTAACCAAGCAACCCCTTGGCGTTGACGACCTGGCTCACATCTTCCCCCGCGAATGTTGTGTACAGGAGCTGGACACCGAGCACCGCTGGATAGACATCCCCGAAGATGTGCTGGAGAAGTACAAGTACTATCGTTCTACTCCGCTGGTTCGCGCCTACGCACTGGAAGAGGCGCTGGGAACGCCGGCACATATCTACTTCAAGAACGAGAGCACCAACCCACTGGGTTCTCATAAGATCAACTCTGCCCTGCCCCAATGCTACTATGCCAAGCAGGAAGGCACCACCAACGTCACCACAGAGACTGGTGCCGGTCAATGGGGTGCTGCGCTGAGCTACGCTGCCAAAATTTACGGATTGGACTGCGCTGTCTATCAGGTAAAGATTACCATGCAGCAGAAGCCTTATCGTTCAAGCATTATGCGTACCTTCGGCGCCGTCGTTGAGGGTTCTCCTTCGATGTCAACCCGTGCCGGTAAGGACATTCTGACCAAAGACCCCACCCACACTGGTTCACTGGGCACCGCTATCTCTGAGGCTGTAGAGCTGGCCACGACCACACCTAATTGTAAATATACACTGGGCTCCGTGCTCAACCACGTAGGCCTGCACCAGACCATTATCGGTCTGGAAGCTGAGAAGCAGATGGAGATGGCTGGCGAATATCCCGACATCATCATTGGATGCTTCGGCGGCGGCTCCAACTTTGGTGGCATCTCGTTCCCCTTCATGCGTCACAACCTGCTCGACGGCAAGACGACAGAGTTCATTGCTGCCGAACCCGACAGCTGTCCTAAGCTGACACGCGGACAGTTCCGCTACGACTTTGGCGACGAGGCTGGCTACACCCCCCTGCTGCCCATGTACACGCTGGGCCACAACTTCAAGCCGAGCAACATCCACGCTGGTGGTCTGCGCTACCACGGTGCCGGTATGATTATCTCACAGCTCATCAAGGACGGTCTGATGCATGGTGTCGACATTCCTCAGCTTGAAACCTTCGAGGCCGGAATGCTCTTTGCTCGCACAGAGGGTATTATCCCTGCACCTGAGAGCACTCACGCCATTGCCGCTACCATTCGCGAGGCCAACAAGTGCAAGGAGACTGGCGAGCAGAAGGTCATCCTCTTCAACCTCTCCGGACACGGACTGATTGACATGCCAAGCTACGAGGCCTTCATCAAGGGTGACCTGCAGAACTACACCGTCACTGACGAGATGATTGCAGAAAACCTGGCAGAACTCGACAAACAGGGATAAGGCAACTGACAGTTGACAATTGACAGTTGATAATTAATAAAGGCTGCGCTACCGAACATCGAGTAGCACAGCCTTTTCTATCTTTTTTAACTCTTAACTTCATTAGCTTCTTAGAATCGTCCAGGGCCACCGAAGCCACCACCAGGACGTCCACCGCCGAAGCCACCGCCTCCGAAGCCGCCACGACCGCCACGTCCACCACGGCCGCCGCCAGGACCTCCGAAGCCAGGACCGCCCTGACCACGACGATTGGCTCCCATGCCTCCGAACAAGTTCAGACGGTAGATGACGTGCAGCATAGCATAGTTGGTAATAGCATTATATTCCGTATCGGTACGTGACATAGCGGAGATAGCACGGCTAAAGGTTGACTGCTCATGCAGGATGTCGTAGAGTTGCAACGATACTGTCAGCGCATTGCCGCGCAGGAACGACTGCGACAGCTGGGCATTCCAGATGAGCTCGTTGGTGTTCATGGAGGCGTCGTTATAACCACGACGACTGTTCATATTCATGTTGGTTGACAGCTGAGTACCCCAGGGAGCAGTCAACATAATGCTACCACCATAAGAGAAGGTCCAGGTGTCGAGGTTGTTATTGCTCTGCAAATCACTGCGGGCATGCATATAATCTACCGAACCATTCAGCTCTACTTCAAGCCAGCTGTTACGATAGCTGGCAGCCAGGCGCTCGCCATAGTTGGTAGAACGTGTCACAGACTCCTGCGAATCATGATTCATCAATTGTACGAAACCGACATTGTGGTTATAGCGTAATGTAGTGAACGTATTCACGTTAAAGTAGCCTGCAGAGTCGATAGAGGTATTGAACATCACCATGGCAAAGGCATTCCAGTTGCCGTCGATATTCTCGGGACGTGTAATATTACCACCGGTCTTTTGATCATAAGTCACCTTATTAGCAATGCTATTAGCAGTGGTCGAGAAGTTTGCATTAACCATCAAGCTGCGCTGATAGCTCTGCCAGTAGTTGTTATACTGGAAACGCATGTTCTGTGTGAACGAAGGCTTCAGTCCGGGATTACCCTGGCGTTTGTTCAGTGGGTTTGAGTCATCTTCGATGTCAAGCAGATCGGTCATTGATGGCTGACTGGTGTTGGCACGATAGGTCAAACGCATCTGGCTGACATTTGAAATCTTCCAACGGAAGTCAGCTGTCGGTGCCCAGTTGGTCACGGTACGCTCAATGTCGGAATATTCTTTTCCTTGGTAGCGATAGTCGAGACGTGACTTTTGTGGCACCATCTGTACACCGACGTTAAAGTTGTATGCATTACGAACCACGCGCATCATAACCTCGGCTGTATGTATATAGTTTTTGTATTCAGAGAATTGGCTCAGTTTGTCGGACTTGTAATCCTCGTACGTGCCGACATTAATCAGCGACAGATAGTCGTCAAAACTACGGAACGAGGGAATTACGCTCATGAAGTTCCATCCTTTATCGCTCAGGTCGTAGGTGCCGCGGTCGCTCTTGCTGTACTTATATTGGTACTGGTAAGAGAACTGCAGATAAGTGCGGAAAGCAATGGGCTCGCTATAGGTCAGACGGATGCTGTAGTCCCAGTTCTTGGTAGGTGTCACCGCATAACGGTTATTCTGTACATCGTCAATAGGGACAGGAATAGTAGCATAGTATTTTACCAGTTCGTTAGAGAACGACTTGCTCAGACCTTCGCTATAGTTAGCGCCCAAACGCAAAGTAATGTTTCGACCATTGTTGCTAAGTCTGCGATTAATCTGACCCCAGCCTCCTACGCTTTTGTTATCGCTGTAGCTCAGATTACTGTTGCCATTACTGTTCTTAACGATGCTATTGCCCTCTTCGTCTTTCTCATCAACAAGCTGAGAGAGCTGACTTAGCGGGTCTGTAATACCCTTAAAGCTAAAGGGGTCCTTGCTGAATGTGGCACTTCTGCCATCCGTCAGTCCATCATTTGAGTTGTAATTGAACTGCGGACGGAACATGATATTGGTCATAGAGTCGGGAGTCCACTCAATACGGAACTGACTATTCCAACTGTTCGAACGCGTCAGGTTGTTGTTCAGTCGGTTAGCAAAAGAGCTGACATTAGAACTCATGAAGTTCTCTGAAGATGTCTTGCTGACAGCATCGCCATTGCTATGGTTCCAACGGACACTACCATCAACAGTGATAACGTCCTTCTTCTCATAGTTCAAGTTCAGACCAACCATCTTAGTAGCGGTAAGTCCTTGACGGCCACCACCGAAACGGCCACCGCCACCACCGAAGCCCATATCGTTGACGTTGTTGGCACTGGTCATCAGGAAGGTTTTGAAGTCATCTTTCATCACACCACCGAAGACACGGCCGCTATAACGGTCCTTAGTACCGGCTGCCAGGTCTGCATTGACCATGATTCCTTTATTCATGCCCGTCTTGATGCCAAAGTCGAGGACTGTCTCTTCTTCACCATCGTCAATACCACTGACACGGGCCAAGTCACTCTTCTGGTCGTAGGCACGTACACGCTCAATGATTGAGGTAGGCAGGTTCTTCATGGCGGTCTTTGTGTCACCCGTCATAAACTCCTTGCCGTCCACCATAATCTTCTTTACCTCTTTACCATTGATGGTTATCTTACCATTGTCGTCAACCTGGGCACCAGGCAGGCGCTTCACCAGCTCTTCAACAACGGAACCCTCCGGCGTACGGTAAGCAGAGGCATTATATATAAAGGTGTCAGCCTTGACAATTACCTTCGAGGCATTACCGGTAACGGTAGTACCCTTCAGCATAATAGCGTCGGGCTTCAGCTCCAGCGTACCCAAGGCAACGTCCTTGTCGTCGCTCACCTTAACGCGTTTGGTAAAGGGCTTGAAACCTACACACGTCACCTGCAGAATGTAATCGCCAGACTTTGGTGCGGTTACGCGGAACTTTCCTTCCAGCGAAGTCAGTCCGCCAGTAACCATTGTAGAATCACTTCGAAGTAGCTTAACGGTGGTCTGTGCTACCGGTTCTTGGCTGTCGCTCTCGACAACCACACCGCTGACATGGCGTTGAGCCATCACGACCACATTACTCAGTAAGAATAGGATAATAAATAAAAGCTTTCTCATCGTTTAATTGTCAGTTGTTTTGCTTTCTATGACGCACGAAACGTCGAAAAGTTTAACAAAATGAAGAAAAATGATATAAAAATAGTAATAATACGAATTTTAGTATACGATTTTGCCATAATTGTATTAATTTTGCACCCAGTAAACCACCATGAATAAGCAGAAGGTAATCATATCACAGCATTTGGGGCAGTCGCTCAGCCAAGCTTTGGCAGAGTGCAGCTACAACCAGCTGTTCGTTTTGGTCGACAAAACGACGGAACAGTTATGCCTTCCCGTGCTTACCTCAGCCATCAGCCATCTTGCATCTGACATATCCGTTATCACCATAGGTGCTACAGACCAGAACAAGACCCTTGACTCGCTGAGCCATGTCTGGAGCGAGCTGCAGCGCATGGGTGCTACACGCCATTCTCTGATGATTAATCTGGGCGGCGGCATGGTGACAGACTTAGGTGGATTTGCGGCGTCTACTTTCAAGCGCGGCATTCATTTTATCAATATTCCCACCACCCTGCTGTCTATGGTCGATGCATCAGTAGGCGGAAAGACGGGTATCAACTTCGGAGGATTGAAAAACGAGATTGGTGTCTTCAATAATGCCGACTGTGTCATTCTGGACACTGAGTTTCTGAAGACCCTCGACCAGGAGAACATTCTCTCTGGCTATGCAGAGATGCTGAAGCATGCGCTCATCAGCAACGAAAAGATGTGGGCTGAGCATTTGCTGTACTCACCACATGCCGATGACCTTGCACCACTCACTGCGATGATTGCTGACAGCGTAGACGTCAAGCAGCACATTGTTACTGAAGACCCGACAGAACGCGGACTGCGCAAAGCACTCAACCTGGGACATACGGCAGGGCACGCCTTTGAATCACTGGCATTGGAGCGTACGCCCATCCTTCATGGCTACGCCGTAGCCTATGGTTTGGTGGTCGAACTGTACTTGGCATGCATAAAGACCGGATTCCCCACCACCAAGATGCGCCAGACGGTACAGTTCATCAAAGAGCACTACGGCAAGATGGTGATAACATGTGATGACTACCCCCATCTGCTGGAACTCATGCATCACGACAAGAAGAACGAGAGCAGTGCTATCAATTTCACACTGTTGGCTGACATCGGCGATTTACGGATCAACCAGACAGCAACAGAAGAGGAAATCAAAGAGGCACTTGACTTCTATAGAGAGATTTAAGGAAAACTACTACCTATTAAAATTTGCTAATTAACCAAGTAGTAGGGTCTATCCGCGAGGACAGGCCCTACTCATTTTTATCAAGGCATTGATATCTCAGTGCTCATTCGTTTCGTGGTTAAAACTGTGGACGGGGACCACCATGACGGCCGGGACCTCTGTGTCCACCGCGACCACCAAATCCACGACGTCCGGGACGCATCTCCTGGTACTTCTTGTACTGGTCGTCGGTCAGTATCTCCTTCAGCTTCTTCTCATACTCCTGACGTTTCTCAAAACGCTGCTTCATCTCTTCTCTCTGAGCATCAGTCAGCTGAGGACGCTCCGGACGCTGCTGACCGTTCTGTGCTGTAGCACCTGACTCGCCATCGGGTTTAGGGGGACGAGGACCACGCATCGAAGGACCTTCAAGCACCTTCTCGTACTCTTTGTTCAGCTCCAGCACCTTCGTCTTCTGGTCGTCACTCAGTTCAAGTGCCTTCGCCAGACGATCCGTTCTCTCAGCAACGGTCATCTGCTTATGTTCACGAGGCTGATTCTTGTTCTCATTCTCTTGAGCTTGAACTGCTGTCATTGACAGGAGGGCTACAATCATTAATGCAATCTTTTTCATACTTTTCTTGTTTTATGGGTTATACATGTTTATTGTCTTGTCGTTATTATGACGAAATAAAGACATGAAAAGTTTAAAGCAGATTCCATTACTTTCAGCCAACGGCCTCTTTCTTTCAGCGAATCAGCGGAAACATAAAACGAGTGAATACTTCTATACAGCTAAAAAAGCCCCTGGGTCTTTTGGACTCAAGGGCTTTCCTCGTTAAAAGTGGCGGTCTCCTACTCTCCCGCATTGCATTGCAGTACCATCGGCGCAAGCGGGCTTAACTTCTCTGTTCGGAATGGGAAGAGGTGGGACCCCGCCGCAATAACCAC
>CADBWR010000014.1 GCA_902798425.1 uncultured Bacteroidales bacterium
CAGCGCGGGTGACTTGCTCTTGTCAACGAGCACCTTTCTGCCTTTTCTTACCAATTGTGAAATTGTAGGCATAATTGTTTGTTTTTTAATTAATTATATGTTATGTATATGTTATTTTCGAACACAGCTCACCCACACTTTGGGCGCTTTTGGGGTGCAAAGGTACTAACTTTTCCTAATTCTACCTAATTTACAAGAGTTAAAAAGACGCCCACTTAATGCAATTTAACATTAAATAAGCGTTTTAACAATTTTTAGCCACCCAAAAGCAGTACTTTTCCTATTAAAGAGAATCAGCCAACGGCTAAAAGCTAACAGGAACTGCCGCTACTGACAGCCATTATGCCTCACCCTTTCCGACGGGGAAAGGTGCTATGGTACGCGGATCCTGATTAGGTATTTTAATAGGACCGAACTCACGCTCATAGCGTACAATATTCTCCTGCAGAGCAGCTAGTAGGCGCTTGGCATGCTCAGGTGCCAAAATGACACGACTCTTCACCTGGGCCTTAGGCAAGCCTGGCAACACACGTGCAAAGTCAACGATGAAGTCGGAACTGGAATGGGTGATGATGGCAAAGTTAGCATACTCACCCTGAGCAACCTCCTGAGGCAGCTCTATCTGCAACTGTTTCTGATTGTTATTATTCTCACTCATAGCTAAATCATTATTTGTTGGTACAAAGGTACAAAGAATCATTTACAATACAAAATAAAATAGATATTTTCCTTAAAAAGTCTTTCCTTTGATGGCTTATATAAAAATAATTTGTACATTTGCACACGCAAAACTAACCGATGAATAATATTCTAAAAAACAAAGCAATGACGGAACTGATAAAGAATAAAGAGGTGGGTGGCGAACGCCCGCTGTTTGGATTAAAAGACACGCGCCTGGAGAACATCACCATCACGGATGGAGAGTCGGGCATCAAACAATGCCAGCACATGGAGGCTGCCAACTGCCGCTTCTATGGCAAGTACCCGTGGTGGCACGTTGACGGCGCACTGATAGAAGACTGTTACTTTGCCGAGGGGGCGCGCTCGGCCATCTGGTATACCAACGACCTCGTCATGCGCCGCTGCCGCATCGATGGCCCTAAGTTCTTCCGTGAGATGAATAACGTAGAACTGGAGGACGTAGAGATCATGGATGCTGACGAGACTTTCTGGAAAGTTGACGGTCTGCGACTGAAGAATGTCAAACTGCATGGAGGCACCTACCCTTTCATGTTCTCAAAGAACATCTACGTTGACGGACTGGAAAGCGATGCCAAATACGTCTTCCAATACTGCGAAAACGTTGAAATCCACAATGCCAAGATTGTCACCAAGGATTCCTTCTGGGAGTGCGAGAATGTCACCATCTACGACTCAGTGCTCGACGGCGAATACCTGGCATGGCACTCCAAGAACGTGCGACTGGTCAACTGTCAGTTAGCTGGGGAGCAGTTGCTCTGCTATGCCGACAGCCTCGTCCTCGAGAACTGCACCTTCGACAAGGCCTGCGACCGTGTCTTTGAGTACAGCGTCGTCAATGCCGACATCCGCGGACACATCGAGAACATCAAGAACCCTACTGGCGGACACATCGTTGCCGACAGCATCGGCTCTGTCACCCTCGACGAGTATGTCAGAGAACCGAACGACTGCGAAATAGAGGTAAGAGTGAAGAGGTAAGAGTGAAGAAAGATAGTTAAGCAGTAAGCAGTAAAATATGAAGTACGACTTTGACGAAATCATTGAGCGACGCGGCACAGGTTGCGTCAAGTGGGACGAAAGCGAAGAGGGGGTTATTCCCTTGTGGGTGGCAGACATGGACTTCGCCGTAGCGCCAGCCATCCAGGAGACTGTACGGCAGCGTGCCCAGCACCCCATCTATGCCTATACGCTGGTAGGCAACGAATACTACGACGCCATCATCTCGTGGTTTCAGCGCCGCCATGGATGGACCATCGCGCGCGAACATATTTTATATACTACGGGTGTCGTTCCCGCCATCTCCTGTACACTGCAAGCCCTCGCCATGGCGGGCGAGAAAGTCGTCATACTCAGTCCCGACTACAACTGTTTCTTCAGCAGCATCCGCAACAGCGGCTGTGAGGTCAGCGAATGTGTGCTGCAATTCAGTCGCAACAATAATCGCTTCGAAATAGATTGGGACGACTTCGAAGAGCGCTGTGCCGACGAGAAGGCCACCATCTTTCTGCTCTGCAATCCCCACAACCCCACGGGGCGCGTGTGGCATCGTGACGAGTTGCAACTGATGAGCGACATCTGTCGCCGCCACCACGTTACCATCGTCAGCGACGAGATACACTGCGAGCTCATCATGCCAGGCAACACCTTCGTCCCCATGGCAACAGTCGATGACGACGCCATCATCCTCAACTCGTCGTCAAAGTCGTTCAACACCGCAGGGCTGCAGATTGCCAACATCATCTGCACAGACAGTGAGAAGCGTCGCCGCATCGAACGCGCTATCAACATCAACGAGGTATGCGACGTCAATCCCTTCGCTCCATTAGCCTTGATAGCAGCCTACAACGACAGCGAAGCATGGGTTGACGAACTGAATCAGTACCTTTGGGGCAACTACACGGCGCTGTGCGATTTCGTAACACAGCATATTCCCAGTTGGACAGTAATGCCCTTAGAAGGCACCTACTTAGTATGGGTAAAGATAAAGGACTGCAACGATATCGCCACCTACAGTAAAGACATCCTGGAGAAAGCGAAGGTATGGGTGAATCCGGGTACCATGTACGGACCACAAAGCGGAGAAGGCTATCTACGCATTAATATCGCCTGTCCACGCAGCCTACTGTTGGAAGCTCTGTCGCATATTGCGAGGGTGATGTTCTAATATCTGGCGCCGCAGCGTCGACATATCGATGTGTGTATAGATCTCCGTCGTGCCGATATTCTCATGTCCCAGCATCACCTGAATGGCACGCAAGTCTGCCCCACCCTCCAACAGTGCTGTAGCAAATGAGTGGCGCAGCGTATGTGGCGAGATCGTTTTGGTAATACCCGCCAATGTTGCCTGTTGCTTAATCATAATAAGTATCATAACACGCGTGAGATGAGCACCACGACGGTTCAGAAACACATAGTCCTCCTCACCTGGTTTAATGGTCATGTGGCAACGGTCGTCAAACCACCACTCCAACTCCTTCAGTGCCTTGGGCGAGATGGGCACTAAGCGTTCCTTACTACCCTTACCCATCACACGCACATACTGCTCCTCCTTATACAGATTGGTGAGTTTCAGGTTGACCAGTTCCGAGACACGCAGGCCACAAGAGAATAGTACCTCGATAATAGCTCTATTACGATGGCCCTCCCACTTCGTCAGGTCAATGCTGGCCTCCAGGGCATCAACCTCATCGGGTGTCAGCACTTCCGGCAAATGATGACCCAGCACGGGCGACTCCAGCAGTTCTGTGGGGTCATCGTCACGGTAGCCGTCCAACTGCAGAAAACGATAGAACGAGCGTACCCCACTGAGTATACGACACTGTGAGCGCGGATGAATGCCTATGTCGTGCAGTCCTGCGGCAAAGTGCTGCAGGTCCGGCAGCTGAACATCCAACAGATGCTTATCCTCACCCTCCAGATAGTCCATAAGTTTCTGCAAGTCACGTACATAGGCATCCAACGTATTCGGTGAGTACCCACGCTGCAGTTTGAGGTAGCGCTGGTAGGCGCGAACGATATTTGTCGCTGTTTTCTTGCTTGTTTCCATTCTTTTTCGTACCTTTGCTGCGGCAAAGATACGAATAATTTTTGGAATATGAAAATTTTAATCATCAATGGTCCAAACCTCAACCTGTTAGGTGTCCGTGAACCAGGCATCTACGGTTCTTCATCTTTTGAGCAGTACCTGCCTCAGCTGAAGCAGCAATACCCTACCGTCGACATCGAGTACTTTCAGAGCAATGTCGAGGGGGAACTCATCAACAAGATGCAGGAGGTGGGGTTCTCCTATGACGGCATCGTGCTCAACGCTGGTGCCTACACCCATACCTCCGTAGCACTGCACGACTGCATCCGCTCACTAAAGGCGCCCGTCATCGAGGTACACATCTCTAATGTCCACCAGCGCGAGGAGTTCCGCCACCATTCCATGATATCTGCTGCTTGCAAGGGCGTTATCTGCGGCTTCGGACTTGACAGCTACCGCCTAGCGATGGAGGCGTTTGGCTGTTAGCAGTTGGCAGTTAGCTATTGGCAGTTAGCAGTGAACATCGACGATTACATACTGAAGCATATTGAGCCAGAACCCGAATACTTGTATCGGCTCTGGCGTGCCACCAACATCCACATGTTGCACGGTCGCATGGCATCAGGCCATCTGCAAGGCCGCCTGCTGAAGATGCTGGTACAGATGATTCGTCCCAAGAACATCCTCGAGGTAGGCACCTTCAGCGGCTACTCTGCCCTCTGCATGGCCGAAGGACTGGAGGCTGACGGACACCTCTACACCTTTGAGATCAATGATGAACAGGAGGACTTCACACGGCCGTGGATTGAGGGGTCGCCCGTTGCCGATAAGGTGTCGTTCATCATTGGCGATGCTATCACCGAGGCACCTCGCCTGGGCATCACCTTCGACATGGCTTTCATTGACGGCGATAAGCGCACCTATAAAGAGACCTACGAAATGGTGCTCTCCATTCTGCGCTCAGGAGGTTTCATCCTGGCAGACAACACGTTATGGGATGGTCATGTCGTTGACCACAACTACGACCGCGACCCACAGACCAAAGGTATAGAAACCTTTAACGACTTACTCGTCAACGACTCCCGCGTAGAACAAGTCATCCTGCCCTTGCGCGATGGTTTGACACTTATTCGCAAGCGATAAATAGCCTTTTGTCAACAAAAAGCACGCATTTCCGCACTTTTTCCTTGCAAATTGTTGCATGTTTCAATAATTTTATGTACTTTTGCTTACTCTTTGTAAACAAAAGACATCAACTTTTACAATACTATGGACAAGATTGACAATCTCGACAAAAAAATTCTGAGCATTCTGTCACAGAATGCGCGCATTCCTTTCAAAGACGTAGCGACAGAGTGCAATGTATCGCGTGCCGCTATCCACCAGCGTGTGCAACACCTCATTGAGAATGGGGTTATTATGGGCAGTGGTTTCGACGTTAACCCCAAGAGTCTGGGCTATTCCACGTGTACCTACGTGGGCATCACCTTGGAGCGTGGCTCTATGTATAAAGATGTAGTAGAGTGCTTGCGCCATATCCCTGAAGTCGTAGAATGTCACTTCACCACAGGTCCCTACACGATGATGGTCAAGCTCTATGCCCGCGACAATGAGCAGTTGATGCACCTACTTAACGGACGCCTGCAGGACATCCCTGGTGTAGTGGCTACCGAGACGCTCATTTCATTGGAGCAGAGCATCAAGCGCGAAATACCCGTACATTTCGAAGATTAAAAATAATGGCTAAGAATCCTTTCGACTGGCAGTCGCAACTTGCTGCGACAGCCTATACCTCATTTCCTGAAGCTCCCCACAAGCCCGTCATTGGCATTACGGGCAATTATGGCGAACTGACCTGCAAACTGGCAGAAGGCTACTATAAGTCCGTCATGCGTGCTGGCGGCACACCCGTTATCATTCCGCCGCTGAGCGATACGGATGTCATCATCAACACCTTGGAACACCTCGACGGAATCATCCTCAGCGGAGGTGCAGACTACGACCCGCACTATGCTGGCGAAGAACCTTGGCCGCAGCTGGGTACCATCAATGCCGAGCGCGACCTCCCCGAACTATTCATCACCCAGCTGGCCTACAACCGCCAGCTGCCCATCCTCGGTATCTGTCGTGGCATCCAGACGCTGGCCATGGCGCTTGGTGGACACGTCCGTCAAGACATCAGCGACATACAGGGTCACAACCACTCACAGGAGGAACCTCGCAACGTCGCCACCCACTACGTCACCATTGAAAAGGACTCCCTCCTCTATAATATATATAAGGTCTCTGAACATATCTCGGCTTCTGTTGCCCCCCTCCTTCAGGAGGGGGATAGGGGGAGGCTCCTCGTCAACTCCTTCCACCACCAGGCTGTCGACAACCCAGGTCCTCGCTTCCGTGTCATAGCGCGTTCTGACGACGGCATCATAGAGGCCATGGAGAGCACGGAGTACAAGTCCATCCTGGGTGTACAGTGGCACCCCGAGTGCCTGGACGATGGTCTGCCCATCTTCCAGTGGTTTATTGGCGAGGCCAAGCAGTACCGCCGCACCTGCGACGTCCATCGTCGTGTGCTGACGCTCGACACGCACTGCGACACACCCATGTTCTTCCCCCAGCATGTCGATTTCGGCAGTCGCGACCCAAAGCTCCTCGTCGACCTTCACAAGATGAACGAGGGTCATCAGGACGCTACCATCATGGTGGCGTACCTGCCACAGACCATGCCTCTTGCCGAGCATCCCAAACAATATACCGACGAGATTTTTGATAAGATAGAGGCCATCGTCGCCAAGCATAGCCAGCATGTCGCCATAGCCCGCACCCCCGACGATTTGTGGCTGCACAAGCACCAAAGCAAGAAGAGCATCATGCTCGGTATCGAGAACGGCCATGCCATCGAGGGCAGCATCGACAACCTGCGCCACTTTGCCCAGCGTGGCATCGTCTATATGACGCTGTGCCACAATGGCGACAACGACATCTGTGACTCCGCACGTGGCGAGCACCGCCACCATGGCGTCAGCGCCTTTGGCCGCGAAGTAATCAGCGAGATGAACCGCCTAGGCATCATGGTAGACCTCAGCCATGCTGGCGAGGAGAGCTTCTACGACGCCTTGTCGCTCAGCAGCACACCCATTGTGTGCAGCCATAGCAGTTGCCGCGCACTCTGCGACCATCCGCGCAACCTCACCGACGACCAAATGCGGGCTCTTGCCCAGCAGGGTGGCGTCATGCAGGTCACGCTATACCATGGTTTCCTAGTGAAGGATGGCGAAGCCACACTCGACGATGCCATGCGCCACTTGGAGCATGCCATCGACATCATGGGCATCGACCATGTAGGACTGGGTACCGACTTCGACGGCGATGGCGGCATCCGTGGCTTGGCGAGTTCGGCAGAATTGCTGAACTACACCCGCGAATTACTCAAAAGAGGTTTCTCGGAAGCTGACATTCAGAAACTCTGGGGTGGCAACTTCCTGCGCGTCATGCGACAGGTGCAACAGCACCGCACATCAGCTGAACAGTAATTGTATCAACGTCTGTCCGACGGCCTGCAGCGTATTCTTGTCAATATGCTGCATGTCGTCGTTAATGGTGTGCCAGGTGGGGCCGAAGTTGCTCTGCTCGCAGTCCGGATAGTGGTTGATGATGTCGATACACGGTATGCCGGCCTTCTCGTTGACGGGCAGGTGATCGTCCGTCACGCCTCCGCCATCCTTTGCGGGGAAGTAGCTGCCGTAGCCTGCCGCACTGGCGGCCTGCCACACCTTCTCCACGATGTTGCGGGCATACTTCATCGAGAAATACTCCTGATAGAAGCGGGCACTCTGTCCGCCCACCATGTCCAGCAGAATGCCGTATTGATAGCTGTTGGCTATCTGCTTGGGACAGTTGGCAGCCCAGTACTGCGCGCCAAGTGCCCACGAGTCGCCATCGCTGTCGTTCTCCCACTGCGGTGTACCCCAGTCTTCGGCATCGAAGCATACGAAGTCAACAGCCACGCTGGCGGAGTCGTTCTGCTGCAAGAGACGTGCTATCTCCAGCATCACGGCAACCCCTGAGGCACCATCGTTCGCTGCCATCACGGGTTTGTGCCAGTTGGCAGAATCGGGGTCGTTGTCTGCCCATGGTCTGCTGTCCCAGTGCGCACATATCAGGATTCGTGGCAGTTGGCTTTTGGCTGTTAGCTTCTGGCTTTTGGCAATGATGTTCGTACTCTTCAGGATAGTACCGTCATAGCCTTTCAGGTCTGCCCGCTGCAACTCCACGTCACAGCCATACTGGCGGAACTTCTCAGCTATCCACTGACCGCACTCCTTGTGCGCCACACTGTTCATCGTGCGTGGTCCATACTGGCACTGTGCAGCACAGAACGCATACGCCGAGTCGGCACAGAACGCAATGCTCACCGCCTTCTGTTCCTCACCCTGACTCTTCTTCGTCGTGCCGCACGCTACTATCAGCATGCCCATCACCATTCCCAACAATATCTTCTTCATCTATTACAATGTTTATTTTATCAACCACAGATTTCACAGATTTTTTGGCTGCGAACTACAGGGATTCTCTCAACCACGAATTTCACTAATTTTTAGCTGCGCACTTCAATCAATGAAATCAGAATAAATCCAACACTGCGGTTATAATCTGTTTAATCTGTGCAATCTGTGGTCATATATTATTAATCCGTTTAATTCGTGATTTCTAAACCTACAGTTGTCCCGCCTCCACCATCAGTACCACACGTTCCGTCAGGCGGTCCACACCCTCCGGGTCGTACGTCTTTTTCAGCGACGCTCCGAAGGCCCATGCGAAGGCCTGGTAGAACCCCGCCTTGACAGGTCCCAGGAAAGCCTGCACCAGTTCGTAGCCTGACGAGTTGCTCTCGCGGTATATCAGTTTGATGAGCAGCTTGCCCTGCGAGTATGTCAGCTTCTTCATGCGAGGCTTATACTCCTGCATGACGCTCTTCTCCACCCTCTTCATGTGTTCCTCGCGGGCCTGCTTGGTAGGCAGTGTCTCCAGAAATGCCGCCGTCTCCATCATGATCATCCGCGCCTCCTTGGCGATGGGCAGCACCGTCTTCACATTCTTCACCAGTCGCATGTAGGCACCCTGCTGTTTCTTGCTGCTGAACGTCACGGGAGGGAAGACGTAGACGTTGTTCATTTCCATATACTGTATGCTGTCGCCGTCTTCCAGCACCTTCCCCACCTTCACGGTAGGTACGAAGGTCGGACTGTCCATGTCCACCTCCTGCCGTTTCTTGTCCTGTGCCATCAAGCCCAGCGACAACAGCCAACAGCCTACAGCCAATAGCATTTTCTTTTTCACGCATGCAAAGTTAGTGCAAACCGAGTGAAAAACCAAATTTATTTGCAATTTTCCGAACGGGATATTGCGGAGCAACACGCTGCGCCTTCGGGTCAAAGAACTTTCGATGAAGTCAAAGACACGAATAACATAACGAAAACCAGAGATAATTTTTCTGCATAACACGTAAAGTGTACACCGAATATTTGCAGAATTGCTGATAATCATGTATCTTTGCAGGCAGATACATCAAACAGCATATTATTTATACAAGGGGCTTATGTCAAGAACAGAAAACGTACAAAACAAGTATCACGGAAGGAATAACAAAAATCTCTCGTCAATGTTTTTCCTGTGTTGTCTTTTTCTCGTCTGTTGCAATAGTCTCGATGACATTAACAACCGTCTTGACAAGTTAGAAACCAAGATCACTGATTTACAGTCTGCTACGGACGCCCTACAAAAAGCATATGCCGACGGCAAGGTGATTAAGAGCGTCTCTCTGGTAACTGCCGCTGGGGAAGAAGCTGATGGATGGCATATTGCAGCCAGAGCAATTGGCATATTTTCAGGATTATATTAACGGCTTGGAGTCAAGACTATATTCGGGCACATGGCTTTCGTCCAGAGAATATGCGTCACTCAGTGTCTTTCCACAGACGGTAGGGATTGAGACGCAGCTGCGAGTTGTAATAGCGGCGGTCGCCAGTAACCTCTTTCCCAATGAAATGCGGAATCACAGGCTGTTCGTCAGCCGAAGATAGTTCTACCTCTGCCATGATGAGGCCGGCATTGTCGCCAAAGAATTCATCGACCTCAAAGGTATGTTCACCACTCTTGACGAGCCAGCGGATCTTATCAATAATGCCAGGTTCGCAGAGCGTCATCAGCTTCTCGGCATCAGCAAGGGGAATCTCCTGCTCGAACTCGTAGCGAGAAAGGCCGCCATCGAGTGAGGGACCTTTAATCGTAATGTACGCGCGCGAATCTCTAATACGGATGCGGACGGTACGACCACGCTCACTGCAGATATAGCCTTGGCAGATGTGGCTATGAGAAAAAGCCTCGTGCTTGAACGAGTCGTCAAGCACGAGAAACTTACGCTCAATCTCCAGCGCCATATTTACGCCATCATTGAGAAGGTCCACACAAGATAGATGACGGCAAGGAGGATGAGTCCGCCAAAAATCCATCCGACAATTTTCTTTCCTTTCTCTTCTTGTTTCTTCTGCCAAGCTTCCTTCTTGGCGTTGTTTTTCTTGCTCATAATTTTATGGTTTTAATTATTAATGTTTATGACTATTCTTCATGAGAGGATGAGAACTCCATAAGGTATGCCTTGATGAAATCATCGATTTTACCATTCATCACACCATCGACATCACTGGTCTGGTAGTTGGTGCGATGGTCTTTGACGCGACGGTCATCGAAGACATAGGATCGTATCTGAGAGCCCCACTCTATCTTCTTCTTGCCAGCCTCTATCTTGGCTTGTGCCTCCAGGCGTTTCTGCATGGCACGGTCGTAGAGTTGTGAGCGCAGCAGAGCCATGGCGCGCTCCTTATTCTTAGGTTGGTCGCGTGTCTCCGTATTCTCGATGAGGATTTCTTCCTCCTCGCCCGTATCGGGGTCTGTATACCAGTAGCGTAGGCGGACGCCCGACTCCACCTTGTTAACGTTCTGTCCACCGGCACCCGAGCTACGGAAGGTGTCCCACGACAGTTTGGCGGGATCTACGTAGACCTCGATGGTGTCATCGACCAACGGTGTGACAAAGACAGAGGCGAAGCTCGTCATACGCTTGCCCTGGGCATTGTAGGGACTGACACGCACCAGACGGTGGACACCATTCTCTGACTTCAGATAGCCATAGGCATAGTCGCCACCTTCTATCTGCATCGTAACAGTTTTGATGCCTGCCTCATCGCCATCCTGCAAGTTGGCAATGCTGACCTTATAGCCGTGAGCCTCAGCCCAGCGCTGGTACATACGCATCAGCATCTGTGCCCAGTCTTGCGCCTCAGTACCACCAGCACCAGAGTTGATCTTCAACACGCATTCCATGGGGTCTTCCTCTTGGCGTAGCATGTTTTTCAGTTCCAGTTTCTCAATGGAGTCAATGGCTTTTGCATAGTTGTCGTCCACCTCCTGCTCAGTGACCATATCTTCTTTATAAAAGTCAAAAGCCAACTGCAACTCATCAGCAGCAGTGCGTACTTCCTGATAGCCGTCAATCCATTTCTTGATGCCCTTGACTTTCTTCATCTGTTCCTCGGCACGTTTCTGGTCTTCCCAAAAATCAGGTGCCTGGGTACGAAGTTCTTCCTCTTCGTACTCCATCTTCTTCTCGTCTATCTTCAGGTACTTGTAGAGTGCCTCGGCACGATCAAGTACATCCTTTAACTGATCTTGTGTTATCATATTATCTTACGGGGAACTACTCGGCGTACATAGCGTCAATCTGTTCCTTATAGTTTTCGTTGAGCACGCGGCGTTTGATTTTCAAGGTGTTGGTAAGTTCACCCTTTTCCATGCTGAGATGATGAGGCAGCAGCGTGAAGCGCTTGACCTGCTCATAGTGAGCCAACTGCTGTTGGAGCGTATCAATGCGCTCGTGCATCATCTTAATGATGCGCTGATCGGAACAGAGCTGTTCGCGACTCTCGAAAACGATACCATGTTCACGGGCATACTCTTCGAGCAGCGGGTAGACAGGCACGATGAGAGCAGACACGAACTTGCGCTGGTCAGCAATGATGCATATCTGGTCGATATATTTGTCGACGAGCAGTTTCGACTCAATCATCTGCGGAGCAATATATTTGCCGTTACTTGTCTTGAAGAGGTCCTTGATGCGTTCTTTCAAGAACAACTCGCCATCTTTCAGGTAGCCCGCATCGCCGGTACGGAAGTAGCCGTCAGCAGTGAACGACTGTCTGGTGAGGTCTTCACGGTTGTAGTAGCCCTTGGTTATCGTCGGACCCTTGAGCAGTATCTCGCCCTCGTCGCTGATTTTGACATCAATACCTTCAATGAGCTGACCTACGGAGCCAACAGTGTATGGCTCACCCAGATGGTCACACGATACTGTGGCCAGCGACTCTGTCAGACCATAGCCGACAATCATATTCAGTCCTATGGAATGGACAAACTCTTCAACATAGGCAGACACGGCAGCACCTGCTGTAGGGAAGAAGTGTGCATTCTCCAGACCTAACTCTTTGCGTACCAGCGAGAAGACGGTGCGGTTCAGCATCTCATACTCCAGGTGCAGCGTGATAGGCGGTTTCTTACCCTTGCTGAGGTACTCGATATTGTGACGGCGCCCTACAGAGAGCGCATGCTTGAAAAGGCGACGCTGCATGGCGCTGGCATTGTCAATCTTATCCATAACGCCCATATAGACCTTCTCCCAGAAACGTGGCACAGCCGACATACAGGTGGGATGCGTCTCGCGCATGGACTGCTGCACCTCCTGTGGATGGGTATTCACAATCATCGTAGCACCCATATAGAGGCAGAGTATAGCCCAGCCACGCTCGAAGATGTGCGTATAAGGTAGGAAGTTCATGATGCGGTCTTTCTCGGTGACAGGTACACACTTGCCATTGGCAATTATAGCTGCATGAAACTGTCCATACGTCAAGATAACACCCTTGGAATCGCCCGTAGTACCACTGGTGTACAGGATATTAGCGATATCATCATCATTTGCCTGGTCTTGCAATTTCTCGACCTCGGTCTGGCGGGGCAGATTTTCGCCCAGTTTCAGGAAATCAGCAAAATAGATGGCATTGGGGTCGTGAGAAGAGATATGCACCAACGGGTCAAAGACGATGATGCGCTCCAGCGTGGGGCACAGCGAGAAGACGCGGCGTGCCTTGTCGTACTGGTCTTGTTCACCAACAAACAGAAAACGTATCTTGGCGTCGTTGACCATAAACTGTATCTGCTGTTCAGAGCTGGTGGCGTAAAAGGGTATCGTAACAGCGCGGATGCCCCAGGCACCAAAGTCACACTCGACATATTGCGCCGAATTCTGTGAGAAGATACCGATGTTTTCCTGCACCTTAACACCCAGGTTCAACAAGGCGTTGCTAACCTGCTTAACGGTTGTCGACACCTGATTCCAACTGAGCGATTTCCATTCCTTACCACCGAAATCCTGATAGATCAGCATCTCGCGATCGCCATACTTCTTTGCTTGCTCGTGCACCAGCACAGACATGTGACAATTTGCTTGCATAACTCTCTTATTTATTAATTAGGTGCAAAGGTACAAAATAATTCATAATACATAATCCATAATTAATAATTATTTTTTAATTTTACACAAATAGATGCCATAGGTAAGAGGTGAGTGGCATCTTTAGGAATATCTTTTAGCTGTATTTACCAAAAATTCTCTAGAGAATTTATCGCGTATACAGCTAATAAGGACAAAATTCTCTAGAGAATTTTATGCAAGAACAGCTATAATTCATAATTATTTCGTATCTTTGCGTCGATTATGGATATTCAAGCATATACACAAGAGGCCGTTGAGTTGTTAAAGCAACTCATTAGTACGCCGTCCATCAGTCGCGACGAGACGGCGGCAGCAGACATTTTGGCCGATTTCATCGGCAAATGCGGACTGCCGTGTCAGCGTATCGGCAGCAATCTGCTGGTATGCGAACAACTGAACACCGAGAAACCTACCATCCTGCTTTGTGCACATATTGATACGGTAAAACCTGTCAGCACCTGGACGCGCGACCCGTTTACGCCGACCATCGAGGGCGACCGCCTCTACGGATTAGGCAGTAACGACTGTGGTGGCGGATTGGTCAGTCTGCTGCAGGCGTACCGCTGTCTTCGTGGGAGAGCCACGAAGTACAATCTGGTGTATCTGGCGTCGTGCGAGGAAGAGGTCAGCGGTGCCAACGGTTTCTCTTTGGCATTGCCTCAGCTGCCAAAGATTGACGTGGCTATCGTCGGCGAACCTACAGGTATGCAGCCGGCCATTGCTGAACGTGGATTGATGGTCATCGATGGTGTGGCCCATGGCAAGAGTGGCCATGCCGCCCGTAATGAGGGTGTCAATGCCATCTATGAGGCGCTGGACGATTTAGTGTGGTTGCGCGACTACCGTTTTACCAAGGAGAGTGCACTGCTGGGGGCTACCAAGATGACGGTGACGGTGGTGAATAGTGGTACCCAACATAATGTGGTACCTGACGAGTGCCGCTTTGTCATCGACGTGCGACCCAATGAACATTACGAGAATGAGTACCTCTTCGCCTTCCTAAAGAAACACATGAAGAAGTGCGAACTCACTGCCCGTTCCTTCCGTCTGCGCTCCTCGCATATCGACGAAGAGCATCCGCTGATACAGCGTTGCAAGGCGATGGGTATGCAGCCTTTTGGCTCTCCAACGCTTAGTGACCAGGCGCTGATGCCGTTCCCTTCGTTTAAACTGGGACCTGGCGACAGTGCACGTAGCCATAGTGCCGATGAGTACATCGGTATTAGCGAGATTGCGAATGCCATAGAAACGTATGTTCAGCTAATAGCTGACTGCCAATAGCACCAACTACCGTCCCAGCCAGTGCTCCGGATTAAGTTTACTGGTTTCCTTACGCAACTGGAACTGCAGAATGTTGTCGGTACCTACACGACCTAATGACTGGCGAGTGCTGACACGCTGCCCACGGTGCACGTTGACACTGGCCAAGTTACAGTATACAGAAATGTAACTGCCGTGGCGCACCATGACAACCATTGTACCACCGAAACTGAAGACTCCACTGACTTCGCCATCGAAAATGCTACGAGCCTGAGCACCTTGTTCGCCTTTGATATTAATACCCTTATTATCGAGTGTCACGTTGTGGAGGCCCTCAACGTTATACTGTCCGAAATGGCTGACAATGCGGTAGGAACCAGTGATAGGCATAGGCAAACGTCCGCGGTTGCTCTCAAAGTTGCCACTGATGCGGACATCCTCTGAAGGTGCTGTCATAGGCATACTCTCAGCCTTACGCTGGGCAGCAATACGCCTCTCCTCAGCATCACGAACACGTCGCTCAGCCTCCTCGCGGGCTTTCTTGTCCTTGGCAGCCATTGCCTCAGCACGAGCCTTCTCCTCACGGGCCTTAGCCTCAGCAAGTTCACGTTCACGGGCTGCAGCCTCAGCACGACGACGAGCTTCAGCCTCGGCACGGGCTTTCTGACGGGCAACCTCCTCAGCTATCAAACGGTCAATCTGTGCATTAAGAGCAGCATCTTTCTTCTTCTGCTGGGCAATGATTTTCTGGATGGTCTTCTGCTCCTTCTTCAGCGTGTTAACCACATTCTGCTGCTCAGTCTGCTTACCCTCCAGAGCCACACGCTCACGCTCACCTTTAGCCAACAGCTGTGCTTTATGATCCTTTGCGACACTGAGTTCCTGGAACTTCTGGTTGACCTCCTCCTGCTGTGCCTTCACCTCATCGCCCTGAACATGCTGGTAAGCGGCATATTCGCGCATAAAGCGCATACGGCGGAACATCTGCGCAAAGTTGTCAGCACTAAAGATGAACATCATCTGACTCTGGGCAGAACGGTTGCGGTGCATATAGCGCATGGATTTAACATAACGCTGCTTGCAGTCGGCAAGCATCTTCTGCAGTTCATCGAGTTGGATATTCAACTCTTCAATCTCCTGATCCAGATTGCTGATATCGTGACGAATCGTGTCAATGGTGCGACGCTTTCCTGCAATTTCGGAGTTCAGCATCATCAAGGTCTGCAGACGTTTCTTGACATCTTTTTGCGACGAAGCCAAACGACGTTCTTGCTCCCTAATCTGCTGCTGTATCTGTTTGCGCTGCTTTTCCAAAGCCTGTACGGTGGTAGGCTGCTTGGCAGAAGGCTTGCTGCTTTTTGTTGATCTCCTCGTCTTTTTTTTAGTGACTACAGTTTTCTTGGGCGCAGACTTGCGACGTTGCGCCTGAGGTGCAAGGGTAAACCCCCATAGGAGTAAAAGAATAATAGCTATTCGCCTCATCGTTGCTGTTTAGAGTGACATAAAGCGACGCAGAATATCGTCGATAGGCATTTGACGATATTTTCCAGAGAGCACGGTGCGTGGCTCCCAGTCTTCGTCATTGCCCAGGTGATTGAGATTCATTTCCAGTTTAATTTCCTTTTCAGGAGTTGCCAAGGACACCTTGTGCTTCATAGGGAACATCTTGCGGTTGCTCGACTTAAACTCATCATAGTCCCAGGTGAGCTGATAGTTGCCGCGCAGATAGTTGGCATAAAGGACGTTAGCCATATTGATGCGTGCCGATTCTCTGTCTGTCAGCCAACGGTAGGATAGTTCGGAGTTCTCGTAAGAGACGACAATGTTGTTGTTGACGCCGACATCAGTTGTAAAGCGTTTCAAGTTGCGCTCAGTCAGGCGAGCCTTGCCTGGCTGGAAGAGTTCGTTCCAGAAGAGCGACTGAAGCATAAAGAAGTCAACACCACTGTGGCGGAAGAACTCCAGCTGGGCATAGGGCACCTTCAGGTACTGTTTGTTGATGCGGTCTACGATGAGCACGTAGTCCTGCGTGAACTCCAGACGTCCTGCCTCCACAAAGCCAAAGGCCATCAGTTGCAAGCGGATAACATCGTCGCGCTTCATTTTTAAGCTTCCTGTAAGCGTCATCTGACGATTGCCTACTTCCAAGGTAAACTTCAACTTCGACGTGATGAAGCGGATGGACTGCGCATTGTCGGCAACCTTCTGAAGAAAGGCTTCCTTTTCCAACGTATCAGGCACAGTAGCTAGCTTGGCTCTTGCTTCGTCCTGCGCCTGAACCGATTCTGCCTTGCGTCCCAAGTCCTTACTGCTACCGCAGGCTACTACCAGTGCTATAGCTGCGAAAAGTGCGGTTATCTTCCAAAAACGTAGTGTTTTCATTCTTTGACGTATTTTTTTAGTTTTATCTTTCTTGTTAATACCTGCTGGCGCCCATCTTGCTCCTTCGATTTCTCCTCAAAAGCAGTATCAAGAGCTTTCTGCCAGAACTCGACAGCCCGCTCTTTCTCCCCTACGTGGTAGTAGATGTCGCCAGCATGTTCCAGAACTTCTGCCGATGGGACACTGTCATTCTCCAACGTCTGGTCAATATATTTTTGCGCCTCGTCGTAGCGCTTCTGCTTGAAGAGAACCCACGCATAGGTATCCAGGTAGGTGGCATTCTTCGGCTCAGCCTTGACGGTACGGAACGACATGCGCTCTGCCTCGTCCAGACGGATGCCCTTCACACTAAGGTGGTAGGCATAGTTGTTCAAACAGCCAATATTGTCATCCTTCCACACCAGACAAGAGTCATAGGCAGCAAAGGATTCATTCTCCATACCTTTTTGGTGCATGATATCACCCAACACGGCATAGAAGTCGCTGACAATGGCTGGATTGCTATCGCTGTTGATGACGCCAATACCATTCTGAAAGGCGTTAAGGGCTTCATCAAGCTGTCCTTCCTGATAGTAGGCAATGCCTTGATAGTAATAGAAGGCCATCTCGTCGGGATTATACTGTCGAGCAGCACGGCACAGTTCGATGACGCGCTCATGGTTTTCTGCTTCCCAAGCGTACATAACCAGTTGCAGGCGTACAGAAGCCTGATCGGGCGACATAGCCAGCGCCTTCTCCAGCACCAGACGGATGCTGTCGTTGGGCATCTTCTTCATATTCATATAGGATGCACAGAAGATAGCAAGTTCGCTGTCCGCCTCGGGCATATCAAGTAGTCGATGGAACAACCTCAACACACGTGTGGAGTCGCCCCCGCTCTGCTCACTCTCGCCAATAACCTGTCGCATCAGTGCCACGCGGTCATCTGTTGATGCATTCTTATTGAAGAGTACGCGCTCAATCATCATATTGACATTGACCGTGTCTTTCTGGTCGTTATAATAAGCCAACAGCGCCATCTGCGCATTACGGTTCGCAGGTTCCTCCTTCAGCACCTTGTCGTAGATGGCAACGGCTTTCTTCTTCTGTCCGTTGATATACAGTGTGTTAGCATAGAGACAGCGGTAGTTGTTGTCGTTAGGATACTGGTCGGCCAGCGTCTTCATCTCAGCAATGGCAGCCTTCTTATCGCCTTTCTGTGAATAGAGGTTACTCTTGGCATACGACAGTCGTTCACTCTTACCCTCGACAGTCTCAAGACGTGTCAATGTGCGAATGGCATTGTCATAGTCGCCCTGCTGTTCATAGAGCTGTATCAGCAGTCCAAGGACATCGTCACGATCGCGACTTTTCTCATAGAGTCGTTCCAGAACAGGGATGGCTTCAGGATATTTCCGTTGAGTCAAGTAGGCATTGGCCAGTGTCTCCAGACAGTCCACGTTGTCCGGTTCCAACTCGGCAGCTTTCTGTGAATAGCGAAGTGCCGTATCCTTCTGTTTCAGTGCAGCATAGTACTGAGCCAAATAGTAGTAGGCCTCCGAGCGAGTCGAGTCAATATCAATGCAGTGGCGCAACAAATCAAAGGCGGCATCGTTGTTCCCCTTTTGTCGCTGACAGATAGCATCCAGAAAGAATGCATCATAGCGGCGACGGGTGTCAGCATCCTGTGCCACAGCACTGACAGCCATGACACACAACAAACTTGTTATGTAAAACCACTTTCTCATTTTACGCCAGTATGTCCATAGCCTCCTTCGCCACGTTCGGTCTCGTCCAATTCCTCGACGACGACAAAGTCACCTTGCTCATGACGGGCAATAACCATCTGTGCAATGCGCTCACCATCGTTGATGACAAAGTCCTCCTGCGACAAGTTGATCAGCACAACACCAATCTCGCCACGGTAGTCGGCATCGATAGTACCAGGAGTATTCAGCACCGTCAGACCGTGCTTCAGTGCCAGTCCACTACGTGGACGCACTTGTGCCTCATAACCTTCAGGTAGAGCGATGTGGAGACCAGTAGGTATCAGTCTACGTTCCATGGGGTGCAGGGTGATGGGGGCATCAAGGTTAGCACGCAGATCCATACCGGCACTCTGTGACGTAGCATATGCGGGCAACTGCTGGTGCCCACGGTTGACGACTTTGATTTTAATCATTCTCAGAAACGTTTCTATTATAAATAATGTGCAAAAGTAGTCATTTCTCTCCAAACAGACAAATAATTTCTCATTTTTCATCTCTAATCTTTAATTTATTGTTACCTTTGCACTCAATATGGAGTGGAAACAACTTATATCAAACAAGCGACTCGGTCAAGAACAGCGCCATACGGAGCGCCACGACGACCGCTCAGAGTTTAAGCGCGACTACGACCGTCTCATATTCTCGGCACCCTTCCGCCGCCTGCAGAACAAGACACAAGTATTCCCCTTACCGGGAAGCGTCTTCGTACACAACCGTCTGACACACTCACTGGAAGTAGCCAGTGTAGGCATGTCGCTGGGCAACGATGTAGCTCAGCGCATCATTAGTGAGCGACGCCCCGAGTTGCGCGGCACACTATTTGAAGAGATTGGCCAGATTGTCTCTACCGCCTGTCTGGCCCACGACCTCGGCAATCCGCCCTTTGGACATAGCGGCGAGAAGGCCATCCAGACATTCTTTACCGAAGGACCAGGCCGCGAGTTGCGCCAACAGGTTTCACCAGCCTTTTGGGACGACATCACCCATTTTGAAGGTAATGCCAATGCCTTCCGCTTGTTGACTCACCAGTTCAAGGGACGCCGTCCTGGTGGTTTTGTCATGACCTACTCCACCATTGCCAGCATAGTAAAATATCCCTATGCCTCGTCGGCAGCCAGCAAGAAAGGTAAGTTCGGATTCTTCCAGAGTGAGCAAGAAACCTACCAGAGAATTGCCGATGAAATGGGGCTTTTTTGCATCTCCAATCCAGGAGAGCCATTGCGTTACGTACGTCATCCTTTGGTTTATCTGGTAGAAGCTGCCGACGACATCTGCTACGAGATTATGGACTTGGAGGACGCCCATAAACTAAAAATTATCTCCTTTGAGCAGGCGTCACGCCTAATGCTCGATTTCTTCGACGAACAGACACAGCAACATATTCTGCAACGCATAGAGAGCGAACAGCTCACCGACAGAAACGAGCAGATAGTCTATCTCCGTGCTTGTGTCATCGGCAAATTAGAGAACGAATGCGTCAACACTTTTGTAGAACACGAGGAAGAGATACTTAGCGGCACCTTCTCGGGAAGCCTCATCGACCACATCAGTCCGCTGCAGCGCGAGGCTTATCACCGCTGCGCAGAGGTCTCTCTACAGAAGATTTACCGCAGCCGTCCCGTGTTAGATGTAGAACTGTCAGGTTATAAGATCATGGAGACACTGATGCAGCAGATGGTAGAAGCCGTGATGCACCCCGACCGATACTACTCTCAGCAACTTATTGGCAGGGTATCCAGCCAGTATCATATTGATGATCCAGAATTGGAAGTGCGTCTTATGGCTGTCATCGACTACATCTCTGGTATGACCGATGTCTACGCCCTCGACGTGTACCAGAAGATTAACGGTATCTCACTACCTATTATCTGATGAGACTGCTGGTGCTCTGTTTGCTACTTGGTTTTGCTGCACTAGCCTCTGCCGAAAACGACTGGCGAGAGGTACTGCACGAGTGGCTAACTGCAGAGGATATGGAGGACAGCTACAGCACAGAACTGATGGAGCAGTTGGAAGAACTGGCACTGACCCCTATCAACCTGAACCAGACATGCCAAGAGGAGTTGGAAACCCTACCCTTTCTTACCGCCCAACAGGTGGAAGCCCTTGTGGAATATATTGACCGCTATCATCCGCTCCGCTCACTCAGCGAGTTACAGATGATTCGTGCCTTAGACTACCACACCCGCCGGTTGCTGCAATTCTTTGTCGTAGTAGGTGAAGAGCGCAAGCCTTCCTTTTGGCCTACTGCAGAAGACTTGCTGAAAAAAGGCAAGCACCGGCTGACTGCCAGCATAAAGGTACCTTTTTATGAACGGGAAGGCGACAGGTCTGGCTATCTGGGCTATCGCTATCGTCACGACGTGCGTTACCAGTACACCTTTGCCAACCGCATCAAGGCAGGCATCACTGCTGCTCAAGACGCTGGAGAGCCGTTCTTCTCCAACAAGAACAGCATGGGCTACGACCAGTACAACTACTACGTGCAGTTGCGTGACTTCGGATTCCTAAAGGAACTGAACCTTGGACACTATCGTGTACAGATGGGATTAGGACTGATTATGAACACCCGTTTTCAGTTAGGCAAACAGGCTATGTTACAGACGATGGGACGTAGCCAGCATACGTTGTCAGCACATAGTTCACGCTCTGCCGGTGACCACTTACAGGGACTAGCTGCCACGCTACAGCTGGCAAAACAGTGGCACTTGACGGTCTTTGCCTCGCATCAATCTATCGATGCCACGCTGAACGATGATGGTTCTGCACGTACCTTAATATACAGTGGCTATCACCGTACCCCCACCGAATTGGTGAAGAAACATAATACGCAGGTGACAGACCTGGGTGGTACCATTGGTTGGCAACAGGGCACGTTGTACATCAACGCCAACGTTGCCTACACCCACTATAACCGCCCGCTATGTCCTCAGCAGAATGCCTCTTACCGTTCCTATGCTGCACAAGGCAATAACTTTCTGAATATGAGTATGGATTATGGCTGGAACAACCACCGCTGGGCCTTTAGTGGGGAGACGGCGCTTAGCAAGAATGGGGCATTAGCGCTAATACACACGGTTAACTGTCGGGTATCTAACCAGCTCTCGCTGATGCTACTCCACCGCTACTATGACAAGCGCTACACAGCCCAGCATGCCAATAGTTTCCGTGAAGGCAGCAGCATACAGAACGAGCACGGCATCTACCTGGGTAGCACATGGCAGCCTTCCTACAGCTGGCACATACAGGGCTATCTGGACTATGCCCACTTTGACTGGCCCCGCTATCAAGTGTCAGCAAAGAGCGATGCTTTCGACGCCTTGCTATCCATACGTCACACGGGAAAGAAATGGACATGGAGTACCCGCTATCGGATACACATCAGACAGCACGATGATGACAGTAAGAAAAGAATTATCAACCAAACGAGCCACCGCATCCGCATAGGCATCGACTGGACGCCCTCGCAGCAGTTGACCCTGCACACCCAAGGTGATGGTGTCTTAACCAGAGAAGCGGGTTCAAGCAGTCGAGGAGCCATGGTGAGTCAACAGGTACGCTGGCACAGCCAATGGCTACAGCTGACTGGGACTGCGGCATGGTTCCGCAGCGATAACTACGACAGCCGTCTCTACCAGTATGAGCCGTCTTTGCTGAACGACTTCTCCTTCCCCGCATATTACGGCCACGGCATACACTATGCAATGATAGCAAAGGCCGACATAGGGACACACCTTGAACTGGCAGCTAAACTGGGTGTCACCAACTACTTCGACCGCAGCACCATTGGCACAGGACTTCAAGAAATCAGCCGTTCTTCTATGGCAGACCTGTTGTTACAACTCAACATAAAGATTTAGAAACGCTTCGAGAGTTATCCCTTCCGATAGAGTTCAGCCACCTGACGGGCTACATCGTTACCCTCAAAGCGGCGGATATATTCGCGACTCTGCAGGATACGTTCCTGACGACCACGGGCACCGCGCAAGGACATCTTCAATGCCTCAGCCATACCGATAACATCATCCGGACCGACATAACGGCTATAAGGGCCTCCTGCCTCTTCGAGACACGAACCTGTACAAGCGACTACGGGCAGTCCTGCGGCTATTGCTTCAATAATAGGGATACCAAAACCTTCGTAGCGCGACGGATAGACAAAGGTTTCTGCCTGAGCATAGATAGCAGAGAGGTCTTCATCCGGAACACCACTGAGCAGATGCAGGCGCTCACTGTGCGGCAACTCCTTGACATAGTCTGTCTGGCGTCCAACAGCCACCAGATGCACATCCTGCGGCAGCAAATCAACAGCCTCAACAGCCAATGCCAAATTTTTGCGGCGCTCTATCGTTCCTACATTCAGCACATAACGTTGTGGCAACTTGTATTTCTCGCGGACTGCAGCCTTACGTTCCTCTCTGACGGGACCACTGTAGTGGGGTGCAAAACTCTGATAGATGACAGTAATGCGGTCGGCATACTCCTCACCGCCCAGTTCTAAAATGTCTTGAAGGGTACGTTCACTGATGGCGATGATATGGTCGGCTTCGCGCAGCGACTGGCGGAACTTCCACTCGTATATCTTGGTGTCTATCCAGTGGTAGTACTCAGGATGGCGCATAAAGATAAGGTCATGGATAGTCACTATGCCACGGATACCGGCACGACGCAAACCCGAAGGCAATTCACCCGACAGACCATGATAGACCTCTACACCATCGCGCACCAAGTCGCTGACAATGCCACGAGAGCGCCACCACGCCTTGCGCAGGGCGGCAGGATGGCCTTTAGGATAGCAAAACTCCGCACCTTCAATAATCTGACCACGCAAATCATCGCGTCCTTCGTCAGGTGCATATAGGCGTAGCTGCAAGTCGCTGTCTCCCAACCTGATGAGGTCGTTTACCAATGTACGGCCATAGCTTCCCAATCCCGTCCCGTTGCGCACGATGCGCTTAGCATCAACACCAATTATCATATACGTTGAACGTTGAACTATACGAAGTCTTCACCATATTTAATCAACACTTCGTTGACATACTTACGTACCAGTGCTGATGAGTCACCTTTCTTACAAATGAGTAGCACGTTATCCTCCTCAGCCACGATGTAGCCATCCAGTCCGTTAATAACACCTAACTTACCTTTGGGCAATTTGATGACATTGTTTCGCGAGTCTTCTATCATCACTTCTGAGTCAACAACGACATTGTCTCCCTCACTCTTGCTCATAAACTCATAGACGGCATGCCACGTGCCCAGGTCAGCCCAGCCGAATTCACACTTCATCACATACACATCGGCAGTATTCTCCAGAATGGCATAGTCAATAGACAGATGGGGATAGCGCGGATAATTCTGCTTCACGTACTCCAGTTCCTCATCGTAGTTATAGGTAGGTTTCTCAATCTTCAGGTTGCGCAGCACACTGGGGAAAATGCTCTCAAAGCTCTCCGTCAGTTTGCGTGAGTTTACCATAAAGACACCTGTGTTCCAGTAGAACTCTCCACTTTCCATAAACATCTTGGCAAATTCTCGCTCGGGTTTCTCAGTAAAGGACTTCACCTTATACACGTCAGGCTTGCAACTTAAATCGCCTATCTGAATATATCCATAGCCCGGTTCGGGGCGAGTAGGTTTGACACCCATCGCCAGTAGCACATCGTTCTGAGAGACATAGTTCAAGCCCGTCTCCACACAGCGAATAAATTCTGTTTCATCGACCACCAACTGGTCTGCAGGGGTGATGATGATGTTAGCATCAGGATTACCACGCTTAATACGCATGTTAGCCCATGCCACACTGGGCGCTGTATTACGGTTGATAGGTTCTACCAATATGTTATGGTCATTAATATCGGGCACTTGCTCCTTGACCAGTGAAAGATATTCCTTACACGTACATATAAATATATTCTGCAGCGGAATAATCTTTGAAAAGCGATCAAATGTAGCTTGAAGCTGCGTACGGCCAACACCAAAGAAGTCAACGAACTGCTTAGGGCGTTCCTCACGGCTACTGGGCCACAACCGTCTGCCTTTTCCTCCCGCTAAGATTACACAATAATTCCCATTAGATTTTTCCATTCGGTATGTAGATTTAAAATTCGACTACTAAGGTACGTCTTTTTATCCTATTAAGCAAGAAAATACATTTATTTTTTATTTTTTTATCCATTTATTTTGTTTTTTCCTTTCTTCTTTGTACCTTTGCACCCGCTTAGAAGCCCAGATGGCGGAATCGGTAGACGCGCTGGTCTCAAACACCAGTGGGGCAACCCATCCCGGTTCGAGCCCGGGTCTGGGTACAAGACTTCAAAGCAAAGTGTGTTGACTATCAAATAGTTTCAACACACTTTTTCTTTTTTAGTGCATCATTGGAGCAACAAATCTTGTGGTGTATATCTACCAAGAAGAGCGGTTGCCGCCTCCACGCCAGTTACCAGAACGCCCACCACCGCCCCAACCTCTACGTCCACCGTTGCGGCCCTCACTACGTCCGCCATTGTTACCACCAAAGAAGTTAAGGCGATAGCTGACATGCAGCATAGCATAGCTATTGATGGCATTAACTTCCTGGTCTCGCCAGCCATTGGCATTGACGGTACGTGAAAAATTGGTCTGCTGTCGCAGGATATCGTACCACTGGAGCATAACGGTCAGCACCTTGCCTCGCAAGAAGCTGTGCGAGAGCTGGGCGTTCCAGAGCAGCTCGTTGGTATTGAGCGACTCGTCAGAATAGCCGCGCTTGCTAAACATGTGGATGTCGGTAGAGAGGTTGGAACCCCAAGGGAAGGTAATCTTGGTGTTGCCACCATAGGAGAAATTCCACGTAGTGAGGTTGTTGGAGGCCTGCAGGCGGTTATCGGTGCGGGCATAGGTGGTACGGCCATTGAGCGAGATGCTGAGCCAGTCGTTGCGGAAGCTGAGGGAGATAGAGGGATTGACGTTATAGGTATGTGTCACGTTACGCTCGGAATCGGCCGAACGATTGAGATTGACATAACCTACTCGATGGGCATAATTGGCATTGATGGAACCGCTGATGTCCCATCGGTTCAGCGTGTCGAGTCCGATGGTGAAGCCCATGCCGAAGTTGGCATTCCAGTTGCCATTGATATTCTCCGGCCGCGAGATGCGTCCACCTGTCGTCTCGTTATAGGTCACGATATTACCGATACTATTGCTGACGACCTGCCATCCTGCATTGGCATTGAAGCTCCAATGGCGCTGCTGCTTTGGGAGTTGGAAGCCTCGCTCATCAGTAATGAGCCTGGGCTGCCGCATCATCTGGAAGTTAGCACGCAAATTGGAGGTAAAGGCAGGCTTCAGTCCCGGATTACCCATCGTGATGCTGAGTGGATTGGTGTCGTCGTAGATGTCAAGTAGTTGCGTGATATTGGGTTGTTGGGTCTGTCCACGAAACTGCACTTGCAGATTGGTCTGCGGATTGAAGTTATAGCGCAGATTGAGCGTAGGAGAGACGTTGATAACTGTACGGACAGTATCAACCAAACGGCCCAGATACTGTTGGTTATAGTGAGAGCGCTGGGGATAAAACGACAGGCCAACATTCATATTCATCTTATTGCGGACATAGCGCAGCTGGACTTCAGCCGTATGGCTGTACTCCTTACGCTCAGAATAGCGGCTCAGTCGGGTGCTGAGGTAGCTCTCGTAAGGATTGTCAAGAAAGCCGAAGAGGGCTGTCCACTCACGATAGTCCTGCAAGACCTCTTGGAAGGCGGCATCAGAATAATCGGGAAAATCATAAGTGAAGGGATTGCTCTTCTGATAGCTGTAACTATAGCGGTAGTTCAGCTGCAGGAAGAGTCCCTGCTGTCCGAAGCCACGAGACTGATTGCGACCAAAAGGACCACGTTGACTACGTTGGGTGTCCGTTGATTGCTGCCGGAAAGTCAACAGGGGTTCTGTATAAGTGATACCTAACGAATAGCTCAAGTTGTCATTGGAAGAGATGGTATAGCGGTTTGTCTGGTAGGTGGAGTCCTGCCCCTGTTGATTCTTCTGCTGATAAAGGTGTACTGCCGATAGGCTGGCATTCTGGCTGTTGCCGTCGCGATAGCTGAAGTTGACACTCAGCGCCACATTGCGCCCTCTGCGTCCGATGCGACGGAACAGTTGTAGCTGGGAGTTGAAATTCTTGCCGTCGCTATAACTTAACGACTTGTTCTGCCGGCTGTTGACAAACAGTTCGCGACCATCGGCCATGGTGCGTTGGGTGAGGTCGCCCAGCGGGTCGGCAAGATAATCGAAGGGATTGGCATTGAACGATGCCGAGGTGGAAAAGCTCCTGCTGTCGCTGGTGTTATAGCTGGCATCAGGACGCCAAGACAAGGTGGTCACTGAGTCGATGGTCCATTGGAGGTTCATGCTGCCCGTCCAGCTGTTGTTACGCGAATAGCTCTGACTGACGCTATTAGAGAAAGCGCCACCCGTGCTACGGACGAAGCTTTCAGAGCCCGTACGACTCCAGTTGTCGGCATCGCCACGATTCCATGTTACGCGTCCACTCAACCGTATTTTGTTCTGCTTCTCGTAGCTGATGTCCAGTGCCCCCGTCTTTGTCTCACGCTGCCCTTGTCCGTTGCCGCGTCCTCGCCCGCCCCGTCCGCTGAAGTTACGGTCGTTTACGTTATTGGCATTACCCATAAACGTATAACGCATGGCGCCAAAGGGTTTCATAGCCGTCAGACGGATGCCATAGCGCCCATCAGTGCCATAGCCCACATCAGGATTAGCCTGCAGACCACGACGGGCACTACGGCGCGTGACAAACTCAAGCACGAAATCATCGTTGCCATCGTCAATACCCGTCAGGCGTGACAGGTCACTCTTCTCGTCGTAAGCCTTCACCTGCTCTATCACATAGGAGGGCAGATTCTTCATGACGGCATCGTTGTTGCCCGTCATGAAATCGCGCCCGTCCATCTTGAAGCGTTTCACATCCTTACCATTGATGCTAATCTTGCCATTATCATCGATTTTGGCACCAGGCAATGCCTCTACCAGTGCCTCTATGACAGAACCTTCGGGCACGCGGTAGGCATCGGCATTATATACCACCGTGTCGTCCTTGATAACCATCTTGGGCAGGTTAGCCGTTACCACTGCCTCGTCGAGTTGCATGGCGTCAGGCTTGAGTGCTATCTTGTCCAGTGTCTTCGTCTGTCCTATTGTCAGCGTGACTGCCTGTTCATGGGTCTTATAGCCTAAGAAGGAGATGCGGAGCAGGTAGGAGCCCGTGCTGGCAGCATGCAACGAGAAATAGCCCTGTTCGTTGGAATAGGCCCCACCTACGAATGTCGTATCGCCCCTACCGATGCGATAGAGTTGTGAGGTAGCCCTTGACAGCGCCTCGTTGGTTTCGGCATCCACCACCCTGCCAGACAATACTGATGTCTGGGCTGTGATGCGTAGCACTGCCAAGCAGCAAAAGAGAAATAATAGCGTGGTGCGATTAGTCATCATGTAGTTTTCTGTCAGTTTACGTTATTTTGACGTAAGACAGCACCAATAGTTTAATAGCAAAAAAACAGCGCCGGGTTTTCTATCCCCAGCGCTGGCTTTACTATTTGTTGGCCGCTGATGATGTTATGTGTCAGCGGTTCAAGAGATTACGCGTCGATATTTGCGTAGGTGGCATTCTTCTCGATAAACAAACGACGAGGTTCTACGTCGTCACCCATCAGCATAGAGAAGATTTCGTCAGCCTCAGCAGCATTCTCGATGGTCACCTGCTTCAGGAGACGGTTCTCAGGATTCATGGTGGTTTCCCAGAGCTGTTCGGGGTTCATCTCACCAAGACCTTTGTAGCGCTGTGTGTGCAGGGCGGTGGCATTCTCGTCGCCAGCGACATACTTGTCGATGAAGGCCTGACGCTGCTGCTCGGTATAGCAGTACTCAGAGAACTTCTTGAAGGTACACTTATAAAGAGGTGGCGTAGCGATGTAGAGGTGACCCTCCTGAATGACCTTCGGCATGAAGCGGTAAAAGAGTGTCATGATGAGCGTGTCGATGTGTGAACCATCGACGTCGGCATCGGTCATGATGATGATCTTGTCGTAGCGCAGCTTGTCAACATTGGCCTCGCGGTCGCCCTCGCCATCTACGCCGAAGCGGACGCCGATGGACTGGATGATGTTCATGACAGACTCAGCCTCAAAGACGCGGTGCCACTGTACCTTCTCCACATTCAGAATCTTACCACGCAGCGGCAGGATGGCCTGGAAGTGACGGTCACGACCCTGCTTGGCAGAACCACCTGCGGAGTCACCCTCGACAAGGAATATCTCGCACTGCTTGGGGTCTTTCTCTGAGCAGTCAGCCAGTTTGCCGGGCAGACCACCACCCGTCATGGGGTTCTTGCGCTGTACACTCTCACGGGCCTTGCGGGCAGCGATACGGGCAGTAGCGGCCAGCACTACCTTCTCACAAATCTGCTTGGCCTCCTTGGGGTGTTCCTCCAAATAGTTGGTCAATGCCTCGCCTACAGCCTGCTGTACAGCACCAGCTACTTCGCTATTACCCAACTTGGTCTTTGTCTGGCCTTCGAACTGAGGCTCAGCAACCTTGATAGAGATGACAGCTGTCAAACCCTCGCGGAAGTCATCGCCAGCCAATTCAATCTTGGCTTTCTCAATCTGCTTAGAGATATTGGGATCCTCGTCAGCATACTTCTTCAGCGTACGGGTCAGTGCCATACGGAAGCCCTGCAGGTGGGTACCACCCTCGATGGTGTTGATATTGTTGACGTAAGAGTGGATGTTCTCTGAATAGTCGGTGTTGTACATCACGGCGACCTCAATGGGCACACCCTGCTTCTCGGTTTTCAGATAGATGACATCGTCGAAGAGGTGAGTGCGATGACGGTCTACGTAGCGCACAAACTCCTTCAGACCCTCTTTGGCGTGGAACACCTCTTCCTTGAGGTTACCTTCCTCGTCAGGACGCATGTCCTTCAGTGTGATGGTGATACCGGCATTCAGGTAAGCCAGCTCGCGCATACGCTTGGCAATGATGTCGTATTTGTATTCGGTAGTAGTGAAGATACTGCCGTCAGGCCAGAACTGCTGGCGGGTACCTGTCAGGTCGGTATCACCAACAATCTTCACATCGTAGAGGGGCTTACCCTTCTCGTACTCCTGTTGGTAGATGTGACCATTGCGGAACACCTGCGACATCATGTGGGTAGACAGGGCATTCACACAGCTCACACCTACACCATGCAAACCACCAGAGACTTTATAGGAACCCTTATCGAACTTACCACCAGCGTGGAGCACGGTCATCACAACCTCAAGGGCCGACTTGTGCATTTTCTCGTGCTCGTCGACGGGGATACCACGACCATTATCCTGTACGGTGATGGAGCCGTCTTCGTTGATGGTCACCTCGATGTGCGTACAATAACCCGCCATGGCTTCGTCGATAGAGTTGTCGACAGTCTCATTGACGAGGTGGTGGAGACCCTTCTCACTGATGTCTCCAATATACATGGCCGGACGCTTGCGAACGGCCTCCAAGCCCTCGAGCACCTGAATATTGCTCGCGGAATAGTTCTGTTCTTGATTCTGTTGTTCTTCTGTCATTGTTCTATTTTTGCAATTTGGATGCAAAGATACAAAAAAATAGCGATAAAGCGTAGCTTTTAATGCTAAAAAACTACAAAAAAACCACAAAAACACACAATGAAAAAAGTCGCAAACCGAATGGGTCTACGACTTTTTATACTTTTCAGTCTTGTCGAGCTATTACAGCTTGCTGATGTGGTTGCACAGACTTGACTTGATGTTGGCAGCCTTGTTCTTGTGGATGATGTTGTTCTTAGCCAACTTATCCAGCATCAGCTTTGTTGCCTCGTCCTTATCGGTCATAGCGCGCAGCTTACGCACGGCGTTACGCATGGTCTTGGCATAATAGTGATTGTGCTCTGCCTTTTTCTTGTCCTGACGAATTCTCTTCAGGCTTGACTTGTGATTTGCCATTTTTGTTTTTGTTTTTTAAATTGTTATTAAAGCTTGTGGGTCTTGCGTCTCTTGTGGACTGCCCTAGGCGGACTTCTTCTGAAGCCCTCTGGCACCGTGTCCCCATTACTGGTAGCACTTGGCTGTGCAGATGCCAGATTTAGTAGTCCCTAGGAGAGTCGAACTCCTCTTTAGAGAATGAAAATCTCTCGTCCTAACCGATAGACGCGAAGGGACCATTTAATGCTTCATGCACAATGCTTAATGCTTATTTGTGCACAAAAGCGGGTGCAAAGGTACTACTTTTTTCTTAATTCAGCAAATTTTATTTAAAAAAAATGCTTTTTCCCACCTTTTTTATGTAATTTTGGGGCGATGTTAGTAAAAACAGAGGCTATTGTACTGCATGCTATCAAGTTTGGCGAGTCGCGACTGATAGTAGATATGTTCACCCGCGAGGTGGGGAGGGTGTCTTTTGCCGTTCCCATTCCCAAGACATCGAAGGGACGATTGAAAAAGCAGTATTTCCAGCCCATGACACTGTTGGAGGTAGAGTGCGACATACGCCAGCGCGACCAGCTGCAGAAGCTGAAGGATGCCCGTCTGTTGGCGGCTTATGCCTCCATACCCTTCTCTCCCGAGAAGTTGGCACTGTCACTGTTTACCGCTGAATTTCTCTGTCATGCCCTACGAGCAGAACAACAGAACGAACCACTGTTTGTTTACCTCTACGACTCCATGCAATGGCTCGACATGATAGAAACCGGCTTTGCCAATTTCCACCTTACCTTTCTTATTAGGATGAGTAGGTTCCTGGGGTTCTACCCTAACCTGGAAGACTACGTCAGAGGGTGCATCTTCGATCTGCGCACGGCGACTTTCTCGCTACAGGTGCCCACCCATCGCGACTTCCTGCAACCGGACGACGCCCAGCGCATACATACATTGATGCGTATGGACTTCCCCACAATGCATCTGTTCCGCTTGTCACGCCAAGAGCGGAACCGCATTACCGAGGTACTGCTACACTACTACCAGTTACACATTCCCCAATTCCCTGAGCTGAAGAGCCTCGATGTTCTCAAGGAACTGTGGACTTAAACCGCCATTCGTTGAAAGAAATCGGGCATTGGCTGAAATTATTTGGTTGGTTCTGTTGCTTCCACTACCTTTGCAAACAAAACTACTTAATTGATATTATTATGAGAGGATTAATTCTATTTCTGATGATGGTCGTTGGAACACACAGCATGCAAGCCGCCGACTATCCCTATCTGACTTTTGAACTGTCAGACGGTTCAAAGGCATCTGTATCTGTTACGCCAGATGTGGCACTGACCTTCAACGGCAACACACTGACCATTGGCACAAAGTCGTTCACGCTGACCAATCTCAGCAAAATGTATTTTTCCGCACAGGACGAGACTGTGACGGGCATCTCTACGCTGCAAGACACTGACAGCGATGAGATTGTAGCCATCTACGACCTGCAGGGTCATCAGGTCAGCAAAGACCAAATGCATCACGGCATCTATCTGATCAAGACTAACAAAGGAACATCTAAAGTGTGCATCAAATGAAAAAGACGTTGACAATTCTTATTGCCCTCATGCTGACGATGGCTGCTGGGGCACAGACGCTGAGCATTACCACCGCCAGCGGTACCACATCATATAGTGCTGCCGATCTGACCTCCAGCACCCCTGTATCATTCAGCAACGGCACCACCATGACCATAGGCAGTGATAACTACACCATCGGTGACATCACCAGCAGCGCTGTGGGTGATATCAAAGACAATGAGGTACACATATTATATAATGGTACGTCAGCGGCCGTTCTGATGGCAAGCAACGTTACCAACTACGTGACCGCTACCATCAGTGGTGCCCACGTCACGATAGCCCAAAGCAATACAGAGGCCGTAGACGGCGATGAACTGACCTACGTGCTCAGCGGTACGACCAGCGACGGCTCCTTTACGCTGGACGGCACATACAAGTGTACCGTCTCGTTGAACGGTCTGACAATGACCAACCCCAATGGAGGCGCTATCAACATCACCAACTCAAAACGCATCCAACTCTCGGCAAAGAAAAATACTACGAACACACTGACCGATGGCAGTGGTTCACAGAAGGCTTGTATCTATTCGAAAGGACAGCTGCAACTGCAGGGCAATGGTGTACTCAACGTGGCGGGCAACTACAAACATGCCATCAAGTCGGCCTCGTACATCGAGATCAAGAACCTGACGTTAAACATCACATCAGCTGTTGGCGATGGCATCAACTGCGAAGAATATCTGCAGATGAAGTCTGGCACGGTAACTATCAGTGGCGTGGGTGACGACGGCATTCAGTGTGACCTGGGCGGTACAACAGCGACAGGTGAGACCACCGACCATGAGGATGAAGATACTGGCAACATCTATTTGGAGGGAGGCGACCTGACCATCCACGTAACGGCCGATGCTGCCAAGGCTATCAAGGCCGAGGGCGACATCCGTGCCACGGGCACTAACGTAACAGCTACTACCAGTGGCGGCGGCTTATGGGATGCCGACGAGTTGAAGACCAAGTCATCGTCATGTATGAGTGCCGATGCCAACATGCTTATCAGTGGCGGCACCCTGCTGCTAACAAGTACAGGTGCAGGTGGCAAAGGCATCAATGCTGACGGTAACTTTGTAGCTACTGGTGGCAACCTGACTATCAAAACATCGGGAAATGCTGTTGTAGCCTCAAGCAGCGGCACACTGTCTGTCGTTTCTTCATCACAACAGCTGGACCGCTACGACAGTGACTATAAGTCGTCGCCTAAAGGTATTAAGGTCGACGGTACCATTACCATCAGCGACGATGCTGTCATCAGTGTGACAACATCAGGTGCTGGCGGCGAGGGTATAGAGTCGAAGACAAGCATTACCTTCAACGGCGGACAGACCTACGTCAGTTCTTCAGACGATGGCATCAACGCCTCCTACAACACCACTACCAACGGAAGCGGAGACTTGATAGTCAATGGTGGCTACATCTACTGCATCTCGTCAGGTAACGACGCCATGGACTCTAACGGCAACTTATACGTCAAGGGCGGACTGGTTTACGCCATTGGCTGTGGCGGTGCAGAGAAGTCGCTGGATGCTAACACCGAGCAACAGAAGAAACTGTACATCTCCGGAGGTACGCTCATCACCGTCGGCGACTTAGAGAGTGGTGCAAGCATCACTGGAGGCACCTGCAAATACACCTCGTCCTGGTCAAAGAACAGCTGGTTTGCATTATACAATGGTGGCACGCTGGAGGCTGCCTTCAAGACACCTGCCACAGGCAGCAATACCGGCGGTGGCGGCGGTCCTTGGAGCGGTGGCAGCAGCTCACTGAAACTCATCGTCTACACCTCGTCAACACCTACCCTGACGTCAGGTGTCACTGTCAGCGGCGGCACAGATTACTTTGGCGGCACCCTCAACATCGGTGGCACCGTCAGTGGCGGCAGCAACGTGACACTCAGCAACTACACCTCCTCTGGTGGTGGCGGTGGCAGATGGTAATTACTGTCTCTTGACGACGGAATCGGAATTAGGATTCTTATACCAGTCTTTGGCCTTCGTATGATCGCTGGCCCAAGTATTGAACTGCGGATAGGCTACGTTGATACGGGTTCTCTCGGTAGGCCATTGCCACTTGCCTGGAATGACTATGCCGTGGGGATCTGTACCAGCGGTAGAGACGTGGAGCATGTAGAAGTCGTGCTCATAGGCTCCCTGCATCTCTTTTCTGACCTTGGCACCGAGTACGAAGGAACACGTCTGGAAGTCGAAGCCTGCAGGCTTCCGAACGGTGGCCTTGAAGGGTTCAACGGTGCGGTAACCGTTACCCGTGTTGACTATCTCACCTGGATTGGCTTTCATCAACTTATGCAGTTCATAGTCATCCTGTGAATGATCATCCTCATCATCCTTAGCGAAGACAGGCTTGTAATCATTAATCGTCTTACCATTCTTATTTTCGAAACCCAGCCACAAGTCGCGCGTAGCACCCAGTGCCACGATGGTTATCTCGAGCATGGTGGGGTCGCCGTCCTTCTCGTTGACCTCGATGACGCAGTCGTTCATGTCGTAGTCGCAGCGGTCGTCACCCTCCATGGTATTGTCTTCCCAGGCATACGTCCACACCTGCGGTCTGGTGGGCTCAGGCTTGACGGGGACAACAGTAGCCTTCTCAACGCGGTCCTGTCCGTAGGGCATCCAGTAGAGACGGTCGTTATAGTCCCAGTCGTCGCCATCCTCGCAGGCCACAAAGACATAGCCGTTGAGCATAAACACCTTGACACGCTGTCTGCCGGTCTCGTCGACAGGATTCATGCGACGTGCCAGGTGGAAGTCGAGGATGTCGCCGCCCATGAACTCCATGATATTCTTGTTGCCGTCGCGTGCATACAGGTAGTGACCTGTCAGGGCATACGAGTTCTTCACTTCCTGCTTGGGGATATCCTTGTCCTGGTAGTTGTCTACGATGAGGTAGCGCTGCATATTGTCAGTCTGTCCCTCAGGGTACCAGTCGTACCAAATGTTGTCCTCGTCGCTGCCATCGCCGCTGATGAGGTGCAGGGAGAGGCTATAGGTGCCATAGGGGTTGCGACGCACCTGTACCGTATTGAGGTATTCGGAAGCACCAATCAGCGAGCTGTTGTTATGGCCTTCAGGCAGAATCTTATGCACCGCATTGCGGAAGCTGTAGAAGTCTTTGATGGTCTCCTCAATATAGACGGGCGGGTCGATGACGAAATCAGTGCCGAAAGCATCACCAGCGCGGTGCAAGGCAGGAGCCTTAGCCTGTTCGGAAACGTCGGCAAACGACAGCGATGTGTCCTCGCCAGGGGTGAAAGGTCGTGCGATGCACTGTCCGTCCTTGGTGATGCATGCTACATATAATAGGCTGGCAACGGCAGGCGCGCGGAACGTCATGGTCACTGTCTGGTCGTTGGTGGCCGACTGCACAGCCAGCAGATTGGTGACGTCAACATAGGGGTTGCCATCGAGGATGGTCACCTGTGCGATGTTCTGCAGGGCTGCATTGGCAGTGACCTTGATGCTATACTGCTGACTCATGGTCCAGTCCTGTTGTCTGTCGATGGTGATGCCTAACTTTCCCTCGGCATAGCGGATGCGGTCGTCGTCAGTCACGCTATAGGGCTTCTTGACATAGTCGTCAGCATCATGCTTACAACTGGTCAGCATGGTGATACTACCCACCAGTAGCAGGGTGGCAAGCATCCATAATGAATGGTTCTGTCTCATTGTTGTTATGATATTATAATCTTTATTCTGTTATTCTTCAAAACGAGAGGGTGACCTCCTTGCTGTCGCCCGCAGCGATGGTGAGTGACTGCTTGAGCGTATATACCCCACCCTTCTGGGCACTGTAGTAGCGCACATGGGGAGTCTCGCCGGTACTGGTGAGGAAGACGGTGAAGGGCTGGCCTACCGTTCCCACGCCGCGACAATCGTCGCCCACGAAGACTGCCAAGAAGTCGTCGTCGCTGGGGGTGAAAGGAGTAGTGTCGGGCAGCTTGACTGTCAGGTCGCCCTGTACGGGATAGCGCGAGCTGCCCTTTATCAGCTGCGGTACGAAGTCTTTGCCGATGCCATAGGTGATGTCGGGCACAAAGGTCTGTATGGCGTTCAACTTAAACAGATGATGAATCTTGGCGGCATAGTAGCACAGCGAGAACGGCACGTCGCGATCGGTACTGTTGCCGCGAATATTCAAGACGAAGTAGCATTTACCGCTGTAGTCCTTTTGAAGAGGGGCAGGCTTGGCACGGCACTCGTCGCCGATGAACGCCGTCATCATGTCGTCGTCACTGGCGTAACGTGCCAGCTGCTCTTCGAGACGCACCATGATAACCATCGAACTCTCATACTTCGACGGGTCGGGGGCTTGCCATGTGGGCACGGGGTCGCTGGCCATCATGTCAATGGTCCATGACGGTTTCTCGGCAGAGGCAAAGGAAGAGCTCTCCAACTTGTTGCCATCATCGCTGTCTGACGAGCAGCCCCACAGCATGGTGAGGAATGCCAGCAGCATACAATACTTTCCTATTTTCATTTGATTACTTGTTTATGTTCGTTATAAATGTAATTTCCTTTCGTTCATCATTGTCCTTTATGATTTAGTTCTAGGTATACAATAAGGGAAGTAGGTGCATATGAGCACCTTATAATCTGCAAAAATAGACAATAATTATGAAATGACAAAGGAAAATTGCCATTTTCTTACATTTCATAGATAAAAAAGGTGCACACAACTACAAACGAGCCCGTTAAAGCAACTCGGGCAACTGGAAGAGTTTGACGCTATTCGAGCCTTTGATCAAGATGTACTGATGCTGTGGTTGCTGCTGGGCAATGGCTGTTTTCACTTCCTCAACGTCGTGGAAAGTGCGGAACTTGGATGATGTCTTCTCAAATTCTTCGCCCACCAGCCACACTTCGTCAAAGCCGGCATTTTCCAATTGACTGACGACCTTCTGGTGCTCCTCGTCAGAGACATCGCCCAGTTCGCCCATCTTACCAAGAATAGCCATCTTGGGCGACACCTCCATGCGCTTGAAGTTGTCAATAGCAGCAGCCATCGATGTAGGATTGGCGTTGTAGGCATCGACGATGAGATGGTTTGTCTCCGTCTCTGTCAGCTGGGAGCGATTGTTGGTGGGCACGTAGTTCTCGAGGGCGTGATTAATCTGCTCGAAGGGCACGTTGTTGACATAGCCCACCGTGATAGCTGCCAACATATTGTCAAGGTTATAGGCACCAATCAGGTTGGTCTGCACCTCCATCCAGTCGCTCGTATAGCCTGCATCGTGGTCTTGCTCACGCCAGCGGAACTTGAGGAAGGGAGCACACGAGACAACCTCGCCACGTATCAGGATATCCTGGTTGTCGCTCTGACCATAGTAGTAGATGTCGGGTTGTTGGTCATTAGCCATTAGCTGCTGGCTTTTAGCTTCTATCATCTGCATCAGGTGTTCATTGTCACGGTTGACAAAGAGCGGACAGTCGTGAGCCATCAAGAAATCATACAGTTCACCCTTGGTCTTGCAGACACCTTCAAAGGAGCCGAAGCCCTGCAGGTGGGCACGACCCACATTGGTAATGAGTCCGCAGGTTGGCTCGGCAGTCTCTACCAGCGTCTTGATGTCGCCAGGGTGCGATGCTCCCATCTCAACGACAGCAATGTCGTGGTCATCATTGAGGCGGAATAAGGTCTTGGGAACACCCACGTCGTTATTGAAGTTGCCCTCCGTAGCCATCACGCTATAGCACTCCGAGAGTACGGCACGAATCAGTTCCTTCGTAGTGGTCTTGCCGTTGGTTCCCGTAATGCCAATCACAGGGATATCAAACTGGCGACGATGCTCGCGGGCCAGGTCCTTGAAAGTCTGCAGGCAGTCCTTCACGACGATAATTCTGTCCGCCAGGTCCTCCTCCCCTTTGGGGATGTCGGGAGAGGTCTCCACGATGGCGTAGGCACACCCCTTCTCCAATGCCTGCAGTGCAAACTTGTTGCCATCAAACGACTCACCCTTCAGAGCCAGAAAGATGCTACCCTCAGGACAGTTACGCGAGTCTGTCGTAATACACGGATGCTGCTGATACAGCTTATAGATTTCCTTGATATCCATACCTTTTCCTTTATTTGGGTGCAAAAATACAAAAAATTATTGTAACGCAACACTTTTCTCTGGACTTTTCGTAAATTTGTAATAGAGTTTAAAAGAATGGTTCAAAGTTATGATAGATTTCAGTATGTTTGTAAATGAAGCTATTTGTGTTTTACCTCTACAAAACAACGATTAGCAACATTCTATCATACTGGTTTTATGTTGATTATACGAACATTCCATTAAAAAGTTACCTCTACTCAAACTCTACTTAAGCTCTACCTAACCTCTACTTGAACTCTACTTAAGTTCTACCTGAACTCTACAAATAATTTGTCAAATAGAGCATTTTCAAATATTCCCACGCCGGGAGTGATGTGTTATTAGCGTAAAAACAACTTGTATTAGGCTGATAACACATCCAGATACAGCTGATAACGATAAAATTCTCTAGAGAATTTTTGTCAAATACAGCTGATACAGAAACGAGACAGCAGTATAGAGACTACAGAGAGGAGAATATTGTAGAGTTCAGGTAGAACTTAAGTAGAGGTTAAGTAGAAGTTAAGTAGAGTTTAATTTTATCTTAATCTACTTATTATCAACATCATAAGACAGTTTTAGTAGAAGTAAAGGCAGAAAATGGAGTCTTGTACATCTATCACACGATATTTGTTGAATAATAAAGGTACTGCAATTATACTCATTTATTTAAAAAAGAAAAGTAAAGTTTTGGTTTTTCTCTCGCTTATTCGTAACTTTGCAAGCAGATATGGAATATACGCTGAATTGCAACGGGAAATTGCTGGAGCTGACAACGCCACAGGTGATGGGCATACTGAATGCTACGCCCGACTCGTTCTATGCTGGTAGCAGGACGCAGACGGAGCAGGAGATTGCCGAGCGTACGCACCAGATACTGGACGAGGGAGCCACCATCATCGATGTTGGTGCCTGTTCGACGCGTCCTGACAGCGAGCCAGCGACAGAGGGCGAGGAGATGGAGCGGCTGCGCTTCGCACTGGGCATCGTACGGCGCGAGGCACCTGATGCTGTAATCTCTATAGACACCTTCCGCCCCGATGTGGCCCGCATGACCGTTGAGGAGTATGGTGCCGACATCATCAATGATGTGGCTGGCCCCGTCAAACTGCAGACGTCACCCATCGACCACCAGAAGCCGATGTTCCGTATGGTCAGTCGCCTGGGAGTACCTTATATATATATGTCGCGCAAGGGCACGATGAAAGAGGTGCTGCTGGACTGTGCCGAGGTGGTGGACACGCTGCGCTCGATGGGACAGAAGGACATCGTGCTGGACCCAGGATTCGGCTTTGGCAAGACGCTGGAGCAGAACTATGCCGTGATGCAGGAACTGGAGCGCATGCAGATGCTGCACCTGCCCGTGTTAGTGGGCATCTCCAGAAAATCGATGATATACCGGCTGCTGGGCACCACGCCCGAGGAGTCGCTGAATGGCACGACAGTGCTCAACACCCTCTCGCTGATGAAGGGAGCCAACATCCTGCGCGTGCATGACGTCCGCGAGGCCGTGGAGGTTGTGAAGATTGCTTCGCTCGTGAAAAGTGAATAACGGATAGTGAAATAGTAAATCGTAAAATAGTCAAATAAACAAGGTGTTTTTCGAATTTGGTATAAAGGACATTATCGACATCGTACTGGTCGCCCTGACCTTGTTCTATGTCTATCGACTTATGAAGGAGTCGCGCTCGCTGAACGTCTTCATGGGTATTCTGGTGTTCATCGTCTTCTGGCTGGTCGTCTCGCACGTGCTGGAAATGAAACTGCTGGGCAGCATCCTGGACAAGTTGGTGTCAGTGGGTGTCATCGGCCTCATCATCCTGTTCCAGGAGGATATCCGTAAGTTCCTTTACAACTTGGGCGGTCACCAACGCATGAGAGCACTCCGCAGATTGTTTTCCACCAATGACAAGAAGGAGAACAGCGAACAGCTGAAACAGACCATCATGCCCATTGTAATGGCCTGCATGTCGATGAGTAAGAAGAAGGTGGGTGCACTGATTGTCATCCAGCGTGCCACGCCTTTGGACGACATCGTGGCTACGGGTGAGCACATTGATGCCTTCATCAGTCAGCAGCTGGTAGAAAACATCTTCTTCAAGAACTCACCCCTGCACGACGGTGCCATGATCATAGCCCACCAGCGCATCAAGGCAGCAGGCTGCATCCTGCCAGTGAGCCACAACCTCGACATTCCCAAAGAACTGGGACTACGCCACCGCGCCGCATTGGGCATCACGCACGAAAGCGACTGCATAGCCATCGTGGTCAGCGAGGAGACAGGCAGCATCAGTGTAGCCATCCGCAGCGAGTTCCAGCTGCGTCTCTCTGCAGAGAAGTTGGAGAGCATACTTACCCAGGAGCTTATGTAAACGTATACGCTAAATAATTGATAATTGATAATTGATAATTGATAATTAATTTGTAACTTTGCAGACAAGTAAAACATTATTCAATAAAATAAAGACAAACTATGGATTTATTAAGTCAAATTGTAGCGCGTGCGAAGAGTAACAAGCAGCGCATCGTGCTCCCTGAAGCAGAAGAGGAGCGTACCCTGTGTGCAGCCGACAAGGCTCTGGGTGATGAACTGGCAGGCATCATCCTGATTGGTAACCCCGCCAAGGTGGAAGCTCTGGCTAAGGAGAAGGGACTGAAGAACATTGGCAAGGCTACCCTCATCGACCCGGAGAACTACGACCAGAGCGAGGAACTGGCAGAAAAGCTGGCAGAGATTCGCAAGAGCAAGGGTATGACCATTGAGGAGGCTCGCAAACTCATCAAGAATCCGCTATACCTGGGTTGTATGATTATCAAGACCGAGGGTGCTGATGGTCAGATTAGCGGTGCACTGTCAACAACTGGCGACACGCTTCGCCCTGCCTTGCAGATTATCAAGTGCCAGCCCGGCATTACCTGTGTCAGCGGTGGTCTGCTGCTTATCTCTAAGCAGAAGCAATATGGTGAGGATGGTGTTCTCGTCGTTGCCGACGTAGCTGTAACACCTATGCCCGATGCTAACCAGCTGTCGCAGATTGCTGTCTGCACCGCCCAGATGGCTAAGGCTGTAGCAGGCTTTAAGGAGCCACGCGTAGCTATGCTGAGCTTCTCTACAAAGGGTTCTGCCAAGCACGAGGTAGTAGACAAGGTTGTCGAGGCTACTCGTCTGGCTAAGGAGCTCGCCCCGTCGCTGAAGATTGACGGTGAGCTGCAGGCTGACGCCGCTCTGGTGCCCAGCGTAGGTGCCAAGAAGGCTCCCGGTTCTGACATTGCCGGTAAGGCCAACGTACTGGTATTCCCCAACCTGGAGGTAGGTAACATCGGTTATAAGATGGTACAGCGCCTGGGTGATGCTATCGCTATCGGTCCTGTGCTGCAGGGTATTGCCCGTCCTGTCAATGACCTCTCTCGTGGCTGCTCTATCGATGACATTTATTATATGATTGCCATCACAGCCTGCCAGGCTATGGACGCGAAGAAATAGTTAAGAGTTAAGAATTAAGAGTTAGGAGTTAAGAAAATATGAAGATATTAGTATTAAACTGTGGCTCATCGTCAATCAAGTACGCACTGTACAATATGGACGATAAGAGTGTGATGACCAGCGGAGGTGCTGAGCGCGTAGGTTTGGACAATGCCTTTGTCAAGGTGAAGCTGGCCAATGGCGAGAAGAAGCAGATTATGCACGACATCCCTGAGCATACAGAGGGGGTGAAGTTTATCTTCTCACTGCTCACCGACCCCGAAATTGGTGTCATCAAGAGTCTTGACGAGATTGATGCCGTAGGACACCGTATGGTGCATGGCGGCGAGAAGTTCAACAAGTCTGTAGTACTCACCGACGAGGTGCTGAAGGCCTTCGAGGAGTGCTCTGACCTGGCTCCACTGCACAACCCTGCCAACCTGAAGGGTGTGAACGCTGTGAAGGAGCTGATGCCTGGTCTGCCCCAGATCGGCGTGTTCGACACCGCCTTCCACCAGACCATGCCTGCCAAGGCTTATATGTATGCCATTCCCTACGAGCTGTACGAGAAGTACGGTGTGCGCCGCTATGGTTTCCACGGCACCTCACACCGCTATGTATCAGCCCGTGCTCTGGAGTTCTTAGGCATGAAGGCCGAGGGTACCAAGATGATTACCTGCCACATCGGCAATGGCGGTTCTATCGCTGCTGTTCTCGACGGCAAGTGCATCGACACCTCAATGGGTCTTACCCCACTGGAGGGTCTCGTGATGGGCACCCGTTCAGGAGACATCGACGGTGGTGCTGTAACCTTCCTGGAGAAGAAGCTGGGTCTGGATGCTGACGGGATGTCGAATCTGCTGAACAAGAAGAGTGGTGTTGCCGGTATTACTGGCGGTTCCAGCGATATGCGCGATGTAGAGAATGCTGCCAAAGCCGGCGAGCCCCGTGCCGTGCTGGCTCAGGAGATGTATTTCTACCGCATCAAGAAGTATATCGGTGCCTATGCTGCCGCTATGGGTGGTGTTGATGTCATCGTCTTCACGGCTGGTGTCGGCGAGAATCAGATTGGCATGCGCTCAGAGGTCTGCAAGGGCTTGGAGTTCCTGGGTGTGAAGTTCGATGAGCAGAAGAACAACATCCGTGGCGAAGAGGCTATCATCTCTGCCGATGACTCAAAGGTCAAGGTTGTCGTTATTCCTACCGACGAGGAGTTGATGATTGCCACCGACACCATGAATCTGCTGTAAGCGGTTCCTGTAAATGGTCGCTGTAAACGGTTCCCCCGTTTACAGCTGTTTATAAAGAAATAAGCGAGGCTCAGAACAGCCTCGCTTATTTCTTATCCGATGGTCTTGTAGAGCGTTGATATGTTGTAGTGTCCTTTCAAGACGTCCAGTATCTCTTCTTCCGTCGACAGGTTGAAGTCGCCAGGAATGGTGTTCTTCAGTGCAGCCGCTGCCAACGAATAGTTCAACTGCTGTTGGCGGTCGTCGGGATAAAGGCTGATAGCATGGAGCCAGCCGCCCATAAAGGCATCGCCCACACCCACAGGGTCTATGACATCAGGGATATCGACGATAGGAGCCTGCAACAGCTGGTTGTCCGACCAGAGCAGTGCGGTAAGGGTGTGGTGCTTGGATGATATCTCGTTACGCATACCCATCATCCACTGCTTGACACGCGGATAGGCAGCATGGAGTTCGTCAAACCACTCGCCATACTCCTTCATCTGCATCTGAAAGTGGGAGTCGAGCGCGGTGAAGGGAGGCTGCGGATGCTGTGACAGCCAGTCGAACTCTACAGCATCGCCAAACATCATATCGCAACGGGAGAGCATGCGACTCAAAGTCTCACGCGGTGCTGCCCCTTCGTATTTCCACAGATTCTTGCGGTAGTTGATATCGAAACAGACGGTGATGCCCAGTTCATCGGCTATGTCAAGGGCTTCGAAGGTAGCGTCAGCAGCCTGCTGCGAGATGGCAGCAGTGATGCCTGACACGTGGAAGTAGTCACAGTCTTTCAGAATCTCACGCCAGGGAATCATACCAGGTTTCAGGTCGAAGTAGGCTGAGTTGGCACGGTCGTAGATAACCTTAGGTGCCCGCATGCCGGCAGCAGGCTCGAAATAATAGGTACCAATACGCTGTCCGCCATAAAGTACGCGACTGGTGTCAACACCCAACTGTGCCAGACTCATGGCACCAGCATGGCCGACAGGGGTATCTGGCAATCGGGTGATATAAGTCACCTTCTCGCCCTGCGTAGCCAGTGACACAGCAACATTAGCCTCACTGCCACCATACTTGCTAGTAAACAGGTCGCCCTGTGTCAAACGAAGCTGTCCCGGTTTGGAAAACCTAAGCAGCAACTCGCCAAAAGTAACGATTTTCTTTTTCATTGACTCGTTCAGTATTTTGTGTTTGTATCCATCAAGGCCGACTCTCACCCTCCACATATTCCTCCAGGAACATGTGTTCACCATCATAGACGGCATAGGTGAACTGACTAATCCAATCGCCCAGAATCATCAGACGCGTATTACGAGCCAGTTTAATGTCCAGTTCAATATGCCGGTGTCCGAAGATGAAGTAGTCGATATTGGGGTGGTCTTTGATATACTCCTTGGCAAAGAGCACCAGGTGTTCCTTGTCCTCACCCAGATAGACCACATCGTTGTTTTCCTTATGCTTGATATAGCTATGCTTGGCCCATGCCAGTCCGAAGCTGACGCCCCAACGGGGATGCAGACCAGAGAAGAGCCACTGGCATACCTTATTATGGAAGATGGCACGAATGAACTTAAACGACTTGTTGGGGTCGCCCATGCCGTCGCCATGTGCCAGGAAGAACTCATGACCGTAGATCTCAGTGGTCTCTGGCTTCTTGTGCAGAATGACGCCACACTCCTTTTCCAAGTATTCGTAGGCCCAGATGTCGTGGTTGCCCGTGAAGTAATGTACCTCGACACCCATATCTGTCAGTTCCGACAACTTACCCAGAAAACGGGTGAAGCCCTTGGGGACTACATATTTATATTCGTACCAAAAATCGAAGATGTCGCCCAACAGATAGATGGCGGCAGCCTTCTCCTTGATGGAGTCAAGGAAACGCACCAGACGACGCTCCTGTGTACGCTGATGGGGCACAGCCAACGAGCCAAGGTGGGCATCAGAAAGGAAATAGACGTTCTTCATACAATAACCATTAACCAATAACCATCAACCGTTAACCGTTTAGTCAAACCCAAGTTCTACGCGGGCTTCTTCACTCATCATACTCTGATCCCAGGCGGGTTCAAAGACCAGATTGACGTTGGCGCCTTTAACACCATCAACGCTCTCTACCTTCGTACGCACATCCTCTAGAATGAAATCGGCAGCAGGACAGTTAGGGGCAGTGAATGTCATATCCATATCCACAGAGCCATCGTCCTGCACATCAATCTTATATATCATGCCCAAGTCATAGATATTGACAGGGATCTCGGGGTCGTAGACCGTTTTCAGCACATCAACGATGCGCTCCTCAAGTATTGTTTTTTCTTTTTGTGTCATAATAATATCTGTCTTCTGTTGCAAAGGTACGAAAAAATTTCGTATCTTTGCAGACGAAACTAAAAAAATTACTATGCAACACCTCGACATCTCTGACGAACAGGTTCTTGACAATGCCGGCATCCGCGTGACAGCCGTACGTCTGCTCATCTGGCGCAAGGTGCGCCATGAGTTCAGCGATGCCTTCAGCTTGGCAGACCTGGAAGCAGCCCTGCCCACTGTCGACCGCTCCACCATCTTCCGCACGCTGACACTGCTCTCTGAGGCCCACCTGCTGCACGATATCGACGATGGCACGGGGTCACAGAAATACTGTGTATGTCATCTGGACGACACCCGCCAGTGCTATGGTCATGTGCATCTGACCTGTCGCCAATGCCATCGCACCTTCTGCCTGAAAGATGTACACATCCCCTCTGTCCCGCTGCCTGCAGGTTTCCAGATAGAAGAGGCAGAGTATGTGGTAAAGGGCATCTGTCCACAATGCAATAATAAAGGTACGCGTATAAGAACAAACAACTAAACAGACCGTATATGAACTTCAACGAACTGATTACCTCCGTAAACGATGCCGTTTGGGGTTATGTACTCATTGTAGCTCTGGTAGGCTGTGGCCTGTGGTTTACCATTAAGACTCGCTTTGTACAGTTCCGCATGGTGGGCGAGATGTTCCGACTGCTGACGGACTCGGCAGTCAACACCGTAGAAGAGCAAGTAGAGGAACACAAAAATGGACAGACCAGCAAGCACATCTCTTCATTCCAAGCCTTTGCGGTCAGTGTGGCCACACGTGTGGGAACAGGCAACTTAGCAGGTGTTGCATCAGCCATTGCCATTGGTGGTCCTGGCGCCGTCTTCTGGATGTGGATTATCGCCTTGATGGGTTCGGCAACAGCTTTTGTCGAGTCGACATTGGCACAGCTGTACAAGCAACCCCACAAGGACTCGTTCATTGGTGGTCCTGCCTACTACATCCAGAAAGGTATGAAAAAACGCTGGATGGCCGTCACCTTTGCCATCCTCATCACCTGTCAGTTTGGTCTGTCTAACAACTCCATACAAGCCAACACCATCTGTGGAGCTATGCAGGAAGCCTTTGGCTGGTCGCCGCTGTGGGTAGGCATCTGCTTGGCAATAATTGCCCTGTTCATTGTCTTTGGAGGCATTCAGCGTATTGCCCAGGTCAGCGCAGTGCTGGTGCCTGTGATGGCTGTCGGCTATCTGCTACTGGCCGTTGTCATTATCATCATGAATATCGGACTAATACCATATATATTCAAGATTATCATTGAAGATGCTTTTGGCATTGAACAGATAGCAGGTGGCGGTATTGGTGCCACAATCATGAATGGTGTGAAGCGCGGACTGTTCTCTAACGAGGCAGGCGAAGGCAGTGCACCCAACGTAGCAGCGACAGCTACCGTATCGCATCCCGTCAAACAGGGCCTCATCCAGGCGTTGGGCGTTTTCACGGATACCTTGTTGGTATGCTCGTGTACAGCCTTTATCATCTTGATCAGCGGATTCTATAAGTCGCCAGAACTGAACGGCATCGCCCTCACACAGACAGCCTTGCAGTCGGAGGTGGGTAGCGCAGGACCTGTCTTCATCGCCGTGGCCATTCTGCTCTTTGCCTTCTCCAGCATCATCGGCAACTACTATTATGGTGAGGCCAACATCCGTTTCATCACACCCAGCAACACGGTGATGACCATCTACCGTATCTGCTCGGCAGGAGTCATGGTTGTCTTCGGTGCCATAGCCAGCTTCGAACTCGTCTGGAACATCGTCGACTTCTTCATGGCTTTCCTCACAGCATGCAACCTCATCGCCATCGTCTTCCTGGGACGTTATGCCTTCCGACTGTTGGATGACTATCGGCAGCAGAAACGGAAAGGCATAAAAGAACCCGTCTTCCACCGCAGGCAGCTGCCTGAGATAGAAGACGAGATAGAGTGTTGGGAATAACGTTCCCTTAGTTCATCGCAAAGAAGGTGCCATTGGCAGCCATGCGAGCGTCATAGACACCAACCTCGTTGAGGGTGAAGTTACGGGTCTCGCCATTGACGTTAGCCTGGATGCTACCGTCAGCATTGAAGCGGAACAGCTCCTTAACAGCACCATTCTGTTCAACGCTCCAAGAGTCGTTCTCCTCGTTGTGGATGAAGTTAGTAATCTCACCAGTAGGAGCCTTGACCTCATAACCGTTTTTCAGGGTGGTAACAGCATAGTAGCGACCGTCCTGACCCAAGACCTGCTTGGTAGTACCGATGTTAGAAGCTACGGGGTTGCTGCCAGACCAGAACTCGATGGTGTTGAGTACGAGGATGTCAACGAACTGGCAAATACCACCAACGATGGGTACCAGGAAGAAACCTACGATGGCGTTAACGAACTTGCTGCTGGTCATGTGGTTCTGCCAGTTGATGTACTTGTTCCAAAGACCATACTTACCTACGAAACAAGAACTGAACAGGAAGGTTGCTGCCAAGAAGCAGGCTGCGACTTTCAAACTAATTTTCTTCATAATTTTTTTGTTTTAAAGGGTTTATAAATAAAAAACAGCTTCATTTCCCATATTGAACAAGAGATCGAGGATGGAGAGGTTAGCATGGAAGCCATGCTTGCCCTCGAAGACCTGCCAGTAGTGCTGCGGCTGAAAGTCAGCATCAGGCAGCGGGTGTTTGGCATGGATGACATCGCGATAATCATCGATGGCAGATGGTTGACGGATGAAGTCGGTTGTATAACTGACGTTCGGATGAATGTCCAGCAGATCACATACCGTCTGACGGATGGCTTCGTTGAAATCGACCAAAAAGTCGTACTTCTTCTCGTAGAAGGGACGGATATCGTCTGCAAAATACTCGAAGAAGGGACTCTCGCTATAGGCGCTCTGCAGGGCATTCCAATGGATGCGGCGCCACTGGTTGTGGTCGCTGATGCGCAGGTCCTTAACAATGGGACTATTAGCTGATAGCTCTTGGCTGTTAGCTGAATGTTCCACCGGCACCGTCAGCGTCTGCAGACCGTTGGCAGTAGCTATCACACAGCGGTTGCGGTAGGTCTGCTTTTGATAGGTATCGTACTGTTCTATGAGCACCTGATCATAGCGATAGAGCTTCTGGTACCATTGGACGGGGCCAAAATAGGTGGTCTGTAGTAACGCTGTGCTCATCGCATTCTGAGGTTTTTACGATTATACAATATGGTTGTCACCTCTCCAATGATATCACGCTCAGAGATGAAACCCAGATGGCGGGAGTCGGCAGGATTGCGCTTATTGAGAGCCTCCAACCAGTAGTAGTCAGCCTTGGCACATGTCTTCAGCCCAGGCACGACGAGTTTGCCTTTCTGTGTGTTTACCGTGTCACCTGGCACAGCCTTACAGCGTGCAATCATAACGCCCTGTTGGCATCTGTCAGGCGCTGAGAAGGCTACGATATCGCCCCGTTTGACGGGACAGCGCATCAGTCTGCTGTAGGGTAGCAGACCATTGCCCGCTATACGCAGTCCATAGCTGCAGCGGTTCACCAATATCCTGTCGCCATGCTGATAGAGCGGTGCCAGCCCATTACCGCTGACCGTATGAACAGAAAAAGCCAAAGCACGGAAAGCCAGCATCAGTGCGAAAGCTGATGCCAGTACAATCACGTTCTTCAGCCATTTCATCATATCGCTCACATCTTACATCTTCCGTCTTACATCATACATCATCCCTCTTCCATCTTACATCTACTTGATGTTATCGACAAAGCGGAACAGCCTATTCCAACGGATACCTCCGAAGCCTTTGCGGTCTGGATCGGAACTCCACCAGATGAAGATAGGCTTGCCGACAATATGGTCCTCAGGAACAAAACCCCAATAGCGGGAGTCAAGCGAGTTATGGCGGTTGTCACCCTGCATCCAGTAGTAGTCCATCTTAAATGTATACTTCGTTGTTTCTTTGTCGTTGATGAAGATTTTGCCGTCCTTGACTTCCAACTTGTTGCCTTCATAGGTACGGATGGGACGCTCATAGACGGGCAGGTTCTGCAGTGTCAGGTCGATGCTCTCGCCTTTGGCAGGAATCCAGATGGGACCGTAGTTGTCGCGTGTCCAGTGCATATTGCCATTCAGCGGATAGGTATCCACATCGGTAGCATCGGTATTCAACTTAATGCTCTCCACAACATCCGGGCGTCTCTTCAGCGCCTCAGCAGTTTTGTTGGTCATCGGCATATAGCCGTAGTTGTTGAGGTCCTTCAACTCTTCCATCGTAATACCCCACTCCTGCATTTCTTCATCGGTGAAATGGCGCTTCAGCTTGAGGTAGTAGCTATACTGCACATTATCGGGTTCCTTGTTGGCCTTGCCATTGATAAAGATGGTACGGTCCTTGATTTGCAGTGTCTGGCCAGGCAGACCCACACAGCGCTTGACATAGTTCTCGCGGCGGTCTGTGGGACGAGTGTCAATGAGGCCGTACTCCTGAGGATTAGCCTCGATGGTCTGCTTGCCTGCTTGGTAGATGGTATTGAAATAGAGCGGCAACTGTGCCTGTGTCAGTGAGTCTGGGTTAGGACGCTGCGGATAAAGTTGGTAGCCTATCTGATAGCACAGCTGGTAATAGTCGTAAGCCTGATACTGCGGGGCTGAGCAGATGGTATCGCCTGCGGGGAAGTTGAAGACAACGATATCGTTCAGCTGAATCTTGCCCAAGCCCTTGACGCGACGGTAGTCCCAATGGGGCCACTCGATATACGACTTACACTCGAACAGCGGCATGGTGTGTTGCGTCAGCGGCATCGTCAGGGGAGTCTCTGGGATGCGAGGACCATAGCTCACCTTGCTGACAAATAGGTAGTCACCTGTCAACAGGCTCTTCTCCAAAGAACTCGATGGAATAACGTAGTTCTGGAAGAAAAACAGATTAATGAAGTAGACGGCGACAAGGGCAAAGACAAGGGCATCGACCCACGACATGACAAATTTGACAGGACCTTCAGCATCCTTCCACCACTGCCACTTGATTTTCTTCGTGATATATACGTCATAGATGAAGGGGACGACCAGCAGTCCCAGCCATGACTTCACCCAGTAAAGGAATAACAGATAGCACAGCAATACCACAGCGAACTTCGCCCACTGCACTTTCATGTTCAACTTATTTTTTTCTCTCTTCTCCATTAACTTCTTAACTTCTCTAACTTCTTAACTTCTCTAACTTCTTAACTTCTCAGAAAGAAAACATATCGCTGATAGTCAACAATCCCTGATGGTCCTTAGTGTACTCGGCAGCTAGCACTGCACCCAAGGCAAAGCCCTGACGAGAATGGGCATCGTGGGTAATGGTGATGATATCTGCTTCTGAATCGTAGCGAATCGTATGGATACCTGGCACCTCACCACGGCGGATATGGTCTACACGCAGATATTTCTTATCGGTAGTATCTTCCTTCCACGCCTCCTTGCGGTCAATATTCTCGACAATCTGCTCGGCCAGTGTGATAGCGGTACCACTGGGATGGTCGAGCTTGTGGATATGGTGCGTTTCCTCCATCTCTACATCATACTGGGGGAACTGGTTCATAATTTTTGCCAAATACTTGTTGACAGCAGAGAAGATGGCTACACCAATGGAGAAGTTAGATGCCCAAAAGAGCGTCTTACCCTCTTCCGTGCATGCCTTGCGCACCTCATCGCCGTGCTCTTTCATCCAGCCTGTTGAACCAGAGACTATCTTCACGCCTTTCTCCCATGCCTTCAAATAGTTGCCATAAGCAGCCTGTGGGGCAGTAAATTCGATGGCCACATCTGCAGAAGCAAATGCTGGGCTGTTAAAGTCTTGTGGATTATCAATATCAATGATACTCACAATTTCATGACCACGGCTGAGGGCTATCTGTTCTATCATTTTACCCATCTTGCCGTAGCCGATTAAAGCTATTTTCATAATAATAATGTATTAATACGTCTGCAAAGTTAATGGAAATAGAACGAAAAACCAAATAAAACACCGTTTATTTATTTATTTTTTGTTACCTTTGCACCACCTAACTACTCAAAAGTCATGAACATGAGAAATCTACTATTACCTATCTGCCTCTTTTTGGCCCTGTCAGTACAAGCGAAGAAGTGGACTGTTGACGAGGTGAAAGAAGTCATCCGTCGTGTAAATACCTACTGGCAGACGAACCAGTCTGCTGAAGTAAGGGCTTTCTGGGATCATGCCGCTTACCATACGGGAAATATGGAGGTCTACAAACTGTTTCACGACCGGCAAATGCTTGACTACAGCCTACGCTGGGCAGAGTACAACCAATGGAAGGGTGCTACGGAGGCCAACCCCGCCAAATGGAAATACAAGCGATATGGCGAAGGCCAGGACTTTGTACTCTTTGGCGACTGGCAGATATGTTTCCAGACCTATATCGATCTCTACAACCTGAGCCCCGACGAGAGGAAGGTGGCTCGCGCCAAGGAGGTGATGGGCTACGAGGCAGACTCTAAGGCACACGACTACTGGTGGTGGGCCGACGCGCTCTATATGGTAATGCCCGTTATGACAAAGATGTATTTGCTGACAGGTGAAGAGAAGTATCTCGACAAACTCTACAAGAATATCTGCTACAGCGACAGCATCATGCTCGACAAAGCCACCGGACTCTACTTCCGTGACGGCAAATATGTCTATCCTAAGCACAAAACCGCCAACGGCAAGAAAGATTTCTGGGCGCGCGGTGACGGGTGGGTGCTGGCAGGACTGGCCAAGGTGCTGCAGGACATGCCGAAAACATACCGCCACCAGCCCTTCTTTGCCAAAAAGTTTGTCAACCTGGCCAAGGGGGTTAAGAAGCTGCAGCAGCCCGAAGGCCACTGGACGCGCTCGATGATGGACCCCGAACAGGCCCCAGGCTATGAAACCAGCGGTACTGCTTTTTTCTGCTACGGACTGCTGTGGGGTGTCAACAATGGCTACCTCTCAAAGAAGAAATATAGTCCTACCATTGAGAAAGCATGGAACTACCTGACAGGTATTGCCCTTCAGGAAGACGGAAGAATAGGATATGTACAGCCTATCGGCGAGCGTGCCATACCAGGACAGACCGTCGATGCCAACTCGCAAGCCAACTTTGGCGTGGGTGCTTTCTTGCTCGCTGCCTGTGAATATGTAAAATACCTGAATCGATGAACCTGCTACTGACGATAGCCTTGGGCATTGCAAGTCTTCTACCTAAGGCGGACGACACCTTTTGGCGCGACTCCATACCTCAGGAGATGCGCCAAAGCTACATTGCTTATGGAGAACAGTATCAAGGCAAGCCATGGACGACACTGCCATGGACGGTCTTTGCAGAGAATAAGATAACGGGAAACCGCGTCAACTACGAGGCAATATGTTTTGAGAAGCGCCGTCATTTTGCAGCATTAGTCATGGCAGAGATCATGGAGGGGAAGGGACGTTTTACGCCGGATATTATCGATGGAATCGGCAGTTTTTGTGAAGAGACCTGGTGGGGCATTCCTGCGCACTACAACAAGCACATACCACTGCCAGAGGTTCAGGAGGTAGACCTCTTCAATGCGGAGACTGCCAGTATGATAGCATGGACACGCTACATGTTGGAGCAGCAATTCAACAAGTTCTCACCAGACCTGTGTAAGCGCATAGACAAAGAGATAGAGCGCAGGATTCTCAAACCAGCACTGGCCAAGAACTATTGGTGGAAGAAAGCCGCCATGAACTGGAATCCCTGGATATGTAGCAACTGGCTGACATGCGTATTGGTTAGTGAACAGGATGACGCACGGAAGAGCAAAGCTATCGAACAGATTCAGAAAGCGACACAAGCCTTTATAGATGCCTACCCTGAGGATGGCGGCTGCGACGAAGGCCCTGGCTATTGGGACAGAGCGGCAGCTTCTATGTTCGAGGTGCTGCGACTGTTGCCTGACTGTCCCGTCGACATAGAGAAAGTCAGAAGGATGGCCGCCTTCACCTACACTACATACATCGGTCATGAATACTGCGTCAACTTTGCTGATGCTCATGGTAACAAGGCTATGCAGCAAGTGAACATCGTCTATCCGTTTGGCTTATGGCTGAACGACAAGACCATGCGGGAGTTTGGGGCCTATTTGGGACAACAGCAAGGTATTCTCCAGCAACCGGCCAAGTGCTACGACAAAAGCGGCAACTTCCCAACGCTGGGTCGTGAGCTGCTGTTTTTAAGAAATATCCGCCATCTCATCGAAGAAAAGCCCAACGAACCACAGCTCAAAGACTCCTGGCTACCAAACCTGCAGATTATGGCAGCCAGACGTGGAAGTCTGTATGTTGCCGTCAAGGGCGGACACAACGGCGAAAGCCATAACCACAACGATGTGGGCTCATTCATCATCTATCGAGAGAACGAACCACTGCTGATAGACCCGGGGGTAGGCGAATATACGGCTAAGACGTTCAGTAACAGCCGTTATGAGATATGGACCATGCAGTCGGCCTACCACAACCTGCCACAGATTAACGGCACCGACCAGAAAGACGGCAAAAGCTTTGCCGCCAAGATGGTGCAACACAAAGACGGTCTGCTGACACTCGACATAGCGGGTGCCTATCCTGCTACAGCTGGTGTCAAATACTGGAGACGCACCGTTTCCGCGATGAAATCGGGTATTTTTATCACGGAAGACTATGAGTTAGATGCTGTCACTGCCCCTACTCGTCTGATGTTTATGACCACTAACCCCGACGCTCTCCAGCATATCAGCTATGACAAAAAACAGTTAGAAGCCAGCATGGAGGATATCAGCGACAAGCTGGATCCAGAACTGCAAAGCACCTGGGGCAAGGTGATGTACCGCATTATTTTGTCGGTGAAATCGACCAAAAAGAAACAGAGAATAACCTATCATATCCGATGAAGAAACTACACACCATAGCTTGTTGTCTGGTACTACTCCTGACAACCGTCAAAGCGCAGAGGGCTACGCTCTGCATCACTAACCCTAGCGACTATCAGCGTGAGGAGGTAGTGGAGGCTGACCTTGCCACCATCCGTACCTTGTTACAAACCGACGACAGCGAACAACTGGTTGTAAGAAATAGTGCCGGACAAGAGCAGACATACCAATTAGCGCACAACGGCAAACTGCTGGTGTACGTGACGGTGCAACCCCACAGCACGGCGGAGCTGACCATTGAGAAAGGAAAGCCTTCTGCATTCAAATCGTTTGTCTTTGGCAGCGTATTTCCGGAACGCATGGATGACCTGACCTGGGAGAACGACCGCAGCGCCTACCGCGTTTATGGACCCGCCCTACAACGCAGTGGCGAGAAATCATACGGCACAGACGTATGGACCAAGAGCACCAAGGAGTTGGTTGTAAAGAAGCGCTATCAAATGCACTTGTGGGGCGTGGGACAGCGTGACTCCCTACGCAGAGCAGGGCTGCGGAAAGAGGCAAACGACATCTATTTAGCGACATCATTCCACCACGACCATGGCGATGGATTCGACGTTTATTCCGTTGGGCCAAGTCTGGGATGCGGCACACCTGCACTCATGAATGACGGACAATTGGTGTTTCCCTACTGCTATCAGGACTGCCAGATAATGGACAACGGACCGCTACGTTTCACCGTGACACTGACCTTCCACCCGAACAGCGACGGCATCGTAGAACACAGGAACATCACGCTGGATCGTGGTTCACACTACAACAAATGTACGGTGTGGTACGACGGCATCAAACAATCCACCAGCTGGGCTGCTGGCGTGGTGCTCAATGGGGGTGGCGAACCAGTCCTGGGACAGGAGTACGTGCTCTATGCCGACCCCACAGACAATCCGAAGCTCAACCAGTCGCAGATATATGTCGGCACGCTCTTTCCCAATGGTGTAGACGAAACAATGGTATTAAAGGGAAACAAGAATCATGCCATCGGCATCGTACGTCCATACCAAGGACAGGCATACACCTATTACTTCGGTGCTGCATGGAGTCGCTATGATGTTCGTACCTTGGACCAATGGCAACTGTTGGCGAAGCAGTATCTGCAGAATATCAAGAACCCATTAATCATAGAGATAAAATGAAGAAAATCACCGTATTACTATTGGCATTAATCCTTGTCACCACGGCACAGGCCAGAAAACAAAAGAGTCCTAAACAGACAGACCGTCAATACTGGTGTGAGTTGGCCTACAAGATGGCTCAACCCGTACTGGAGAACATGGCAAAGGGCGAGTTACAAAAGAACATGAAAACAGAGTTCTCGCCATCCTTTGACAACCGCGACCGTAGCGTGGTCTATATGGAGACATTCGGACGTCTGATGGCAGGCATCGCTCCTTGGCTGACCTTACCTGACGACGACACAGCAGAAGGCAAGCAGCGCCGCCAGCTGCGCGAATGGGCTTTAGCCAGCTATAGAAACGCCGTAGACCCAGAGAGTCCCGACTATCTTTGCTGGGGGCGTGCAGGACAGAACCTGGTGGATGCCGCTTATATTGCCGAGTCTTTTCTGCGTGCTTACGACGCGCTCTGGCAGCCTCTTGACCAGCAGACCAAGCAACGCTACATCAAGGAATTCCAGAAGCTGCGCAGGATAGACCCGCCCTACACTAACTGGCTGCTGTTCTCTTCTATTATTGAAGGTTTTATCGCCAAAGCGACCAACCACCATGGCTACGACGAGTACAGGGTCAACAGTGCATGTCGCAAGGTGGAGGAATGGTACGTCGGAGATGGCTGGTATGCCGATGGGCCCGTTTTTGCCTTCGACTACTATAGCAGCTATGTCTTCCACGCCATGTATCTGGAGACGCTGCAAGCCATGGTAGACGCCAAGGTCAATAGCCGTCTGGACTACAAGAAATACCATGACCGCGCTTTGAAGCGTGCACAGAAATTCAGCATCATCCTGGAGCGCTTCATCTCTCCTGAGGGTACTTTCCCCGTGATTGGACGTTCTACGCCCTATCGCCTAGCTGCCATGCAACCGCTGGCTTTGATGGCATGGTATCAGAAGCTGCCAGCAGAGCTCAGCAACGGACAGGTTCGCGCAGCCCTGACAAAGGTGATGCACCGCATGTTCGACCAACAGCAGAACTTCAACGATGCCGGCTATCTCACCATCGGTTTCTGCGGCCATCAGCCTGAAACGGCAGACTGGTACACCAACAATGGTTCGCTCTACATGACCTCACTATCGTTCATGCCATTAGGTCTTCCTGCTGACCATGCCTTCTGGACGGATGCTCCACAGCCATGGACACAGGTGAAGGCATGGGGGGGCCAACCCTTCCCTAAAGACCACCGTTGGGGAGACGACATTCAGACACGCGACAAATGGTAATTCCCCATGACAGCCATCAACGATCAAACATGGGAGTTTATCCGTGCTCACGCCGATGATGACGTGCGGAAGGTAGCGCTGCTGGGAAAGAAGAGCCAGGAGGTAGACATGACGGTAGCGCTGCAACAGATTGCCGGTAGACAGACGGCGCGCAAGAAACTACCGTCCTGGGCGGCAGTAGACCGTATCATCTATCCTCCACACCTGAATATGGAACAATGCTCCAGCGAACAGACAGCGCGTTACAAGGCCTCGCTGCTGTCGGGAGGTCACAGATATGTAGACCTGACGGGTGGCTTAGGCGTTGACTTCTACTGGATGTCGCAAGGTTACAAGGAGCGCATCTATGTAGAGCGAAACGAGCAACTCTGCGCCATTTCAACGGAGAATTTCAAGACGTTAGGGTACGACTGCCAAGTTTGCTGCTGCGACACAGAATCGTTTGTGACAGAGATGGAAGAAGCTGATGTCGTCTACCTCGACCCAGCCCGTCGCAACGAACACGGAGGACGTACATACGACATCAGAGACTGTACGCCGAACATCATTGATTTAATGCCGGTGTTATGCAAAAAAGCCCATTTCATCGTGATAAAGCTGTCTCCTATGCTCGACTGGCGCAAAGCCGTCGACGACCTGCAACAGGTCAGCCAGGTACATGTCGTCAGCGTCGACAACGAGTGTAAGGAACTGCTGTTAGTCCTCGAATCCGGGACAGCTCCTTTACGGCTGGTATGTGTCAACAACGACCACATCTTCGAGGTTCCCTCACCCATCATCTCTCACCCATCATCCATCATACCTCATACATCATCCATCATCCCTCATCCCTCATACCTCTACGAGCCCAATGCCAGCATCATGAAGGCCGGCTGCTTTACAGCATTGGAGCAGTGTTTCCCCGTACGACAGGTTTCTGCCAACTCGCACCTCTTCCTTTCCGCTAACGATATCGACCATTTCCCTGGTCGCCGATTCAAGATTCTTGCCATTTCATCGACAAACAAACGCGAAATAAAAGAGAGTCTGGCAGATATTCATCAGGCTAATATCACCGTTCGCAACTTTCCCATGTCCGTTGACCAGCTGCGCAAAAAGCTGCATTTGAAAGATGGCGGCGACACCTACATCTTTGCTACGACAAAGGCCGACGGAGCCCATTGCTTGTACATTTGCCGTAAAATTGGTTAAATATTTTGGCACTCTCAGGCTTTTTCGTTACCTTTGCATGATAATAAAACTGTATTGAAGATGTCAACTGTAGAGATTCGGAAAGTCACCAACAAGAAGGAACTTGATGCCTTCATCCAATTTCATTACGACTTGTACAAAGGGAACGAATACGACGCTCCCAACCTGTACAGCGACGAGCTGCACACCTTTAGTAAGGAGAAAAATGCTGCCTTTGAGTTTTGCGAAGCAGACTATTTCCTGGCCTACCGCGAAGGCAAGGTTGTCGGTCGTATTGCCGCCATCATCAACCATCGCGCCAATGAACGGTGGGACCGCAAGAGCGTACGTTTCGGCTGGGTAGACTTCATTGACGACATAGAAGTGTCCCAGGCGTTGTTTAATGCCGTTGAGCAGTGGGGGCGTGAGAAAGGTATGACGGAGATGATCGGTCCACTGGGTTTCACGGACATGGACCCGGAAGGTATGCTGATTGAAGGTTTCGACCAGTTGGGCACCATGGCCACCATCTACAACTATCCTTACTATCCTCAGCACATGGAGCAGATGGGCGGATGGGTCAAGGACAACGACTATGTGGAATACAAACTCATCGTTCCTAAGGAAGGTATGCCCGAGAAGTTCCGCAAGGTAGCTGAGATGGTGATGAAACGATATAATTTGCACCCGATGCATCCCAAGCGCAGTCAAGTCTTTGGCAAGGAACAGTATGGCCGCAAAGTACTGGATGTCGTCAACAAGTCATTTGGCCACCTCTATGGTTACTCACAGATGACGGAACGCCAGATTGACGAGTACTTGAAGATGTACTTCCCCATGCTCGACATGAATATGCTCTGTCTCATTGAAGACTGGAATACGCCTAACCACGACATCATCGGCGTGGGTATCTCTATCACCAATATGACGCGCGCCCTGCAGAAGTGCAAGAACGGACGTCTGTGGCCCTTCGGCTGGTGGCATTGTCTCCGTGCCTTAAAGTTCCATAAGGCTGAGTGTCTCGACCTGATGCTCATCGGCATCCTGCCGGAATACCAGCAGAAAGGAGCCAATGCCCTCCTCTTCTACGACCTTATTCCTATCTACCAGAAGTACGGTTTCAAATGGGGCGAGACGAATGTGGAGATGGAGACCAACGAGAAGGTACAGAGCCAGTGGCAGTATCTGGAGCATATACAACATAAACGTAGAAGATGTTACAAGAAAATCTTATGAGCGACGAAAACACAATCCAAGAAGAACAAGTTCAGTATACGGACGACAACATCCGACACCTCTCGGATATGGAGCATGTGCGCACCCGTCCTGGTATGTACATCGGACGACTGGGTGACGGTTCACTGCCAGAAGACGGTATCTATGTGCTATTGAAAGAGGTCATCGACAACTCCATCGACGAGTTCAAAATGAAGGCTGGCGACCGCCTGGAGATTACCATTGACGACAACCTACGGGTCTCTGTACGCGACTATGGCCGTGGCATTCCACAGGGCAAGCTCATCGAGGCTGTCAGTGTGCTGAACACGGGTGGTAAATACGACTCCAAAGCTTTCAAGAAGTCGGTAGGTCTGAATGGTGTCGGTGTGAAGGCCGTCAATGCACTGAGCACCCACTTCGAGGTAGCCAGCTATCGCGACGGCAAAGTGCGCCGTGCCACCTTTGAGCGCGGCATTCTGCAGAGCGATGCTACCGAGGATACCCAGGACGAGAACGGCACCTATATCTATTTCGAGCCGGACAACACGCTGTTCAAGGATTACACATTCCACGACGACATTGTGGAGAACATGCTGCGCAACTACACCTATCTGAACATCGGATTGGCCATCATGTACAACGGTCGTCGCATCCTGTCGCGCCATGGTTTGCAGGACCTGCTGAAAGACCGCATGACCAATGACCCACTCTATCCCATCATCCATTTACAAGGTGACGATATCGAGATAGCCTTTACCCATGCTAACCAGTATGGCGAAGAGTACTACAGCTTTGTCAATGGCCAGCACACCACACAGGGCGGCACCCACCAGAGTGCTTTCAAGGAGCATATCGCCAAGACCATCAAGGAGTTCTTCGGCAAATACGAATATGGAGACATCCGTACGGGTATTGTCGCTGCCATCGCCATCAATGTGGAAGAGCCCGTCTTCGAAAGTCAGACAAAAATCAAGTTAGGCTCTACACAAATGGCACCCGATGGTGAGACCATCAACAAATATGTCGGCGACTTCATCAAGCAACAGGTCGACAACTACTTGCATATTCACCAGGATGTCGCTGAAGTCATCGAAAACAAGGTCAAGGAGAGTGAGCGTGAGCGCAAGGCGATGGCGGGTGTCACCAAACTGGCGCGCGACCGCGCCAAGAAGGCCAATCTGCACAACCGCAAGTTGCGCGACTGTCGCATCCACTTCTCGGATGTCAAGAACGAACACAAGGAAGAGTCGTGCATCTTCATCACCGAGGGCGACTCAGCCAGCGGTTCCATCACCAAGAGCCGTGATGTCAATACGCAGGCGGTCTTCTCCTTGCGCGGGAAACCCCTCAACTCCTTCGGACTGACCAAGAAGGTCGTTTACGAGAACGAGGAGTTCAACCTTTTACAGGCTGCCCTCGATATTGAGGAAGGTCTCGACACGCTACGTTATAATAAGGTAATAGTAGCGACGGATGCCGATGTCGACGGCATGCACATCCGTCTGCTGATTATCACCTTCTTCCTGCAGTTCTTCCCCGAACTCATCAAGAAGGGCCACGTATATGTGCTGCAGACACCCCTGTTCCGTGTCCGTAACAAGCGCACCAAGATCAAGAACAAGCAGGTGTTAGCTGATGAAGATGCCAAGAAGGCTAATAGCCAATCGCCAAAAGCTAAAAGCGATTTCGTCACGCGCTACTGCTACAGTGAGGAAGAGCGCCAGAAAGCCATCCAGGACCTGGGTCCCGACCCTGAGATTACACGATTCAAAGGTCTCGGTGAGATTAGTCCTGAGGAGTTTGCCGGCTTCATTGGTCCCGACATGCGTCTGGAACAGGTGACGCTCCACAAGAACGACCAAGTACAGAAGCTCTTGGAATACTATATGGGCAAGAACACCATGGAACGCCAGAACTTCATTATCGACAACCTCGTCATCGAGGAAGACAAACCGGAAGATTACGACTATGAATAAACGAGTATGGTATGCAGTCACCTTATGGCTGCTTGCTCTGAACACTTCTGCCCAAATCAGAATAAACTCCAGCAACGAGTCTCAGTTGCGCAAACTGCAGATAGCAGAGATGGCCATCAACAGCTTGTATGTAGACTCTGTCAACGAGCAGAAACTGGTCGAAGACGGCATCCGTGGCATGTTGGAGAAGTTGGACCCCCACTCCACCTATTCTACGCCCAAAGAAGTAAAGGACATGAACGAGCCCCTGCAAGGCAACTTCGAAGGCATCGGTGTGCAGTTTAACATGGTGGAAGACACCTTGCTCGTCATCCAGACCGTCAGCGGCGGTCCTTCCGAGAAGATGGGCATTCTGGCAGGTGACCGCATTGTAACCGTCAACGACACCGCCATCGCAGGTGTCAAGATGTCGAAGGAGGAGATTATGAAGCGCCTGCGCGGTCCTAAAGGCACGAAGGTGCTGTTAGGCATTGTCCGTCCAGGATTCAGCGAACACCTCACCTTCACCATCACGCGCGACAAGATTCCCGTTAACTCCATAGACGCAACCTATATGATACGCCCCGGTGTGGGCTATATCCGCATAGGCAGTTTCGGCATGACGACCCCTCACGAGTTCCATGAGAGTCTGCAAAAGCTCCTCTCAGAAGGCATGCAGACCCTCGTCCTCGACCTGCAAGAGAATGGTGGTGGCTACCTACAGGCTGCCGTAGAGGTGGCCAACGAACTGTTGGAAAGTGGCAGTCTCATCGTCTATACAGAAGGGCGCAGGGTCAAGCGCAGTGAATACAATGCCCATGGTGGCGGACTCTTCACGCAAGGCAAGGTCATCGTGCTGGTAGACAGCTACACCGCCTCAGCGGCAGAGATTGTCTCGGGCGCCATTCAAGACTACGACCGTGGCATCATTGTGGGGCGTCGCACCTTTGGAAAGGGCTTGGTACAGCGTCCTATCGACCTGCCCGACGGTTCTATGATACGACTGACCATTGCCCACTACTACACACCTTCGGGCCGTTGCATCCAGAAACCCTACGAGAAAGGCAAGAAGCTGGACTACGCCATGGATGTCAACAACCGTCTGAAGAGTGGTGAACTGATGTCTGCCGACAGCGTACATTTCAGTGACTCGCTGAAATATTACACACTCCGCGAGCACCGTGTGGTATATGGCGGCGGAGGCATTATGCCCGACGAGTTTGTACCCCTGGACACCACCAGATTTACGCGATTCCATCGGGAAATAGCCGCCAAGTCCATCCTCTTCAATCAGAACCTGCGCTACGTGGACAACCATCGCAAGCAACTGCATAAGCAGTACCCCACCTTTGCTGATTTCCGCGAGCATTATGAGATACCACAGAAACTCATAGACAGCATCCTGGCGGAAGCCAAGAAACAGAAAATCGAGCCCAAAGACAATGACGAGTTGCAGCGCACCCTACCCACCCTGACCATGCAGCTGAAGGCGCTTGTTGCCCGTGACCTATGGTCTATGAACGAGTACTTCGCCATTATGAACGAACAGAACGACATGGTCAAGCGTGCTTTGCAGCTTATTCAATAACGATATCTAACAACTAATTTATAATTGCGACAAACTATGAAACTTAAAGACATCTTAAACAGCCAGCTAAAGGCTGCCGAATGGGAAGCAAAAGGCTACCAGCTCCCTCAGTATGATATCAAGGCTATCCGTGAGAAGACTGCCAAAGAGCCCACATGGGTACACTTCGGCGGCGGCAACATCTTCCGTGCCTTCCCGGCAGCCATCCTCAACGATGCACTGAACACGGGCAAGTACGACCGTGGCGTCATTGTGGCCGAGACCTTCGACTTCGAGGTCATCGACAAGGCTTATGCTCCCTACGACAACCTGTCGCTCTGCGTGAACCTCTGCTCTGACGGCTCTATCGAGAAGAAGGTGATAGCCTCCGTCACGGAAGCGCTGAAGGCCGACCCGCAGTTCCCCGACTGGAACCGACTGGTGGAAATCTTCAAGAATCCTTCCCTCCAGATGATATCGTTTACAATCACCGAGAAGGGCTATACCTACAACGAGGCCGACCTCGCTCGTGGTTTGAAGCCTCTCTTTGCCATGGGCAAGGTGTGCGCCCTGCTCTATGAGCGCTTCAAGGCAGGCCAGCTGCCACTCACCGTACAGTCTATGGACAACTGCTCACACAATGGCGACAAGGTGAAGGCTGGTGTCTTTGCCTATGCTGAGCGCTGGGTCAACGACGGTCTGGTACCTGCAGCCTTCCTCGACTACCTGAAGGACGAGACAAAGATTACCTTCCCCTGGTCGATGATTGACAAGATTACGCCACGCCCTCATGAGAAGGTCAAGGAACTGCTGGCTGCCGACGGTTTCGAGGACAACAACTACATCGAGACCGAGAAGCACACCTTCACAGCTCCCTTTGTCAATGCCGAAGAGGTGCAGTATCTGGTCATCGAGGACCACTATACCAATGGGCGTCCGCCACTGGACCTCGGCGGTGCCCTCTATACCACCCGCGAGACGGTCGACAAGGTAGAAACCATGAAGGTCACCACCTGTCTGAACCCGCTGCATACTGCCATGTCTATCTATGGCTGCATGCTGGACTATACACTGATTTCTGCCGAGATGAAGGACGAAGACCTGCGTGCCTTCATCCAAAAGATTGGTTATATGGAGGCTATGCCAGTGGTTGTCGACCCCGGGGTACTGAATCCCTACGAATTCATTGGTGCCGTGCTCAATAAGCGCCTGCCCAACCCCTTTATGCCCGACGCCCCACAGCGCATCGCCTGCGACACCTCGCAGAAGCTACCCATCCGCTTTGGTGAAACACTCAAGAAGTACATCGCTCGTGGTCTCGACAAGTCGAACCTCGTACTCATCCCGCTCACGCTGGCAGGCTATGCTCGCTACTTGAAGGGACTGAAGGACGACCTCACCACCTTCGAGCCCTCTCCCGACCCCATGCTGGCAGAACTGCAGGCCATCGTCGCTCCACTGGAGATTGGCAAGGCCGACCAAGACTGGAGTCCGCTCAAACAGCTCTACAGCCGCAAGGACGTCTTCGGTCTCGACCTCTATGAGGCAGGTCTTGGCGAACAGATAGAGGGCATGGTCAAGGAGCTCTATGCCGGCAAGGGTGCCGTTCGCGCAACGCTGCACAAGTACGTTACTGCAAGATAACTTGTCTCTATTGACCTTTTATCTCTTGACAAAAAAGTCCTTCGGACCTGTCACATAGAGGTTGGCGAAGTTGGTATAGTTGTAGATGCCTACGTGTGAGCCCAACGTATTCCGCGCGCAGTACAGATACAGGTCGCGATAGGTGCCGTTGGGGTATTCTGTAGCATGGCCGATGAGGTTGCGACTGAAGCGGTCGCACATCCACACGCCCAACTTGTTACTCCACGCGTCGGCAAAGGACTGCTCGTAAGCGCCTGCCGAACAGATGGCGAGCACGCCCGGGATGCCCTCAAGGGCTTGCCCCATATTGGCCGAATAACACGGTTCCAGACAGACAAGCATCTGGCGGAACTGCTTGTTGTCGGCCATTTCTTGTAGTGTCGCAGACAGCATCTGAGCAGTCATGCCTTGTCCGGTGGGATTGTTGCGCCACACCATCTCATTGCTGCCGTTAACCTCCTTGCTACGACCATGTCCGCTCCAGAACAGCAGCACGTTCTGACCTGCGTCAGCAGGCAATACCACGGGGGTCTTATCAGTCTTCACGCCCTTGAGGATGTTACAGATATCCTGGGGCGTGAGGTCGGCATTCTTGTAGTCGATGACAGCGCCCTCGCGCAGGTTCTTACCGTTGGACTCGGTACGCACGGCTCCCCTGTCGCTATTCTCTGGTGCGTTGGCGCAGTCGTCGGCACTGACAAGGATGATGTGGTCGTCGTCAAAGCCGTTTGCCTTCAGCAGCTGGTAGATGCTCAGCACGTCGGCCTCGTGGCGGTAGTTATCCCAGCCATTGCTGCCCTGCACCAGCACGGCATACTGATTGGTGAGGTCGGGGTAAGTGATGGGGTTGATGCTCTTGCTGTATTCGGAGTCGAACTTCTTCTCGGCATCCTTCACCAGATAGTTCCACGATGCTAATGACTGACCCGTCTGAGCATTGCCCGTAGAACTGAAATAACTACGATGGTATATCTTGCCGTCATCGATAGCCCAGTTGACGTAGGTGGTGTTCAGGGCGGCTGTATAGCACTGGCTGTCGAATTGTACGGCACCTGAGGCGCCCTTGAAACCCAGCAGCTGGCCCTGTTCAAGGGCTGCGAGGTAAAGCTCCATGCCTGCCTCACTCCATGCGTAGCCGGAAAGCATATGATCGGTGGTGCAGATGTCGATGATGGCATCGTTCAGGTTATCGACATTCGTGTGGTGCTCCATATAACTGGAGGCAAAGGCTGCCAGCAGCAGTGCGTCGTAGAACTTGCACTCGGCAAAGGTGGGCTTGGTGTAGGGTGAGAACCCCTGATACTCGTCAGTCAGGTCAGCACCTTTGGGGCCCAAATTGGCGATGCCCTCCTCAGTCAAATTGGAAAGCACATAATAAACGGGCGACCAGTTCAATATGAGTCTTGCGATGGGATTATTAGATTTCCACTCGTCTGGATTAATCCACCACCATTGGATACGGATGCGGGATATATCATAGACCTGTCTTACATCGTTGACAACAAGGAACTGGGGGACGTCGTCACTTGCCCAGCTGACACTGCCTATATCATTGTAATACGCACGCAGACTCTGATAGAAAGACGTGGTGTCGGCATACTGTTCGCACACCTTAAAACTAATGCCGAGTTCGTTGGCCTGGAACGGAGCCCACTCGACAAATGTCTGACCGTAGGTACCGGCAGGCGCATAGAGCGCAGCTTGCTTTGCACCAGTATCCTTATTCTTAAGTATCTCATTCCATTTGAGATAATCCGCATAGTAAGACATGACTAATTCTGACAGCGACACATCGGTCTCTGTGAGTGACCAGAGGAAGGGCTGTTGTCCATTGCCTGTACTGGTGATGGCAAAGCGACGGATGACAGTCTCGCTGGTGGCGGTGGGCAGGATGAGCGGTTTCTTGGTCTGCTGACAGTAGGGCGCCAGCTGCTCCACGTTGTCGCTGTCGAAGGGACCGATGACGGCCAACAGGTCGTCGCGGTTAGCCAGCCGTTCGCCTAATGATTTCAGGTCGTTGCCGTATTCGTCGTACCACTCCAGTTTCAGGTCGATGCAGCACTCGGCGGTGCGCTCCAGGCGGGCCTTCATGATGGGGTCGTTAAGCGGTGCCACTACGGCCACCGTCTTCTTCACCCAACGGCGCGAGTCTTTATACACGATGGTGTCATCCTCCTTGGTACAGGAAGTGAAGAGTGAACAGTAAATCGTGAATAGCGCTATGGCGCACAGCCACATCAACCTTCTTCCATCAGCCATCTTACTTCTCATAGCGCTCCACCTCCTTTCTGATAGCTACTTGTCGCAGGCTGTCCATATCAACCCGCTCTTCGAAAAGCTGATATCCATTAGCTCCGACAAATCGGTAGTTCTTCTTGATAGTGCCAGTGGCCCCATCAGCAAGTCCCAGTGTCTGGTGTTTCGGCATCGATTTCTTGAGCCATAGCCCAATATAGTCAACCATCACCTTGTCAATATGCTTTACGATCGAGAAGAGACAATACTCTTTCTCGTAAGTCATGTCGCCATCAATGCCTACGTAACTGTCAGTGACGCTACTGAAGAGATTAGAGTGCAAAGCACGGAAGATGGCATGCATGGCTCCTCCGCATATCGGAACGAAAGTCACATCATTCATCTCTTCCTCGTCAAAGTAATGTTTTTCCTCTTGATAAATGCGCATGGCAGTGGAGTCGGCCATAGTAAAACCGCCCACAGGCTCGTCACTCAGATAGCGCACATGGAGCTGGACAGGATATTGATCGTTCCAGTGGGGTGAGTCGTTGTAGCCTGCTATAAACCCTTCGCCAGCCTCGCGAACGGTCTGCGTATAGGGATTGGCCAACAACACGGTGAGCAAATCAGCGACGCCATAGTGCGCCATACAGCCGCCCATGTACATGGCGCCGTAGTAGTCAATATAGAAGGTAGAGCCCTTGCCTTCCAGCGGTGTGGTGGTCTCCATATACAGCAGGTCGGCATAGGGGTTCTTCTCCAGTCGTTTGTTGTTCTTGCGGATGTAAGCATCATACACGGGACTTGGCGTGACGAACAGGCGTCTGACAGTGTCGGTGGCACTCTCCATCTGGCGGAACATCGTCTCCAGATAGGCCAGTCCCTGCTCCTCGCTTTCAGGTGCCAGCTGCAGGGTACGCACGCCATACTGATTGGCGGCAGCCTCCACGCCCTTGTATATCAGGTCGCAGTACGAGCGGTCGCCCAAACTGTTGGGACCGTATATCACAGTCACCAGCGGTGTCGTGGCGGGTTGTTCCTCACCAGGTGTGGGCTTGTAGATAGTGTCGCCCTCCTTGGTGCATGAAGTGAAGAGTAAACAATGGATAGCGAACAGTGCAGTACACAGCCCCATCTTCCATCTTCTCTGACCATAGTCAGAGTGTGGCGTTGCGAATTCATCACCCCTCTTACCTCTTACATCATACATCATCCATCTCCCATCTTACCTCTTACATCATACATCAGCCATCTTACATCATCCATCTTCCATCACCCTATCGGTTGTCCTCAGTAGCACCTTCGTTCGAGATGCCAGTACCCTGCGTGCTGTCGTCACCCGCATTGCCGCCCCAGTCAACAGTGGTTTCAGAAACAGAATAGTCCTTGGCGAAGGAACGAGCCAGCTGACAGTTGGCAGTGATGGCACCCAGATACTGTCCCAGGCCGTCGGCATAGAATACGGCCTCCATATCGGGTGTCTTCTCTGTGGCTCCTGCCTTGAGTTGCTGACCATCCTGGTCGAGCCAGCTATAAGTGGCTTGTCCATTGGCACTGAGGGTGTACTCTCCCTCATTGACAGCACCTTTCAGTGTGGGCTGAATGTTCAATCCCGCCTTGTTAGGCAATGGGATGGTGACACTCTTCGTCCAGGTGGTGGACGACATCTGCTCCTGTGCCACCTGACCATTCTCACCGATATAGCGCACGGTGACCGTTGCTACGTCGAGCAGCTGCTGCGAAACAGCAGCACTATAGTCTACCTTCACACTCGTTACCACCTTCTCAGGAGGTGTTGGGGGTGTATCTGTACTGTCGTCACCACCGCAAGCGGTAAGGCTGCCGAGGACCAGCAGGCCCCCGAGCAGCATATTCATCATCTGTATCTTCTTCATTGCCGTTTATCTTTTAATAACTTTCTTACCATTGATAATATTGATTCCCGTTGTCGGAGTTGACAACTGGCGACCGTTCAGGTCGTAGATGCGCTCGGTGCCATCGCTGTCGATGGTGCGCAACTGCTCGATGCCAGTCACGTCTTCCAGCGTCATGCCGATAGCACGAGCACCTGCTACGCGGTTCTGCAGCAGATAGGCACGGAAGGGCAGGATGCGGGCGGCACGGTGATTGTCGGTGTCAGACATCACAGGATGCCACTTGCCGTCCTGCTGCAGGGTGTAAGCGCCCAGCTCGGCAGCCTCAGCATTGCTGATGCCGTAGAGGGTGCCGCGCATCGAGAAGCCTGGAGCATTCTGCTGTTTGCCATAGGTCATACCGCCATTGGCAGGAATCTCAACGGCACCGGCATTCAACGAAGCATCGCCACTGGTTGTCCAGATGAGGTATGGCTGCAGCGCCTGCAGCGTCTCCGTTGTCTCTGTGAAGATCAGCTCGTTGGTGCTGCGGCCCGACAGTTTGTAAGCCTTCGCACCATTAGGTATCTGCAGGTCGTAAGGCAGACAGATGGTGTAGGGTGCAGCACTCTTGGCGAGTGTGCGGGTATTCTCTACCTTCTTGGCATTGAACTTGTAAGGCACGTCGTAGTCCAGACCGTCTATCAGTCGATAGTTGGCGCAGTTCATCACGCCAGTGGTGTCGCCTATCACCACGTTCACCTCGTCAGTCTGTCCGTAGGCTGCTGGCAAGTAGCACAGCGTGCTCTCTGTCAAGCCCTTCTTGCGCAAGCCGCCATTCTGGAGGTTGGCCATCATATCAATATCAAAGCAATTAGTAAAGTCGGCCCAGCGCAGGTTCTTGGCATCGCTGAAACTGTTGTCCTCAATCTGCTCCAGCATCATCGGCATACCGATACGCTCCAGCTTGGTCAGCGGCTTCATGTCGGCGGCCTTCAGCTCCGTCACCGAGGTGTTGCTCAGCAGCGAGAGATCCTTGACATTTGGACGGTTCTTGAACCATCCGTCCACATTGTCCACGCCCTGCAGTTCATCCTTGGTGGCGGCGGCATGGGCGGCAAAGGCGGCAAACGACTCGTCGTCCTTGAACACGCCGGTAGAGATGTTGTTGGTGCGCTGCCATGACGAGCCGGTATAGGCATCGTCTGCCACATAGTCCTTGTAGAGGCTCGGGCGCACATAGAAGGCGTCGAACGTCGGGTTGTAGTTATTGCACAAGTTGCGCCACAGCCAGTTGTCCTGGGTCATCTCAGGCTTCTTGTCAGCCAGGATGTACATGCGGGTCAGCGATACGCAGTCGTCGAAGGCATCCCAGTTGATATAGTTTGTCGAGTCGCCGATGACCACCGTCTCCAGGGACTCACACTCCAGCAGCGAGCGGCTGTGGATGGTCTTCAGGGTCTTCGGCAGGATGAGCTTCTTCAGCGAGTAAGCCCTCAGGAAGGCGTAGTAGGGCAGCACATTGGCCTCCTTTACGATCGACGAGTGGCTGGTTAGCACAAGCCTGTCGGGGGCTGCATACCATTCACTGGGCTCTACCTTAGCATCGTAGAGATCCAGATATTCCAGCTGGCCCAGGCAGTTGCGTGAGTCAGTCCATCCGCAATAGCCTGCCAGGTAGCGCAGCACGCTGAAGTCCTGACCGGAGATAGGACCGACCACCTTCAGCTTGCGGATATGCGAGTAGGCGCCCTCCAGCTCGTCAATGTGCATATTGCCAGTGCCGGTCTCTATCTTGGAGTGTTTCACCTTGAGTCCCAACTCCTTGGCCAGGGTGTTCTTCTCGGTGGTGGTCACCACGAGCATGTCGCTGCCCGGCGCTGCAAGGTTGTTGCCCACGATGTGGTTGGCATACTGCGGCCAGGCCTCACGATAGCGCTTTACCAGCTTCATGGGCACATTGATGCGATAGAACATGGGCAGGTCGTCGAAGGTGCCGTCTTCCAGCTGCGGGATGGTGTCGCAATAGACATAGATATCCATCAGGCTCTTGCAACCCTTGAAGCCCTGGTAGTTCATCTTCTTTAGCGATGCAGGCAGATAGACGCGCTTCAGATTGTCGCAGTCTGCCAGTGCACTGCCTAATTCAGTCATCTTGGTGAAGCCGACCAGCTCGTCGAAGGTCTCCACACCGCTGCCTGTCAGGATGCCGTCGATGTTGGTCAGCTGCATATATTCCGAAGGGAAGAAATAGCCCTTGGCAGCAAAGGCATCCAGTGCACGGTCGTCCTTGAATGCGGCGGTGATACTGCTTGCGCACTTGGTCAGGGTAGGCTCGTTGGCATATACCGGTACCAGGTTGTTGCGGCAATAGACGGCATTGATGGGCGTGTCCCATGAGTCGTAGGTCCAGAACCAGTACTGGCCGCTACCTTCAAGGCCACCGGAGGCGTCGCTCACGGCCTTCTCGGTGGTCATGAACACCATCTCGTCGATGCCGGGCACCTGGTAGGTCACGCGGTCGTCGTAGCCTGTCACCTTGTCGCCGATGGCGAGATGCTTCAGGTTCACGGCATTGTCGAACACGTGCTCACCGATATAAGTGGCTTCCTTAGGCAGGATGACCTTCTCAAGCTTGTTGCAGTAGTAGAACATATACTCATCCACCACATCGTCTTTGCCGATGAAGTCGTTCACGCCATGACACTGGTAGGGATGATCCTTGTCCTTCTTCAGGCGCGCGTTATATAAATTAAGGTAGCGCAGGCGTCCGTAGGTCGGGTCGCTGTTGTTCACGTCGGCACCGCCCAGGAAGCGCAGCACACCCACATCGACACCATTCAGCGGACCGCTCACGGTCAGCGAGTCGATGTTCCAGTAGGCACCCTTCAGGCCTGTCAGGAAGTCACCGCTCATGATGGTCTCTAGACCAAGTTTCGCAGCCAGCTGGCCCACCTCAGTGGTAGTGACGCTCTTGGGGTATGTCTGTGCGTCGCTGGCAGCCACAATATAGTCCTTATAGTCGCTCCATTTCTCCTTGTAGGCGTTGACAGCCTCGGCAGGCACGTAAATCTTCAGTCCTTCAGGTTTCTCGAATACTGCTGTGCCCAACGCAGCCGGTGTGGTGCCCAGGCAGCGGATCACCTTCATGTTCGCGTTGCCGTTGAAAGCCATCTCGTCAATCTGCGTCACTGCGGCGGGAATCTCTATCTCGCGCAGGTCGCAGTTCTGGAAGGCATAGCCGCCTATCTTCTTGATGGTTGAGGGCAGCTCGATAGCTGTCAGGTTGTGGTCATTGACGAACCACGAACCACCGATGAAGTCGAGACCTGCCCACTCAAACTGCTTGAATTCGGGGAACTGCTTGATGTCATTGTTGACAGCCAGTTTGCCGTTGAGCCATTCGAAGGCCTTGTCCTTCAGCTTACTCATATCGATCACGTCGTCCCATGTCGATGGACTGCCCACGGCAGTGGTGTAACGCAGGTCTTTCAGGGCTTTCTTCACGCCTGCGTCAACAGGCTTCACCAGACAGGGGGTAAACTTATCCTTATACTTGGCCCAAGCCGTGTCAGCCTCGAACCAGCGCTGTTGCTGCTGCGTCATCTTCAGCATCAGTTTGGGTGTGTTGGCAAACACACCGTTGCCTAACTGCAGCTGCGATGGATGCAGCTCCTTGGCCTTGTTGATACCGTCGGTGCAGAGATAGAGCAGGTCGAACGCCTCCAGGTTCGGGCAGTCGGCGAAGCAGGAATCCTGCAGGGCTACATTGAAGTCGTAGTAGATGTCGCCGCACCACAGCCAACCTTTGATGTCCCAGCAGGAGACGTTCTTCAGGTTCTGGTTGCCGCGGAAGGCTTCCTTGCGCACGTAGTCGAGCTTAAAGTTATTGTAGATGCCGATGTCGTTGAACAGACCCAGCTGGCCCTTATGGTCGTTAATCCAGCTGTCGTCGGCTCCCCAAGCCACCAGGTGCTCCACCTTGTGACCGTTTTTCATCGACACCTTCTGGGTGCTATTGCCCTCGTAGGCATAGACATATTTCACGCCGAAATCGTCTTTTCCGCCAGGATAATCCGTCGCCTCGTAGGCGAAGAAACGCTTGTACTTGCTCCACATCCCATCGTCGAGGAAGTCCTGCTTGCGGTCCTTCGCGATGATGATTTTCAGTTTGGTGGAGTCGCAGCCGGCAAAGATGTTGTCGCCGCAGAGGATGAAGTTCTCAGGCCCGAGCGCCTGTGAGGGCTTGCCGCCGGTATAGAGGCGCAGGTCGAAGCGCTCCATGCTGGTGCAGCCGGCAAATGCCGAGTCGGGGATGGCTATCGTCATGGGCACGCTCTCCTTGGTGGTGCTGCCCTTTGCCTCGTAGAAGCGTACTTCTTCCAAAGACGTGTTCCCGGCAAATACGTTCTTGCGGAACGTCATGGTGCGGGTGTCGTCGTCGACACCAGCATAGATGTTGACCTTTCTGATGTTGGTATCGGCCTTGCTGATGTACTGGTGATACACCATATTCTTCGATGGTGTATAGATCATGTTCAGACCTACACCTGTCATGGATGCTGCATGGATATACGACAGGTTGTTGGCTATCAGACCGCTACGGAACTTGTTGCTGTTGTAATCGCTGCCCTGCATACGTGCGGTAATGAGACTTGCGCTGAGACTTGAAAGCAGAGTGCCGCCAGCCATTGTCAACAACGTATTACTCGCCCATGCAGGGAGACCCATGGAAGATACTACTGCTGCCACTTCAGGAACAACTACTTCTGGGGCAAGTGCTGCAGTTAGTTCTGCAACAACTTTCATTACATAACCTTTTAAAGTTGATCTTGTTATTGGTAGGGCCAAAAGTTTAGTCAGTACATCAGCAGAAGACATTACTCCTGCCGCACTACATAATCCTTCACGAGCTAACTCTGTGATTGCGTATGAGGAGAAACCAATTTCAGCCAAATTTTTTCCTGCTATAGCAGAAATTTGTTCAGCAGTAAAAGCCTCCGTAAATCCATAAGCAATACTTGGAATATTTCCAGCAAATTCTTTAGCGGCTCCCAAGGTAGCCTCGCTTGCTATAGCCGTGTTAGCGTATGCTGTGACTGACTCTCTTGAGACTTCACTTGCAGTCTCTCTTGAGACTTCACTTATAGCCTCTCCAGCAGCATCTCCTGCACTAATAGCATGGGCGACACCTTTACCTATCTTATAGGCAGCATAGGCATAGAGGGCTATCTCGGCAGCAAGCACGGGCACACTCCACCACGACCAGTTCTGCGACACCACATTGTCGGTGGACAGCATACCTGCTGATGTGGACATATACTCGTAGGTCAAACCGTCCTTCACAATGGACTTCTTGGTTGTTGGCTCATAGTCGGCAGCCTCTATGAACTGGGCATACATCGCCCAGTTGGGGTCTTTGATGAACTCCAGGTAACGGGCTGGTGACACTAAGATGCGGAAGTCTTTGGCACAGCTTGGCGGCAGGGCAGCTATCTGCTCCTTGGTCATGTCCTTTAGTTCCTCAGGGGTTGGCAAACCAAAGATGTTATCGTCAGGGATGACATCCTTCGGACCCAGTGTCTCCCAGTGGTCTTCGCCCTTCTCTGCAAAGTAGTACAGGCGGATCTCCTTCAGGTTCTTACAGCCCCGGAAGGCACCGTTCTCGATCACCACCTTCAGGTCGCTGTACGAATTGTCGCTGCGGCCGTTAGTCTGCCAGAACTCTACTGTCTTCAGGTCCTCGCAGTTGGCAAAGGCGTCGCGGCGGATGGCTATGTTCTTGTAGTTATAGTACGAGCCCACGTCGTTATAGACTCTCAGCACACCATTGTTTTTCTTCAGGTATTCGGTATCAGTTCCCTCGATGGTGGTGTAATACACCGTAGCGCCATTGTCGGCAGGTGCCATCAGCGAAGTAGCGTTTAAGCCCCAGTAGTCGGCATTCCACAGGCGCAGCTGCTTCATCACCTCCTCGCGCTGATTGCCGTCGTTGGTCAGATAGGTCTTGCCGTCCTGTGCCAGCATACACTTGTAGCGGGCACCGTACTCCTTGATCTCGTAGCCTGAAGGCTCGTAGCTGATGATGCGGTCCTTGTGCTTTGCCCACACGCTGCTGTTGCGGTAGTCGTTGAGCACTGAGGTCGCCACACGGATCATAGCGTTGGGCGAGCCCTCAAACGCATTGTCCCAGATGCTCTTCACCCGGTATTCGGGCATCGCCTCCCAGTGGTTGGTGCCTTTGGTGGTGTACTGCATCAGGTCGACCTTCTCCAGATGCGGCGCATTGGCAAAGGCCTTGTGGCCAATGAAGAAGTGGAACTCGCTGTTGGCATTGTAGGCCTGGGCATTAGCGTCCTGGAAGTAGATGCGCTTCACCTTCGACTCGCCAGTAAAGCCCTGATCGGCCACACAGCCCAGATGGGTGTGACTGGTGAAGTAGCCCACCAGGTCGTTCAGGATATACACCTCGCCGTTCTCTGGCACGCTCTCCTCGTCGATAGAGGCAGCGGTGATGTAGGCACCTTCGGCATTGATGAACCAGCCGTCATCGTCCTTGTACCAGCCGTAAGTCTCTGGGGTATGCACGCTGGTGTTGAAGAAGTTCGTGTAGTTGTTCTCAGAGATGTACGTGTACTTCACACCTTTATACGTGTAGGTGTAGTCTTCACTCGATGCACGCCGTGGCACCTGCATCGCCTTGACAGTGCGGCCGTCGCTCATCTGCACCTGTTCACCGGCAGAGATGTTGTCAGCCACTGTTGCTGGACTTTTCTCAGCCCATACGCCCGTAGCTGCTATCGTCAGCCAAAGGGTCAATAGAACTTTCGTTTGTTTCATATATACAGTAATTTATATTTGCTTTATGCGGTTGTCTAGTTATACACACATTTTAGTAGTAAACTTATTTAATCTACAAATTTAATGTTTTAAATTGAAAATCACATATATATTAATGTATAATCATTTAAAAATTAACTTATTTTAAATATGTTTGCGCAAACAGATAATCGCCATACTAAATTAAACATAAAATGAAACATGAATCTTACGAAGGTTGTCTTGATGCAATCTGAAAAATACACTCATAAATTAATGGTTAAGGGTTAAGGGTTAATGGTTATTGGTTAATTAAGCATTAAGCATTATGCATTAAGCATTATGCATTAAGCATTAAGCATTGTTATTAGCCTTCTAATTGATTTTATACAGCTGATACGGTACCTTTATACAGCTGATAACTTCGCGTATTAGGCTGTCTCAGAGCTGGCTTAGCCTGTCTCGCGCGCTGGCGGGCGTCACCTCCTCATTGACATTGCAAAAGTACTAAATTAAGAGGCAAGTTCCAAATTATCTGTGTCATTTTTTTTCATTTTTCTATTGAGCAATCAAACAAGCGTCCCCCATTTCTTACAACCTTACAACCTTACATTCTTACACGGTGCGTTTCCGTGAGTTGAGAAGATATGCTAATGATAATATATATTATAATATATATTATCATTAAACACCCATTGCCAAATATGGAAGCATGCTTTGTAAGGTTGTAAGATTGTAAGGTTGTAAGGTTTTGGCTCTTAAAATTATGTCGGTCAGAAGACCGCTATCGACTCCTGGCGGCGATAACCAGGAATTAGCGATTTATCCAGATTCGCAGTAGGGGGTCGGAAATAGAGAACGACTTGTGCTGTTCTGTGATGAGGTCAAAGTCCAGAAGTCTTTTGACGGCAGACTGTACGGCACTGGCAGACTTGAGATGGTGGCGCTTGACAAAGTCAGAAGAGGTGATGCGCTGCACATAACGGTCCGCTGCAATGGCATATAACAATTCTTTCTGTTGCTCGGTCACGTAGGCTAATAGTTCCTGTAGCCTCTTGGAGTTTTGCTGCAGTAGTTGCTCTGCTGCCTGTTTCATCACTGTGAGGGTGCTGGTGGATCCTGGCAAGGTGTCTGCAAAAGTGTCGTGCAATAATTTGTGTATATACATCGTCACACCATCGAACGTGTTGTATGCCCACTCAATAGCCTCAGGTTCAATACTCTTATTAGCGGCCACAAACTGTTGAACGGCAAAATCCGTATAGACAGTCAGGTCAATAGGTTCTAATTGGAGTAGAGTGGCACTTTGAAAGAAAGGGCGTTTGTCCGAGAAAAACATCTCGTTCATCATTCGACGCTCTGAACCAGCGAAGATAAAATGAGTATTAACCAGTTTCTGTATTCGTCCTCTTAACAGAGCCTCAATATTACTGTCTTGGTATCTGGTGATTTGCTGAAACTCGTCAATGGCCACAATACAAGGCTTGTCTGCTTTCTCCAGATAGGTAAAAATCTCGTCCAGCGTATATTCAGGCATGTTTATTTGGCCCAACTTTAAGTCGAATGTTGGCATAAAGGTTACAGGATCAATGCCAAAACTACCACTTAGCGAACGGAGCGTAGTGATAAAAAGCTTTGTCAAATACTCACTTCGCTTGGCTATGGTATTGAAGACTGCTGTTCCCAATTCTTTAATAAACTCCTGAAAAGAAGTCGTATGGAGTATGTCGATAGAGATGGTAATAAAGTTGTCGCGAATATCCGGCTGGTTAAAGCAGTGATATATCAACACTGTTTTTCCGACCCTTCGAGGAGAAATCAGTACCACGTTTTCTTGATTACTGACACTTTTTATCAGTAATGCAGACTCTTTCTGGCGGTCACAAAACAGCTCATCAGGTATCGCTGGGCTGAGCACAAAAGGATTGATATTCATAGCCATATAGCGTTGTAAGTTCAGTATTCCGCTGCAAAGATAAGGAATAATTCTGAATTATGCAAATAAAATTATGCTAAGAGAATAATGTGCAGTCGTGCAGGGGGCGTGGGCAGACTTGAGAATCTGAACGTTGCAAAGTTAATAAAAAACGCCTAATGTTATCTGTCAATTGTTGCATTTTCTTTCTTTAGTGTATCAATGACCCATTTTACCGCAAGAAAACCATTCAAGTATTTTGTTCTACTTTATTTTTTTATTATCTTTGCACCGAGAAAAACGTGTCATATTAACACCAATAATTATACTAACTTATATTATCACAACGATGAAAAAATTTCTTCTTTCTTTAATCGTGCTATTGGGTGTCACTGCTGTTCAGGCGGCCAAGCCACGTACCTCATTAAAAATATCCACAACCCGCAAGCAAACCATCTCGGGTTTTGGCGGTGCTTGCTGTGATGGCGCCATGAAGCCATTCGGTGATGACAACGCTTGTGTGAGCAAGCTCTATGGTCCTGGCAGACTTTCAAAAATCGGACTGAATATTTTGCGCATGGAAATCTCACCAAGCTTTACCGGCGACAACTGGGGCGACTACGACTGGAATGGTTCACTGCCTTCAGCTAAAATCGTCAAGAACCGTGGTGGTATTGTCTTTGGCACTCCTTGGTCTCCCCCCGGTGATTTCAAAACCAACGGCACAGCCCAGGGAGGCAATTCAGACGACCAAGGTAACCAAAAAGGTAAATTGCGTGAAGACTGCTACGAAAAGTTCTTCCCTTGGCTGAACACTTTCCTCAAATGGATGAAAGACCATGAAGTCGTCATGGATGCCGTTTCACTTCAAAACGAGCCCGACTGGTGGGTGAGCTACTCTGGCTGTCTCTATGAACCAGAGGAACAAGTTGCCCTCGTCAAGAACTATGCACATTTGCTCGACCGCGAAACATACGATGGCGTACGTATTATCAGCGCCGAGCCTTTGGGATTTAGAAAAGACTACTATGATGCATTGTTACAAGATCAAACCTGTCGCGAACAGGTGGACATCTTTGCTGGACACATCTATGGACACATGCCGCTCCAGTATATTAAACCTGTTGCTCAGAAAGCGCTTCCGCTTGGCAAGGAAGTTTGGATGACCGAGCACTCCACGACTGACAACATCGACCACATGCCCAACTGGAACGACAACCTCATTTTCGCCGAGGAGCTCAACGAGTGCATGTTGGCTGGTTGCACAGGTTATATCTACTGGTACCTGCGTGCCCATTGGGCTTTCGTCGGTACTGGTAAGCCATGGGAGCACAATGGCAAGCAAATCAATTTCCCCGAGAACAAAAAGGACGAACTGCTCCCTCGTGCCTTCGTCATGTCTCACTTCGCTAAGAATGTTACAGGTTCCACCCGCTTAGAAACCAACCAAGATGTGAATGCAGGCCGCACGGAAGAGGGAAAGTTACAAAATTATCAGTTCTCGGCATACCAAAAGGGTGACTCTATCATCGTAATGGCAATTAATGCCACTGAGAATACCCGCGACCTGATGATAACTCTTCCCTACAACGTGAAGAGCGGTATGCTCTGGTTGTCAACAGGCAATGAGAGTACTTCTCTCTGTCAAAAGTCAGATCTTCCCATCACTGAGTCCACCAATCAGTACTTATATGAGATGCCAGCTATGAGCCTGAACACTTTTATTTTCATGGAAGACAAAGGCAGTACTGCTATTGAGAACGTTAATCTGGTCAATGACGATGATTCCAGAACCTACTACGACCTGCACGGACGTCGTTTGGATACACCTCATGGTCTCTGCATTGAGCGCAACGCCGACGGAAGTTCAAGAAAGGTAGTCATGTAAAGAAAATAAATAATACATCACCAAATTAGCCCCAAAGGTCTGTTAAAACCTTTGGGGCTATTTTATTAAAACTTGCTAACGTATTTCACACTCTTCGCATCCTCTTTGAGGATATCAGCAAATCGTTGTGGAGTTATTGTAACGGGACCTCGCATAAACTCCGGAACGTTGTAACACTTCAAGAACTGACGATGATAGTCAGGATCAGCGCAAGGCAACTCAAACGGCTTAGTCCCCTTTCCATTCTTATCAATATGAGCAATAAAAGGACGTGTGTAGTTGCCATCATAACGGCGACTGCTAAACACCACCCACTTACCATTGCTTGACCAAGAATGATAGCTCTCCGTATCGGGTGAGTTAATCTCCTCCATGTTACGCACCTTCCCTGTCTGAAGGTCAAGAAGCCAAAGATCTGCATCATGATGCCAGATGTGGAAGACCCCATACTTGGCGAGCGTAAACATCAAGTAACGCCCATCTGGCGAAATACGCGGAAGAGTAGCACTCTTTCCGATGGAATCAGCAGCAAACACCAATTCACGTGGTCCAAACTGCATTGTCTCAGGGTTAAAGCGCTTTTTGTACAGGTTGTATTTAGCCTCCTGGGTACGGGTAATAAACTCTAAGCCCTTATCAGTAACAGAGTCACTATATTCAAAGTGGGCACTACAATAGTAGAGGGTCTTGCCATCGGGTGCCCAAAAGGGGAAGCACTCCATCTCCGCTGGGTCGTTTTCGATATTCATCACCTCGTTTTTGTCCACGTTATAGGCGATAAGGTCACTCTCTGAGTCGAACACCTCTATCTTATTGGGATTGACACTGTGGAATATCTGACCGGTCATATTGGTGGAATAGACAATGAGCGGAAGCCAAGGATGCCAGGTGGGATAGACACCTGCCGACAAGATAGAGTCATTACGCATATTAATCTTTTGAATCTTTCCATCGTAGGCAATGACCGTGCCCCCCATATTCTGACGGGCGTGGAACTGCATCCTGTCAGGGTTATACTGCTGGTAGTTGTGACAATTAATACACTGACCATTTGCGTTCTCCGAACAGAGCATATTGTCATAGATAACACTTTCGTCATAGTTTTCTAGACAGCGCTGATTAATCGTCAATTCTTCATAAGTAACATACGAAGGCGAAATAAGGCGATAACTGATATATGGGTCGATGGAATCGGGCGAGACATATATCTTAAACGGTTTAAAGCGTGTCCAACTGTCCCCATTATTCACATACACCTCAACATCGATAGCACTACCCTTAGCAGCCTCAGCCAGTCTGTGCCAGTCATCAGCATCAGGCTGTATCTTTGTGCCTCCACAGACGAGTTCGTCCTCACCCACTGACAGACGCGCCACCACATCGTCTGCTTTGCCGTCAATCTCAAAGGTCAGTGGTGCTACATTAATAGGTACCGTAACATTGGTATAGTCCGGATAGATATTGGGAAACTCGTTCTTATCCCAGTAATTATCGGGAATCTGACGTCCACAGGCCACCAGTATTGTTACTACAATAGTGACTAAAAGCAGCTTTCTCATATCAATAGTAAGTGATGTCTCTTAGGAAAAAGTATTCAAAATAGTAAGTATGCCCCAGGTTCTGATAGAGGAACTGTCTGATACTTGGATCATGCGTTTTGCTGAACTGCTGGAGTTGACGCATAAAGACTGCGAAGTTCTCTTGAACACCAGGTTCAAGAGACCACTCGTCCAGACCTTCTTGACCTTGCATATTGGCAAACAGCCATGCAGCCTCCTGGAAAATGCGTGGCGGCATCTTGTCTTCACCGTTCAACTGTACATAGTGGTCAAAACGAGGCCAGAAGAGATCAGGATTTCTCGTCCACATCGCCCCCAGCACAGCCTGCTCCTGGAAATAGATATCGTCAGCATCATGGTTTGCTAACGTGGTCATGATGCAATTTTCGACCTTGCCCTCTACAGCGTCCAGCTTATCCGTATAATGTTGCATACGAGCGACAGGTCCCGTCTCTGCATCGGCTGTCAACTGTTTCGGGTCGTTCATCAGTGCTTCCATGTGGTCGGCCCACGCCCCATAGTAGGAGGTTTCCCTTAGAATATCCAGAAATTTCCTGGCAGCCTGTTTCTCGTTACAGAAGATGGCACAGCGCGCCATATACTTCAGCAGCTCCACGTTCCAGCCATACTCCACACCATCCTCCATGCAGATACGGTGACATTCGTTCATCATACCATATTGGTAAAGCATCATTCTCCCTGCCACATGATACATATAAATAGGCAATGGTGTATTGGCTTTTTTAGAACCCTTTGGAAAACTATACATTTCATCGCACTGGCGTCCCAACCTGCTAAGTGCCAGATTATGCATCATCACTATAGCTCTTGTCGGCTCGCCATCTTGTTTAGTGCCCTCTTTTACGACACCATCCCAATCTGCTTGCTCTACACAGCGCTGCATGCGTAGCTCATGGTGGAAGTTAGCATCCTTATACCAGAAATGATAAACTGAACCCACGACTACCACTGCCAGCACCCCTTGTAATATCCAGTCAGCTAGCGACTGCCTCAAGGTTTCCCACCCACGGCGGCAAACAATCGTCAACAACAAGAGGTATACTGCCAACACATAATAAGGATAGTCATATTGCGGATAGTAATCGCTAATGGCAAAAACCGGCAGTGCTGACCTGTAAATATCTACCAGATTGGTTTCATAGTAGACGAAACGATAATACATTAGTGGAATGGCAACTATGCTCAGCAGCGAGACAAGAGGCAGAAGCCACTGACGCCACGACCATATCGTCATCAATACTACTGCTGCCAAGGCATAGGCACCCATCAGCGGGTATCCTACCAGCGTTACCAGAACGATAAATGCTATACGCATCCACAGATTCTCAGGCAACAAACGATACATCCAAAACAAGGATACCGCTCCTATTACACCCAGCGTGGGCACAAAGAAGAAGCCACGCAACTTGATAACGTAGACCCAATAGCCCAAGTCCATATTGGCCAACAGCAGGATAGCCACTGGAACCAATGGCAGTGCCATCCATCTCTGCGGAATGCAAAATGCCCGTTTCGTGAGCCACATCAACAGCAGCCACAAGCCACAAAGCAGAACGACGCCGACCCAAGGATAATAGAAGTGCTGGGTCATGAAAGAACCCAGATACGACAGCATACCACCAGGCACCACCATCTGCTGTTTGAAGAACAACGCAGTATTAAGGAACACGTTGTGTTGCTGCACCTTCCACAGCAAGTCGGCCTCACGATATAATAGCACAAAGACTATTACCATGAGTACGCCTAACCACAGGGCAATGGTGTTCAGTTGCTTAAAACGGGGAGTCTTTGCCATGTAACAAACATTGACTATTGATTATCTGACAGCACCTTACGACTGTGCTTTACGCCATTAGCATCTGTATATTGCTGAATGACGATACCACGATATTGGTGGGCATCTGACAATTTTCTACCCGACAAGTCGTACAATTGACTATTTGACAATTGACTATTTGACAATTTCAGGATTCCCGTGGAACCTGTTTCGAGGAACTGCCAAGAATCTACATAGAGATCCTCTGCCTCAGTAACAACGAAATACAAGTTATTCTTGACATTCTTAAACTTTGATAACTTGTCTGCAGGAATTTCAATAACATGGTCTTCCATGTCAGTAGACGAGATGTCAATGGTGAGCATTGTAGTCATGGGAGTCTTGCTAGTACGCAATTCCATCTTTCCCGTACCCTTAGCGCGCAGCACAAATCTGTCTGCACCCTTAGTACCAAAGTCTACCTTGCGAACATTAATCCATGAACCGGCCTTCATCTTCACCTGCATATTCTCTGAAGCGTCATTGCCCAACGTACTAATTTGGGTATTCTTCTTAATATTGGTAATATCTTCATAGTTCACACCAGCGCAGGTTGCCATAGTCTCCATCTGCTGGAGTTCGTAGGGGTTCACATTCTTTATCTGTGTAACGCCCTCCTGATTCAACGTTACAAGGCTAACAGTCGCTGTCGACTCGTTCACCGTTGCTCTATTCACACAGATAGAGCGATAGTCACCTGCACTGGCATCCACAGCACCATCCTTTTTCATAGCATCCAGCAAGACACTACCGTGATTATGATAGATATGATAGTAGCGACCCTGGAACTTCTGCAGATGAGAGTGGTTATTGCCTGCTACACCAGGACCATAATAACCTTTGAACTCCCAAGAATTGGGGTCTAAGGGATTGTCGCTGACCATATAGCACATAGTACCACCACCAGGTGCACTGACGTTGATATTGTGCTCGCTCTTGTAAGTGTTCCACTCATCAGCCTTACGTTCTGCCCAGTTAGAGCAATAAGTGTAGACATACTTGCCACCAATAACATTCAACTCGTTAGCCTCGAAGTGGTAAGGAGCATGTATTACAGATGCCGAACCATCAACCTCAGTCATCGAAGGCTTCAATTTGATAATACGTGCAGCATCGGGCATAATCCCGTTAGGACCAAGGCCACCGAAAGAAAGCCAGCCGACACCATTGTCATCAATCGTTACACCAGGGTCGAAATTGGCATTGGTTCCTTGCTTGTTGGCTCCTGGAGTATCGTAAGTAACCATCAGCTTATTGTTGGGCGATTTCCAAGGACCGATGGGCGATTCGGCTTTCAACACACCAACGCCATGACTGCTGTTGCAGAAATAGAGGAAAAACTCGTCTTTGTCCGTTTCATTGTTGTGACGCCAGGTAACTGACGGTGCCCACGATACGCCATAACCATGCCACCAGGGATTGCTTACCCAATTGGCGCAGAGTTTCTTAGTATCAATGGTGCCATGGAAGGTCCAGTTCACCATGTCGTCCGTCGAAAACACGACAATCGACTTGATGTTTTCATACTTATTCTCACCTTTCTTATTCTTGGCCAGAAATTCCTGATGGTCGTTCGAGCCGTAGACATACAGACGACCGTTATATTCCAGTGCCGTAGGATCAGCACAGAATACGTTGGCACTGATTGGGTTGTTATTACTACTTCCTTTGTAGTCGGTAGCCATTGATGTTTGCGCCTTAGTCGGTATGCAAGCTGCCACAACAGCAACACTCAATAATAGTTTCTTATACATATTAGTAATTAAATGATAGTTTTCGACTGCAAAGGTAGTCAAAAGAAGCCACATAAGTAGCTTCTAATGTCACACATACTTTTCCTCATGTATCATAAAATACTACCAAACAATTCAAGAAAAAAGTAATCGGGAACCCTCGGGCTCCCGATTACCATTAGGATATGTAATTACTAAGTATTTACTTAGATTACTTTACGAACTCTCGCTTACTTCACAAACTTCTTGCCATCCTTAATAACGAGGCCCTTGAAGCCGTTAGATACACGCTGACCAGCGAGGTTGTAGATAGCGGTAGAAGTCTTAACGCTCTTAGCAGCTACGTTCTCGATTCCTGTACCTCCTGGAACAAACTCATGAGGATTAGTGCCAGCACCCTCCTTCACGTAGAAGTTCTTAGTACCCTCAGCATCAATCAGGTTCTCAGTGGTCTTACCTGCTTCAATGCCACTATCGTAGATATACCACTGAACGTCTGTAATCTCATAGTCGCAAGCGCCCTTAATTTCAGCCATGTTGAAGGCGATATTCCACATACCATCAGCTTCAGCAGGAACTGTGAACTCCTTATCAAATGTCTGCCAGTCACCAGACTTAAAGGTTACATCACCAATTGCAGCCCAGTGCTTGTAAGCACCTGGAGTCTCTCCGTGGCACTGAGTAGTAGTCTTAGCCTCAGCAACAGAGCTCTTATACTTGAACACCAGCTTCGTTACCTCACCCTTTGCCAGAGCGCGGTTTGCCTTGATGAAGAACTGGTTGTCCCAAGTCTCACCATTGTGGCCTTCGCCACCTGCACCATGTGAATCCTCAGCAGTATTGTTATCAGTTTCTTCTCTAACTGTAAGTTCCTGTTTGTTTGCATCCCAAGAATCCTTCAGGTCTTCGCGATCCTTACCATGTACAACAATTGCAGTACTGTTAGTTACGACATCGTCATACACAACTTCCTCGCCCTCTTCACAAACAAATGCCATAGACTTGTATGCTGTGTCAATATAGATGTTCCAAACACCTGCCATCGGAAGCTTCAGCTTAGCAACACTTGCTGGAGTATAGTCTAACCAGGTTTCATCATCGCTTGTGATAGTGCCGCTAGGCTTCAGAGTATTGGCCTTGAAGGATGCGTCGTTACCGCGAACGGTAGAAATCATAATCTCAGAAACATAAGTATCCTTCTTTCCTGCCTCACCGATAGTGGCGCTATATATAGCTGTTTCCGGAATCTGCTCGAACTTAATAGCATTGGCGAAGTCATATTCAAGACCAGCCTTAGAGTTAGAACCTGCTACGAAGTAACCCTCTTCAAGTACCATGCTCATCCACTGAAGATCATCGAAATAGAAATCAATAGCGTCCTTATCTTCAGCGTTCAGGTTGAATGCGATTGACCAACCACCATCCATATCATCTCCAATAGTCATAGTGCCATCAAAGGTCTGCCACTCGTTTGTGAAAGTAACGTCACCGATAGCATGCCAAATCAGGTACTCAGATGGGTTCTGCTTGTGAATCTGAGTCTGGGTTTTAACACTCGCCTTTGAACACTTATAGCGGAAGTGAATCTTCAGTTGTTCACCAGACTTCCAAGACTTCGGAGACTGGATCCAGAACTGGTTATCCCATGCAGAAGGGTCACCCTCGGTGTCAGCTACAGCACCATGAACTACGAATACCTTATTGTTAGGATCGTCAGGATCAGTTGTAATGTCAGCGGGGAAAGGATTATAACCTTCGCCATCACCTTTAAAGTTCGGGCCATGATTTCTGCCCTTGGTCTTTCCCCAAGCACAAATCAAACCGGTCTTATCACCTTTCCAATTCTCGTTGGGAGTACCTTCCATAGCCCATGCAGGCCAAGCAGTCTCAGCATTACCCATATAGATGCTTTCAGTTGCAACACCAGGAACGATAGGCTTACCATCATTGGTGAGCCACTCCTGCCATACAGTGGGAGCCTGAGCTTTAGCATTGTGACCAACGATTACATACTTCCATTCGATGGTAGCTACACATGTACCAGGCTTTGCGGTAACCCAGCACTCTGTACCTCCAACGTTGTTGTAGGTCCATTCTACTTCTTCCCATTCTGTACCGATATTAACCTTAGCATTAAGTGATTGATCACCACTCCATCCCCAGGCGAGATCGACATCGATGGTACAAGCGGCTGAAGCCTTAACCATGGCCTTTACCGTATAGGAGCCATCAAGTTCTGTTTGGAAATTACCAGAGAGGTGATACTGGTGCCAATATGGACCAGCACCTGTTACCTTCTGATACTCTGTTCCATTTTGGGTCTTAACGGTACCAACAGAAGATTCTCCTTCTGCCAATTTGCCTTTACCTTGATCATCTCCGTTGTCAAGGACATCTTGTGTTGCATACCTGTAGTCTGCACCGTAGTCGGTCATGACACCGTCAACCCACTCAGGTACATAACCCATCACATAGTGGGGGAAGCCTGTAAAAGTTGAGAAATCAACCTTTTTGTCTTCTACCCACTCTGCCTTTGCTCCCAGGAAACATGCCAAGAGAGCAACCAGTGTAAATAATTTCTTCATAATAGAAATAATTTAGATTAATAATAAAAAGTTAGTTAATAAAAAATGTAATTATGTTATTCAGAGTTTTTTGAAAGACAGCTGCCAAGAAAATCGGAATGGATCCTTTTTGTTAACTGGCAGCTATCTTCCAATTAGTTCATTATTCTCCGCTGAGAGCATCGCAGAATGCCTTGTAATTAGCATTGCGCACCCAGTCTGTTACCTTCTTGGTAGCAGCAGGATTAAGCACCTTACTCGTCCAGAGGCCAACAGGATCAGAACTTGTATCAACCAGATTGGACTTACAGATACCTGCCTGCTTGTCAGGTGCAATCTTAGCCATATAGCGCTTAATGACATAGGCATAAAAGTCTGCAAGTTGCTGGCGCTGCTCATCAGTGATTGCTGTTACCGTAACCTTGGAGCCTGTCTCATCTTTATATACGATGTCGAGGTTAGAAAGACGAATCAGTTTGCCTGTAGCGGCCAGATTGTCGAGAAGAGCATCCAAAGCGTCCTCATTAGCTTTCTGCGTGGCAGCATCCTCGCTGTAAGAAAGATTCAGCTTGGCATTGATACCGTCAATCTTAGCACCCTTGCCATCCCAGATACTCATCCAGTACTTAAGACTCTCCATCTTCTTGGAATCTTCAAGGCCACTCTCACTGATGAAGAACTTCAGATCAGCAGCGTTACCGCCATACTTCGTAAAGGCTTCACTTGCTACCTTAGATACTGTGGGGGCATAATTCTCACTGCCGAAGATGTCTTGCCAGAAAATCTTATCAGCAGTAGATGTTGCATCGGCAGCATGCTTGAGGTCGTAGTAGTTGGTACCCTCCAAAGTCGTCGTGCCAATAGCCTCGTCAATCAGGTCAAACGACTTGATGCGGCCTTTGTTGATCTTCATAAAGCCGTCGCACCACGCATTGAGTGCATAGTGAATCGTATCGTTCACTTCCTGGTCTGTCTGTGGACGATGATTGTCGGGCTCGTGCGTAATCGTTACATTTCTAACATAGATGTCGGAGTTTCTGTTACCGCTAATCATCACATAACCTGCCTGGAACTTAGCAGCAGTCATTGTTTCAACTACCATCTTGGTCCATTTGCCAGCCTTAAGGCTAAACTTTTTGGCATCGGCTCCCTCCTCATTCTTCTCCATAATCAAGCTATCAGAGAAAGTGACGTTAAACGACACATCCTTATCCGCCTTGGCATTGAAAGTAATCGTATATTTACCCAGTACATCAGGCTCAAAACCTTCAGCTATATAAACCTTAGTATATTTTGGTTTCGGTATCACCGCCTCCTTAGGAAGCTTAAGAGCATTCTGGCCACTACTTTCATAATTCTTAACAATGACTGGTTTCGTATCACCAAGATTGGTACCCGTAAATGTCTCCATCGTGGTATAGTCTACTTCCGTATCCTTGATAACATCAACAGGAATCTCAATAGGAGCCGTCAACATTTTGAACCACCCGTCAGGCTGGTTGGCATTAGCAACAAGAGGACTACCGTATACCTCACCACCGATTTCATCGACATGCTCTAACAGATCCATCATGTCCAGAAAGTTCATGGTTCCCTTGTCGTTGATAATCTTCGCAGCCATCAAGCTCTTGCCGAATGCAACATTATTAAAATTGGTCTGGACAGCGCAGTGAGCCAATTGCTGCTTATTATATTCACTCACATCCAGCGTTGCGCCAAGAGACATGTTAGGATACTTGACATGATTAATGTATGACCTAACAGGTGCCAAGTCACCATAGGGCTGTACTACTGTAGGATCAGGCTCGGCCGTGAAATTATTGGTCTCATTATAGTCGGCGCAAGAAACAGCCAAGGCTCCTGCAGCTACCATCAGAGAGATGTTTCTAAAAATATTATTCATATACTCAGCCTCCTAATTATTGATTTACGTATTTGGTAGTAAAGAATACTTTCTTGTTTGAGTCTCGGTCACGAACAACCAGCGTGTCAGCAGTAGAAATATGGATGTTCTTGTCTGTAAAATCCACATTGTAAGCCAAACGCAGGATATCGCGCTGTACCAATTCTCCATTGTTGCTTCCCCACTGGTAGTCCTTATATTCAGAACGTTCTGTACCTTTGGTGATGAACTCACCAGTACCAGTAGCTGTCACATTCTCATCATCAGTAGAGATGGTGCAAGTATTACCATTGAAAGTAAGAATGAGATTACAATAGAGCGAACCGCCAGAAACTCTGAAAGAAGCAGGGAAGATGGCCTGTGTCAAGTTCTTCGTATCGATGTGACATACCTCGTCATTAGCATTGACAGGATTCTCCTTATTGTGCTCAAGGTCCGAATTCATCAAAGAGAAATCTTTACGGACAATCTCTGAAGAAAGGCCGTTATCATTGATTTTGTCCACACCACGACGAATATAGTATGCATCCCATGGGTTCTTATATTTCACGCAATAAAGGACATAATCCTTAGCAAGCGTTTCCCAATTTTCCAAATCAGTACGGGAAGGATCTATACCTTCACGAGGCTTACCCGTAAGGATATGGTCAATACCAGTGACATTCGTCATGCGGAGAGGAATAACGTAGGTATTCTTGATGCAATTGGGATCATCGAAAAAAGCCTGTTTCAGTTGAACCTCTACACAGCCACGAGAATCGCCATTGTAAGGAATGGTATTACCCAAGAGTTCATAATGGGTGGTGGGCATTGCAAGCACCTTAGCACCAGCGTTACCACTAGCATCCTCAAAATAGAGATTGTCACACAATTTCTCATCAACGATAAAATCTACCACCGCATCACGTCCGCCGTATGCGCCACCCATCGTCGACCAAATCTGACACTTGTGAGCATTGTCGAGCGAATTGTCGTAGATGTCGTTGCCCAAAATAATTGTGCGTACCGGGAACTGATAGGCGAAATAGGCTGTCGTACCCTTTTCGTAGTCCGGGAACTCCTTGTCTGCATTATAACAAGATGTATATGCAAGAGTGAGTACTCCCAACGCTACACCATATATATATTTCTTCAGTTTCATAATTGTATTATTAATTATTCACTTTTCACTATTCACTTTTCACTAGCAAAGCGCATTACCATCCCTTGTTTTGCTTCAGCTGGTCCCATTTAAGCATTTCTTCCTTTGGAATAGGTCCATAACACTGATAAGAATTGTCGAACATACGATCCTCCACATCAACTATGGTATAAGTCAGTTCAAGGGTTTCATCGTTTCGATCAATCTTCATACCCTTAATCGGTTCGTCAAGAGGCATCTTCCAACGACGGAGGTCCCAGAAACGTTTGTTCTCAAAGCAGAGTTCAATACGACGCTCGTTGCGAATCAGCTCACGCATCTTATCCTTGCTATTAGCACAATTATCCAGATAAGGATCGCCCTGGTAGACTCCAATCTCGTTCTGACCAATACCACCACGCTGACGGATCTTCTTAATCACATCATAAGCAGTAAAACCAAAACCCTTCGGATCTGCCTTCGGTCCCCATGCTTCGTTGGCAGCTTCTGCATAAGCGAGGTACATTTCCGTATAACGGATGCGCGGATAGATATGCTGCTGCTCAAGTGGACTACTTGACGTTACACTGCAGTCTTCGCGAAGAAGTTTCTTCAAGTAATAGCCAGTACGTGTAGAAGATGTGGTTTTTTCAAAGTTATCATCCGTCACATTCTTATCATTGGCATAAGTACCTGAAATAATTTCAGATTGTCTGTATTTCATGCCATTATAGATCACCGTATTAGCAAGACGCGGGTCACGGTTAGCATAGGGATTATCCTTATCGTAACCAGAATTTACCTTATCAGTAATAGGATAACCATTGCGCATGGGGAAAGCGTCAACGAGGTTCTGCGATGGATTCACGCGACCAAAACCATCCAATGATGGCGGGAAGTTAGTATTCTCTTGGCTATTATTTTTGCTACGGTCGGCACGCCAAAGGATTTCCTTAATGCCCGAAGTTCCTTCTATCATGTTTTTATAAGAAGACATATACCAGTCTACATTTCCCGTCTCGTCAAAGCCAGCCAAGCCATCATTATGCTTAAGCACATTGGCACAGAACTCGGCTGCCTGTTCTGGACTTACACCGCTCTTGTCGCGAAAAGCAGGACTTGCAGCGAGCAAAGCAGCCTGCCCCTTGATAGCCTCAGCAATTCTGCCAGAGATCAGATTCTTTGCTTTATCACCCAACACGAGGTTGAAACCTGCCACCTGAGCATTTTCCCTGTATTTTTCCGGAATCTCGGCAACAGCACTAACATCCTTATAATCAAAAGGCAGTAATGCGATAGCCTGGTCACAGTCTGCAAAAATCTGATTGACACAGGCCTCAAAAGTAGCGCGTGGCTGGTTGAAGTCAGAGCTACCGTCCTCAGGTTTTGTCAGCAAGGGAACACCAAGGAGCTCACCATCATTGGTATAGCCACCATGGGCCATCAACAAATAGTAATACAGGAGTGCGCGCAGACCATAGGCCTCACCTTTCAAGCGGTCAATGAACATCTGATTCTTAGAAGCTGAACTGGGTGCCCATTTCACATTGTCTACAATAGTAAGGAAAAGATTCACATACTGAATGCCGTCCTTACAGTTTTTCCACTGGGTCATCGGGTCGTTGTCAGAACGCCAAGTACCCGTTGCAGCCATATTCCAATACGAACCACTTTTCTGGTTGGTCACTGCATCATCCGTGGCGATATCGGTCTCTGTGGTGGTCAGATATGGAAGACGATTATAGCCATAGATCAACAGACCATATGCATAAGCAGACTCTTCGGTCAAATCATCCAGCTGTCGTCTGTTGAGTTCTGCAGGCTCAAACATGTCCTGACAGGAGCTGAAAGCAAGGAGACCAATCAAAAATAATATAATATTTCTTGTCTTCATAATTATCAATTTTCTATTTTCAATTGTCAATCAGAATTAGAGGGTTACCTTAGCACCAATATTATAGAAACGAGTCTGTGGTGCATAGCCTACACTGGTCTCCATGATCTTACGATTCTTTGAAATGGTAAGGAGATCGTTGCCGCTCACATAGACAGAGAGTGCCTTGACCCACTTGCCTTTGAACATTTCAGCAGGGAAGTCGTAGGTCAACTGAACCTTGCGGAGGTTGAAACGGTCTGTACTATAAATCCAGAAAGTAGAGGGTGCTGCGTTATTTGCATGACTAGATGTCGTCAAACGAGGATGCGAAGCATTGGGGTTCACAAAGCCATTGGGAATGCCGTTTTCATCATAGGTGTACTGTATGTGATCGCGAACATTGACAGAATACTTAGCATCTGCATTCATATAGTAGTAACTGGTACTACCATTTGTCTTCATTGCTTCAGCACCAAACTGGCCATTACCCAATATAAAGAGTGTCCAGTTCTTATACTTCAATGTGAGATTGATACCCAATGTCAAGGGAGATCCATAGGTTCCCCACTTACCGAGAACAACCTGGTCTTTATCATTGATAGTACCATCACCATTCACATCCTCGTACTTCAAGTCACCAGGGAGGATAGTACCACCAATTCCTGATCTCGCAACACCATTCTTCAAGGTATACTTCAATTTACCTTCAGCGGTGGTGGTGATATTAAAGTCATCTACCGTATAGAAGCCCAGGCAGTTGTAGCCCCAAATGGCATCAAGTGCCTGCCCCTCAGTATGCTTCTGAGGTGCCAAAGGATCAATCGTCTCATCGTATTTCTTCCACTCTGTCTTGAGATAGGTACCTACCAGGCCAAGCTGTGCATGTACCTTGCCAAACTGCTTCTGAGCAGTGATGCTGAAGTCAAAACCCTTACGATTCTGGATGTTGTTGTTGATAGCTGACATGAACTTACTACCATTAAGACCGCCCTGCAAGTGTGAGGGGAATTGAGATGGGTTCTGGACTATCAAACCGTCGATATCAGTATTAAAATAGGTCAGTTCTGTGCTAATCAACTTATTGAAGAACGATCCACGAATCGTGAAAGAGAATTCCTTACGATGAACATAGTCGAGAGACGGGTTGTTACCCACTGTAGAATATGATGCAGTTGCTTTACCCTCTCCTTCATTCCAAGTGAATTGAGTACCATTATTCTGCCACTGTGCAGCATAAAGGTAGAAATACGTATCACCCAAATAGACATCAACATCCTCATTCAGCTTACTGAACGAAGCGCTAACCATTAAATCGTCGACAAAACTACCCTTCAGGAATTTCTCCTTAGCGAGGTTCCAGCCCAAGGTAAAAGAATGCGAGAGGGCTTCTCGGTTTCCTTTAGGAAGACGAGCTGAATGTACGCCTGCCAATCCTATTTCAGCAAAGTAACGACCCATATAGTCATAACCGGCTTGAAGGCCTAAGTTGGCATTGGCATAACGATGGTATTCACCACTGGTAGTAGTTGTATACATATTGGCCAACAAGGTACCAGTGACATGATGTTTGCCGGCAAAAGTGTTTTCGTAGTCGAAATGTCCATTCCAGCTAATCGTCTGACGATATTTTTGACCAGACATACTCATCGTACCCGTTACGACCTCATCGTTATACTGTTTAAGACCGACAATTACATCCTGACCATTGTAGTTACTCCACGTTGGTTCAAATATGGCATAGTCATTATTATACGAAAGAGTGTAGCTGGCAGCATAGTCAATCGAGAACAAAGTCTTGAAGGTTAAGCCCTTGGTCAAGAAACTCATATCATAATTGATACCGGCATCGAACTGGAACTGACGGCTGACATCCTGGGACTTACCACCAAAATAGCAAGCTGCAATAGCATTTTTCTGATTCTGTTGTGTACCACTCAGAAAATATCTTCCGTCAAGAATATTGAGCGACTTACCCAACGTAGCAAGTGCCATAGTAGCATTGGGGTCAATCACACTCATATCAATCAATGGTGCCGCATTTTCTGGAAAATTAGGACGCATGGTTGACGCTTCATTCCAGAAATCGCCCTTGTTCTTATGAGCATTATAGAAGGTAGCACTGGCATTCGCCCAACCCTTGATGAACTTGTTGACCACAAGGTCTACATTACCACGAACACTGAAACGGTCGGTATAGTTGTCTTTGGCATTACCGAAGTTCAGGAGATCTTCGTTACGATAGTAGTTGATATTCGTGTAGAAGTGTGCACGGGTACCACCACCCTGAATCTCCAATGTTGCATCCGAACGATTATAGGCCTTACGGACATACTCGTCAGAATAGTAGTTGATGTTAGGATAACGATAAGGATTAGTACCCGAAGCATGGTTATAGATGTCTTGCTGAGAGTACCTTGCACCCGTGGCGAGCTGATCGTTAAGACAAGCTTCGTTATAGAGCGTCATATACTCAGCAGAACCCAAATACTCGGGGAATTCCTTGGCGAAATGGAAACCAGTATTGGCATTGGCAGTAATCTGAAGGCCATCTACCTTACCACGCTTGGTAGTAATCAGGATAGCGCCCTTGGCACCCTTTGAGCCATAGAGTACAACAGCTTGGGCACCTTTCAGGAAGGTAATCTGCTCAATTTCTGATGGCAGCACGTTGTTGGATGGACGCTTCACACCATCGATAATCACGAGCGGCATATTGCTGTTGTCGTTATTATCCAAACGATCATTGTCCATACCCCAAAGGTTGTTGCCATTCCAACCACCAACAAGGCCCTGCATGTCTTCAAGGCTACCCTGTGTGTAATCTTTCTTGGACAGTTCTTCCATGTCAACATAGGAGACACCTCCAAGAAGATGGTCGGCATCCACGTCGCGGAATGCAACATGAACTTTCTTCTTCACCACGGTAGAATCAGCCTCATCAGCGGACTGAGCACCTGCTGTCAGTGGCGCTGCTGCCATCATGGCCAAAAGAAATATGTTTGTTTTTATATTCTTCATAATCTTTTCTTAATTATTATGCATTATGCATTATTAATTATGCATTGTCATTACCATCCTGGATTCTGCTTAAATCCTTCGTACAGATAAGTATCCTTGTCAGGAAGCGGGAACCAGTAATGCTTAGACTCCAAAGGACGAGTGATCAATTCTTTCTTACGGAAGTTTGCAACTTTTGCATCCTTCGGATCATTATTCTCTTCGTAAGATTCTGGATTAAAGTACCAACTGTCTGGCTCAACACGCTCAAACTCATGAGAGTATTTTACAGTATAAGGAGGCTCTGTCAAAAGCAGCCAACGCTGAAGGTCACACCAACGGAAGCCTTCGAAGGACAGTTCAACAGCACGCTCACGACGTACTACATCCATAAAGTCCTTGGCAGTATTCAAGAACTGCTCCGGTACGTGTTCCAAAGGCCAATCTGAAGAGTTCACACGATCGTGGAGCGCATTGATGGCTTCTACAGGAGACATTGACGGACAATAGTCCAGTCTTTGCTTATAGTCTTTGTTACTGTTCGCAATAGAGATGGCTGCACAAGCCTCAGCATACATCAGATAGATGTCAGCCAAACGCATGTAGGGAAGATAGCAGTGAATACCATTACCCCATACATCATACCATTTATCTCCTTTGTTACACTGGTGAGGAATCAGCTTCTGAATGAAATAGCCGGTGCTACTACCATTGGCAACATCACGCTCTGCACCTCCGGTATACAGAGGACAATAGATTAGCTTCATCTGCTCATCGGAGAATCCTTCCCACTGAAGGACATAATGGAAACCATCAAAAATAATGTCGTGATAGAATCGCGGATCACGGTTTTTGTAGGGATGCTCAGGATCCCAACCAGAGTTCGGGTTCAGCACGTACTTACCGTTCTGTACCAAATAGATAGGCTGACCATTGGCCATACCGTACTGGTCAATCAGATTGGCAGTAGGATGGTGGATGATATTATCATGATCAACGAGACCAGCCACCTTCGGACCAAAAATCTTAGAACAGTTCCAGTTAGAACTATTTGGATCTGGAGAAAGACCTCGGAAAATGGCCTCGCGTACACCAGGCATATTCCACTGTTGTTTGTAGGTATAGAAAATGTTGGAATAGTTGTTGTCTGGATCAGCATTTTCGTCTGCCGTATGGTTATAGATATCTGAATACTTATACTCTGCAAGCTTGTAACTGACAGTTCCTTTGAGAACCATGTCAAGTGCCTTGCCAAGAGCCTCAGCCGCTAACTTGCAATATTTAACATCATAATCATAGGTCTTACCATTAGAGCTGGCACCCAACAACTGAGCAGTACCACCATTCTTGGTCTTCTCAAACTCCTTCATAAGGGGAGAGCCGGCCCAGAGATAGCATTTGCCAAGATAGCAGAGTGCCATAAACTTATTGATACGCAGGTCGTTTTCTCCTGAAGTCTGCATACCTGCATTCGTTGCATCCCAACCTGCAGGGTCATTAGGAAGAAGGTTAGCTGCCATTTCAAAGTCTTGTGCACAGCGCTCAGCACACTCCTGGAAAGACAGACGAGGAAGATGAGGAATCTCTGAAGCCTCAAAAGCCTTGTCGATGTAAGGAAGACCACCAAAATAGCACATTATTTCAAAATGCCACCAAGCGCGGAAGAAATACAATTGTCCGAGCAACAGGTTACGTTCCTCATCAGTACCTACAAGCGATTTGATATTCTCAATACCCAAGTTACACTTACGGATACAATACCAAGAGTTTTTCCACAAGGAACCCCAGTTACCATTCACGTACCATGTTCCGTTACTCCATACACTACGATAGTTACCTAGGTCTACCTGGTGATCCATGTGTCTGTAGCCATCCGTAGTAGCATTATGGACAGCGTCATCACCTAAATTCCAAGAAGTACACCAGTCAATCTTCTCTTTATCAGGAATACGGCTATAGATTTCCTCAATGAATCCCTGGAAGTTGCGGTAGTTCTTGAAAGCCTCATCCTCTGCAACGATAGATTCCGGATCTTTGTCAAGCCAGTCGGTGCAGGAAGTGAAGGATGCACTGCCAACCATCAAAAGCAATGAACCTAGCAAAAGGGATTTTATGTTATTAATAATGTATTTCATATCTTTATTAATTACAAATTCCGAATTACGAATGATTAGATATTAAGCTTGATACCGAAGTTATAACGTCTAACGGTTGGATAAGCACCACCGCCACCACTCCATCCGTAGTTACTCTCACGGTCATCAGGCATTTTGGTAATCAAGAAGAGATTGTTACCATTGAGGTAAATTTTCAGACTTGAGAAACCAAGTTTCTTAATCCAGCCCTTTGTCCAAGTGTAGGCGACTTCAACGTTCTTCAGACGGAAATATGAACCATCGTAGAGGAACTGTGTACCATCATTATAAGAAACCTGAGTTGTATAGCGCGGTACAACAACCTCACCACCATTATCTACAGGATTCCACCATGTACCATTGTCAAACACTGTAAGCAGACCGTTATTGAAAGAACTGAGACCTACGTCACGGGTAACACCTGTTACGCCATAGAGCTGGGCAAACATGCTGAATCCTTTCCATTCCCAACCGATGGTGGCATTGTAAGTGTGCTCTGGGGTTCCCGTGTAGCCATAAGGAGCCTGGTCGTTGGTTTCGTCAACAATACCGTCACCATTAAAGTCTACGATATAATGGTCACCAATAAGAACCTGGGCATCATTACTCTGACGCTCGGGCGTACTATAGAGCTGATCATAATTACTAATATAGCCATTGTCGATGAAAGATACATATTGGCCATGTGCATAACCTTCAGCCTTGCGATAAGCAGGAATCAGTTCTGGGTCGTCCTTCTCAACAATAGTGTTATGTGCGTAGGTATAGTTGGCATTGGCCCAGAAGCGCATGCCATTCTTTAATACCTTATTAAAACGAAGCTCAAATTCGAAACCAGAGTTTCTAATCTTACCTTTGTTGATATCCGGAGTCTTTGCAGCACCATAGTAAGAAGGTACAGTACGATCGCCACCACTGATAAAGATGTCATAGCGGTCGTCGCGGAACCAGTCGAAGCTACCGGCGAACATACCACCGAGGAAGGCATAGTCGAAACCGAGATTCTTCTTCAATACGGTTGCCCACTTCAGGTCGGGATTGGCGATAGAAGCTTCCTGATAGCTAACGAAAGGACTCTTAGTATTATTGTGAATAGACACTCCGTATCCATTACCATCATTCAACACAGCCCATCTGGTGAGGTAAGCCCAACGCTCACCAGCGTTGTCATCACCGATTTCACCGAGAGAACCACGAATCTTGAACATATCGACAATTCGCTTCTCCTTCAACTTCTTCATGAATGGCTCTTCTGACACCATCCAACCAATAGCTCCAGAGCAGAAGAAAGCAAAACGAAGGTCGGGAGAGAACTTCTGTGAACCGTTGTAAGCACCGTTGAACTCAGCAAAGTACTTACTCTTATAATCATAGGTGGTACGGAATACCCAGTCCTCACGACGATTCTCAAGTTCAGAATTGTAAGCATTGATACGGCGTTTCCAGTTACCCATCAAAGAGACATTATGATCGCCGAACTGACGCTGCCAGAAGAGTTGGAGCGACATTTCCGTAGCACGGCTAGTTGAAGTTACGCTACCACCAGTGGTATTCCATGTACGTTGCTCATAGAAATCGAAACCTGTGTTCTTATCAACAACGCAGTTGGCATCCCATGTCATTTTACCTTCTTCAGGAAGGATGTACGCAATCTTAGCCTGATGGCCGTCATTAATACCACGACCCGTCTCGTCGAACTGGTTATCCCAAGAAATGGTACCGCGAGCGACAAGGCCCTTGGTAATAAAGCTAAGATCCTGCTCAAGTGCGAAGTCAGTAAATATGCGGGTATTGGTTGTTATCGAATAACCAGACGTAGCAATATTCTTTGGAGAGTTTGCCACGTTAGAAGTCAATGGATAATAACCCCAAGAGCCATCAGAGAACTGCACAGGGAAGAGGTTAGGCGCCATGGTGTATGCACTTGCCCACATCTGCTGCTGGAACCATTCAGAAGTATTAGTGCCATACAAACGTGGAGACATCTTCTGAGAATTAGATCCTGCCAAATTAACTTTAAACTGCGTAGTCTTCGTGATCTGGAAATCCAAATTTGAACGAACATTCAAACGATTATAGGAATAACCGCCTTCATATCCCTGATGGTTATCCCATATCTTGGTCATATCACCTTCGTTCTGGAAGTCGAAAGATACAAAGTACTTCACAGCCTTCGTACCACCGGAGATGTTCAGGTTTGTATTATAAGAAAAGGTGTAGTTCTTAAACATCTCATCCTGCCAGTCAACATTGGCATAGCGTTCGGCCTGACTGTAGTCACCAAGAAATTCGCCATTGGCATTATATTGTGGTTTGACTGTATAGTCCTGATTACGGAAATTATTGATGAAGGTCTGTGGACGATAGTAGGCCCATGAGGCGTCACCACCAATAGCAAGTTCATGTTCAATGGCCTGATTACGAAGCATATATCCATCATAAGAATCATACTTACGAGGAAGCTTTGATACTGCTTTCAATGTTGCATTGAAGCCGACATCGATACGTGCCTTACCTTCCTGACCGCGCTTAGTGGTAATCAGAATAACACCGTTAGCGCCTTCCACACCATACACAGCAGTAGCAGAAGCATCTTTCAATACAGAAATAGTTGCCACTGACGAGATATCTACAGACTTAATCTCACGCTTTACACCATCCACGAGAATCAGCGGCTGGGCATCCTGGTTCCAAGCAGCTGCACCACGGATGTAAATACGGGGATCTTCCTCACCAGGCTGACCAGAAGAAGCGATGGTTGCAACACCAGGAAGGTTACCAGTGAGGGCAGCACCCACACTACCGATACCTGCGGCACGCTCCAGCACTTCACCCGTGGTCTGGGTAATAGCACCAACCACAGAGGCTTTCTTCTGCTGACCGTAACCAACGACAACGACTTCCTCCAGTTGGGTGTCGTCCTGCAATGTTACTTTCAGCGTGCGCTGCTTACCAATTTTAATCTCCTTGCTGGACATACCAACATAGGAAATCACGAGTACTGTCGACTCTGAAGGCACATTCAGTTTGAAGTTACCATCAAAATCAGTCACGGTACCCAGCGATGGCTTACCCTTCACAATGACTGAAGCGCCAATCAAAGGGTCTGCTGTACCGTCTGTGACTGTACCCGTTACCGTGATGCCGTTCTGGGCCTGCATGGTCGTGCAGAACGCCGTCATGATAAGAATCACGGAAACAGTTCGTCTGAGCAATTGTTTTAGATTCTTCATTTTGTCAGAATTTCATAGTTGTACGTTATTTTACTAAGTTAGTTGTTCTCGATGGTGAGTGTTGCCACTCGTTGTTAGTTCACTGTTTTTTGCATAAATTGATAATAAGTTAGTTATTCACGCTGCAAAGGTAACGCTTTTATTTATTAATACATTTATTGTTTGTAACACGAATTTTATATTTTGTAACACTATCTAAAAAACCTTTCATAACAATGCTTATACAGCCATTCATACAGCCACTCATCAGCGTTTTTTGTCTGGTTTGTCTTTCGGAAACAAGAGGATGACATCCCGTCATCCTCTCACCCATTAATACATACCAAAACTACTAAATTAAGTAACTTATAAAAAAGCTATTTATGCAATGCTATGCGATTTTCCGGTGCAAAAGTAGGCCATTACACGCATACGTACAAATATTTATATTACATAAACTTTATTTTTTGTAACATTTCTTTGGCAATTTCATCGGAAAGTAATATCTTTGCAGTGTTTTTGTAACTTGAAACAAACTATGACACACAAAGTTCTACTTGCACTACTGTGCTTAGCGAACGTTATTACTGCTAACGCCCAAATGGGCAAACTCTTCGACGCTGACAAACAAATGTCGAGCAGCTATACCACACAAATCTATCTGGACAGAGACGGTTTTATCTGGGTAGCCACGCGTAACGGACTGAACCGCTACGACGGTTATCAATTCCGCACATTTAAGAAAGAGGGGCGCCAGAACCTCGGTATGGCCAGCAACTACGTCAACTGTATGACGCAGGACAGAAACGGCCGTTTTTTCATTGGCATGTATGGTGCCCTCCAGGTGTTTGACGGCCAGCGTTTCCGCACCATTACCACCTACGATCTGAAGAAAAAGCCCGTTCCATGCTATGTGACCAGTCTGCTGGAACGTAAGAATGGCGACATACTCATCGGTACCTCCGGCCACGGAATGCTCCAGATGAAAGGACACCGCGAAGCCTACGAGATGGATGGTGTCTTCACGGACCTGAAGGGTGTACACCGCATTATGGAAGACCGTTGGCAGCACATCTGGATAGCCACCGAGTCGCAAGGTCTCTGGTGCTGGGACGGTAAAAGCATCAAGCGCTATTTTCAGGAGGACGACATGCGCAATGGCATCCTTGACGTCTGCCAGGGCGACAACGGAAGGATATACGTTGCCACCACCAACCGCGGACTATTCCGGTTAGACAATGGCATCGCCACACATATAGAAGGTACGGGCAACCGCCACATCTCCGTACTCTATTTCAACAATCGCGGCCATCTGATGCTGGGCTACGACGGTATGGGACTCGGTATCTATAATCCGCAGAACGGCCGACTGATAGACAACCCCTACTATAGCCGTGAGGTAGACCTGAGCACTGCCAAGGTCTACTCCATCTGCGAAGACCAGAACGGCAACGTCTGGCTGGGACTGCTGCAGAAAGGAATCTTCATGCAGCCCGGCCATGCCATGGGTTTTGGCTATATGGGACCGAAGTTAGGTTCTCGCAACGTGTTGGGTAATGCCTGTATGACCGCTGTCACCGGCGACCATCAAGGGTGGCGCTGGACAGGAACCGACCGCGACGGACTATATGTACAGGACGAGAATTCCCAAGTCATCAAACATTTCAAGGAGAACTTCCCCGCCACAGTGCTGGGTTCGTGTGAAGACAAGAAAGGTAATATCTGGATAGGCAGCTACAGAGAAGGTTGCGGCTGGATAGACCGCAAGACATTGACCTACCACCCCTACCGTCTGCCGCAAGGTCCCGACGTCAGCATTTTCGACATCCTCTGCGACCCCAAAGGACAGCTCTGGTTGGCAACGATGGGTCAGGGACTCTTACGCCTCAACCCAGAGACTGGCGAAATAAAAACCTATACCCAGCACCCCAAGGCTCCCGAAGACCGCAAAATCAACAGCATCACCAATGACTATCTCTCGCAGCTCTCCCTCTCTGCCGACGGCAGACACATCTATGTCGCCACAACGATGGGCGTCTGCTGTATGGACATGACAACAGAGAACTGGACGAGCGCCTTCGGCGAGAACTGCCTGTGCTATGGCACGGCAACCCGCATTGCCAAGGAGTATAACGGCACTCTCTACATCGGTACTAATGACGGCCTGCTGTGCTACGATCTCAACAAACGGCAAATTAAACGACTGGCCGTAGAGAGCGGACTGTCAGACAATGGCATCGCCTCCATCGAACAGGACCATGCCGGTCGTCTCTGGATAGGTACCGACCATGGTCTGTGCCGCCTGGACCCTAAGACGGGCAAGACCAGCAATTTCTTTGTAGACAACGGTCTGCAGTCGAACGAGTTCAGCGATGGTGCCTCGTGGACCTCGCCACGCGGATACATGGTGTTTGCAGGTTTGGGGGGGGTAACTTGGTTTAACCCCGCCGACATCCACGAGCGTGCCTGGAAAGCGGAGGTCAAGCTAACCAACTTCTCCGTCAACGGAGAGCCCGTAGCACCCGGTTCCATGTCGGGTGTCTGGCAGGTCACGGACACCACAGTCATCGCCTCCAAGCGCTTTGTGCTCAGCAGCAGCGACAACACCTTTGCTGTACAACTGTCAACGCTGACCTACGACAACCCCGAGCATATCGTCTACAGCTATCGCATCAACCGCGAAGGCTGGGTGCGCATGCCACTGGGTGTCAACGAGATTACCTTCAGCCACATGGCACCAGGCGACTACAGCTTCTGCGTCGTGGCTGAACAGAACGGCATACAGACCCCCGAGCGCTGCTTCGAGGTGATTATCCATGCCCCATGGTACAGAACACCTCTTGCGTACATTATATATATATTAATACCTGTCGTGCTCTTCATGCAGTACCGCCGGCGCCGCCAGCGCAAGGAACAGGACAACCTGCGTCTGCAGGAACACATCCATGCTGAGGAGATGGCCGATGCCAAACTGCGCTTCTTCATGAACATCAGTCACGAGATACGCACGCCTATGACGCTCATCGTCGCTCCACTGCAGTCGCTCATCAAACAGGACACTGACGCACACCGCCGCAGCATCTACGAGACCATCCGCCGCAACGCAGAGCGCATTCTGGGTCTTATCAACCAGATGATGGACCTCAGAAAGATTGACAAGGGTCAGATGCAGATGCACATGCGCGAGACGAACCTGGTGACCTTCATCGACGACATCTACTCGCTGTTTGCCCAGCAGGCCAAGAACAAGAACATCGGATTCTTCTTCGACCATCCTAATGAGGAGATCAGTGCATGGATAGACCGCAACAACTTCGACAAAATAATCATCAACATACTGTCGAACGCCTTCAAGTTCACACCGACAGGCGGTGAGGTACGTATCCGTCTGACTGCCAACGACAAAGAGGCATCTATCAGCATCTATGACAATGGCGAGAAGATTCCCGAAGACAAGTTGGATCGCATCTTCGAACGCTTCTATCAGTCACCGTCAAGCGTCAACGACCGCAACATCGGTACGGGCATCGGCCTCGACCTGACGCGCTCGTTGGTAGAACTGCACCACGGCAGCATTGTGGCACGCAACAATGCCGAACAACAAGGCTGCGAGTTTATTGTCACCATACCATTAGGCAACGAGCACCTCACAGCCGAGGAAATGCTGACAGACGAAGTAGAGGAAGAGAAGCCGGAAGAGAGCCTCATCGAGGACACCCCCGAAGAGGAAGAGACCGACAAGGTCAGCAACGACCTGCCCAAGGTAGGCAAACGCCAGAGAATCGTCATCGTCGAGGACGATGCCGAGATACGCAACTACCTGACAGACACGCTGTCAGCAGACTACGACATCACAGGTTGCACGAATGGTAAGGAGGGTCTTGCTGCTGTACTGAAAGGAAAAACCGACCTAGTCATCTCGGATGTGATGATGCCGGAGATGGATGGTACCACGCTGTGCAGCAAGATCAAGACAAACAATGCCACCAGCCATATCCCCGTCATACTGCTCACTGCCAAGAGCCGCGAGGAAGACCAGCTGGAAGGCCTGGAGACGGGTGCCGACGCCTATATCATCAAGCCCTTCAACATGGACATTCTCCGTCGCACCATCGCCAACCTCATCCACTCGCACCAGACATTGCAGCTGAAGTTCGGCCGCAACGACCAATTGGAGAAACTGGTGGACGATATCAAGATGAAGTCGCCCGACGAGAAACTGCTGGAACGCGTCATGGCGACCATCAACCAGAATCTGAACAATGCCGACCTTAGCGTGGACATGATTGCCGAGGAAGTGGGCATCAGCCGTGTACACCTGCACCGTAAGATGAAGGAACTGACGGGGCTGACGCCACACGACTTCATCCGTAACATCCGCATGAAAAAGGCTGCTACCCTACTCTCTTCGGGCGACATGAACGTCTCAGAGATTATGTATGCCTGCGGTTTCAGCAATGCCGCCTCCTTCTCGACGGTTTTCAAGAAGATGTACGGCATGTCGCCACGCGAATACATGAACGAGCACCACGAGAGAAATGAAGGATAAAAAAGTTTTTGCTTGAAAATCCCTGTCACAGTCACGCCTAACACTCTGTATAACTGAGTGTTAGGCGTTCTCAGTGTCAAAGCCGAGCCATTGACTTTATTATTCTTTTCTTATTTTGATAGTTATGCATAACCATTAGATGCTTAACGAGTTCCGATTTCTTGACAGCAAATCAAAACGAATGTTAATTGATGGTTGCTGAGACTCGTTTTTGACGCTGCAAAATTACAAAATTTTTTCCGGTTTCCAAATATTTTTGAAACATATTTACCTCATTATCAACAAGTTACAAGAACGGCCGTGTAATGTATAAAGACAGCTGTTCACATCGTCCAAGAACACTATTCTGAGTATTTTTGACGGCCATCAAAAATACCTGCGACAGCCATCGCGGATATTTGCGACAGCTGTCGCATAACATAACATAGCAGAAAATGGAGAAAAATGATGGTGGTATGGAAAAAAATGGCTACCTTTGCAGTAGATAACCATAGTAAACATGCTCAATCATAGCAAACGTAACAAACAGGTAAAACATTACAAACATTTCAACCATAAAAAAACATGAAGAAAGTCAACGCCATTCTCTACGATGTGTTTCCCACACCGAACCCCGACGAGAACCATGAACAGCTATACTATCCTCGTGCTGTGACCTATGGCCAGCAGATGAACGATAACGAGCTGAAAGAGTATCTGGAGAAGAACACACGCATCAATTCGTCGCAGTTTGTTGGGATGATAGAGGCCTTAGTGCAGGAGATTCCCCAGCAGCTGCTGCAGAACAAGAGTGTCCACATACGCGGTATGGGCACCTTCTTTCTGAAGATTGGTGTGCGCAGTCGCAAGGATGCTAATGGACACGTCTACGTCCAGAAGTTTACCGATCCTGACGCCATCACTGCTCGCGACGTGTGCATTGAGGGCATCGGATTTCGTGCAGACCCCACGTGGAGTCGCAAGGTGTCGAAGAGCGGACAGCACTTCGAACGCGTCAAGACTCGCCACCAAATGCCCGTCCAGAAGAGTAAACTGCTCCTCTATATCAATCAAATGGTCAGTGAGAAAGGTTTTGTCACCGTTAAAGACGTGGAATGCGACCAGAACACCACCAACTATCATGCCCGCAAACTGCTGGAAGACCTCTGTACTGGCAAGCAGCCCAAACTGTATAAAGAGATGGTTGGCCACGCTTATATCTACAAGCGCTTTGGTGATTAGCGAAAACAAGTGTCACACCTAACGCTCTGTACCCGTGAGCGTTAGGTGTGAATGTGACAGGAAATTTCAAGTAAAAACGCTTTTATAGCTTCTCGCCATAGCAGAGGTCGCCACAGTCGCCGAAGCCAGGAACGATATATTTGTGCTCGTTCATGCCGGGGTCGATGGCGGCACACCAGATGGCATCATCGTCAGAGAGTGCCTGACGGACCACATCGACGCCCTCTGGCGTAGCAATAACGCAGGCCACATGGATTTTCTTGGGTTTGCCAGTCTTCAGCAAAGCCTCGATGCTGGCAGCCATAGAGCCACCCGTAGCCAACATGGGGTCACAGATGATGAGCGTCTTGCCCTTGACGCTGGGCGACGCCATGTATTCGGTATGCACGCCGACCTCTGTATGTTCGCGGTTGGTGTACATGCGATAGGCAGAGACAAAGGCATTCTCGGCCTTGTCGAACACCTGTAGGAAGCCTTCGTGGAAAGGCAGTCCGGCACGCAGCACCGTGGCAATGACTATCTCGTCTTTAGCCAAGGGGATATCAAGGGTCCCCAATGGGGTCGTCACCGTCTTGGGCTTATAGGTCAGCGTCTTCGACAGTTCATAAGCCATCAGCTGACCGATGCGCTCAATGTTGTTACGGAACAGCAGACGGTTCTGCTGATACTTCTTGTCGCGCAACTCTGCCATATAGTGGTTCATCACGCTGTTCTGCTTGGAAAAATCAGTTACTTGCATAATTTTCGGGTTTTTATGAGTGCAAAGATACGACATATAATTGAAAATGTAACACGGAGTTGGCAAAAATGTTGAGCACACACAGCTTTTTATATACTTTAACGCAAAAAAACTTGAAAAAAGCAAAATTCTCAATTCTCAATTCTCAATTCTCAATTATAATATGTAATTTTGCATCCGCAAATGCGAAAAGTAAAATAGGTAATAGTAAAATTCACTAAATAACAAGTTAAACAATTATGGCAAAGTTAGATTTAACTCAGTATGGCATCACCGGTTCTACCGTGATTGCTCACAATCCATCGTATGAGTTCCTTTTTGAGGAAGAGACTAAGGCTGGTCTGACCGGTTTCGACAAGGGTCAGAATACCGAGCTGAACGCTGTAAACGTAATGACTGGTATTTACACCGGCCGTTCACCTAAGGACAAGTACATCGTGAAGGATGCACAGAGCCAGGACAAGGTATGGTGGACCACTGAGGAGTATAAGAACGACAACCACCCCATGAGCGAGGAGGTTTGGGCCAAGGTTAAGGAAATCGCTATCAAGGAGCTCTGCAACAAGGAGCTGTACGTAGTTGATGCTTTCTGCGGTGCTAACGAGGCTACCCGTCTGGCTGTCCGTTTCATCGTTGAGGTTGCTTGGCAGGCTCACTTCGTAAAGAACATGTTCATCCAGCCCACCGCTGAGGAACTGGAGAACTTCAAGCCTAACTTCGTTATCTATAACGCTTCTAAGGCAAAGGTAGAGAACTACAAGGAGCTGGGTCTGAACTCAGAGACTTGCGTAGCATTCAACACAACAAGCCGTGAGCAGTGCATCATCAACACATGGTACGGTGGTGAGATGAAGAAGGGTATGTTCTCTATGCAGAACTACTATCTGCCTCTGCAGGGTATCGCTTCTATGCACTGCTCTGCTAACACCGACATGGAGGGTAAGAACACCGCTATCTTCTTCGGTCTGTCTGGTACAGGTAAGACCACGCTGTCTACCGATCCTAAGCGTCTGCTGATTGGTGATGACGAGCACGGATGGGACGACGAGGGTGTATTCAACCTCGAGGGTGGCTGCTATGCAAAGGTTATCAACCTCGACAAGGAAAGCGAGCCCGATATCTACAACGCTATCCGTCGCGATGCCCTGCTGGAGAACGTTACTGTTGACGCAGAAGGCAAGATCGACTTCGCTGATAAGAGCGTAACGGAGAACACCCGCGTAAGCTATCCTATCGACCACATCGAGAAGATTGCCAAGAAGGTAAACGGCAAGAGTGCTGGTCCTGACGCTAAGAACGTAATCTTCCTGAGCGCTGACGCATTCGGTGTACTGCCTCCCGTATCTATCCTGACTCCTGAGCAGACCAAGTACTACTTCCTCTCTGGCTTCACCGCTAAGCTGGCTGGTACAGAGCGTGGTATCACTGAGCCTACTCCTACATTCTCTGCTTGCTTCGGCCAGGCATTCCTCGAGCTGCACCCCACCAAGTACGCTGAGGAGCTGGTTAAGAAGATGGAGAAGAGCGGTGCTAAGGCATACCTCGTAAACACTGGTTGGAACGGTACTGGTAAGCGTATCTCTATCCGCGATACTCGTGGTATCATCGACGCTATCCTGGGCGGTGCCATCCTGAAGGCTCCTACGAAGAAGATTCCTTACTTTGACTTCGAAGTGCCCACACAGCTCGACGGTGTGGCATGGGGTATCCTCGATCCGCGCGACACCTATCAGAACCGCGCTGAGTGGGAGGAGAAGGCCAAGGATCTGGCTGCCCGCTTCATCAAGAACTTCAAGAAGTACGAGGGCAACGAGGCCGGTAAGGCTCTGGTCGCTGCAGGTCCAAAGCTCTAATAAGCATTTTTTGACCTATATCAAAATAAAGGGCGGTTTCATCGGAAACCGTCCTTTTTTGCGCGTTATTCAATAATAATGCAGTAATTTTGCACTCGCAATCGTGATGGTTGCTGTTTTCATTAGGTTAGTAGTAATTTGAATTTAAGGTAAAGATTATGTTATTAGATTTTCAAACGACGGTAACAGTGGCAATGGTGGCTTTAGCCACGGTGCTGAGCATCATCACACTGATGCATACTGAAGTCCGTTAACAAAGTAATAGAGCACGGAGTGAGTGAGTCATACCGTGCTCTTTTTTTGTTTAAAAACCTAAAATATCACCTTTTATATTATATTTTACTTAATAAAAGGAAGAAAAATGCTCAAAATTGCGGAATTGTGCGTAACTTTGCACGGAATTTTGGAAAAAAGTCTCATAAGAATGAAGAAGATAAAGACCACATACCTGCTGATAGCCATACTTTTAGGTCTGACAGCATGTACCAAAACAGACGATACGACGGTAACGCTCTATGATGATGCTGCCATCGGTTCGTTTACGTTGGGCAACGTGAAGCGCGTAGTCAATGGCGTGAAGAGCACCGTTGCCGGCAGCACATACGCTTTCCATATCGACCAGATGACACGCACCATCTACAACACTGACTCGCTGCCCGTAGGCTGCGATGTCAGTCGCGTGGTATGTTCTATAGCAACCTACAACAACAGCGGTGCTTTCCTCATCAGTGAAGACGAGACTACCATGACGTACTATAACGGAACGGACAGTATAGACTTCACCAAGCCCCGCAAGTTCCGCGTCATCGCCAGCAGTGGCAATGGTTACAACGACTATACCATCAAGGTCAACGTTCACAAGCAAGACCCTGAGGCCTTCGTTTGGAAGAAGATGAGCAATGCACCCACTATGACAGCACTGCGCATCATAGAGTTTGGCGAGCACATCTACCTCTTCGGTAACGAGGGAGGAACGACGAAAGGCTACAAGACAGCGAATGGCGAGGAATGGACCCCCATCACACTGCCCGCCCTGACTCAGGCCGACGCTTGGGAAAACGCCGTAGCCAACAGCGACTCGCTATACATCCTGGATGGTACAGCGATATACCGTTCAAGTGACGCACAGACATGGACAAAGGACGAGAGCACACTGCCTGACGGCATTACGCTGAAGCGTCTGTTAGGTGCCAGCACCACAGAGGTGTATGCACAGGCCACTGATGGCTCGCTGGTAACCAAATATTGTGACGACGAACTGCCTATATGGGTAGAAGCCAAAGATGAGACAGAGAGCAGTTTCGGCGAACTGCCCACCGAGGACCTTACCATAGTGTCTTACCCGATGTACCTGTCAGACAGCACAGACTACGTGCTGATGGCTGGCAATAAGTTTGATGGTAACGAATGGAGCAGTCGTAGCTGGCGCCGCATCGTTGACTACAGCGAAACGGGCATTATCAGCCTGCTGAAACAATATATCGCAACCATCATACAGGATGAAGACAGCTATCCTGAGTGGATACGCAAATGGACCTATCTGGACCGCGGCAACGACCATCGCTATGAACTGCCTGCTCTGAAGAACGTCCAGATAGTATGGTACGACGACGTACTGCTGGCTTTCGGCGGCAAGGGACTGACAGAAACCATAGAGCCCATGACGGGCATCCTAAAGAGCCGTGACAACGGCATTACGTGGAAGGCAGACAATGACTACGCCATGCCTCCGAAAGACGGCGAAAGCATTTTCGACCTGTCTACCAGCAGTTTCTCGGCAGCAGTATGCAACGGCTACATCTGGATAGTCTGTGCTGATACAGGAGAAGTATGGCGCGGACAGCTGAACAGAGTAGCGTGGGAGAAATGAAGAATGAAGAATGAAGAGTGAAGAATGAAGAGTGAAGAATGAAGAATGTCATGAAGAAACGGATATACGTAGTAGTGATACTATTCACTATTCACTGTTCACTATTCATTAGCCACGCAGTGGCGCAGACGGAGCCAGAGTACCGACTGGAGGTCGGTGGAGGCATCGGTATGGTTTCCTACGAAGGCGACTTCAATGGCAACATCTTCAAGAATCCACAGGTGGGTGTATCGCTCATGGCCAAATATCGCTTCAACCCGCGCGTAGCACTGGCCTTTGATATGACCTACATGAAACTGAAAGGCTCGGCAAAGGACGTGTCATCGTATATGCCGACACCATGGCAGGACTACTCCTTCAAACGAAAGACCGGCGATGTCGGGGTGAGGGTGGAATACAACTTCTGGCCATACGGTACAGGAATGGAATATCGTGGAGCCCAACGGCTTACACCATATATATGTATAGGACTGGGCGCTACCGTCTACAAGACCGACAAACCGCAGGTGGCTATGAACGTGCCGCTGGGTCTCGGTGTGAAGTACAAAGCCGCCGACCGCGTGAACTTAACGCTGGAGTGGGCTATGCACTTCTCTGCAACCGACCGTCTGGACGGCGTTGACAGTCCCTATGGCATCAAGAGCTCCGGGCTCTTCAAGAATACCGACTGTTACAGCATGCTGCGACTGTCGGTGAGCTACGACTTATGGGCGAAATGTAAAACGTGTCACAATGACAGAGATTAATTGTGAATTATGATAGATGAATTAAATAACATCCCCCAGCATATTGCCATCATCATGGACGGCAACGGACGCTGGGCCACCGAACGAGGCAAGGAGCGCAGCTACGGCCACCAGGCTGGCGTAGAGGCTGTGCGCCGCATCACAACGGAGTGTTCCAACCTTGGGGTCAAATACTTGACGCTGTATACGTTCTCAACAGAAAACTGGGGACGTCCGGCTGATGAAGTAGCAGCCCTGATGGGCTTGGTACTCACCTCGCTGGAGGACGAGATATTTATGAAGAATAACGTGCGCTTCCGCGTGATAGGCGACATCAAGCGTCTGCCCGACGTCGTACAGCAGAAACTGCACGAGACGGAGGAGCATACGGCTAAGAACGACCACATGACATTGGTAATAGCACTGAGCTATAGCAGCCGCTGGGAGATTACGGAGGCTGTACGCCAGATTATTCAAGACCTCCACGACCAGAGAGAAGATATCACGCGGACGTTGGAGTTCTGGAAGACAGGTGGCATCCGTGCTGAGGACATCACGGAAGAGACTATCAGCAAACATCTGGCTACCAGCTTCATGCCAGATCCGGACTTGCTGATCCGCACGGGTGGCGAGCTGCGCATCTCGAACTACCTGCTGTGGCAGATAGCCTATTCTGAGCTGTATTTCTGCGACACCTACTGGCCCGACTTCAACGAGGCTGAATTACACAAGGCCATCGAGAGCTACCAGAAGCGCCAGCGCCGCTTTGGAAAGACGGAAGAACAAGTAGAGGCTGAAAACCAAAATGAAGAATGAAGAATGAAGAATGAAGAATTTGCTACCGCTTATATACTAAGCGGAAATGTAAGAGATAAGAAGAGTAGAATGTACAGAGTGTTGTTATGCGCAGCATTCTTCATTCTTCATTCTTCATTCTTCATTTCCGCGAGCGCTCAGGATGTCATCGTCAACCCCGACATCTCGTATGCCGGCACACCACGCCGCTGTGAGATTGGCGGTCTGACCGTTAAAGGTGTAGAAGGCTATGAAGACTATGTGCTGACAGGACTATCGGGACTGTCGGTAGGACAGGTCATCGACGTTCCTGGCGCACAGATTACAGAAGCTGTGAAACGTTACTGGAAGCATGGCCTGTTCTCGAATGCCTCCATCTCTGCCGACTCTATCGTGGGTAACAAGGTGTATCTCTGCATCCACCTGACTACACGTCCACGCGTCAGTGCCATCAACTACTATGGTCTGAAGAAGTCGGAAAGAGAGGATATGGAGTCGAAGCTGGGCATCATGAAAGGCAGCCAGATAACGCCAAACATGATTGACCGTGCTCAGATTCTGGCCAAGAAATACTTTGAAGACAAAGGTTATAAGAATGCCGAGATAGACATCACCCAGCGTGACGATGTCACCGGTAAGAACCAGGTCATCCTCGATATCAGCGTTGACAAGAAGTCGAAGATGAAGGTTCGTGAGATTATCTTCGTCGGCAACGAGAAACTGTCGAAGAGCAAGCTGACTGGTTCGATGTTTAAGAAGGGCTCCTTCGGTAAGATTAATGAGTCGGGTAAACTGAAGAACTTGTTTAAAGCCAAGAAGTTTACCCCCGAGCGTTACGACGAAGCAAAGACGGCCCTCATCGAGAAATATAATGAACTGGGTTACCGCGACGCCACCATTCTGGAAGACTCTGTATGGACCGTTGACGACAAGCATGTCAATGTCTATGTGAAGATTGAAGAGGGTGAGCGCTACTATATCCGTAACATCACATGGGTGGGTAACACCGTAGTAACCTCAGACTACCTGAACAGGTCTTTGGGTATGCAGAAGGGCGACGTCTACAACCAGAAGCAGATGAAGAAACGTCTGTCAGAGGACGAGGATGCCGTAGGTAACTACTACTGGAACAACGGTTACCTGTTCTATCAACTGGAACCCACCGAGGTAAACATCGTAGGCGACAGCATCGACCTGGAAATGCGTATCCAGGAGGGCACACAGGCCCATATCAGTCATGTACGCATCTATGGCAACGACCGCTTGTATGAAGAGGTCGTACGCCGTGAGTTGCGTACCAAGCCCGGCGACCTGTTCTCTAAGGATGCCATCCAGCGTTCTGCCCGAGAGATTGCCTCGACAGGTTTCTTCGACCCCGAGAAGGTGAACCCCGATATCAAGCCTAACTACGAGGATGGCACGGTAGACATCAACTGGGAACTGGAACAGAAGTCTAACGACCAGCTGGAGTTCTCACTGGGTTGGGGACAGACGGGTGTCATCGGACGTATCGGTGTCAAGCTGAACAACTTCTCCATGCGTAACCTCTTCGGAAAGAATAAGATGCATCGCGGCATCATGCCTATCGGTGATGGCGAGCAGTTGTCACTGTCGTTCCAGTCGAATGGTAGCTACTATAGTTCAATATCTACAGGTTACTCAACGGGATGGTTTGGTGGCAAGCGCCCGAATGCACTGAGCATCAGCGCCTTCTACTCAAAGCAGAGCGATATCTCCAGCACCTACCGCAACTCGGCATGGATGAATAACTACTACAACTACTATGGTGGCTACGGCTCATACAACAGCGGCTACTATGACTATACATCTATGATGGACGAGGACAAGTACATCAAGCTCTTCGGCGTATCACTGGGTTGGGGCAAGCGCCTGCGCTGGCCTGACGACTACTTCCAGTTGTCTACGCAACTGGCATACACCCGCTATATGCTGCGTGATTGGAGCTACTTCCTCATCTCCAATGGTAACTGTAACAACATCAACCTGGGTATTACACTGTCACGTACCTCTACAGACAACCAGCTGTTCCCACGTCGTGGTTCAGAATTTATGCTGTCTGTAACGCTGACGCCACCCTGGTCACTGTTTAACGGCAAGGACTATGCGAACCTCGCTACATCAGAGACATACCAGAAGAACATCGATGTGTACAATGCAGAATTGCAGGATAAGTACCGTTGGATTGAGTACCACAAGTGGAAGTTTAAGACAAAGACCTTCACAGCACTGACAGAAGGACAGAAGTGTCTGGTGCTGATGACCCGCATAGAACTGGGTCTGCTGGGCTCTTACAACAAGTATAACAAGTCGCCTTTCGAGACCTTCTATGTCGGCGGTGACGGTATGAGTGGCTACAGCTCCAGCTATGCGGAGGAGACCGTGGGTCTGCGTGGTTACGAGAATGGTTCACTGACTCCCTATCGTGCTGAAGGTTATGCTTACGACCGCTTCACACTGGAGTTGCGCTACCCGCTTCTGCTGGGTAACACCACCATTTACGGACTGGGCTTCCTGGAAGGTGGTAACGCATGGACAGATGCAGGCAAGTTTAATCCGTTCGACATCAAGCGTTCTGCCGGTATCGGTGTACGTATCTTCTTGCCAATGGTTGGTCTAATGGGCATCGACTGGGCCTATGGTTTCGACAAACCTTACGGCACGTCTACCAACAAGGGTGGCAGTCAATTCCACTTCATACTGGGACAGGAGTTCTGATATAGTTAAGAGTTAAGAGTTAAGAGATAGGAGATAAGAGTTAAGAGTTAAGAGTTGTAAAAACTTGAAACCTTTCTTGAGTTTCCGCGTCTAAGAGATATAACCCTAAAAAAAGACAAAAATGAAAAAGTTATTAGTGATATGTTTAATGTGTGTGGCTACATTGTCGCTACACGCTCAGAAGTTTGCACTCGTCGACATGGATTATATCTTCAAGAACATTCCTGCCTACGAGCGTGCCAACGAACAGCTGAACCAGATCTCCAAGAAATGGCAGGCTGAAGTGGAGGCCATCCAGATAGAGGCACAGACACTGTACAAGAACTACCAGAACGAGGTAGTGTTCCTCTCTCAGGAGCAGAAGAAGGCCAAGCAGGATGCCATCGTTGCCAAGGAGAAAGAGGCTGCCGACCTGAAGAAGAAATACTTCGGTCCGGAGGGAGAACTCTTCAAGAAGCGTACCGCGCTGATGTCACCTATACAAGAAGAGGTGTACAACGCAGTGAAAGACATAGCAGACCTGCGTGGTTATCAACTCATCCTGGACCGTGCCAGCGATACAGGCATCATCTTCGGTTCGCCAAAAGTGGACATCTCCAACGAGGTGCTCTCCAAGTTAGGATACTCGAACTAAGATAAAAGATGAAAGAATAAAAATAAAAAAATTAATATTAGTAAACAATTATGAAGAAATTAATTCTTTGCGCAGTCTGCGCAATCTGCGGTCTCGCTACCGCCAATGCACAGAAGTTCGGACACGTTAATTCACAGGAAATAATCCAGGCTATGCCTGAGTTTGCCAAGGCACGTACCGACATTGAGGCACTTACCAAGCAGTATGAAGCTGACCTGAAGTCAATGCAGGACGAACTGCAAAAGAAGGCAGAGGCTTTTGACAAGGAGCAGGCTACCCTGCCCGACAATATCAAGCAGCGCCGTCAGACCGAACTGCAGGAGATGTACCAGAAGATTCAGCAGAGCTACCAGGACAACCAGCAGGCATTGGCCAAGGAACAGCAGGAGAAGATGAATGCCATCACCGCTAAGGTGCTTGACGCTATCAAGGCTGTAGGACAGGCTGGCGGCTACATATACATTATGGATACCACCGGTGGCATTCCTTACATCTCAACAACACTGTCTACCGACGTTACCGTTGATGTAAAGAAGAAACTTGGCATTTAATAAGCTATGAAGAAACTCATCCTATTCCTCCTCTTGCTGACTGCGCTACCCACCATGGCCCAGAGCGGACTGAAATTCGGCTTTCTGAGCTATGAAGCCGCACTGCGAAGCATGCCGGAATACGCCACCAAACAATCTGATATGGCAGAGCTGTATCAGAAGTATGAGGCGGAGCAGAAGCGCGTAGAGAGCGACTTCAACAAGAAGTACGAAGAGTTTCTGGATGGCCAGAAGAGCTTCCCCAAGACAATCCTTCAGAAGCGCCAGAGCGAGCTGCAGGAGATGCTTGACAAGAACGTGGCTTTCAAGAAGGAGAGCCTGCGCTTGCTGCAGCAGGCTGAAGAGGATGCTATGGCACCTATCAAAGCCCGTCTGACAGATGTGCTGAACGCCATCGGACAGAAGCGTGGCTATGCCTTTATCGTCAATACCGACGAGAAGGCTACTCTCTGGCTGAATCCAGCTATGGGTGAAGACATCACAGCAATCGTCAAAGAACAGTTGCAGCAATAATGGGCAACAGGCAATTGCCGACACAGCCGGGACCGATAGGCATCTTCGACAGCGGATATGGCGGTCTGACCATTCTTCATGGTATCCGCCAGTTGCTTCCTGAGTATGACTACTTATACTTAGGCGATAATGCCCGTACGCCCTATGGCACACGCTCATTCGAAGTCGTCTATGAGTTCACACGCCAAGCTGTAATGAAACTATTTGAGATGGGCTGTCACCTCGTTATCTTAGGGTGCAACACAGCCTCAGCAAAGGCGCTACGAACCATACAACAAAATGACCTGCCCAAGCTCGACGCTACCCGTCGAGTCTTGGGCGTCATTCGTCCTACGGCCGAAGTCATCGGTTCCCTGACCCACAATAGGCACGTAGGCATTTTCGCTACAGAGGGAACCATCAAGAGTGAGTCGTATAACCTGGAGATACATAAGCTATACCCTGACATACAAGTAACTGGTGTGGCCTGTCCTTTCTGGGTACCACTGGTAGAGTATAACGAAGCAGACTCACCGGGTGCAGACTATTTCGTCAAGAAACGCATAGACCAGTTGTTGCGCCAAGACCCGCAGATAGACACCATTATCTTAGGTTGCACGCACTACCCGCTCCTATTGCCCAAAATCCACAAATACATCCCACGGGGCATCCGTATCATTGCCCAGGGAGAGTATGTAGCGAGTTCGCTACAGCAATACTTTGTGCGCCATCCAGAGATGGAACAGCGCTGCACAAAGAATGGTCAGACCCGTTATCTGACTACAGAGAATCCCGAAAGATTTAAAGAGCAAGCCCAGATATTCCTCCACGAAAACATTGAGGTGGAGAATGTGGTGCTTGGGTAACGGTTAACGATTATTGTAATAAGCGTTTGGAGAAGTAGCGTACGGGATACCATACGCTGAGGAAGCCAACGGCAATAACCGTTAGGAAGATAAGGACAACATCCCACGGATGAACACTGACGGGATAGGCGTTGATAATAAAGGAACCTTCGCTATTACCCAAGCGTACTAAGCCAAATTGCTGTTGCAACCAACAGAGCAACAATCCCAGCAGGATGCCAATGACGGCACCCATCAAGGAAATCATGCGCCCCTCAAAGAGGAAGATACGCGTTATCTGGTGGTCGCTGGCACCCAGATTACGCAGGGTGACGACATCATTGCGCTTGTCGATGATGAGCATAGACAAGGAACCGATGATGTTAAAACAGGCGATGACGAGGATGAATGTCAGAAAGATGTATGCCATGAGCTTTTCTACCTTCATAATGCGGAAGGTGTCGTCCTGCTGCTCATAGCGGTCGTGGACATAGTAATGCCCAGCAGCCAATTGTGTCATTTTCTCTTTTACAGACTCGAAATTGCTGCCGGGACGCAGGCGCAATTCAAGGGACGACAGGCGGCCGGGCTGGTCAAAGAGATTGCGAGTGAAGTCCAACGACGTGAGGATGTATTGTCTGTCGTATTTGGGCTGTTTGATGCAAAAGACAACACCCGGCGAGTAGAGTTCGTCCTCCTTAAAGCCATCAGTGGGATTGGCCATATTCAGCTGACCTTCACGTCGAGGGGCATAGATTTTCAGCGGTTCCTGATAGGTATAGCCTAACGCCAACTGGTAGGCAATACCCAAGCCAGGAATGCCGTAATGCATGTCGGCGGCATGCAGTTCAAACTCGCCATCGCCCTCGATAACCTCACGGATATGGGTCAGCGAGTCGAAGTTGTCCTGTACACCCTTCAGCTTTACCATCATCTGTCTATTGCCATAGACGACCAGCGCCTGGTCCTCCAGGCACTCGGTAGCAACCTCCACCTCAGGCAATTGACGAATCTTGATGAGGATAGGGTCTGTGGCTGAGGCGGTCTTGCCCTTAACGGGCGTCACCTTCAGCTGCGGATCCATGTTCGTGAAGAACGACGCCACCAGGTCGTGGAACCCGTTAAATACCGACAGCGTGACAACCAGCGCCATAGCAGCAACGGCGACACCTATGACAGAGATGCCGCTGATGATGTTGATGGCGTGAGTCGACTTCTTGGAGAAGAGGTATCTACGCGCAATATAAAATGACACCCACCCCTTTCCCCTCCCAAACGGGAGGGGGATAAAATTAGTCAACACACTCAACAACCCCATATCGAAAAATTCGGAAGAACTATTCGGGTTTTAAGAGCTTATCAATGCGCTCTATATAGTCCAGCGAATCATCGATGAAGAAACGCAGTTCTGGAACGATGCGCATCTGGTGACGGATACGTGTACCCAACTCGTAGCGTATCTGCTTCTCGTTACGGGTAATGTTCTGCAACAGTTCCTCACCACGCTCAGAGGGGAAAATGCTCAGATAGGCCGTACAGATACTCAAGTCGGGAGAGATCTTCGTACGTGTCACACTGACCATTACACCATGCATGGCACGCGTCTGCTCCTGAAAAATCAATGAGAGTTCTTTCTGGAGCAGACGGGCTATCTTGTTTTGTCTTGTTTCTTGCATATATTACTTCTTGCTATTCTTTTTCTTGGGGGCTTTTGCAGGCTTTACATCCTTCTTAACCTCCTCGGCAGGCTTGACCTCTTCAGTAGTCTTTGCCTCCTTAGGAGCCTCTATTTCGAGGACCTCGACGTCGAAGACAAGCGTGCTATAGGGAGGAATGTCGCTACCTGCGCCACGCGAGCCATAAGCCAAATCGTAGGGGATATACAGCTGCCACTTGGAACCGACAGGCATCATGCACAAAGCCTCTGTCCAACCCTTGATGACCTGATTAGGTGAGAAGGTGGCTGGCTGACCGCCATGCTTGTCGGTAGAGTCAAATACTGTTCCATCAATGAGGCGACCCTCATACTTCACCTTTACCTTGTCAGTAGCCTTGGCAATGGCACCATCACCCTGCTTCAGCACTTTATACTGCAGACCACTTGGGAGAACGACGACACCGGGCTTTTGGGCATTGTCCTGAAGATAATCCATGCCAGCCTTCTTCTGCTTCTCCTCCTTAGCCTTGTGGATAGCATTGACACGGCTATTCAGGAACTCCTCGGCAGGACGAGCCTTGAAAAGTGTTGTGTCACCACGCAGGGCATCGAAAAGACCCTGATAGGCCAGATGCATCTGCAAGGTATCTGCCGAACCACTGACTTCCTTCGCCAGACCAGCCAGGAAGCGGTCACGTACGATGTCAGCCAAAACGTAGCCAGCGGTATAGCTCAGTGAGTCGCTGCCACTGACCAGCTGAATGGTGTTCTGTGGAGCTTTCTTGTTCTTCTTGCCTGCCTGTATAGTAGACAAAGAGGCACCCGCTACGAGAGCGAGTGCCACTATAATCAGTTTTTTCATTACTTCTTAGGATCTACCTCAATCAATTCAATCTTGAAGATAAGCATAGAGAAGGGCTTGATGTCGGTGCCCTGCTGACGCTCACCATAAGCCAGCTCCTGAGGAATGTAAACCTCCCAAATAGAACCGGCAGGCATGTGAGTCAGAGCCTCTGTCCAACCCTTGATAACCTGGTTAGCACGGAAGTCGGTAGCCTCGCCACGCTTGTAGCTGCTATCGAAAACCTTACCCTCGAGGGTACGGCCCTCATAATGTACCTTAACACGAGAGGTATCCTTAGGCATTGCACCAGTACCCTTCTTGAGGACCTTGTACTGTACGCCGCTGGGCAATGTAACGACACCCTCCTTCTTGGCGTTCTCCTTCAGGAAGTCCTCACCAGCCTTCTTGTTAGGACCAAACTCCTTCTCCAGCACCTTGGCCTTGATGCTACGCATCATTTCCTGAGCAACCTGAGAAGCAGAGTCGACAGTCATCAGACCTTCCTTGCCAGTGGTACCAGCTACGAAACCTGCCATGAAGTTCTTCAGAGAGATGGTCTTGGTAGAGTCATCACCAAAGAGCTCGTGGTTAATACCCTTCACCATCTGATTGCTAATCTGCTGACCAATCTGGATACCAGCATAGTAGGCGGCCTTTTTCTTGTCGTCACCGGCATTGGCGCCCTCGTTAAGACCCTTGATAAACTCGTCCATATAAGCGGTATCAACACCCAGACGACCTACGAGATAATCTTTCAAGCCCTGTGTCTGAGCCATACCGATGGCATAGCTGACAGTGTCGATGTCACTCTTCAGGCTTGCCTTGGGAGTGCCATTGCCGCAAGAATACATCATGACGGCTGCAATAGCTGCGATAGCAGCAAAAGTAAACTTTTTCATTTTAATATTTTATAATTATAATGTTTAATTATCAATGTTCAATTACATGACCTGAATCAGCTCTACGTCGAAAATCAGGGCTGCAAAGGGAGGAATTGAGGCACCAGCACCACCCTCGCCATAGGCTAGACGATAGGGAATGAAGAAACGATACTTGGCACCCTCCTGCATCAACTGCAGACCCTCAGTCCAGCCTGCAATAACCTGCTGCAGACCGAAGACGGCAGGCTCACCACGCTGAACACTGCTGTCGAAGACGGTACCATCGATGAGGAAACCCTCGTAGTGGCACTTCACAGAGTCCTTGGCGCTGGGTTTCTTGCCATTGCCTTCCTTCAGCACCTGATACTGCAGACCACTTGGCAAGGTGATAATGCCTTCTTTCTTGGCGTTCTCGGCCAAATACTTCTCACCAGCCTCCTTAGCCATCTTACCGGCCTCCTGACGCTGCTTGTTGATTTTCTCCTCCTGCTCAGCAAAGAATGTCTGTACAATCTGCTGAGCCTCGCTGCTCTTTATCTTCAACTCACTGCCTGCCAATACGTCTTTGACAGCCTGAGCAAAATCGTCAATATTCAGTGCAGAGCCACCCATGTTTGCTAACTGGTGACCGATGCCTATACCCAATGCGTAACTTACTTTATCCATATTTTATACCTTATATATTATTAAATCGGTTGCAAAGGTACAACATTTGAGGGAGTTAAAGGAGCAGAAGGAGTTAAAAGGAGTTAAAGAATATGCCCTTTTGCCACGAAATAAGTATATTTGCAACATATTAACATCTAAAAGCATATGAAAAAGATTGTCGTATTAACAGGTGCCGGCATGTCGGTGGAGAGTGGACTGAAGACTTTCCGCGACGCCGATGGTTTATGGGAGGAATATCCCGTACAGCAGGTAGCCACCCATGAGGGTTGGCTCAACGATCCTACCTTGGTAACGAACTTCTATAACATGCTTCGCAAGAAGTGCTGGGGTGTCAAACCCAATGAGGGGCACCGTCTGGTGGCAGAGCTGGAGAAGCAGTATGACGTGACAGTGGTAACCCAGAATGTAGACAACCTGCACGAACAGGCTGGTTCGTCCAAAGTCATCCATCTGCATGGTGAACTGATGAAGGTCTGCTCCAGCAACGACCCTGACGATCCGCGCTATCAGCAACTGCTGACCCCAGAGAACTGCGAGGTGACGCCAGGCACCAAGGCTGGCGACGGTTCACTGCTACGCCCATTCATCGTCTTCTTCGGCGAGGCTGTTCCAATGATTTCCGCTGCCGCCGAGGAATGTCAGGAGGCTGACATCTTTGTCATCATCGGAACCTCACTGGCTGTCTATCCCGCTGCCGGCCTCATCCACTATGTCCGTCCTGATGTACCCGTCTATATCATTGATCCCAATCCCATCAGTGCGGGTAGCCGTAACATCACCCAGATTCAGAAGGGTGCCTCGGAGGGTATGCGTGAGTTGAGCGAGTTGCTGATGAAGAAGTAGCAAGTGGCCAAGAACAAAAAAAACAGGGAAGCAATCTTCACAGACAGCTTCCCTCCGAGGAAAATGATAAATATAGATTAAAATTACTAGTTGTGTGCACTGCAAAGGTACAAACATTTTTGAAACTTGCAATACTTTCTACTAGAAAAGTTTATATATTTTTATTTATTTAACGCTAAGCGGGCTGATTTTATCGACAAATTACTCACTTTCTGTTTTTTGTGCAGATTCTAAGAGGTTTTTGTACTCATTTTCTGTTGTCAAAATTCGTTCTGCTTCACGCATAGTCTTGTCTGTTCGCAGCCCCACTTGCATCTGTCCGCTCTGGAAATAATAGGCAGAAACGATATCCGTTTCTATCATTTGTTGGATTTCTTCACGATGAGCATCCAGGTCGCGACTCAGATCATGATGGTCAATCTTGGCCTTCAGCGCCTCAAACTCAGCACTGGCATCATCGTAGTAACCTTCAAACTTAGCCGTCTTCACCAGTTCCTCAAACTGTTTCTTACTAACCTGATCATAGGTAAAGCCTGCCTTGATAACGCGCTGCTTGAAGTCCTGATAGTCGGCATCCGTCAGGTGGAAGTTGGCGGCAGGAACTATCGTGGGATGCTTGGCGATATAGTCTACCACATAGTCAAACATCACCTCTGTAGAGTCCAAACGGTCCAAATAAAGAGTAATGTTCGCCATGGTGTCGGGCTTGACGACCAAATCAGGGGTAATGCCCTCCTTCATCTTGATGCCACGACCACTGGGCAGGTAATAGCGCGAAGTTGTCAGTTTGAGATTAGCATTATGAGGCAGGTCGACATTAGGTATCTGTACCAGTCCTTTGCCAAATGTCTTTGTACCAATAACAACACCACGTTTCAAGTCCTGCAGGGCACCGCAGGTAATCTCTGAGGCAGAGGCTGTCTCACCATTGACCAGCACCACCAGTGGCATCACTGTGTCAATGGGTTCCAGGCGGGTCTTATACTCTGAACCGGCACGCTTCAGCTTACCCTTGGTCTCAACAATCTTTACTCCCTTAGGAATCCACATATTCAGAATGTCCACACACTCGGCCAGTGAACCGCCACCATTGCCACGAAGGTCGAGCACCAGCTTCTGCGCTCCCTGTTTCTTTAAATCCACAAAGGCACGGCGCATGGCCTTGGCGGGCTCACCTGTGAAGGTACTCAGACAGATGTAGCCGATATTGTTGGGACGCATACCGTAATAGGTAATCTCTGGCATCTTGATGCTACGACGCGTAATCTTGAAATCCATCTTCTTGCCCGTGGTAGGACGCAGAATCTTCAGCTTAAACGTCGTGCCGGGTTCGCCACGCAGATGGCTGCTCACGTAGCTGACGTTCTTGTCTGTCATCACCGTGTCGTCAATCTGCAGGATGATGTCGCCCTTCTTCAGGCCCACCTCCGTAGATGGCATACCTTCGTAGGGTTCCTCAATGACAACACGCTTCAACTTCTGATGATAGCGCACCAGAGCACCGATACCTGCATACTTACCAGTCAGCATCTGCTTCAGTTCCTTCTGCTTCTCTTCCGGGTAGTACTCCGTATAAGGGTCCAACGACTGTAGCATGGCACGGATTCCCACGCCAATCACTTTATTGGCATCGAGGGTGTCCACATACATCATGTCCAGATTCTTATAGAGGGCATTGAAGATGTCCAGGTTCTTGCCAACCTCCAAATTATGGTTCTTGGTGTCTTGCGCCAATACGGACATGCTTGCCAGCAGTATCACAAAAGAGAGGAAAATACGTCTTATCATTATATATTATATTGGTTTAGGGGGCAAAATTACAAAAAAATACGGTCTCCATGAAATTTTTTCGCTAAAAAGTTTGCGCAATTCGAAAAAACTCCTTACCTTTGCACCCGCAATCGAAAGAAAGCACCACTGCTTCAGTAGCTCAGTTGGTTAGAGCACCTGACTGTTAATCAGGGGGTCGTTGGTTCAAGCCCATCCTGAAGCGCCAAAGAAAGAGTCCTGTAGGTC
>CADBWR010000015.1 GCA_902798425.1 uncultured Bacteroidales bacterium
ACAATTCTTATGGTTCTAATTGCAAAAGTAGACAAAAAGAATGAATTGACCAAATAAATCCCGCAAAAAGTGGATCACTCAGAACCGACCCCAATTTTCTATTTTATTTTCCTCCATTATGGTTCAGCTACAATACTTGTCTGGTCTATACGAATTATGACGTTATAGACCTTACCTGAAAGGAAACCGCCTTCGGGTGTTGTAATGTCACGCTCAAGTGTATTCACTACATCGCCAGACTTAACGACAAGACGAACCTTATACGTAGTATTGAAGGTACGATTTTTTTCATTGTTAGCTTTGATGAGCATAGTGGTGGAGGGCACCATAGCGTAACCCGCAATGGCAGGTTCTGTTGTCAAGTTAGTATAGCTAGTACCATCATAAACAACAGCATCGGTGGCCGATGTCATATTGTTATTGACATCTACCATCATAGTGCGTACAGGAACAAGATCTGAAACACCACTGTTTGATATCAGCAGACCAGTATGATGAATATCAGACTTGTCGGCAATAACGAGCGACCAGTCTGTAGGGATATTCAGCAGGGTGATACCCTTCACTTGGAAAGTGCCGGCAGGATCGGCTTCTGAACATACAAAGAAGCGCAACTGTGCCAGATGGTGTGTCAGCTGCAACTGTGGCTGTTTGTTGAAGGGTAGCGAGCCCTCAGCGCGCTTGATGTCAGAGAAGTAATTGCCGCAGAATCCGTTGTTTGCCTGAGCTACGGGCGGCATGGCATAACCCGTAATAATATCTTGCGAGCCGTCCAACGAGTAGTTGGCCGTCACCACGTTGTCTGCCGACACCTCAATGGCATTGTCGGCAACCCGTGGATAGTAGGTATAGAAATAGTAGTTATACCAGTTGTTGTTGGGATAGGAATATGGTTTCTCCGTTGGTGTTGTCTCCAACGTTGTGGGATCCATCAGCTGTAGCTTCGTATAATCTGCCACGCTGGTGCCATTCCACTCATTAGCAATGCTAGCCATCGTTGGGTGGTTCCATAGCAGGCGAGTCTGGCTCACCGTGCCGTCCCACTTGATGTTGCCTGTTGCCACGGAGCCTAAAGGTAGCGGTACTGCAAACAAATTGCTCTGTGCCAGGGCGAATACACCCATATACTTATAGTCTGATGCCGAGGCACCAGTAGGTGTCTGGAAATTACTTCCCACCGACTCCATGGGCGAGCGCGTCAATTCTGTGCTGCCCACCACCGAGCCGATGCTCAGTGTTACTGGCACTCCGCCACTACCCTCACCAAACTGCTGTCCACTAGGCGTACCAGCCTCAACAATTTCGTCGAGGCTATCAGCAGTACATGCTGTCAGCAGTAATATGAGTGTCAGGCTTGCGAAGCCCAGTAATTTCTTCATTCGTTTTGTTTTTAAATCACACAGAGGGTATGTCCCCCTGTGTGATTGATAGAATATTAGTCAACAGTCATGTTGATGTTCTGATCGCTATTGGCCGTAACCTCAACAACCTCCCAGCTGCTCAGTGTAGCCTTCATGTGAACTTCCTCAGGAACGGGGATGTTCAGAATGACGTTATACACCTTACCAGCCTCGAAGCCATCTGTAGGTATTGAGATAGGCTGCGACTCTGCAGTCCAGTCAGTACCGGCGGCACCACTGGTCTGACCAGCATTCAACGTGAAGGTGATGTAAGGCTTATTAGAGTTCGTTCCGCGGTTGTCAATGGTCATGCTTCCATACATTGCTGTTGTAGGAATCATGGCATAACCCACAAGCAGAGGCTCATGAGCCACCTCATCTGGTGTATCATTTCCATTAACATCGTCCCAGACTCTATAAACCTTATTCAGATTTTCAACAACCAAGAATGCAGGATTCAAGGCTGTATTCTTGGTCATAGCCTCTTTAGCTGCTGCTGCGTCATACGCATCCTTGTCAACAGCCTCCCAGATATAGGTGCCCAGATTTGTCGTACTTTCAACAACTTTCCAGTAAGACAGCTCTGAACCAGTATAAGGGATGTTGACAGGAGTGCCGAGAGCATCCACATCTGTACCAGCAGCAACACCTGCCGTAATGGTCATTTCCTTGACGGGAATATCAGCCAGCGAACCATCGGTTTCATCAACCTTTCCACCAGTGATAGTACCCATGTGTGTCAGGGTACCCTCGTTGGCTGTGGTCTCACGGTCTGCCACTGTCAGCTGCCACTTTACGGGTACCTTGGTCAGTTCCAGGCTTTTCAGTGTAAACAGCTTCTTGTAGGGTGCAGAAGCACCAATAGCCTCACCATAGTTATAGGCGATGTAGTTCACCGTCTTACACTGCACGTAGAAGCGCAACTGAGCCAGCTTGTGGTTCAGTGCCAGATGGGGCAGGTCTTCCAAGTTATTGGTACCTGTCTGCGGATCTTGCTTCTCACGGATGTACTTGGCATTGAAACCTTTGTCAACATCAGCCGTTGGCGGTGTAGCCTTGGCGTAGATGAGGTCCTGTGTGCCATCCAGCGTATAGTTCACTGTTACCTTATTGGGTGTCTCCGTGATACCTGACACTTGGCGTGGGTAGTAGCCATAGAAGTGGTAGTTATACCAGTTACCGTAAGGGTAATAGTAATACTTCACCGTTGGTGTAGGATCACTCAGCGAACTGGTCAGCAAGAACTGTACATCACTGGCTTTTTCTGCCAACACAACATTGCCAATCTTCTGACCGGCATTAAGAATCTTCACCTGTGCGGGCTGGTTCTTCTCCATCAAATAGAACAGAGAATTAGCATCATTTGAAGACCAGTCAATCCCGGAAATTTCTACTGGACCAGGAGAGGCCGTAGCTATCTGAGGCTGTTGTGCCAGACAGTAGATGCCAAGATACTTGCCAGCAGGTGTTTCAAACAACCCATTGGCATCCGACTCCACCGGACTACGCATGATAGAAGTGTTATTTGACTGAGAGCCAAAGCCCAAGCGAATCTGTACGTCACTGGCTGCTGTTGCCTCGGCAATGATGGCTGCATCTTTCTCTTCCTGAGTCATCTCAGGTGCTGCAGCAATATCATCGCCAGAGGAACATGCTGTGAGCATGCCACCTGCAAGACTTAGGATAAATAGATATTTCTTCATTTATCTATTGTTTTTCGTTCATAAATAAGGTTCGCAGTCGTGGTGTCTCCACGTCGGTGCAGCCGCCACGGACTGCGTACCTTTTATTATCTGTTTGAGTCCTTTTGTTATACAATCAGACTCATTGCTCGTCGATACGACGGATTACTCTACGACAACACCGACATCCTCACCATCAATCCAACCGGTAAGAGTTGCCTTGATGTTGATTTCTTCGTAGCTATAAGCTGTAATGACAATGTTGTAAGAAGTACTCTGCTCAAATTTTGCAGCATTAGTAGGAGCAGGAATATTAATTCTCTGCTTGGTCTCCTTCAGAATATAACGATCAGCTGATCCTGCTTGTTCTCCATCTTCGAGACCTGAAGTAGGTACACTCTTATCCAAGAGATACTGTCCCAGAGTGATTTCCATTACATAACCATTAGCCTCCGTAGAAACCAACATTGGAGCACCGACAGGTACATCTTCTATTGCATTAGCGGCAGTCGCATTAGCTTTATAAATCTTATCATAATTAGCGCTATTTGCTACAAGAGCTGCTTTCCAGGCATCGTCATCAACAAAAATGTTTGTATCATACAAAGCAGGAAGTTTACCCATTGTACCAGATGTTGGAGTGTAAGGAGCACCCGGGGTAGCAGCACCTGTTACATGAGAAAGGATATACTCCTTTGTATCCTCGAGATAGAACCAAGTGTCACCAGTAGTTGTTTTGGCATCTTGAATTGCATCCAGTGCAGCAGCATCAGCTACAGATACAACGCCTGCGGGAACAGTATACTCCTCAACTGCAGCTCCAGGAGTATTTGTGGCTACTGTAACCTTATAATAAGTCTTGTTATCTACCTGATAGTAATAATAATCACCATCAACAGTTAGAGCACTACGAGCTGCTTCCAGGGCGGTAGCATCAGCAACTTCAGTAACAGACGCAGGAACTGTGTAAGCAGCTGCGTCCTCTGAGTGAGTTGCAGGACTAATGGTTGGTACAATTGAGGCTGCAGTTGTTTTCTTTCCCATCAAAGTGAATGGTACTACATTAGTGCTAGTATTGTCAGCAATATAAGCAGTAACACCATCATCGTAAGTGCCGGTATAATCCCAGTTAATCAAATTCTCAACTTCTCTTGCAGGTTTAGCAGAAGCGTCAGCCCAATAATTGTAAGCAGCAACCATATTGCCAGACTTCTTAGAGTAAACCTTAATTTCTTTTACGAATACACCACCATAAACTTCTGTACCTTGAGGAGCACGGTCGAGCGTTCCGTCTTTAGGAGCCTCATCAACCCATCCACAAGCTTTCAAATTACCACCGCGAAGATAGAACTGCAAACGAGTCAGCAGGTGATTAAAAGTAAGATTTGGCTGAATATTGGCACGCGCTGCTTTAGCTGAATAGAAATCATTATTTTGACCAACAGGAGTTGAGAGTTCAGCAGCTGAAGGCCAAGCAGCAGCAACCATCAAGTCTTGAGTACCATCGATTGTAAAAGGAACGCGAACACCAACAGGAGCAGCATTAGGAGCTGCAGGATTGGCGACAACAGCACCCTGAGCATCAAAATACTCAGGTTCGCCTACATTACCTGTTCCAGTACCAGCATCATCAACATGGTATGCCCAAAAGTCAAAGTTGTTGGTCATAGGATAGTACTTATGCTGAACAAAAGTTTTTCCATCATCAGGATCAGTTCCATCAGAAATAGTTAGATACTCTGTTACATCAGCACCAGTATTAGCACCAGGATTAGGTGTACGCATTTCCTGATTGTTATAAAGAGCTGGTTCATTAGTTGCTACATAAGAAACTGTATTTTGGCCATCAGTAGAAACGACCTTCTGATAAGCACCTGCCAAATAGAAAGTACCCTTATTGAACATGAACACATTAACATGCTGACCAGCCCAAACGTTTGTGTTCTCACCAGCTATATCACCAACAGAACCAGTACCCTTAGTTGCGTCAGCACTAACTCGTGAAGTAGCGCCTAAAAGGATGGGGACCTGCTCGTTCTCAGTCACCTGAGGAGTCGGAGCGTCATTTGCTGCGACGTCGTCGCTACTTGAACAGCTTGCAAACAGGCCTGCTGCTGCAACTGCTGCGAAAATGAAATACTTTTTCATAATCATCTGTTTTTAAAAGTTAATAATAAAGTGAATTAATAAATGTTGTTTTCTTTCTTGATTGTTGTTTTATTTGCTTATTTTTAGGGGTTAATTGTCCAACTATCGTCAGCATCATCAGGGTCTATAACAACTTCACCACCCTCTTTCCAAGCTTCAATATTGGCAGTTACCTCGATCTTCTGAAGACCATAGACAACGAGGGTGATATCATAAATGTAGCCAGGCTTAAATCTGTACTCTTGTTTCTCTTCATCCCAATACTTAGCTTTATCTGTTTCATTATTGGCTAGTGTCTCAGCGTTGATGGTGTAGAGCGATCGGAAAGTGCGGTCGTCATCGAAGGAGTCATCTTTGCGCCTATAGTGCGACTGGATGGTGATAACAATCTGCGAGGCTGGAGGAATGAGCAGATCGTCTCCAAGATGTAACGGTTCGCCACGTTCAGTAAGAGGAACCTTACCGATAATCTTACCATTATTGTCCTTAATCCAATACTCTGGCTTCCATTCTACAATGCGATCCTCAGAGGGTGCAGAGTCAAGAATCTTTGAGGGCAACAAGTGTCCTTCTTCATCTAACTGTGGACGGTCATGCAGATAGAGGTCTCCATAGGCAGACTGGTCTCCATAGGGGTAGAATCCAATCTCACTGGGGTCCTTACTGGCCACGATGAAGTCACCCTTGCACGGAGTAGTAGCATAAACGGCATCGATGGTGGTATACGAAGCTGTAGAGTCGCCTGGCAGCATGCTGAAGCGAAGACGTGTCAGCAAGTGCTTTAAGTCTACCTGAGGTTCGATGCCACGGTGAGCAGCAAACGAGGTATAGTTGCCATAATAGAGGATGCGATTTCGCTCAGCATCCGTCAATTCGACATGTTTATAACGGTCATTGAGCAGCTCATTTGTCAGTGGTGGAGTACAACCCACCATCAAGTCCTGCGAACCGTCAATGCCGAAGTTCTCATACCATATCTTATCAGCATCGCGGTGAGGAATACCCCACTGAATGTTCTCTTCGGTATCAATATTATTCTGACCAGCTTTAAGGTCGGCCTTCTCTCCCTTATTGATGTCACCAACAGTATAAGCAAAGAAATTATAACCTACGCCTTGATATTCACCCCAATAAAGAGGACTGGCCTCAGGTCGCTTCATCTTCAAGTGCTGTTCAGCTTCGAGGTTAGCCGGCATTCCTTTATAGTAGTCATAGCCATCAATCAAACAATCCAGACGAAGGGCGTCGTGCATGGATTCTGGATAGGCAGGATGGTTCTGTTGCTCCTCAATCTGATAATAGGTGTGCATGTTAGGCTCTTCCTTGAGTTGTGAAGTCTCAGGGCCTGTAATATCGGCCTTCTGATTACGGAAGGCAAAGATGTAGAAGGTAGTGGTGTCCTTCTTTAGACTCATTAGTGTTGTATCTTCCTTAAATATTCTTGCTTTTTCCAAATAGTCATTTATCTCTTCATCAGTGAGCAAACCTGCCTCATGTTGTTTCTTAAGTTCATCAAGTTCATTACGTCTTCTCGCGATATCCTCATCCTCCTCTATCTGGAAAGAACCCACGCCACGCGTCATATCATCATTCTCACGAGAAGAATGGTGAGACGACAGCACAACGACAGCCTGCTCATTGACATAGACATGAATAGGCAGACCGCTGTTCTCATCTGGTGTCTCATCATTAGTGACTGAGTTAGGATTATCATATTCAAGTCCAGGGTACGACTCAGAACTGCATGCCCAGAGGAGCATGGCAGCAGCCATTGTCGATAGTCCTGTTTGAATAATATGTTTCATATATCTTCTATTTTCTTATTTTCTACTATTGTCAGGCATCGATGATGATATCACCCCTACCAACTTCTACCCACTTGTCGAGGCCGCCATCTTCATCATTAGTAATGACGAACTTTTCATCAATAAGGAGACCGGTATCTATCTCTAACACGCCATAAGCCTTGCGACGATGTGCCCAAGCGCCATCCTCGTCAGAAGGTTTGTACAACTTGGCACGCTCAATGGCATGGAATAAGTTAACCCTTACTCGCACTACCTTGGGGTTGTTTTTTATCTTAATCATCAGCTGCATGATGCCAGGACCACGAGTAACATCGGCATTGGGAGCATTGACCAGTGACAACACATCGATATTACCATGACTCACCAAGAAGGTATTGGCATCATTGTCAGTTATAACATTTCCATTACCATCCTCCAACTTACAGGTGAACATCATCTTAGCCGTATTGCGGATATCAAAGAGTCCTGTAGAGAGGTTCATACGGAATGGTATGCCCGAGATGTCGGCATAGACAGCCTCGATACTGAAGGGGGCTACGTCGACCTTCTTCCGGATATGGAAGCGGATATCAATGTTCTGCGTCAGCAACTCTGGTTTGAACGTGAACAGTTGTTCAGAATGAATGGCTATATCGCAAGGCGCTATGCTGTCATAGTAGACAGGAGGCAAGTCGGGCTGTAGATAGTTATCAGCAGAAGGATGGCCTGCATCGTCAGGATTGCCATAGATATTATAGTCCGTCCAGCCAGGAATCTGTCCACGCAGCCTCGGAGAACCATATTTGTAACGTTTGTACTCTACATTGAGGTCATGGAGGGCTGTGCCATTTTCAATGCCATGCTCCAAATAGTTATAGAGTTCGTCGTAGAGGAACTCGGTAGTATCGCGGTTGATAGTTACCATCTTGAAAGTTCCAGGACGAATCTTGAACAGGTCGACATCAAATACTTCCTTTTTTGTATCATCGGGGGTAGGAGATGCCGCACGAGAACCCGCAGAATTGTTTTCAGTGTCGTCTCCACTATCGTCAGAGCCTGTACCATCATCAGAACCAGAACCAGTACCATCATCAGAACCAGTACCATCATCAGAACCAGTACCATCATCAGAACCAGCGCCATCGTCGGAACCAGTGCCATCGTCGAAACCAGCGCCATCGCCGGAGTCAGTACCATCTGTAGTTGGTGCTACAGGGGCGTTAGTCAGGTAGAAGCCTTTATTCTTAAGAACATGGAAACAGCAGCCTGTCAATTCAGTGCCAATAATACGCTTGGCAATTGTCAGCATAACAGTATCACGTTGATTAGGCATTGCGCCATGGAAAGAAACACGGGCATCACTATTGGCCAAACTCCAGTCATAGGCGAAGCGAACACCTGCTCTGTGCGGGTGGTCACCTTCTTCGCAGAGCTCGGCCTTAGTGCAGGCGGCGAGCAGGGCCATGAGGGCTATGACTATGTAGGCGCTATACTTCATTGTGCGGTTTCTTCTTCAGTTGGGTCCGGTGTATCAGCGGCGGGTGTATCAGCGGAGGGAGCCGGAGCGTCAGAGGACGGTGCCGGAGCATCAGCGGACGGAGCCGGAGCGTCAGCGGAGGGTGTATCAGCAGAGGGAGCCGGAGCGTCAGCGGAAGACCCGCTGACCGCTGGCTGGGCAGAGCCCTGCTCTTCCGCAGTAGCGGGGGCATCGCTGGGAGCAGGAGTGCCCTCAGCAGGGGCGGACTCAGCGGCAGCACCCTCCGCGGCAGCCCCCTCAGCAGGGGCGGCGCCTTTCTTTTTCTTGGCTTTTTCTTCTTCAGCGGCGGCCTTTTCAGCGGCCTTCTTGTCGGCGGCAGCCTTCTTTTCCGCGGCCTTTCTCTCTTCAGCAGCTTTCTTGTCGGCAGCCTTCTTAGCCTCAGCAGCCTTTTTGTCAAGGGCTTCCTGCTTCTCGGCACGCTCCTTGTTCTTCTTAGCCAGCTGATTGTAGCGGTCCCAGAATACTTTGCTGATGGACTCGTAGATAGAGTCGCTGATATGCTGGGCAGCAGCGGCGTTGCGCTCGGCAAGGACAATGCTGTCCATACGCTCCTGATAGTCCATGTCGACGTCGTAGCGCCAGCGGTACTTCTTGGTAATGGGGTACGAGCCGAAACGGTAGACGAAGCCTACGCGGAGCTCGTTGATGACGGGCATGATGGTGGTCTTGCCCGTGGCAGTAATGGGATAGCAGTCGTCCAAACGGTCGTGTGTGTAGGTGTCGTACTTCGCATAGGCGACACCTGCACTGGCAGCAAATTCAAGGTCGAGTGAGTTGCCGTTGCTAAATTGGTACATAGGCTTTATCATACCCCACATAACACCACCAATAATTGCATTTCCTTGCTTTCCCTCGGATCCTAGTTTTAATGAGTAGTTGTTGAAGGCGACAAAAGCGCCACGATAGAAGGTGGTGGTGGGGTGTTTGGACTCGGCACGTCGTGGGGAAACGACGCGTTCCCAAATATGTTTCTTTGGTTCTATGAATCTACCATCAAGAACACGAATGCGGTAGTAGTTGCGCACCTCCAAGCGAGCCTCGGCAACATTATAGACAAGGCCGGGCTTATAGGTATGGCTGGACTGCCAGTTGTAGCGCAGATTGAGACCAACACTCCAACGGTTGTGGTTGGTCGGGAAAATATCGTATTCTATACCAATATTAGGGACAAGGAGCAGCCAATCGACAGCATTAGAACGAACCGACAGCCTCTCTGCAGTGGAAAGGGTGTCGACCTGATGTCCTGTGTCCATGACCTGAGCTCTTACCATAGTTATCGGTAATATGAGTAATACACACAGCCAAATATATCTGAAGGGGCGCGAATTCTCCATCAATACGTTAGCTTTATACTTAAAGTTTTTTCATCCTTTTTAAGGAAATGCGGTGGCAAAGTTAACGAAAAAGAACAAATACACAAAGATTTATAACATAAAAAATGTTAATTGCAACACATACAGCTGGCGGGAAATCCGCCAGCTGCACGTGGATAGGTGTTGACTATTAGTCAGCAATAACGGGTTTGTACTTAGGAACAAGGGCCTTCATGATGCACCAGCCAATGAGATAGGCAACGGCACAGAAGGAGAATACCACCATGTAAGCGGCAGGTTTGCCCTGGAAGCCCATGACCTCAAAGGAAGCGCCTTGCTCAGCAGCCCAGGTAAAGAAGGCACCAGAGCCCATATTGATGGCCATAGAACCCAGACCGCCAATGGCTGTACCCAGACCAACGATGGTACCTATGGTTGACTTGGGGAACATGTCGCCAATGGTAGAGAAGAGGTTGGCAGACCAAGCCTGATGGCCGGCACCCAGCAGACCAATCAGAATGGCAGGCCACCAGGCGCTATAGGCACCGAGGGGCTGTGCGAAGAGTCCCAATACGGGGAAGCAGGCGAAAATGAACATGGCACGCATGCGACCGAGATAGGGATTCATGCCCTGCTTCTCGACAAAGATCTTTGGCAAATAGCCACCACCAATGGAGAGGATGGTAACGATGGCATAGAGCGTGAAGATTAGGGCGATACCCATGCCGGAGTCGGAGGTGTAGCCATATTGGTCAGAGAAATAGGCAGGAGCCCAGAAGAGGAAGAACCACCATACGCCGTCGGTCATGAACTTACCAACAAGGAAGGCCCACGTCTGACGGAAGGTGAAGCACTTAAAGAAAGGAATGGCTACCTCTTCCTTCTCTTCCTCACGGTTCTGTACAGTGGCGAGGTCGACATCCTGCTCGATGTAGTTGAGCTCAGCCTGATTGACACGTTTGTTCTGGCGAGGCTTGTCGTAAGCCCATATCCAAAGGCCCATCCATACGTAACCCAGCACACCAATAATGATGAACGCCATCTCCCAGCCCCAGGCACGAGCCAACAGGGGGATAGTAGCGGGAGCAGCCAGAGCACCGACAGAGGCACCGCTATTAAAGATAGAGGTGGCAAAAGCACGATCCTTGGCAGGGAAGTATTCGGCAGTAGCCTTGATGGCTGCGGGGAAGTTACCTGCCTCACCGACAGCAAGAATCAGACGGCACGACAGGAAAAGCCACACAGAGATGGTGGCAATAGCCACGGCGGCATCGCTGCCAGCCTGAACGAGGCGCAGGGCCTCGATAGAGTCGTAACCCTCGATATTCATCGTCACCCAGCCACAGCCAGCATGCAGCACGGCACCGGTAGACCAGACGAAGATGGCAATGAGATAGCCCTTCTTGGTGCCCATCCAGTCGATGAACTTACCAGCCATGAGGTTGGCGATGGCATAGAACAAGGAGAACATACCCGTGATGAAACCATAGTCGGCATCGGTCCAGTGGAAGTCTGCAGCGATAAAGTCTTTCCAGGTTAGTGACAGGACCTGACGGTCCATGTAGTTGACGGTGGTTGCCAGGAAGAGCAACGCACAGATGACCCAACGGAAGTTGGACATCTTTGTGGTTTGTACAGCGCTCATAATACTATTCGTTTTTCGGTTTTTTAAGTATTTCAGGATGCTGGATTACTTGATATCGATGACAGGGATGTTGTCCTTGTCATTATAGTAGAGGTTCTCACCAGCCATACCCCAGATGAAGGTGTAGTAATAGGTGCCGGCAGCAGCATGCATAGACCATTCGGGAGACATAATGGCCTGTTCGTTGTGCAGCCATACTACCCTACTCTCCTGAGGCTCGCCCATGATGTGGGCAATGGTCTGCTCCTGAGGGAGATTGAAATAGTAGTAAGCCTCGATGCGACGACCGTGGGTGTGAGGAGGCATCGTGTTCCACGCAGCACCAGGATTGAGTTGAGTGAGGCCGAGCTGCAACTGGCAGGGACCTTCCTCCAGAACGTCGTTGACGATGAGCTTATAGACGGTACGGTTGTTGCACTCCTCCAAAGAACCGACAGGTCCCCAGACGGCAGCCTTCAGCGAGCCCTTACGACCATCAAGGGTAATCCACTGGGTCTTATAGTGCTGGTGGGCTGTAGCCGAGTTGAGATAGAACTTGGCAGGCTTGGCGGCATTCTTAGAACGGAAGAGGACCTCTTTGTTGACATCCTTGTCCTTGGCGATATGGCCACGACCGACGTAGAGTGCCTCCTTGGGAGAGAGGGCATACTCCTTGCCATCGACGATAACGACGCCGTCGCCCTCACCGCAGTTGACGATACCGAGTTCGCGGTTGTAGAGGAAATACTTATCCTTGATGCCTGGGTCTACGTCGAGACCGAGGTCACGGAAATTCTCGAGTTTCAGGGTTTTGTTGACAGGCATGGCACCGCCAAAGATGAAGCGGTCGTAGTGAGAATACGTCAGATTAATCTCGTCAGCCACCATAACCTTCTCCATCACGAAACGCTCGCGGAGCGTCTTGGTGTCGTAGTGCTTGACATCCTCAGGATGGCAGGCGGTCTGGAACTGTACGTGCTGCTGGCCGTAGCCATTCAGTAAATTACCCATAAGCAGTAGTAAAAGAAATGATTTTTTCATATTGATTTGTTTATTTGTTGTTTTTTTCTTCAGCGACGATGCGGCGACGGTTCCAAAAGAGCATGACGAGGGTGATAAGCGTGAGGACACCAGCACCAATCCACTGGAGGTAAGCCACACACTTGTAGATAACCCAGCCAAAGAGCGAGGAAGCAAAGTCGAGGGCGCCACCCTCAAAACCTGCGGGGATGTCGGCAGCTTTGTCGCCTGTCTGCTCAAAGACGGTATGAGCAGCCTGCGTGAAGGCAGCAGCCATATCGGTAACGAAGTAGAGACCGATGGCAAGAGCTACCAGTCCGATGATAAATGTCTTAACGACGTTACCCTTGGTAAAAGGCAGCACCATGGGGAACAGGTAGAACATGCCTGCGAGTGAGGCCAGCGGCAAGAACTGGTTGCCAGGGAGCACGACGGCGAGACCCAATGCTACGGGGATAAGCAGTAAGGAGACGACGAGGGTTGTAGGATGACCGATGACAACAGCCGGCGACATACCGATATACACCTTCTTACCATTGAACTTCTTCTTGACAACCTCCTGGGTCTTCTCAGCAATAGGCTTCAGACCTTCAATGAAGAGACTTGTGATACGGGGGATGAGCTCCATAACGGCACCCATCGTAACACCGAGGAAGAGAATCTTCTTAATATCGAGTTGGGCAAGGCCGCCGATAAGAGCACCGACAATGACACCCAACACGAGAGGTTCACCCAAGACGCCAAACTTCTTCTTCAAACCGTCAGCATCAATATTCAGACGGTCGAAACCGGGGATAGCATCAAGGGCTTTGCCTATAACCAAGGCGAAAGGTACAAAGCTCTGACAGAACGGCTGGGGAATAGAGATGCCCTGCCATTCGGGATAGTACTCCTGGAACTTGTCGGCGGTAAGGTCGGCCATAACCAACGTGATGACATAGCACACGATGGCAGCAAAATAGCCCCATGCCAGCGACTGGTCCATGACGAAGTAAGCCACAGCACCAATGAAGGCGAAGTGCCAGTAGTTCCACAGGTCGATATTGACCGTGCGGGTACACTTGGTAACGACCAACAGGAAATTGACGCCGAGACAGATGGGGATGATGAGTGCTCCGACTGCGGTATTATAAGCCACAGCGGCGGCAGCGGGCCATCCCATGTCAAAGACCTTGAGCTGGAGGTGATAGAGTTCGCTGATAGCACTCAGTGGACCACCGAAATTGGTGGTGAGCAGGGCGGTGACAATGCCCAAGCCAACGAAACCGACACCGACATAGAGGCCGGACTTAAGGGAGCGACCAAAGGAGAGACCAATGCAGAGACCGATAATCGTGAAAAGAATCGGCATCATAACACTGGCTCCTAAGCTAATGATATAGCTAAAAACTTGTTCCATGGAAGATTTGTTTTTTATTTGTTTCTAAGCGTAGTGATTGCAAAGGTACAAATTAGCGAGCAAAATACCAAATTTATTGAGACATTTTCGAACGAGAACGCTTACGGACACGGTGGTTAATCTTGGAAATAGACCTTCTTGACACGATTGCTGACTCCCGTGAGGACCTCGTAAGGAATGGTGTCGAGGATATCAGAAAGGACGGTGGCTGGCAGGTGCTCGCCGAAGATTTCTACTTGGTCGCCCTCGTTGCAGTCGATGCCGGTGACGTCAATCATGGCGACATCCATGCAGATATTGCCAACATAGGGAGCCTTCTGACCATTAACCAAGCAGTAGCCGGCACCACGGCCGAGATGGCGGTTCAAACCATCGGCATAGCCAATAGGAATGGCGGCAATCACACTGTCACGTGTCAGTATGCCACGGCGCGAATAGCCCACCGTTTCGTCCTTGGGGACATGGCGCAACTGAAGGATGGTGGTCTTTAGCGTAGAAACAGGGCGCAAAGGAGCACCTGCGGCACGTGGATCGTAGCCATAGAGGCCAAGGCCCAGGCGACACATATCCATCTGGCGCTCGGGGAAGTGTTCGATGGCAGCACTGTTATCCATGTGGCGGATAATCTTATGAGAGAAGGCTGCCTGCAGACGGCGGCTGGCCTTATCGAAGCGCTCGAACTGCATGGTGGAGAAATTGTCGAAGTCATCACTGTCAGAGCCGACAAAATGGCTGAAAACAGAGCGCGGAATGATGGCATTCTGATTCTTCAGACGACAGATTACCTCGTCGATATCTTTTTCAGGATCGAAGCCGAGGCGGTGCATACCGGTGTCGAGTTTGATATGTACGGGCCACCCCGTAATACCTTGCTGTTCGGCAGCATGGATAAGGGCATCCATCAGACGGAAAGAGTAGACCTCTGGTTCGAGATCGTAGTCGAACATGGTCTTGAAGGCCGTCATCTCAGGGTTCATAATCATAATATTCTGCGTGATGCCATTCCTGCGCAGGGTAGCACCCTCGTCAGCCACGGCGACAGCGAGGTAGTCGACACGATGGTCTTGTAAGGTCTTTGCAACCTCCACAGCACCAGCACCATAGGCGTCGGCCTTGACCATGCAAACCAGTTTGGTCTCCGGTTTGAGGAAGGAACGGTAGTAGTTGAGGTTGTCGACGACAGCATTGAGGTTGACCTCCAGAATGGTCTCGTGAACCTTCTGTTCCAGTTGCTCCGTGATACGGTCGAAACCGAAAGGACGGGCGCCTTTGATGAGGATTACCTCGTCATGGAGCGAGCGGAAGGCTTCGCTGGCGAGGAAGGCCTCGGTGGTGGGGAAAAACATTGAACGCTGAATGCTGAACGCTGACCGCTGAACACTAATGCGGGGGCCAATAGCGATGAGCTTTGTGACGCTGCGCTTGAGACAGAGAGCATTGACCTCCGCATAGAGGTCGGCATCGTCACGGCCGGTCTGGTAAATATCGCTGAGGATAAGGGTACGATTATCGGTGGGGAGTCCACTTACTGCATGAGTGCGGCGTGCCATGAAGTCGAGGGCGATATCAAGGGAGTTGATGTCGCTGTTGTAGGAGTCGTTGATCAGCAGGCAGCCATGCTGGCCCTCCTTAACCTCCAAGCGCATGGCGACAGGATCCAAGTGTGCCATACGCTCTGCCAGTTCATCGGGGGTGAGTCCCAGATGGAGCGCTATGGCTGCACAGGCAAAGGAGCACTGCAGAGAGGCCTCATCGAAGAAAGGCAGCGGATAGCTCGCGCGCGTTCCTTTATATATATAGGAAACAGAGGTGAGTGATGAGGGTTGAGAGGTGATAGATACCTTTTCGATGAAGAGCGGTGCTGACTGGTTTTCGCGGCTCCAACCAATCTTCTCGCCTTTGAAGCCGAAGCGGCGGATGCAGCGACTGATAGTGTCGTCGTCGCTATTGTAGGCGAGAACTTTGGTATTGCGGAAGAGCTGGAGTTTCTCCATACACTTCTCTTCCATGGAACGGAAATTCTCCTGATGGGCAGTGCCAAGGGAGGTTAACACGCCGATTGTTGGCTGGATGATGTCCGCCAACGACTCCATTTCATTAGGCTGACTTATGCCGGCTTCGAAGAGAGCGACCTGGGTCTGTTCGTTGAGCAGCCAGACAGACAAGGGGACACCAATCTGAGAATTGAAACTCTTGGGGGAGCGCGTCACTGTCATAGAAGGTGACAGCAACTGATAGAGCCACTCCTTAACCATCGTCTTGCCATTGGAGCCTGTGATGCCAACAATGGGGATGTCAAACTCGTCACGATGGCGCTCAGCGAGGCGCTGAAGAGCAGCGAGGGGTGATGGGACGACGAGGAAATTGGCATCGGGATATAGACCCGCCGCTGACGCAGTGGTGGAAGAAGAGGGCGGAGTGGATACCACGAAATTGCGGACACCACGGCGGTAGAGATCGTCGATATAGCGGTGACCGTCGTTGCGGGCTGTTTTCAGTGCGAAAAACAGGGTTTCTTCAGGGAAACAAAGTGAGCGGCTGTCGGTAAGCAGCCAGCCAATCTGCGCATCGGCGGTGCCGATGCGGCGTGCTCCAAGGAGCGTAGTGATTTTTTCTATTGTGTATGTCATAGTTGTTATAATTGGGAGTCAGCGGGAAACCCGCTGACAGCAAGTGCTTTAGAAGAAGAAACGGGTGACAAAGACCCACTGACAGCAAGTGCAGGAGAAGCAGCGGGGTATTTCTTGCGGAAGGCGGCAAGGCGCTGCTGCGTCTGTACCAGAAAAGTGTGGTAGTCGTCGGAATCCGGTTGAAAGGGGCGATGGGTCAGCGCCCGCTTGAGGGGAAGCCATTCGGCAAGGTAATTCTTGGCGGCTGGTGAGAAGTAACTATCAACCAGCCGTTCCCAGATAAAGTCTACAGCCTGAGCGGATGGGTGCAGCATGTCTGAGGCATAGAAGCGATAGTCGCGGAGCTCATCCATCATGAGTTCATAGGCGGGGAAATAAGAAATGGTGGAATAGCCAGGAACGCCAGCGGGCAACCCGCTAGCCGCAGGAGCGACAGAAGCAGCGGGAGAAGTGGCAGCAATGAGTTTGTTAATGGCGAGGAGGAGGGTGGCTTTAGACAGTTGACTCTCGTGATAGCCGTACTTACGGTAACGGATGGGGCTAACGGTAAAGACCACGTGAATATTTGGATTAAGCTCCTGGAGAAGAGTTACCGACTGATGAAGATAGTCGGCACACTGGTCAACAGAGAGCATCTCTTCTTGGAAAAGGGCAGCAGGCCGCTTCTGGCAGTTGTCTACAATTTCGCCAGTTGATTTGAGACGATAGACGTGGTTGGTGCCAAGGGTCAGGAAAGCGACGCGGGGAGCAGCGGGGAACCCGCTGACCGCTGGAGAAGCGGGGGCGCCGGCGGAAACAGAAGCGGCGGGGACGCCGGCAGCAATGCGCTGAAGGGTATGGAGGATGCTGGCAGGGTTGTACATTACGCCGTAGGGATTGACGGTGGCGGGGAATGCCTCGTCGCGGAAACGTTGGCCAATAGCATCGGCAAAACAAGAGCCCACAAAGAGGATTTCTTCGCAAGGCTCTATCAGGAAAGGCGGTGTATCAATGGTGACCTGTGTACGGAATTCCATCACTTTACTTGATAAAAACGGCGGTTAAGGCCTACACGCATGGTGCTTTTACCCCCCGTCTTGATATCGTCCATGACAATACTGAAGTCTACCGGTTCGCGTACAGCCATCAACAGAAGTGTTTCTTCGGATGGTTCGTCGCCAAAGATGAATGGCTCCTTCTTGAAGGACACCGTACTCATAGCAGGTACCAACAGGTGAGCGCATGTTGCAGCGGCATCCATCGGAAGTACGAGGTATTTGTTGCCTTTCCGGTCAATGTCGAGCATATTCATATAGAGAGGTTCCGTCGTATGGTTCATCACACGCAGGTAGCAACTTGTGTTCGGTGCTATATGTTCGTCGAGTGGTAGCCCAGTAGTGCAGTCAACGAGTTCAAACTCCACGTCATAATCGGTTTCAGGATGAGTATCGGGGTCTACGAGGGTACTTTCCACTGTCTTATCGATAGGGAGCCCATCGATTGCGAAGTGACGGCCCAACTGGTTGAGAAGCAGGGAGTCGTTGGACGACGAGCGATAAGCCGTGGCGGTAGCCTGCATATAGGTGTTGGGGTGCGACATTTTCTCGCTATCGTCAGAGAAGAGCTGCTTGACAACATAGCTGAGATATTGTTTGGAGAGACTCTTGCCAGTGCCTTTGAGTGATTTGATGAGATCAGCAACAGTATGGGTGCCTGGGGCTGTGAAGGAGAACATCTTGGCATTCTTCTCGTCGATGACGGTAACAGCACTCTCGGCACCGATCTGTATCTTATTCTGTGCAGCAAGGACCTTACGGGCCTTCAGCGGAACCATAGACTTTCCGTTATACCAACGGGCGGTGCCCACAACAGAATAGACCGTATATGACTGTGCTGCCAAAGACAGCGGCATAAGCGCCAACAGCAGGATAAAGATATTATTTTTCATAGGTAAAGATGTTAAAATGTTCGATACCACTGGGATTCATAAATACCGGTGTTTGCTTGAAGTCTGTAGTACGACGCACAGCATCATACAGGTAAGCGTCGAGGGTACGTGTTGAGAGGCCCTCATCGCCTTCTTTGCGGGCAGCACCATTGAATGCCTCAACCAAAGCCTTGGTGAAGGCACCATTGCCCCAGGTGGGGTCTTCCTTCGACTTTGTATCGCCAGCACTGGAAGCATAGAACAGCATACCATTCTTCGAACGGCGCAACTGTTCGACGAAATGTTCTGCAGCAGCAGAGCGGTTGCCTTCGAGCAGACCGGCAGAGTAGCAAGCGTCTGCAAAGACCACGAACTTAGAGTTGATCTTCTCAGCAGCATCCTTGAAGTCGGTAGCACTGAAACACTCGTAGGTGCGCTTGGTATTGCCACCATACGGCACGAAGAAGAAGCGGTCGCGCTCGTCACGATAGCCGTGACCAGCGAAGAAGAACATACATAGGTCGTTGGGGCGAGCCTCCTGACCCATCCACTCCATTGCCTCAAAGATGTCACCACGGGTAGCTTCCTGGTCACAGAGGAGTTTCACTTCCACATCTGTAAAAGGATGGCCCTTCTTGGAGCGCAGCACATTGGCAAAGTCGTTGGCATCCTTGACAGTCATCTTCAGCGGGAGGAGTTTCTCGTCGTTATACTCCCCTACTCCGACGACAACGGCAAAGAGACGAGGCAAATCTAACTCGGAGACATTCTCGCGGATAAGGCGAATGGTTGCGGGAATGCTGTTGCCTTTCTCATTCTGAGCAAAGAGCATGACGGTACAGTCGCGGTTGGGAACGTCGACTTCTATCATGTCAGCCTGTTTGGCTGCGCGGGAGTCGGGCTGGCGAACACCATCAACCATGACGGTAATCTTGGTAGAGTTCTCTAAGCCCTGCGCCAGCAGCTGGTATTTCAGTTTGACGACATCGGTATGGAAAAGCGACTGATCTTCTGGGTAGAGAATGCGCACCACTGGAGCGCCATTGGACATGCCAATCTCTTCCTCTATCTGCTCTTGAGAATTGCCTCCTGCTGACGCTGTGGAAGTAGTGGCAGCAAGGGCTGACGCGGCAGGAACGCCAGCGGGCACCCCGCTGGCCGCCGGAGCAGCGGCAGAAGGCGTCGTAGCTGGAGCAGGAACCTCGGTGCCATCCTGCTTGAGGGTCAGCGCTTCGAGGGGTACATCCCAATGGGTAGAGACTGTGGGCGGCAAGTTGCGCTGGATTTCGGACTCTTTAGGGAGCACTACCAGCGATTTCTTGCGCTGAGCCTGTTGGGCTATCTGCAGTTTGAGTTGGCGGAGCTTCTCCAAACGAACGACCTCCAAACTGTCAGCAATCATCATGGAGTCTATGGTAGCTATCATGTGTTTGTTGAGGATGCCTGTAGTGGTGAGGCTATCCATCAGAGCCTGGTTGAGGGAGTCGAGCTGCTCTGTACGGGAGAGCTTGACAAGGTCAATGAGTTTAACCAGACTGTCGGGGCGCTCAGCCGGGGGAAGGATGGTAGCGGAATAGCCGATAGGCGGGTCAGCAGAGGCGGAGACGCCAGCGGGCAACCCGCTGGCCGCTGAGGCGGCGGAAGAAGCAGAGGCGGAAACGCCAGCGGGCAACCCGCTAGCCGCTGAGGCAGCGGAAGAAGCAGAGGCGGAAACGCCAGCGGGCAACCCGCTGGCCACAGAGGCAGCGGAAGACGCAGAGGCGGAAGCGGCGGGCACATTCGCTATAATCTTGGTGGGACGCTCAATTTCGGGGACAAGGGCGACATCTTTGCCGTCGGACATATCGCGCCAGCGCTTGGCTTCTACGCTGTCAGCCTCGACAAGGACGCCCTTGGAATAGAGCTCTGCCAGTTTACGCTGAGCAGGCACATAGCCACGCAGAGCAGATGCTCTCATATACATCAGTGCCTGATCATAGTTGACGGGGAGTCCATCACCATTCATGTAACAGGTGGCCAGACCGTATTCAGCCTTGGCATGGCGCTGACGGGCAGCGCGCTTAAACCACATAGATGCCGAACTATAGTCTTTTGAGCCGTTCTCGCCCAGATAGAACATCTTGCCTGCCAAGAACTGCGCTTCAGCAAGTCCCTTATTAGCAGCCTGGACATACAGATCAAGAGCTGCTTGCATCTCGCCAGCTTCGTACTTGGCGTTAGCCTCATTGAGCAGTTCCTGGGCTGTCTGCGCTACAGCCATAACAGTCATAAGGGTCATCAACAGTAATGAGCATACTCTTTTCTTCATAGTCATCATCTCCTATATTCTTTATTTATTCTTCCTCATTTTCCAAGTAAATGGAATGTTTGAAAATTTTCCAATGCCATTTATTGTATATGATACGAGCGCTATCTTCGTATAACGGTCGAGCTGTTTCGATAAGTGCTATACCTGCCAACGGATAGAGCAGGTTGATATTGTATTGCAGATACATAAAACTCAAGAACGACACCCATACCAGCAGAGCAGCTAACAGGAAATAGTAACCACTGATGATGTAGCTGTCGACCTTCGGCCAAAGGCGTGGCACCCAGTAATTAATCCATGACGAGAAATAGCACAGGATGAAGGCCAGCACGATGCTGAACCATACGGGCATATCCTTGATGTTACGATTCTGGATATAGGAGAGCATAGAATATGCCTGGATTTTCATGCCCGGCATCTTGCCCAGCGGTGTAAAATGGGCATCCTCTTCATTGGAGAACGTACCAAGCAGGACAATTTTGTCTTTCAGCAGATTGGCATGATCCCGGATATCACGGAAATTAATGACAGGGAAGTCCGTATCGCCATAGACAATGAGACGTTCGTTGATATCCTGCTCATGCGGTTTCTCGCCCATGTATACACAAGCTGTCAGGTAGGCCAGCGAATACATCGTCTTGTCGTTATATTTCTTAGACAGCGTATATTCACGGATGATGCCTCCTTCATGGTCTTGCAACACGTTTCCATAGCCAAAGACATAGTCTCCCATAGGTGCAAAGAAAGATGGAATGAAGTTCTCGAAGCAACCTTTCTCTTCGTTATAGTCCACCAGTTTGCTGGAAAAAACGATAGGTTCCTTGGCCTCCTCGATAGATGCCATCAGCATGGCATTGGCCAACACATCATCGCCTTCCTTGTAAAAGAGCAAGTCAACGGCTAACACGCGAGGCTGACAAGCATTAATCTGTTGGATGACCTGTCCTATCTCCCCACGGTCGCGCAATTCCACCATATCGACCATCACAATATCGTCATTCATCTCGATATTCTCGCTACGGCTCATCTCATAATAGACATCCGTCATGTGGAAATTCTCAAAGGCCTGTTCTACTGGATTGAACATGGAAAGGTTTACTGACACCAATCCAATGACTGCTGCCAATAATGCTGTCATCAGACAGACCCCCACATGATCTATATGCCAAAATTTCCAATCCTTTTTCATTCCGCCGGACATCTATTACGCTGCAAAGATACATAATTTATGTCAACTATGCAAAAAAGATGGCAATAGATTTTATCTATTGACGGCGATAATGCTGATATGCCGTCCAAGCCAACGCCAACAGAATAAGCAAAAGCAGGATATAAGCCAGATAAGCAATGGTCTCCGTGCGATCTATGCTCTTCGGGAAGAAACTAAGCACCACTTCATGTTTTCCGGGCTTCACCTGCAAGGCGCGCAGCACGTAGTCGACACGTCCCAGTGGCTGTTCCACACCATCGACAGTAGCCGTCCATCCGGGATAGTATATTTCCGAGAACACCACTACTCCACCCTTTCCAGAGTTGACCTCATAGGTCAGACGATTGGGTTCATAGGCGGTAATAGTCACTCGACTCAGCGTATCCTGTTTGACGGCTTGTCCGAGTTGCTCCTCAAATTTCTTGTCTGCCACAGCCTCATGGCGCAATGGCAGTTCGCCGAGTTTATCCAGCTCCTCATTGGCATTGTCGACATAGTGTATGCGGTCTACAAACCACGCATTGCCATAGGTGTATGGATTAGCCAGCGGCACAGTCTGCCCTCCTTGGAGCGGCAGGATGAAGTATTTGGTGTTGAGCATGTTCAACACAGGATAGATACTGTCGCCATTGACCAACGTCATATCGCCGGCAGCATCGCTGACAGCCTTGAAGACACAATCCATCTCTGGTGCAATATGTGCATCGATAAGTTCCTGATAGCGGCGCAGTTTAGCAGCATGATAGCCACCGATGCTCTTCAAATAGTAGCTTGTCTCATTTTCGTTGAAGGTCGATGTTGCCAAGTTCAACACACGGTAGTCAAGCGACTTATCCTGGAGAATATGGTCAATAGCCGTAGACTTGGGCATCGGTTCTTCGCGGACGGTCTTCGACACAAACATGCCGTCGTTCAGATAGCGTTTGTTCACCGTCCACATATCTACCAAGCAGACAATTAGAATAATACCCACGGCATATTCCTTCTTCAGCTTACCATAAAGCATTGCCAAGAGGATGCCAGTACCAACCAGAATGATATAGAACGAGCGCCAGCAGTCGGCAGTGAATACCGCCACACGCATCTCTGTCAGATTCTTCAGCAACGGAGCCAACTGATCTTCAGGCAGTTGGCGTAGTGCCTGCATCTCGTTATAGCTGATGAAATCAGGGAAGAACGTCTGTGGCATCATAGCAAAGAGCAATGCGATGCCACCCGTCAATGCGAAAGACGTAACGAACCATTTACGTTTAGTTTTGATGACCTCCGGCTCGTCGACGACCTTCTTCAGTGCCAACATAGCCAAGAGGGGGATGGTAAACTCAGCAATAACCAAGATTGATGCTACCGTTCGGAACTTCGCATACATCGGTATGTAGTCGAGGAAGAAATTGGTAAAGGGCATGAAATTTCTACCCCACGACAACAATACAGACAGAATGGTAACAGCCAACAGTGCCCACTTCATAGGACCTTTCACAATGAACAAACCCAGCACGAAAAGCATCATCACAAAGGCACCGACATATACCGGTCCTGCTGTCATCGGTTGGTTGCCCCAATACTGGCTCAGCTGCTGGTAGATGCCTACATAGTATTCATCAGCATGCTTCATGGCAGTCTTACTCTGCGACAACGGAACACTGGCACCACCCTTGGCATTAGGAATCAGCAGCGTCCATGTTTCGTCGATACCATAACTCCACTGCGTGATATAGTCGCGATCCAGACCGCTGCTGGTCTGGTTGGCACTGTTTTTCTTTACCAATTCACTCTTGCCACGCATTGATTCTTGTCCGTAGAGCCATGTATGATAAAGATTTGAAAGGTTAAGACAGACACCTATAGCCGCTCCCGCCAGACTGACAGCAATGGCTTTTAATACATGTTTATATTGCTTCTTAAGCAGTCCATCGATGCAGAAAGCGATGACCATTGCCAAGATGATGAACAAGTAATAATACGTCATCTGGACGTGATTAGCCAACACCTCTAAGGCAGCAAAGAGCGCTGTAACAAGCAATCCCCACAGGTACTTGCCTCGGAAAGCCAACACCACACCCGCAATCATTGGCGGTAGATAAGCCAGCGCCATTACTTTCCAGATATGTCCGGCAGCGATGATGATGAAGAAATAGCTGCTAAAAGCCCATATCACAGCACCCAAGGCAGCCAGATAAACACGGAAGTCGAAGGCACGCAACAAGATATAGAAGCCTAACAAATATACAAAGACATACCACACGTTCTCGGGTAATCCAAGGTGGTAGACGCTCTCCACCTTCGACAGCAGTGTCGTACTTGGATATGATGGCGACATCTGATAGGTAGGCATACCACCAAACAGGGCGTTCGTCCAGCGAGTACGTTCACCTGTACGCTGCTGATATTCAACAGCTTCCTGTCCTGCTCCGCGTCCAGCTGACGAGTCATGCCGATAAAGCACACGTCCTTCGATATCTGCTGGGAAGAAGTAGGCAAAAGAAATGACCACAAACAACACGACGACCACCACGTCAGGTAGCCAAAGTTTCCATTTTTTCATAACATTCTGCATTTTGGTTGCAAAATTACAATTTTTTTTATAATTTTGCAACCAAAACAATAAAAAGCATATGAAAATAGGTATTATAGTGGCAATGGACAAGGAGTTGCGCCAGTTACAGCAGCTCTTTAGTGACGGCAATGTACGTGTGGAGAAATGTGGCATCGGCAAAGTCAATGCAGCCTTAGGTGCCCAACGGATGATTAACGAATTCCACCCAGACTGCATCATCAGCAGCGGTTGTGCCGGTGGCAATGGTGACGACATCAAAGTGCAGGATGTTGTGATTAGCGCGGAGCTCTGCTATCACGATGTCTACTGCGGAAGAGCCATCGACGACACAACCATATACGGGCAAGTACAGGGACTACCTGCACGCTTCCAAGCTGACCCGTATCTGCTCAACAAAGCCATCAACCTTCAGACAACAGACATTGCACTCCACCCAGGTCTGATTGTTACTGGCGACTGGTTTGTAGACAGCAAGGACAAGATGCGCGAGATTGTCGGCCACTTCCCCGAAGCCAAGGCCGTAGACATGGAGTCATGCGCCATTGCCCAGACCTGTTATATCAACAAAGTGCCATTCATCTCGTTCCGCGTCATCAGCGACGTTCCGCTGCGCGACACCGATGCTTCGCAATATCACAACTTCTGGGACACCATTGCTGAGCACTCGTTCCAAGTCACCAAGACATTCGTAGAGTCGCTATAACAGAGACTCCTTGTTGATAAACAAAAGAATCCTCGTCGAAATCGGCGAGGATTAATTATGCGGTTACTTGTGCAGTTACTGCTTGTTGGCCTTCTTGCGCTGGTCGTGATCAAGGATAATCTTACGCATTCGCATCGACTTAGGAGTAACTTCAACGAGTTCATCCTCCTTGATATACTCCAGACACTCCTCAAGCGACATAACCACCTTAGGAATGATGCGTGCCTTTTCATCCGTACCAGAAGCTCGGACGTTGGTTAGCTGCTTAGCCTTGCAGACATTGATAACGAGGTCGTTGTCGTGAACATGCTCGCCAACCACCTGTCCCATATAGACATCCTCACCTGGGTCGATGAAGAACTTACCACGATCCTGCAGCTTGTCGATGGCATAGGCGAAGGCATTACCCGTCTCCAGTGCTATCATCGAACCATTGACACGGCGCTCTATCTCACCCTTATATGGCTGGTACTCCTTGAATCGGTGAGCCATAATAGCCTCACCTTGAGAAGCGGTGAGTACATTGGTACGCAGACCGATGATACCACGTGAGGGGATATTGAACTCGATATTGGTGCGCTCGCCCTGAGACTCCATGCTGGTCATCTCACCTTTACGACGCGTCACCATATCAATCATCTTCGAGGCGAACTCCTCAGGGACGTTGATGGTCAGTTCCTCGATAGGCTCACACTTCACGCCATCAATCTCCTTATAGATAACCTGCGGCTGACCCACCTGCAACTCGTAGCCCTCGCGACGCATGGTCTCGATGAGCACAGAAAGGTGCAACACACCACGGCCACTGACAATCCACTTATCGGTGCTATCCTCAAACTGCTCTACATGCAGCGCCAGGTTTTTCTCAAGCTCCTTTTCCAAACGGTCGTTGATATGGCGAGAGGTAACGAATTTACCCTCTTTGCCGAAGAAGGGCGAGTCGTTAATCTGGAAGAGCATCGACATGGTAGGCTCATCAATAGCAATAGGTGGCAGTGCCTCTGGGTTCTCAACATCGCAGATGGTGTCACCAATCTCAAATTTCTCCAAGCCGATGACCGCACAGATGTCGCCACACTCCACCTCGTCAGTACGCTGGTGTCCCATGCCGTCGAAGGTGTGCAACTCCTTAATCTTGGTCTTCTCCATGGTACCGTCACGATGGGCAATCGTCACCTGCTGGCCGTCCTTCAACGTACCACGGTGTACGCGACCCACGGCGATACGACCCGTATACGAGCTATAGTCGAGCGAAGTAATGAGCATCTGCGGAGTACCCTCCAACTGTGCGGGAGCAGGGATAACCTCAATAATCTTATCCAGCAGATATGTTATGTCTGTGGTGGGCTTGTTATAATCTTCACCCATCCAGCCGTTCTTGGCAGAGCCATAGACTACGGGGAAGTCCAGCTGATCTTCGGTAGCGCCGAGCGAGAACATCAGGTCGAACACCATCTCATAGACCTCTTCAGGGCGACAGTTGGGCTTGTCTACTTTATTAACAACCACGATAGGCTTCAGTCCTATCTGCAGAGCCTTCTGCAGTACGAAGCGCGTTTGGGGCATCGGGCCCTCAAAAGCGTCGACGAGCAGCAGACAGCCGTCGGCCATGTTGAGCACACGCTCTACCTCACCTCCGAAATCAGAGTGTCCCGGAGTGTCAATAATATTAATCTTCGTTCCTTTCCAGTTGATGCTGACATTCTTCGAGAGAATCGTAATGCCACGCTCACGTTCCAAATCGTTAGCGTCCAATACTTGATTGCTGAGATCCTGTCCCTCACGGAACAAATTGCCAGCCAGCATCATCTTGTCCACGAGCGTCGTCTTGCCGTGGTCTACGTGTGCGATAATCGCAATGTTTCTGATATCCTGCATAATGAATTACGTAATTTCGGCTGCAAAGGTACACATTTTCCTTGAAAAAACTCCAAAAAGTTTTGGTTTTTTGCTTAATTATTCGTACCTTTGCAGCCGCATTTGACGATGTACCCCCAGCTGATGACTGCGGAAGGCATCTGAAAGATGTATATTATTAACAATTTAATCATCAAACAACAATGTATTTAGATCAAGCTAAAAAGGCTGAGATTTTCGGCCAGTATGGCAAAGACGCTAAGGACACCGGTTCAGTAGAGAGCCAGGTAGCCTTGTTCACCTATCGTATTCAGCACCTCACAGAGCACCTGAAGAATAACCACAAGGACTTCGGTACCGCTCGTTCACTGACTAAGCTGGTAGGTCGTCGTCGTAAGCTCCTTAAGTATCTTTACAACAAGGACATCAACCGCTATCGTAATCTTATCAAGGCTCTTGGCCTGCGTAAGTAATACGCTAATAGTGAGAAATAATAAAGCCCTGCTGTTTGCAGGGCTTTATTGTTTTCATATCTCACACATCAGACTTCTTCCCTCTTACCTCTTCTAATGGTATCATCACGAAATCGCGCTGACACATCAGCGGGTGTGGTATCTTCAGGTCGGGCTCATCAACCGTGAGGTTGTCGTAGAGCAGGATGTCGATATCTATCGGTCTGTCTGCATATTCTCTAACGGTGAGCGGTGAACGATGAGCGGTGAGTGATTTCTTTCTTCCCATGTCACGCTCTATCTGTTGCGTCAGCAGCAAAACCTCGCGGGGGGTCTTATCCGTTTCACAGAGTATAACGGCATTAAGAAAGCGGTTGCTTGACTCGAAACCCCATGGTTCTGTCTCGATAAACGACGATTGGCGAAGAATCCGACCGACCGCATCGCTGATGCGACTGATGGCATCTTTCAGATTCTGCACCTTGTCACCAAGGTTCGTTCCCAAGCCAAGATACACCTTATGCTTCATGCTGGAAGCCCTTCCCCCTTGGGAAGGGTTTGGGGTAGGCTTGTTAGTCATCAACTATCAGCATGGCATCGCCATAGCAGCCGAACTTATAGCCATTTTCGACAGCCATATCGTATGCCTTCATAATCAGGTCATAGCCGCCAAAGGCTGCCGTAGCCATTACCATCGTAGACTCAGAATGGTAGAAGTTTGTTATCATGGAATCAGCTAACCCGAAATCATACGGTGGGAAGATAAACTTGTTCGTCCATCCGTTGAACTCCTTCAGCATACCATCGGTACCTACGGCCGTCTCAGTGGCACGCATCGTACTGATACCCACAGCACAGACATGGCGTCCGTCATTTTTAGCCTTATTGACCGTCTCGCAAGCTTCAGTCGTCACAACCATCTGCTCAGAGCTCATCTTATGTTTGGTAAGGTCCTCAACCTCAATAGGATCAAAGCACCCCAATCCACAATGCACCGTCACAAACGAGAAATTGATGCCACGTATCTCCATGCGCTTCATCAGTTCACGACTAAAATGCAAGCCTGAAGCAGGAGCAGTGACAGCACCTTCATGCTTGGCATAGATAGTCTGAAAGTTCTCCATATCGTCGGCCGTTGCAGGACGCTTGTCAACGATATAACGGGGCAGTGGTGCTGAACCCAGTGCGAAGAGTTCCTTCTTAAACTCATCATGCGGACAGTCATAGAGGAAACGCAGCGTACGGCCACGACTGGTGGTATTGTCAATGACCTCAGCGACCATAGGTCCTTCCTCGTCGAAGAAGAGTTTATTACCGATACGAATCTTACGGGCAGGTTCTACCAGCACGTCCCACAGACGCAGTTCCTCATTAAGCTCACGCAACAGGAACACTTCTATCTTAGCATCCGTTTTCTCCTTGGTACCAAAGAGCCGGGCAGGGAACACCTTCGTGTCGTTGAACACAAAGACATCACCCTCATCGAAGTAGTCTATAACATTCTTAAAAGTCAAGAAGTTAGCAGTATCATTCCCGTCAGCATCCTTTTCGAACATGTCGACAGTCTGACTCTTACGATGTACCACCATTAGGCGGCATTCGTCACGATGATATACTTTCTCCACAGTACCGTCTTCATTTTCAAAGACACGATGAGGAGGTTCCAATGCCACCTGTTCCTCAGGCAACTTAAACTTAAATTGTGATAACTTCATAGATGTATTTCGTTATTACGATATTGTCAGTATTACGAGTGTTCTATTTCTTGCTGTTCCAACCACTGAGGGAAATCATCGATAGTGATGCATTCCTCTATGCGGACTCCTCCCAAGCGGGTTCGGCACAAGGCTGTCAGGTATGCGCCACTATTCAGCGCCTTTCCGATATCACGAGCCAGCGAACGGATATAGGTTCCTTTTCCACAAACCACGCGGATGCTCATCTGCATCGTCTCAGCATTAAAATCTGTGAGTTCTATCTCATCAATATGCACTGTCTTGGCAGCCAATGCCACCTCCTTACCCTTACGCATCAAGTCGTAGGCACGGTCGCCACCTATCTTACAAGCGGAGTATTCGGGAGGTACCTGCTGGATATCACCGACAAAACTTGTGAGCACACGCTCTATGAGTTCACGCGTGATATGCTCCGTTGGGAAGGTAGCATCCACTTCGTGTTCCATATCGTAGCTGGGAGTGGTCGCTCCTAATTGCAAGGTTGCCGTATACTCCTTGTCGTGCAGTTGCAGACGCTCTATTTCCTTGGTATTCTTACCAGTGCAAAGTATCAGCACCCCCGTAGCCAGAGGATCAAGGGTACCGGCATGTCCTATCTTCACCCGACGAACACCTATCTTACGTGACACGCGTGTGCGCACGAAAGCCAACGCACCGAATGACGTCATGCGGTATGGTTTATTGATATATATGTATTCGCCTGCTGTAAAATTCACCGTGTTATTGGACTATTTGACTATTTACTATTGGACTATTGGACTATTTAAAACAGGCTGAAGACGATGGTCAGTACACCGACGACAGCACAATAGATGCCGAAATAAACCAACTTGCCACGTTTCACGATATTAATCATCCACTTACAGGCCAGACAGCCGAAGAGGAAGGCGGAGACAAAGCCAATAGCCAAAGGCAGCGCCTCGATGGAGCCCATCACATTTTCTCCCTTCGTCATTTTCAGCACGTCGAGCAGCGCCTCACCCAGAATAGGTGGTATCACCATTAAAAACGAGAACTGTGCCAGCGACTCCTTTTTGTTGCCCAGCAGCAGACCTGTAGCGATGGTACTGCCTGAACGCGACACGCCAGGCAGCACAGCGACAGCCTGTGCCAGTCCGATGATGAACGCATCCTTCATGGAGATATGCTCTTTCTGGCGCGGCTTGGCATAGTACGAGAAAATGAGCAGCGAGGCCGTAACAAGTAGGCAGCAGCCCACCACCAGCAGTCCTGATCCGAAAACAGCCTCGACCTGGTCTTTAAAGAACAAGCCTACGATGCCCACTGGAATCATCGACACGAGGATGTTCAGCGTGTATTTCGTCTCTCTGTTCAGTTCGCACTTGAACAAGCCGCGAACAATCCAGTCAATCTCGCCCCACAGGACGACAAGTGTAGACAGCACGGTAGCAACATGTACGGCAACAGTGAACATCAGATTCTCTTCACCATTCTCCATACCGAATAATGCTTGGCCGATTGCCAAATGGCCACTACTGCTGACGGGCAGATACTCCGTCAGTCCCTGAATGATTCCTAATATCAGTGCTTCAAACCAACTCATCAAAGAATATGCTTTTTGACTATTTACAATTTAACTATTTTTCCTCTCCTTTCGGACGATATACCACAGCGTAAATCATTGAGACAAAACCTGCCAGGCATACCAAAGGAGCAACCTTAATGCGGCGAGCACTGAAAATGTCTGGGTCGTAGACGGTCTCTGTCGAGCCGCTGCCACTCATCAGCAGAAAACCCAGCACCACTACTGCCATACCTATTGCCAACAGTATGTAGTTCACTTTACTGAATGCGAAATCTCTCTTATCCATATCTTTTCTAACTCCTTTAATATCTTAACTTCTCTAAATCTTGTACAATTCCCGAGCCTTCATGCGCAAGAACTTATTGACTGCCAGCCATGCGCAGAGTGCAGTAATGATGATACCAAACAACAGAACAGCAGCAGCAGTCAGCGCCAGCACCTCCCACGTCACAATTTCGAGGATGCCTGGCTGGGTCAAATAAAGTCCATAGACACCTGCTCCCAACAGGCTGATAGCCAAAATAGCGGCAATAACGCCCACTATCACAGCCTGTCGGAGGAAAGGTTTGCGGATGAAGCCCCACGATGCTCCTACCAGTTTCATGGTATGAATGACAAAACGGTTGGCATAAACGCTCAATCGCACCGTATTACTAATCAAAGAGAAAGAAACGAAAGTCAACAGAATAGCCAATACCAACAAAACAAGGCTGACTCGACTAATATTGACATTCACCTGATTCATCAAGTCTTCCATATACGCAAGGTCGCTAACGCGTTTGTCCTTCTTTAACTCTTTTACAATCCATTTCAGCGAGTCACGGCACGCATAGTCTGCCTTCAGACGGATTTCCAAGGTTGCGGGGAAAGGGTTAAAGCCCAAGAACTCCGAAGGATCGCTACCTAATTCCTTGACTTGTTCACGCTGAGCCTGCTCCTTGCTGATATAGTCGATGCTGCGGGAATAGGGTCGATGATACAAGTCGCGACAGAACAAATGGGCATCATTGACAGATACAGAGTCTTTCAACATAATTGTCATGGTGAGATTCTCCTTCATGTGTGCCGACAAGTTACGTGCCGACAGCACAAAGAATACCACCACTCCCAACAGGAGGAGCACCATAGTAGTACTTATACACAAAGTAACAACCTGCAGACCTCTGCGGCTGCGGGCTTTTGTTTGTTTCTTACTCATACTTTTTTAGACGTAATACACCTAATTTCGTGCAAAATTACAAAATTATTATGAAATACACGTCAACTATTAAGAATAATTTTGTAATTTTGCAGAGTTATGAGTACAGTTATCTATCCATCGCCCATTTTCGGGCCCATACACAGTCGCCGATTAGGCATCTCTTTAGGTATCAACCTACAGCCTGCCGACGGCAAGGTGTGCACTTTCGACTGCATCTATTGCGAGTGTGGCTTCAATAAAGACAGACGCCCTACCCTTCCCAGACCAACCCGCGAGTTGGTAGCACAGAGATTGGAAGAGCAACTTCAGAAGATGGTTGCAGAAGGACAATTGCCTGACGTATTAACCTTTGCCGGCAATGGGGAGCCCACCAGTCATCCTCATTTTGCAGAGATTATCGACGACACCATTCGTCTGCGCGACCAGTACTGTCCCAATGCCAAAGTTTGCGTACTGAGTAACTCAACGATGATACATCGCCCCGAGGTACACAACGCTCTAATGCGAGTAGACGACAATATCCTAAAACTCGACACCGTTGACCCTATATATATTAATAAGGTGGACCGTCCCACTGGTTCCTACGATGTCCATCAGATTATCGAGCACATGAAGGCTTTCAACGGGCACATTATCATTCAGACCATGTTTATGAGGGGAGAACTCTCCCCTTCATCGCTCAACGTAGATAACACGGGAGAGGAGTTTGTCGGCCCTTGGTTGGAAGTTGTCAAGCAGATCAAGCCCCAGCAGGTGATGGTGTACACCATTGACCGCGAGACACCGGCGCAGGGACTGGAGAAAGCCAGCCGCGAACAGCTGGACAGGATTCGCGACCGGGTGATAGCGGCCGGCATAGCGTGTACGGCCAGTTACTAAAAACAATAGTAGCGCCCTGCGGGGCGCTACTATTGTAATTACTAGATATTCATCTTCGAGATGATGCCTGCCTCGGTAGCCTTCAGGAACTCGACGATGTGGTTGATTTCCTCACTGGGCGGTACCTGCTCTTCAATCTGCAGGATGGCATCAAAGAGTGAGCCCTTGCCGTTGAACACCAGGCGGTAGGCGTTGGCGATGTGCTTGAGCACCTTCTCGTCGACGCCATGCTGACGACCCACGGTGATGTTGACACCACCGAACTGGCCCTTCTTGGTGACGATGATGTAGGGCGGAACGTCCTGTGAGAAGGAGGTGCCGGCCTGAATCATGGAACCCTTGCCGACACGCGTCTTGGAATTCTCGATGACGCTGGAGGAGAAGATGACGAGGTCTTCGATGATGCAGTCGCCGGCAATCTTGGTACCGTAGCCGAAGACGCAGCGGTCGCCAACCTTGGTGTCGTGAGAGATGTGGGCACCCTCCATGAGGAAGTTGTCATTGCCGATGACGGTCTGGCCGCCGGTGTGGGTGGCACGGTTGATGACGACATTCTCACGGATGATGTTGTTGTCGCCGATGATGCACTCTGACTTCTCGCCACGGAACTCGAAGTCCTGGGGCAGGGCGCCGATGACGCTGCCCTGGTGGACCTTGTTGTTCTTGCCCATGCGCGTGCCGGAGCAGATGCTGACAAAGGGGAAGATGATGCAATTGTCGCCAATGACTACGTCGTCCTCGATGTAGGCAAAGGGGAATATCTTTACGTTGTTGCCGATGGTTGCCTTAGGCGACACTTCGGCTTTGGGACTGATTTCGCTTGCCATAAATTTTAATTCTTAATTCTTAATGCATAATTCATAATTATTCATTGCCTCATGCACAATGCGCAGCCGATTAAGCATTATGCATTTAGCATTGAATATTATTTTCCGCCTCCGCCAAGAGCAGTATAGAGGCTGACGACAGACTGCATCTTGCTAAAGTCGTCAGAAACCTTATTAATCTGGGCAGAAAGCAGCTGGGTCTGAGCGGTGAGAACCTCCAGATAACTGGAGCCCTTGCTCTCATAAAGAGCACGTGTATCCTCCACATTCTTGGCAAGTATCTCTACACGCTGACTTTCCAACTTGGAATTTTCGTCATAGTACTTATATCCAGTCAAAGCATTAGACACCTCATTGCCTGCTTGCAGAATGCTGTTCTGCCAGGTGTTGAAGGCCTGTTCGTACTTCATCTTCGATACTTTCAAGTTAGCAGTCAGTGCGCCACGCATGAAAATGGGCTGAGTGAGATTGCCAAACAAGGTTGTGAGCCACTTTCCGGGTGCCAACGCACCATTACTGTTTGTGAAAGCGGCAGACGCGCCAACCGTGATATTGGGATAGAACTGCGAACGAGCAGTCTGCACATCATGGAAACAGGCAGCCAACTGCATCTCGGCATTATGCACGTCAGGACGGTTCTGCAGCAGTGCTACACCAACACCCGTAGAGAACTCGGTAGGCAGGGACTGGGCCTCCAGCGTAGAGCGAGGCACCTGCTGACCGGGCTGACCGATGAGCAGACACAGGGCATTCTCCGTAGAACGAATCTGACGACGGAAATCATTAGCCTGCGTCTGTGTTGACAGATAGGCAGCTTCAGCACTCTGCACACTGGTAGAGCGCACGCGGCCGAGGGTAAACTGCTGCTGCATCATTTCCCACGTTTCCTTGGCCATCCCCGACATCTCGGTGACGATAGCCAACTGCTTGTCAAGCATCAGCAAGGTATAGTATGCATTCGCTATACCACTGATAATCTGTGCGCGAACAGCCATCTGGTAGTCTTTCATACCCAACAGCTTCATCTGCGTAGAGCGTTTCTGCGACAAGATATTGCCAAAGAGATCAAGCGTCCAACTGGCTGATACAGGAATAGAGTATGCTTTTGTCGTTACTGACGGATCAGTATAAAGCGTTGAGATACTTCCCATCGGCTGCGTTGATCCAATCTGGACAGCAGGAAGGAAAGCCAGTTTTGATGCTTTCAGCATAGCTTCGTACATCTGCACTGTCAGCACGGCATTCTGCAGGTTGGCATTTTTCTGTAATCCCTGTTCGATAAGTGCCTGCAACTGTGGGTCGGTGAAAACGCTACGCCAGGGCAGATTGCCAAACGAAGCTGTATCTTGTGGAGCCACGGCCAAAGTATCACCGTCGCTCACCACGTCACGTACAAGCCCCTGAGTCTGTACGTTATCAGGGCGCTCGTACTTATTATATAGTCCGCAACTGCTAAGGAGTAGAAGACCCACCCCGACCCCTCCCCATTGGAGGGGTCTGCATATGCTTTTAATGAATCCTGTTATGTTCATATCATTGTAATTAATAAGTCTAAACTTTCTCCCCTCCCCCTTGGGAGGGGTTAGGGGGTGGGTTCTATTTCGCTAAATCATAATTCATCGGACGGTGGGCATACTGCCTAATCTCGCTGGCAACGTCGGCCTGTTCCTCGTCGTTGAACTTCATGGGCGACAGTTTCTCCTGCAGGCTCTGGAAGATGACGAAGAGTCCGGGAACCACCAGCACCTGGAGCAGCGTACCAATCAACATGCCACCAACGGCGGCGGCACCGAGGGTCTGGTTACCATTCTTGCCGACACCCGACGCGAACATCATGGGCAGCAGACCGATGACCATGGCCAGTGACGTCATCAAGATAGGACGCAGACGGGCAGCGGCACCGAGCGTGGCAGCCCACGAGATGGCCATACCCAGACGGCGGCGCTCCAGGGCAAACTCTACAATCAGGATGGCGTTCTTGGCCAACAGACCAATCAGCATGATGAGCGAGATCTGCATATAGATATCGTTGGCATGGCCAAAGAGTATGGTGAAGAGGAAACAGCCAGCCAGACCAAATGGTACTGAGAGCACTACGGCCAAAGGCAGGATGTACGACTCATACTGTGCTGACAGAATCAGGTAGATGAAGATGAAGCACAGCAGGAAGATGAGGGCTGTGGAGTTGGTGGCCTTGGCCTCCTCACGCGTCAGACCCTGGTAGTCGTAGGTGTAGCCCTGGGGCAACATCTGGTCGGCAACCTCCTGAGCGGCCTTGATAGCCTCACCGGTAGAGTAGCCATCGGCCACGGTAGCGGTGACATTGATAGAGGTGAACAGGTTGAAGCGGTTGATGTTGCTGGGACCGTAGACGCGCTCCAGACGGCAGAACTCCTGGACGGGCGACATGCCGGCCGGGGTACGCACATAGATGCTGTTGAGCGACTCCGGCGTCATGCGGGTCTCTGGCGAGGCCTGAATCATGACACGATAGAGCTTACCGTAGGCGTTGAAGTTAGAGGCGTAGAGACCGCCGTAGTAACCCTGCAGGGTAGAAAGTATCGTAGAGGGCGACACGCCGGCCTGCTTACACTTGGCCACATCCATGTGCAGCATGTACTGAGGATAGTTCGGATTGTAAGAGGTTTGGGCAGTCTGGAATTCAGGACGCTTGTTCAGCTCAGCCAAGTAGTCCTTAACGATGCCGAAGAACTTGTCCAGCGAACCACCGGTGCGGTCCTGCATGACGAGCGACACACCACTGTTGGCCGAGAAGCCGGGAATCATAGGCGGTGCGAAGGCCAGAATCTGGGCATCCTTGATGTGGGCGGTCTTGATGAATATCTGGGCCACAACACCCGTGGCACTCATCGGGTCGAGGAAGAAACGGTAGATGCCGTCGCCCTGCCACAGTCCGCTGAGCTTCCAGAAGAAGCCGTGCTGACGCTCGGAGAAGGGCTTCAGCTTGATGATGAACGTGGCCTGGTCGGAACCCGAACCGGCTATGAAGTTGTAACCCTGAATCTGCTCACGGTTCTGGATGGCGGGGTCGGCAGCCAGGATGCTGTCCACCTGACTGATGACTTGCTTGGTGCGCTCCACTGACGTGGCGGGCGGCATGGAGATGGTACAGAACAGCGTACCGGTATCTTCGTCGGGTACCAGACCCGTCTTGGTGGAAGACATGAGCACGACGAGTGCTACAATGCCAACGACCACGCTGGCAAGGACAGCGATGGGCTTGCGCACCAGTTTCTCTACCTGACCTTTATACTTGCCCAGGACCTTTTCGTAAGCGGTATTGAACGACGTGTGGAAACGGTCTATGACGGACATCTTCTTGGCGTGGCCCTCAGCGTCGTGGGGCTTCAGGAAGATAGCACACAGGGCCGGAGACAGCGTCAGGGCGTTCAATGCGGAGATGAAGATGCTGACAGCCATGGTCACACCGAACTCACGGTAGAACGAACCCGTAGTGCCACCGATGAACGACACGGGGATGAACACCGAGGCCATCACCAGTGTGATAGAGATGATAGCACCCGAAATCTCGTTCATGGCGTCGATAGATGCCGTCAGCGACGACTTGTAGCCCTGGTCGAGCTTGGCGTGGACGGCCTCAACAACCACGACGGCATCATCCACCACAATGGCAATAGCCAATAGCAAGGCGGATAGCGTCAACAGGTTGATAGAGAAGCCCATCACGCTGAGGAAGAAGAAAGTACCAATCAGCGACACAGGAACAGCAATCAACGGGATGAGCGTAGAGCGCCAGTCCTGCAAGAAGACGTAGATAACGATGAACACCAGGATAAGGGTGAACACCAGTGTAAAGACCACCTCCTCAATAGATGCATACAGGAACTCCGTAACATCGTAGTTAATCTTATAAATCATGCCCGGCGGGAACAGCTTGGCCTGCTCTTCCAGTTCGGCCTTCACCTGCTTGGCAATCTCGTTAGCGTTAGAACCTGCAATCTGCTGTACCATACCCAGCACAGATGGCAGGTTGTTGTTCTTCATCGATACCGAGTACTGCTGACCACCCAGTTCAATTCTGGCAACGTCCTTCAGCTTCAGCGTCTGGCCATTGGCATCGCTCTGGATGATGATGTTGCCAAACTCCTCGGCAGTCTTCAGACGACCGGTATAGCGCATGGCATACTCGTAGGCTACGTTGCTCTCCTGGCCAAACGAACCGGGAGCAGCCTCGATGTTTTGTTCAGCCAGCACAGCACTGATGTCACTGGGCATCAGGTTGTACTGCTTCATCACGTCGGGTTTCAGCCAGATGCGCATGGAGTAGGTCTTCAGACCGGGCGACTGCACGTCGCCGACACCCTGAATACGCTTGATGGCCGGGATGATGTTGATGTTGTTATAGTTGGTCAGGAACTCGTCGTCGTAGCGACCGTCACTGGTCAGCGTGAACATCAACACCTGAGAGGTCTGACGCTTCTGCACGGTGACACCGATGCGCGTCACCTCGGCAGGCAACAAGGCCTGGGCCTGCTGCACGCGGTTCTGCACGTTGACAGCACACATATCAGGATTCATGCCCTGGCGGAACAGCACGCTGAGCTGTGCCGAACCAGCACCGGCTGTCGACGAGATGTAGTCCATACCTTCCACACCGTTGATGCTCTCTTCCAATGGTGTGACGACCGAGTTCTTCACGGTCTCTGCATCGGCACCAGGATAGCTGGTCCACACCGCTACCGTAGGTGGTGCGATGTTGGGGTACTGCTCAATAGGCAGTGTCACCAAGCCGATGAAACCCAGCAGGACGATGAGGATAGAAATCACCGTCGACAACACTGGGCGTTTGATAAATGTTGTAAAAGTCATATTCTTTTAACTTCTTTTACTTCTTTAACTCCTTTAACTTCTCAGTTTACTTCTTCATTGCTCCGACAATGTCGCCGGCAGTCATGGCCTTGGCCTGCTCCTGAATCTTCTGCTGATAGCGCTCAGGGGTGATGGGTACAATCTCCATGCCGTCGTTCAGCTTGGTAATACCATTGGTGACGTACTTGTCGCCGGCTTTCAGACCACCGGTGACAACATAGTTGTTGCCGTCGTCGTGGGGGTCGACCTGAATCTCGGTATACTTCACCTTGTTGTCCTTGCCAACGACATAGACGAACTTCTTGTTCTGCACCTCAGCGACACAAGCCTGCGGAACGATGATGATACCTGTGCTGACGCGCGGAATGATGATGTTGCCAGTAGCGCCGCTCTTGAGCAGCTTCTCAGGATTAGCAAACGAAGCAATCAGCTGAACAGAACCCGTGGCAGCATCGATAACACCACTCATCTTAGTGATGGTGCCCTCACTGCCATAAATGCTACCATCGGCCAACTGCAACTTAACGGGAGGCAACGAAGCCAGTCCCTGCTGAGAAATGACCATAGCCTCCTTCTCAGTAACAGAGAAGTAAGCCTCCATAGATGAAATATTGGAAACGGTGGTCAACACATTAGAACCGCTTACCAGCGCACCCTTCTTGAAAGGCAAGGTACCTACGACACCTGCTGCGGGCGACTTGACATAGCAGTAGCTGAGTGCTTCCTTGGCAGAAGCCAGCACAGCCTGAGCCTGAGCCAACTGGGCCTGAGCCGACTCGTACGTATTCTGAGAGGTTTTCAACTCGTAATCACCAATAACCTTCTTTTCGTGCAACTGCTTGCTGTTCTCGTATGTCAGCTTAGCAGTATTGCACTGCTGCTGAGCGGCATTGACAGCAGCCTGAGCCTGACGCACTTGAGCCTGATAGGTCTCGTTATCAATAACAAACAATACCTGACCGGCACTGACCGTCTGTCCTTCCTTTACATTAATCTGAGTCAGGAAGCCCTGAGCCTTAGGACGAATCTCCACGTCCTGCACACCTTTGATGGCGGCAGGGTACGTGCTCTGCATGTCGGCACTCGACGTGCCAGCAGTAGTCACAGGAAACTCATTGTCGCCAAATGTCGGGCGACCACCGCCGCCACCACATGAAACAAGCGTTGCAGCAACGGCTGCAAACAATACAATTTTCTTCATTTTCATACCTATTATATATTATTCGAATAATTTACTCTAAATTTACTTTACAGAAAACTCAGGCACTCACGTTCAGTTTTCAGCTTGCAAATTTAGAAAAAAAACTTGAGACCTATATCACCGATATAGGATAATACAGCATATTTAACAAAGTTTATGTAGTTTTGAGTCCTATTTGTGCAGCTTTCTCCAACAATAGCTGCATCAATGGCGCTCTTTCGTTCGCTACCTGGTTATCCAGGACGGCATCTTTGAGATACTGTTTCAGCACCCCCACCTCACGAGAAGGTTTCAAGTTGAACATCTCCATAATTTCGTTGCCATCAATGACTGGCTGTAACAGGCGCTTATAGTCTTTCTCCTTCAAGTCAGCCAGTTTTTCACGAACCATACGGAAGTTCTCCAAGAACATCTTCTTCTTGACCTCGTTCTTGCTGGTGATATCTGCTTCGCAGAGCAACATAAGGTCGTCTATATCATCGCCGGCATCGTTCAGCAAGCGGCGCACAGCAGAATCCGTAACCTCTTCATCGGCAATAACTTGCGGACGCATATGCAAATCGACGAGTTTCTGCACATATTTCATCTCAGCACCCATGGGCAACTTCAGACGGCGGAAGATGCCTGGCACCTGCTTGGCACCTATCAGATTATGATTATGGAATGTCCAGCCAATGCCGGGTTCCCATCGTTTCGACTTCGTCTTGCCGATGTCGTGCAACAGAGCGGCCCAACGCAACCATAATCCACCCCCCTCCCGTTGGGAGGGGTTGGGGGTGGGTACCACATTCTCCAGCACCTCCAGGGTATGATAGAAGTTATTCTTATGCGCACGACCGTCACGTTTCTCTACGATATCCAGTGCTGCCAGTTCTGGGAGAATAATCTGCAGCAAACCACTACGCTGTAAGTATTCAAAGCCAATACTGGGATGCTTGGACATCATGATTTTGTTGAGTTCCACCTCGATACGCTCTCCACTGATAATCTTAATGCGGTCGGCCATGCGAGACAATGCATCAAATGTCTCATCTTCAATATGGAAATTCAACTGGGTGGCAAAGCGAATACAGCGCATCATGCGCAGCGGATCGTCAGAGAACGTCACTTCTGGGTCTAATGGCGTAGCGATGATGCCGTCTTCCATATCGGCAATGCCGTTGAAGGGGTCCACCAATTCGCCAAACCGACTCCTATTCAGACAGATAGCCATGGCATTGATGGTGAAGTCACGTCGATTCTGATCATCCTCCAACGTGCCGTCCTCCACGATGGGCTTCCGCGAGTCGTGGCTATAGCTCTCCTTGCGGGCACCGACAAATTCTACTTCCATCTCGCCCCCTGCTCCATGCTCCTTGCCCCTTACCTTCACCTGAGCGGTACCAAAATTGCGGAATACAGAGAGGTGTGCCTTCTTGCCCAGCCGCTTCTTCAATGCCTCAGCAACAGCGATACCGCTGCCTACCACGACAACATCAATATCATTGGAGGGACGTTCCAAAAAGATGTCTCGCACATATCCACCTACCACATAACACTCAACACCCATCTCATCGGCCGTATCACCAATGAGGTGGAATATCTCTTTGTCAAGTATCTTTGCTAATGCTTGGTCTGAATACAGTTTCACGGCTGCAAAATTACTAAAAAAATATGAATTATGCTCATTTATTATGAATTATTTTGTAACTTTGCACCCGCAAATGAAAAAGTACGTATTGTTTTTTACCGTGGCAGGGTGCCTTGTTTCCTGCAGTAACGGACGCAAGCAGGAGGTAGAGCGCTTCAGAGCCAAGGTACGTTCGGAGTTTCTGGAGCAGAAACTGGCTGAGGCTCAACAGAACCTGGCACGCACCGACAGCATCATGCAGCAACGCAGTGGCGATGTCGACTCAACGCCTGGCTACCAAGACTCGCTGGAGTTGGCCGCCGACATCCAAGGTGCACAAATACGCTACATTCACAAGAAGCAAAAAGAGATACAATGACCCAACAAGAAGCAAAGACTAACGAAGAGTTCGAACAGACACTGCAGGAATGTCGCACGCTGTTCGAAAAGAAGCTCCACGATTATGGTGCTTCATGGCGTATCTTACGTCCACAGTCGCTGACCGACCAGTTATTTATCAAAGCGAAGCGCATCCGTTCGTTAGAGATCAAAAAGGAATCGCTGGTTGGCGAAGGCATCCGTCCTGAGTTCGTCGCCTTGATTAACTATGGCATTGTAGGTCTCATTCAGCTCTTCCATGGTTTCAGCGATACCGTCGACATGGACAACAAGGCCGCTATGGCGCTCTATGACAAATATGCCCAAGAGGCTTTAGAGCTGATGAAGCGCAAGAACCACGACTACGATGAGGCGTGGCGTGGCATGCGCGTCAGTTCGTATACGGACTTCATCTTAACCAAGATAGAACGCATCAAGGAGATAGAGAACTTAGGAGGCGAGACACTGGTCAGCGAGGGCATTGATGCCAACTACATGGACATTATCAACTATGCCGTGTTTGGAGCGATAAAGTTGAAAGGTGAGAGTTGAGAGCTGAGAGATAGGAGATGAGAAAGGTAGTGGTAAACATAGCGCGATTGGTGCTGGCGATAGTCCTGACGTTCTCAGGATTCGTCAAGGCTGTGGACCCTATGGGTACACAGTACAAGATATCCGACTACCTGACCGCTATGCACCTCAACCAGCTGGCACCAGAGTTCTTGACGCTCGGCGCCTCCGTGCTACTGTCAGCCGTAGAGTTTGGCGTGGGCATCTGTCTGCTCTTTGGCATCCGCAAAACCATCTCTACATCATTGGCCGTGCTGATGATGCTGTTCATGACGCCTCTTTCGTTGTGGCTGGCATTGGCAGACCCCATACAGGACTGCGGCTGCTTTGGCGATGCCGTGGTGCTGACCAATTGGCAGACCTTCTGCAAGAACATCGTACTGCTTGCCATGGCCTGCATCGTACGGAAATGGCCTCACGACATTGTGCGCTTCATCTCGACATCCAGCCAATGGATAGCTACCAACTACTCAGCAGTCTTCATTCTTGCCTTGTCAGGATTGTCGCTCTATAACCTACCCTATCTGGACTTCCGTCCCTACCGCATCGGCACCGACCTTCGGACAGGATGGCAGGAGATGATGCAAGGCAAAGAGTCGCCCTACTCCGAATTCTTCATCCAGCGCATAGAGGATGGCGAAGACATCACCGACTCACTGCTCAGCAGCAAGGGATACCTCTTCCTGCTCGTTGCACCCCACATGGAGAATGCTGACGACAGCCAGTTGGATCTCATCAACCAGATGTATGAATATGCAGAAGACAACGACTATCCCTTCTATGCACTGACAGCCAGCGGCGAGAGAGGCATTGAGCGTTGGCGCGATATGACGGGAGCAGAATACCCCTTCTGCCAGACAGACGAAATCACTCTGAAGACCATCATCCGCAGCAATCCCGGACTGATACTGATGAAAGATGGCGTCATCATCCGCAAATGGAGCTATCATAGCTTGCCGGATGAATATGCATTAACGGGGCGTTTGGACACACTGGAGATAGGCAAGATGCCCGAGGAGTCAACGGCCAGCAAGATACTGATTATCGTGCTGTGGTATGTGCTGCCTCTCCTGCTACTCACCATTGCCGACCGTCTGTGGACATGGTCCAAGTGGCTCAAGCGAAAAGAACAGTCAAACAAAATATATCAACTCTTTAAAAGTAAAACAGAAAATGAGAAAGAAAATTGTAGCAGGCAACTGGAAGATGAACCTGAACCTGCAAGAGGGAGTGGCTCTGGCCAAGGAACTGAATGACGCACTGAAGGCTGACAAGCCCAACTGCGACGTAGTCATCTGCACACCGTTTATCCATCTGGCTTCTGTAGCCAAAGAGCTCGACCAGAACACCATTGGTCTGGGTGCTGAGAACTGCGCAGACAAGGAGAAGGGTGCCTTCACCGGCGAAGTTAGCGCCGAGATGGTAAAGAGCACTGGTGCTCAGTATGTCATCCTGGGTCACAGCGAGCGTCGTGAGTATTACAAGGAGACTCCGGAGATTCTGAAGGAGAAGGTACTGCTGGCTCTGAAGAATGGTCTGAAGGTTATCTTCTGCATCGGTGAGTCACTGGCTGAGCGTGAGGCTAACAAGCAGAACGAGGTGGTAAAGGCCGAGCTCGAGGGTTCTGTCTTCAACCTCTCTGAGCAGGATTTCCGTAAGATTATCATCGCCTACGAGCCCATCTGGGCTATCGGTACTGGCAAGACCGCTACCGCTGAGCAGGCTGAGGAGATCCACGCCTACATCCGTTCTATCGTTGCCGAGAAGTATGGTCAGGCTGTTGCTGAGGACACCAGCATTCTGTATGGTGGCTCTTGCAAGGCTTCTAATGCTCCTGAGCTGTTCGCCAAGGCTGACATCGACGGTGGTCTCATCGGCGGTGCTTCTCTGAAGTGCGCAGACTTCAAGGGAATCATTGATGCTTGGAAGAAGTAAATGAAAAGTCTCATCACATTATTAGTGCTGTGTATCGGCATCCCTATGGGTGCCGGTGCACAGACTTTTACCCAGCGTCTGCAGAAACAGCCGACGACTGGTCAAGGCTCTGTAACCATCCACCAGGACGAGTCCATCGACCAACTGGTTAATACCACCGTGCTGACATCTAAGAGCACGACAACAACAAAGACGAGTACCACCAGTACCCCTGCCCCTGCCAGCCAGACTGCTACGACCGCTACGGCCAGCAGACCTACAACCACACAGGCAGAGCGCCCTCAGGAAATTACACCTGACACACTGCCAAAGATGATTCGCAACGGGCACAAAGTGATGGGCTACCGTGTTCAAGCCTTTGCAGGCGGCAACTCACGCAAGGACCGCCAACAGGCAGAACACGTGCGCAACGAAATCAAGAGCCACTACCCCAACGTACCCGTTTACGTTCACTTCTATTCACCACGCTGGATATGCCGTGTCGGCAACTACCGCACCTATGAGGAAGCCCACCAGATGTTAGTCAGTCTGCGCGACCTGGGCTTCAACCAGGCAACCATCGTAAAAGGAAAAATCACCGTATCATACTAATGTATCCAGAGAACGAAATATTCAGAGAAGGACTCGACGAATTAGCCGGGCATTACAAAAGTATTCTCACCCTGTTAGGCGAAGACCCTAACCGCGAGGGATTAGAGAAGACACCCATGCGTGTGGCTAAAGCCATGCAAGTTTTGACACGCGGCTACGAGATGGATGCTCACCAAGTGCTGCGCGATGCTCTCTTCAAGGAAGACTATTCGCAGATGGTCATCGTCAAGGACATCGACTTCTTCTCACTCTGTGAACACCACATGCTGCCCTTCTACGGCAAGGTACATGTGGCCTACATCCCCAATGGCTACATTACCGGACTCTCCAAGATAGCCCGTGTAGTCGACATCTTCAGTCACCGCCTGCAGGTGCAGGAGCGTATGACGCTGCAAATCAAGGAGTGCATCGAACAGACCCTCCACCCATTGGGTGTCATGGTCGTCGTCGAGGCTCGCCACATGTGCATGCAGATGCGCGGCGTGGAGAAGCAGAACAGCATAACTACCACCAGCGACTTCAGCGGTGCCTTCAATCAAGCCAAGACCCGTCAGGAATTTATGAACCTGATCAACAACCGGTAGCACAATAACAAAATACCTAACACCTTTATTATTATGGAGCAGTTCAATAGCGACAGATACAAGAAAAAGAGCCTGCTGCAAGAGTTTTTCAACAGCTGCTTAGGCAGGATTACTATTTTCCTCGTTTTACTCCTCGTGGCTTACATCTTTGCCCTCATCACTGTTCCCTCCAAGGAAATGATGCTGGCAGAGACCCTTGACAACATCCACGAGTGTCTGCAGGAGAATGACAGCATCAAAAGCGACGAAATTGACGAGACCATCAATAATATCTCACGCACCTTTTCGGTAGCAGACACCACCTACACCAATCCCGAACTCTACAGAGCCTTCAAAAAGCACAACCGCCTGCAGGTCTTCAAACATCCAGGTTTCCAGACCGTCCTTGTTTTCAACGGCATGTATCCCCAGGGGCGCCGCATCAGCATTGGCATATTCCAACACGTTATCTCTACCGTCTGCTATGACGACCTCGTGGTAAGCACCGAAGCCATCCGCGGAGAATACAACAAACGTCTTAATGCGCCCGAAGAGACTCCGGCAGAAGAAACAGACTTAGAAGGAGAGCTGAACGTAGAGCCCTACCACTTCGAGGGAAACTCCAACAACTAATCGTTAATACAACAGATACAGACGGAACAAATCTTTCAAAACATGTAATACTTTTTTCTTGCTATAATCTCACAATAACTACAAGCATCATCAACAACATGTCTCGTGCCAGGCGCCTGTCCCTTTGGCATCAACTTGTCTCTTCATTTACAAAAATTGAGGAGCGAACCACATGGCCCGCTCCTCAGTCAAAACTTTTTATTCATTATAAGTCACTTTTACAAAGAGATACTTGTCTAGATATCGTAACTCGAACAAAGCGAGAAACGATTTATAGTGACAGTGCTAGTGACAATCCGAATCTGTTAATATTAAATTTTGCCTTTTCATGGCTACTATATGAATAGTATTTATTATAGTAATAATTGTCATTCTTTAGGCGTTGAAAAGCATATGTTAGAGCGATTTCCACGTTTCCAAAGCTATAGCCAATGGCAGGATTGACGAACACTCCGCCTTTGATGTCTTTTTCGCCCAGTACAGTACCACCACCGATTTTAACATCGACAAACCAGGAACTCTTGGTTGGTGCGAGATAGAAGCGAACGTTTCCAAAAACAGGTAAGATGGTATAATCTAGCTTAAAGTCATAGCTGCAACCTGTACCAGCTCCAATGAACACATTTGGAGTGATGTTGTAACCGATAGTAAGATAACCTCCAGTATATGCGTTGGCATCTGATTTGTAGTGGTTGTCATCAACACCTTTCATTTTCTGAATACCACCTATGGCTTCTATTCTTGCATTCCAGCCAGATCGAGCTGCATATTTGGCTTCAGAAAGAGATTCTGAAGAGGATTTTTTACCTGTTATACCAAGAATACCAAGAATACCTCCAAATACACCACCAGTTGATTTACCCAAAGCTGTATTGTTGGTATTAGATTGATTAACAACTTTTGGCTGACCATAGAATCCTGGTGTCGCCCATACGGTGTCGTTAAGCGTACGGAAATTCTTAAAGTAGGCTGGTCGTCCTGTCACAGTTATAGAGCTAACTTCCTTGCCAAACAAAAACTTATTCTTCATACTTATGACAAACTCTGGTTCTACCATTACATCGGCATTACCATTTGCTGTCAGTGCTTCTTGAATAGCTGCTTGTTTTACATTAGAAAGTCCTGCACGTTGAATCTCCTTAGAAGGAGTCGTTGTATAGGTGATGCGCTTTTCGGTCACCTGCAGATCTGCCACAGTGGCATTCCTGATAGAGGCACTTGTTTCAGCAGAGCGAGCTGTCTTCACTGTAGTGACGCATGACGACAACATCACAACTGATGAAAGTGCTATAAGATATACATATTTCTTCATCGCACGAGGATTTAAATTGATTTTTATTTCTTAAACAATCCTCCACTGGATGGACGTCCTATAGCATTACCATATCCAGCGCGGAATGCGGGATTGCACCATACAGAATCATTCAATCCATGGTAGTTCTTGAATTTTGCAGGATGTCCACTTACAGTAATCTTGTTGATTTTCTTTCCGAAAATCCAGTTGTTCTGTTGTTCGATCGTATACTCTGCATCAACTAGTACATCGGCATTTCCATTTTTCAGAAGACACTCCTGAATAGCTGCCTGTTTTACATTGCTCAATCCTGCACGCTGAATTTCTCTAGATGGCTCTAACGAATATGTAACACGAGTTGGAGATACTTCTAAGTCAGCTACAGTTGCATTAAGCAGTTGCCCTTTAGTATCAGCAACTCTAGCAGTCTTAACAGTTGTTACACACGATGCCATTGAAAAAGCCACACAGGCCAATAAAATCATTTTTTTCATAATAAATGTTATTTTAGGGTTTGTAAAATAATTGGTACTTGCAAAGGTAAATGTTTTTACACAAACATTCACCTTTGTTACGTATCTAAAACAATACATAAGTGTATCAAAAATGGAACAGGTTGGAATTATTCTGACTGCTGACTATCAAAATCATTAGCTAATTCTAGAAAGAAATTGTGATTTAATATTTGCGAAATATGAGCCAATAGTTGGGTGTCAATACTGTTTTTGGCGAAGATACGATAGACGGCAGCACGATTACAATTCAATTTACGGGCCATCCAACTGACAGTCCGCTCCTGACGTAGCAATTCTTCCTTGATGTTTTGTCCAACATTCACCATTTTTCTTATATAACAAGGTGTAATAAAAAAGGCGGGTCTGCTCTAATGCTTATTCACTCATTAGGTCAACCGCCAAGTAAACCGCAACACTAAACAAGCACGAACAGTCCACGCCCTAACGGGCATGAACCTAATCGTCGCATGTTCCTGTGTTTGAATATTTTGGCGGTTATTCAATGAGTCCGGAACAAGGACTATAAGTCCAAGATGTCCACAAAACATAATGATGAGCAGGAATCGTCATTCCGTTACTAACCGTCGGCAAAGATACAAATAAAAAGTGAAAAGACAAAAGAGATGACGTAGATTTATACGTATGGGAGTGAATTTTTAGAGTGCACATCTTAGAGACCCTTCTGTGCACTCGAGGCCTCCAAATTTTTGTGATAGAGACTGACAGACTGACAAAACGCCGATGTACAGGGCGTTTGCAGTCTTTTTGGAGAGTGTCAAGACTGACAGGAGACTGACAGTATTCATCCCCAATAATAGCTGTATTTTTGCGCATATTAGCTATAGAAACGGAAAATTCTCTAGAGAATTTTACAGAGAGGGCTGTCAGTCTTGTCAGTCTCTAAACAGACTGTCAACAGACTGCAAGCCCTTTGCAGATAGGGGTTTTGTCAGTCTGTCAGTCTTCAACACGTTTTTACCACCTTTGTGTAGAACACAATCATGGGGACAGATTTTGATTGAAAACGCATAGACCACGGAACGGTTCTCTGATCCATTCTGATTATTAAACTTGCGGGCTGAAGAAATTCAGCCCTCGCTTTATTTATAATATATGGTAAGGGGTCTCCGTTATGAGAGACTTATTCAATCAGCTCACCGATATTCCATGTAAGAAACTCATCCAAAGGGACTCCTCCAGAACCAACGACAAAAGACTGGACTGGATGAAATTTGTCGCGAAACACACCAAGTCCTTCGTTGTTAGTCCTCTTGCCACTCTTAACCTCTATGGCAATACACTGCCTGTTGAAATCGATGATGAAATCGACCTCATCTTCTCTTTCGCGCCAATAATACAGTTTGTAATCGTATTCATCAGCCTGGTTGAGGAGATAGGCGCCAACGGCACTCTCTACCCACCGTCCCCATAGTTTTGGCGTAGTAAAAGCCTTGTTAAAGTTCAATCCACTTTGAACTGAAAAAAGTGCGGTATTATAAACCATCAATTTGGGAATTGAGTTGTATTTACGGGCATTGTCAGACGCATACTTCATCAAACCGCATAGCAATCTTGATTCGTCCAGCGTAGTAAGATAACCTGCCAACGTCGTCACATTACCGGCGTCCTGCAATTGCCCTATCATCTTGTTCAGAGACAGTTCTTCGCTCGAATAGGCGCAACCAAGTTCAAATAGTTGTTTCATCAATGCAGGCTTATAGACAGTTTTTGTCTGCAGCACATCCCTTTCGATAGCAGGAGCAACGATGCTGTCCTTTATATATTTACGCCATCGACGTTCATCAGTGATATACATGGCGCCGCCTGGATAACCACCAAAATAGATATACTGGTCTATATCCATCCCGAAAGCTTCATGCATCTCACTATAACTCCAATGCGGCATTCTAATCAGCTCATATCTTCCCGCCAGTGATTCCGTTAGCCCATCTTTCAAAAGCAACCTAGAGGAACCGAGGATAACGACTTTCAAATTTAAGTCGTTGAATGTATCGTCATCCCATTCTTTCTTAACCGCCTCGCTCCAATTATCCAACTTATGAACCTCATCAATAATCAACAGATATTCTTCGTTCTTAGCTGCTTTCATACGTGCTCTGGCCGTAGCCCACATCTCGCCAATCCAAGTTGTGTTGGTATGGTCAATATTGTCTGCACTGACAAGCATATTCGGAACGGTGATGTCCTGTAGTGCTTGCTTCACCATAGTTGACTTACCAACCTGGCGAGGGCCAGAGATGACCTGAATTTTGTTTCGAGGTTCTAAAATCCTCTGTTTTAATTCGTTGATTTGTACTCTTCTAAACATAACTATTTGATTTTCTGCTGCAAAGATATGCAAAATTCTCAAAAGTTCCAAACAAAATTCTCAAAAGTTCCAAACAAAATTCTCAAATTTATTCTTGGGATTGACTTTATCGAAAGTTCTCTAACCTGAAGATGCAGAGTGTGACTATACAATCAGCGAGATAATTGATGAAAAAAGAAAGGAGTTGGAACCATTTGGTTTCAACTCCTTTGCTTCAGTCGGGATTACTGCCCTACTTCGCGCAAAACCCATTTAATTCTATTAAATTCGAGAATTTTCTATGTAGTTTAATATCAGTGCGTTACAAGACGCGCTGTAGTTCGAACAAAGAAGACGCAATCATACTAATTACAAATTATCACGCCAAAAACACGCCAAAAATTTGGTAGTATCCATTGTTTTCCCTACTTTTGCAAAAGGAATTTA
>CADBWR010000016.1 GCA_902798425.1 uncultured Bacteroidales bacterium
TGCCTATACCCCGCTGTTTAGCGACAGCACCAGATGGGAACGCCTGCTTGAAATAAAGTACGAGAATTATGAAAATCTTGTCACGATGAAACCCATGCTAGACTATGTGATGCCTGGCAAGGTGATAGATGCAGGCAAAGGCGTGGTAGAAGGCAACGTAGTTCGCTATAGGTTCTCAGGTGAACGACTCATCCCCCACCCCTACGATGTGACGATTACCTCGCGAGTCACCAACGTCTGGGCGTTCGTTATCACCGCTTTAGTGATACTCCTGGCTATCGGCTGCATGTTCTATCGGCGCATCAAAAAAATGATTTCTTAGCATAAAATTTGGCATTCTCGCTGTTTTTTTATAATTTTGCAGGAAAATCAAAATCTACTGCATTTTTATGGATGACGAAATAAGAGAAGACAGTGAAATCCTGGAGCAGGACGCTCCAGAACAGCAGGAAGAGCAAGCAGAGGGTGCCGGACACTCCGACTACAAGCCCGTCAACCGCTTTGACGCTGCTGCCGTACACCATTTGAGCGGCATGTACCAAAGTTGGTTCCTGGACTACGCCTCCTATGTTATTCTGGAGCGTGCCGTGCCACATATCGAAGATGGTCTGAAACCCGTACAGCGCCGCATTCTGCACTCCATGAAGCGCATGGACGACGGCAGATATAATAAGGTGGCAAACATTGTGGGTCACACCATGCAGTTCCACCCTCACGGCGACGCCTCTATCGGTGACGCTCTGGTGCAGATGGGTCAGAAGGACCTGCTCATCGACACACAGGGCAACTGGGGTAACATCCTGACGGGCAACCGCGCCGCAGCGCCCCGTTATATCGAGGCCCGCCTCAGCAAGTTTGCCTTGGACACCGTCTTCAATCCCAAGACCACCGAATGGCAGATGTCATACGACGGTCGTAACAAGGAGCCCATCACCCTACCCGTGAAGTTCCCATTGCTGCTGGCACAAGGCGCCGAGGGTATTGCCGTAGGACTGTCGTCGAAGATTCTGCCCCACAACTTTGTAGACATCTGCGACGCTGCCATCAGCTACCTGCACGGCGAGGAGTTCCACCTCTACCCCGACTTCCCCACTGGTGGTAGCATCGACGTCTCGAAATACAACGACGGACAGCGTGGCGGTGTGCTGAAGGTGCGTGCCAAGATTGAGAAACTGGACCCCAAGACGCTGGTCATCCGCGAGATACCCTTCTCAAAAACCACGGAAACGCTCATCGACACCATCCTGAAAGCCATCGACAAAGGCAAGATCAAGGCCCGCCATGTGGAGGACCTCACAGCCGCCAAGGTGGAGATACAGGTACAGCTGGCACCTGGCGTCAGCAGTGACAAGACGCTCGACGCCCTGTATGCCTTCTCAGACTGCGAAATCAACATATCGCCCAACTGCTGCGTCATCGAGGACAACAAGCCACAGTTCCTGACGGTGAGCGACGTGCTGCGCCACTCGACAGACCGCACCAAGGACCTGATACGTCAGGAGTTGGAGATTCGCAAGGGCGAGTTGCTGGAACAGTTGCACTTCTGTTCGTTAGAGAAGATATTCATTGAGGAACGCATCTATAAGGATAAGAAGTTCGAGCAGGCACCCGACATTGACAGCGTCTGCGAATATATCGACGAGCGACTGACACCCTTCTATCCGCAGATGGTGCGTGAGGTCACAAAGGACGACATTCTGAAATTGCTGGAAATCAAGATGCAGCGCATCCTGAAATTCAACAAGGACAAGGCCGACGAGTTGATGGCCCGCATCAAGGCAGAGATTGACGAGATAGACCGCGACCTGGCCAACCTCGTAGAGGTGACGGCACAGTGGTTCCAGTTCTTGAAAGACAAGTACGGCAAGGACCATCCGCGACTGACGGAGATTCGCAACTTCGACACCATCGAAGCCACCAAGGTTGTCGAGGCCAACCAGAAGTTGTACATCAACCGCCAGGACGGCTTCATCGGTACAGGTCTGAAAAAGGACGAGTTCGTCTGCAACTGCTCGGACATCGATGACATCATCATCTTCTATAAGGATGGTAAGTTCAAGGTGGTCCGTGTGGCCGACAAGTTGTTTGTTGGCAAGAACATCATTTGGATTAACGTGTTCAAGAAGAACGACCAGCGCACCATCTACAATGCCGTCTACCGCGATGGTCGCAAGGGCTACTACTATATCAAGCGCTTCAACGTACCGGCCATCACTCGCGACCGCGAATACGACCTGACAGCAGGAACAGAAGGCTCGCGAGTGGTCTACTTCACCGCCAACCCCAATGGCGAGGCAGAGGTTATCAAGGTCACCCTCGACCCTGCACCCAAGCTGAAGAAGATATTCTTCGACAAGGACTTCTCGGAGGTGCTCATCAAGGGACGTGCCGCCAAGGGAAACCTGCTGACGAAGTATCAGGTACACCGCATCGGACTGAAGAGTCACGGACACTCCACGCTGGGTGGCCGCAAGGTATGGTACGACCCAGACGTGAACCGTCTGAACTACGACGAGCACGGACGGCTGCTGGGCGAGTTCTTCGATGGCGACAGCATCCTCGTCATCTTGCAGAATGGAGACTACTACCTGTCTGGCTTCGATCCCAACGTGCACTTCGAGGACAACATCCAGCGCATAGAGAAATACGAGGCGGAGAAGGTGTGGAGCTGCGTGCTCTATGATGCAGACAATCAGGGTTATCCGTATGTGAAGCGCTTCCTCATGGAAGCTACCAAGCGCAAGCAGAACTATATTGGAGAGAACACCAACTCACAGCAGTTGCTGCTGACAGACACCGTCTATCCACGTCTGCAGGTAACCTATGGCGGCAACGACGCCTTCCGTGGCAGCGAAGAGATAGATGTTGAGCAGTTCATTGCCGTCAAAGGCTTTAAGGCTAAGGGTAAGCGTCTCACCACATGGCAGATAGCATCTATTGAAGAGTTGGAGCCCTTGCGTTTCCCTGAGCCTCCCAGCGAAGAGGAAGACAGCGAGAAAGAAGAAGAGGAAGAGAACCTCGACCCAGACTCTGGTAAGAGCCAGCAGCAGGTGTTTGACGAGATGACAGGACAGCTGCGACTGTTTGATGATGAAGAGAGTTAACCATATTTGGCTATTGGCAATTTGCTGTTGGCTGTTGGCTATTCCTGCTAATAGCCAAGAACAAGCAGTTCCGCATCCAAAGGTTATTACGCGTAGCACGATGGTAGGCATTGGAGGCACCAACATCCTTGACACCTACCTATCTGACGAACACTTTAAAGGCGCGGGCATCAGCTTCCTGTCAACTGTTGAACGACAGAAAGAGAGCTGTCGATGGTCGACACTGATGGAGCACGAGGGCAACCTCTCCTTGTGTAAGAGTCGCAACACGCAACAGGAGTTGGAGGGTGCCTACAACTTCTATTGGGGCAAGCTATACCGTTGGCAGCTGCTTGACGGAGCCTTATCGTTGCAGGCTGGCGGACTGGTGAATGCCTCGCTGGGATTCATCTACAACACCTCCAACGGCAACAATCCTGCCCAGGCTCGCGCCCATCTAAACCTTATGCCGACGGGTATTGCCAGCTATCGCTTCCAGCTGTTCAACAAAACCTTTGTCGCTCGCTACGAGTTGGCATTGCCCTTGGCGGGAGTCTGCTTCTCGCCCAACTACGGACAGTCTTATTACGAGATATTCAATCGTGGCGACTACGACCATAACGCTGTTGCCACCACCTTCGTAACAGCACCAGAATGGCGCAACCTGCTGACACTCGATGCTGCCATCACGGGCAAGCTCACCCTACGCATCGGCTATTTAGGCAATATTCAGCAGATGAAGGTCAACAACCTGCGCCAACACGTCTGGACCCACCGTTTCCTGATTGGTATCACTAAACGTTTCAGCATCACTCCTCATGCACTATGAAACAGATTAGCTATTGGCTTTTAGCATTGAGCTCTTGGCTCATCGTATCCTGCGTTGACATCGAAGAGCGTAACGATTCGCCCACAGGCAATTTCGAGGCACTCTGGACGATACTCGACGAGCACTACTGCTTCTTTGACTACAAACAGAAGGAATACGGTCTGGACTGGAACGACGTCTATGCGAAATATAAGGTACGCATCAACGACAACATGAGTACGGTACAACTCTTCGAAGTGTTGTGTGACATGTTGGGCGAGCTGCGTGACGGACACGTCAACCTGTCCAGTTCGATGGACTACGGACGCTACTGGAAGTGGCAGGAGAACTATCCTTACAACTACAGCGACAGTCTGATACGCAGCTACTTAGGTACAGACTATAAAATTGCCAGCGGATTGCGTTACCGGGTACTTGATGACAACATCGGCTACATCCGCTGTGCCTCCTTCGAGACAGGCATCGGCGAGGGCAATCTGGACGAGGCACTGTCCTACCTGCTACTCTGCCGTGGCCTCATCATTGACATTCGAGGCAATGGTGGTGGTAACCTAACCACAGCAGAACGCTTTGCAGGACGTTTTGTACAGGAAAAGACGCTGGTAGGTTATATGCAGCACAAGACGGGAAAGGACCATAACGACTTCTCAGAGATGAAGGAGATCTATCTGGAGCCATCGAGGAACGTCCGCTGGCACAAGAAAGTGTGTGTGCTGACCAACAGAAGCGTTTATAGTGCTGCCAATGCTTTTGCAGTATGGATGCGCTGTCTTCCTAACGTTACCATTATTGGCGACCATACAGGTGGTGGCAGCGGCATGCCTATGAGCAACAGTCTGCCCAATGGTTGGAGCGTCCGCTACTCAGCCTGTCCGATGTACGACCAAAACAAACAGCAGACAGAATTTGGCATAGACCCTGACGTAAAAGTTGGCCTCGTCAACGACATCACCATTGGCAGCTACCGTGACGACATCATTGAAACTGCTCGACAACTTTTAGTCAAATAATTTGGCGGTTTCACTAAAAAGCATTACCTTTGCAGCCGCAAAATCGACATCAGCAATCCCCAAAAGGGAATTGACTTCGTCGATTCGCGCCTGTGGCGGAATTGGTAGACGCGCTAGACTTAGGATCTAGTGTCTCGCGACGTGCAGGTTCGAGTCCTGTCAGGCGCACCAACAACCAAGAAAAACGCGGTAAAAGAATAAAAGCGACCAGAAATGGTCGCTTTTATTCTTTATGTCTACTCGGTTTTCTTTGTATAACGAACGGTAAGTGTTGGCGTATAGGTATTCTCCAGAAGAACAGAGATAAGACCTTCGCCAGCATCAAAGTTTGCCTGTTTGTGATCGTCCTTGAGAACAGGGCAATCGGGCCAAGCCCCCAGTTCCTTCTCCAAACCGTCGCGAATCTCCTGCCACATCTGACGAGTGCTGTCGTTAGTCGACAGGTTGTAGGTCTCTTGGATAACCATCAGTTGGTCACCCTTGAAAGCCGCCAGCACACGATAGTGCTCAGCAGGCGATGCCAACACGACATTGTTGCCGCTGTCTGACGCAGCAGAGTCAACAGCAAAGCCCCTAGCCACCATAGAATCTACAAACTGGCTGACTGGTAGCGTAAAGGCCAGGCCACGATAGTTAAAGTCAACAGGTGCGCTACTCTTTTGGCAGGCACACAGGGCAGCAACAGCCACCAATACGAAAACAAGTTTCTTCATAATAGTTATTTGTTTAGTTAGATAGATAGATTATTCCGATAACATCGTTACCTCTATGCAACGCTTAGCATCCAACAGGCGCTGGGCCATGCGCTGCACTTGTTCGGCAGTCATCTCCTCTACCATCTTGCAGTAGTCCTTGTCGAAGTCTGCATCGTCATCTAACTCGTGCCAGATGACGTAGCTCCAATAGTCGTTGGTGATGGCAGCCTGCTGGTATTGCTTGACAAGATATTTCTTCACCTTGTCCATACTGCTGGCCACAGGACCATACTTGGCAATGTTAGCCAACTGCTGGTAGATAATAGGATTCAGTTCCTCGTAACGCTGTGGGTCGGCATTGTAGGAGATGCGCAGGAAGGCATTGGGTTTGTCATCCTTCTCCAATCCAAAGTCTACGCTGACACCATACGTTCCACCCTTCTCCTCGCGAACAGAGTCTGTATAGGCAACAGAGAGGCAGCGCTTCAGGAAGTCCAATTCCAGGTCGCTCTGCGGGGTGAAGGGTACATCGGCACTATAGTAGATGCCAACATTAGCCAACGGTGTCGTCATCTTCTTGCGGAAAACACTTACCTTGGAACCCTCTACAAGCTGCGGAACATTCTTCCAGTTCATCTGCTCGTGCTGATAGGTCGATGGCAACGTGGCCAGATACTGACACACCAGTTGGCGCAGCTGCTGCTCGTCATATTTACCAATGATAACCGTCTTGAAGTTAGAGGCATCGCTGTACAGGTGGCGATACATCTGCAGGATGCGGTCGTAGTCGACCTTCTCCAGCGTAGCCTGTGTGACGGGTTCCAGTCGTGGATGGTGGCCATAGAGGATGGCGCGGATGGAGTCGTTATAGTCCACTTTGGGCGATGCGTTGCGGTTGGTCAGGAAGGCATGGCTGCGGTTGATGAGACCGGCAAAGGCCACGGTGTCTCGACGCGGTTGCGTGAAGTAGAGATGTGCCAACTCAAACATCGTAGGCATGTCCTTCAACGACACACCGCCAGTGATAATCTGATTACGCGAGCTAACGACGGGCTGTACGCGTACTGACTTGCCCGTCAGCATACGGCGCAGCATCATGGCATCAAACTGGGCCACACCCGCATCGGTAATAGCGCTGTTGATGAGAGAAAAATTGGGAATGTCCTCATTACCAAAGACTGACGTACCACCATCAGCCTGCATGCGCATAGAGACAGCATCGGCTGCGAAATCGGTTTTCTTGACATAGACCTTCATGCCATTCGACAGTGTCCACTCTGTAAAGCCGTGCTTAAAGGCCTTCTCGCTGACAATACTTCCAGGCTTTGGCAAATGAGCCATCAAGTGCTCTGGAACCTGAGCCTCCACATAAGGAGCATACGACAACTGCTGGGTTGCCGTGATGACATTCTCTATCTGCAGTTCGGTGGGCAGCACCAGTTTCTCCTTATCAGGAGCATACATGATAGCCACCTGGTTCTGGTCAGATATCAACTCACGCACAGCTTTGTTGACTTCTTCCAGTGTCACCTCGCGGTCGAAGCGGCGCGTCAGTTCCACCTGCTGTTCCATAGACAGTAGTGGCTCGCTGTTGAGGAAGTGTTGTATGCATGCAGAAACATATTTCGAGTTACGACGGTCATCACGTTCACGGAACTTACGCTCGTCGTGGTTCAGCTTCAGACTCTTGGCACGGTCCAGTTCTGCCTGCGTAAAACCATGTTGGCGAGCCTGTTCAGTCACACCAATTGCGGCTATCAGGCCACCAAGGATGTTGTCCTCACGACAGCTGACAGACAGGGAGAACGACTCCTTCATACGACTCAAGAAGAATGTAGACGCACGCCCTGTAGCACTCTGATAAGGAGGATTTGCCTGCTGGCGAAGTTCTGCCAAGCGGTCGTTAATCATCGTACCTATCAAGTTATCGATATAGTCGCCACGCAGGTATGTCTCGTCGTCCTTCTCTGCATCGGGTGTCGCATCGCGTTTCTGATACAGGTGAAACAACACGATAGGCTGTTCCTTGTCCTTCTCGATGTCGACAATCATCTTCTCATTGTCGCTGACAGGATAGTACTCGCGCTTGGCAGCATTCTTCGGGGCGGGAATCTTGGAGAAGAGTTTCTTTATCTTCTTCTCCATCTTGTCGACATCGATGTCGCCCACCACAATGATAGCCTGCAGGTCAGGGCGATACCACTTATGGTAGTAGTCGCGCAAGTCTTTGTAGGGGAAATTGTTGACAATGTCCATTGAACCAATAGGCATGCAATCTTCATACTTGGTGCCCTTATACACCTTGGGCATAGCTTGCTCCATCAGTCGTTGTACGGCACGGCCAGCACGACGGGTACGCCACTCTTCCTGAATGACGCCACGCTCTTTGTCTATCTCCTTGTCCTCCAGCAACAGATAGTGGCTCCAGTCATGGAGTATCAGCAGACATGAGTCGGCAATGCCCTCACGCTTCAAGGGTACAGCAGAGATGTTATACACTGTCTGTTCGACGCTGGTATAGGCATTGAGGTTGGCACCAAACTTCACACCAATGGTCTCGCACCAGGGAACGATTCCCAGTTGCTTACCCTTGCCAGGGAAGTGCTTAGTGCCATTGAATGCCATGTGCTCCAGGAAGTGAGCCAGTCCGCGCTGGCGCGGTTCCTCTTGTATAGAGCCCACCTTTTGGGCGATATAGAAGTCTGCCAGACCTGCCTCTTTTGCATTATGACGCAGATAATACGTCATGCCATTCTTCAGTTTTCCCGTGCGGATGGTAGGGTCTTGGGGCAGTGGCTGTGCAAGGACTGTTGCCACTACCCATAACAATAATGATATAAAAGTTGTCTTCTTCATTTTTACGTCAATTTGGCGACAAAGATACTAAATACAAACCAATTAAATGCAAGAATTATGATTTTTTTACAAAGATACCTACTTGTGAGTATTGCGAAATTGCGGGAAAGTTCGTACTTTTGCAACCACTATTATATATCATGTATGAATAGAAGATTCCTTGTCATCATATTCCTGGCACTATTCCTCCATCTCAGCGCTCTGGCTCAGCAAGTTACCGTTGCTGGATTCGTCATTGACGACGAGAGTCGCAAGCCTATTGCTTTCGCCACCATATTGATGAAAGAGAATGGGTATTGGGCGGTTACTGACGACAATGGGGCATTCAGTATGAAGAACGTACCCATAGGCAAAGCCACACTAACCATCCAATGCTTAGGCTATGCAACCCGCCAATTCACACTCGACATCACCAAGGACATTCCTCGAATGCGTATCACACTGAAACAGGAGACGCTGAAACTCGATGAGGTCACCGTGACAGCCCAGCGTAAGCATAACGAGTCAACAACCAGCTATACCATTGACCGCACAGCCCTGGACAACCAACAGATTATAAGCGTCAGCGATCTGTCAACACTACTGCCTGGCGGCAAGACCGTCAACTCCACACTGATGAACGATACGCGCATGGCGCTACGCAGCGGCACACAGGAAGGCGGCAATGCATCGTTTGGCACGGCTATCGAGGTTGACGGCATCCGTCTGGACAACAATGCCGCCGTGGGAGAGACAGCAGGTGCATCAACACGTAGCATCAGCAGTTCGAATATTGAGTCAGTGGAGATTGTCACAGGCATTCCTTCAGTAGAATATGGCGACATCTCCAATGGTGTCGTCAAGGTCAACACCCGCAAGGGTAAGTCGCCCTTCATCGTCGAGGGGAAAATCAATCAGCACACCCGGCAGATAGCTCTGAACAAGGGCTTCGACTTAGGGCGCAACAAGGGTGTCCTCAACGCCTCCATCGAGCATGCGCGCTCGTTCAGCGACATCGCCTCACCCTATACCGCCTACCAGCGCAATATTCTCTCTCTGCACTACATGAACATTTTTATGCGCGAGACGACACCCCTGACGTTGAATCTTGGGGTGACAGGTAACATTGGCGGCTATCATACGGAGGCCGACCCAGACAACGAGCTCGACGACTATAGCAAGGTACGTGACAATAGTCTACGCGCCAACTTCGAACTGAACTGGCTGCTCAACAAGAAGTGGATTACCAACTTGTCGCTACGTGGTTCGTTCTCCACCTCAGACCGCAGTACAGAGAGTAGCACGCACGCCAGCAGCGCTACGACGCTGGCCTATATCCATGCCACGAACGAAGGCTACTTCATAGCCACGCCCTACGACGCCAACCCTCAGGCACCCGTCATTCTGGGTCCTACAGGCTATTGGAACGTCAAGCAACATCAGGAGTCGAGGCCCATGAACTGGTCGCTACGTCTGAAGGGCGACTGGACACACCGCTTCGGCGGATTGATGAGTCGTATGATGGTGGGCGCTGAGTACACGGGCAGTCGCAACAATGGCCGCGGCACCTACTATGACGATATGCGCTATGCTCCCAGCTGGCGTGAGTTCCGCCACGACGAGCTTCCCACGCTGCACAACCTGGCGCTCTATGCGGAGGAGAAGGTGACGGTCAAGACGGGGCGCCATGCCCGCATGGAACTGACGGCAGGTCTGCGTAACGACATCACCATGATTAACGGCTCTGACTATGGCACCGTCAACTCGCTGTCGCCACGCTTCAACGGCCGCTACGTCTTCTGGCAGAACCGCCGCCGACAGCTCATCTCCGACCTGGAACTGCATGTGGGATGGGGCAAGAGTGTCAAGCTGCCCTCCTTCCAGATTCTCTACCCCACGCCGTCCTACTACGATACGGAGGTGTTCCGTTCGCAGTCTACGGCCGACAACACGACGGTCAGCGCCTGGTACTGCCGACCGTCAAAGGCGGTGTACAACCCCGACCTGCGCTGGCAGTATACCAATCAGACGGACATCGGCGTCATCTTTAATATAAAAGGTACCCGCGTGTCGCTGTCTGCCTTCCACCACCGCACGCACAACTCCTACATGGCCAGCACCGTCTATACACCGTTCAGCTACAACTACACGCCGGTGGCTGCACTGGAGACGGTGGCCATCCCCTCTGCCGACCGCCTCTACAGCATCGACCGCCAGGGTATCGTCACCGTCAGCGACGCTACGGGCACCCTGCCTGCCCAGCGTCTCGACCAGGATGCCAGCGGCAACAGGCTCTACAATACGCGACGCTTCTACCAGACCAATACGCGCTATGTCAATGCCTCACCGCTGGACCGCTACGGACTGGAGTGGATCATCGACTTCAAGCAAATCAAGGCACTGAACACCACTGTGCGCTTCGATGGCAACTACTACTATTACAAAAGTGCTGATGAGACGCTCTTTGCCAGCATGAACAACAGCAACACCAAGATGACGGGAACGGGCGAGCCTTACCAGTATATCGGCTGGTATCGGGGCACCAACAGTGCGGGGGCTGCCATGACGTCGGTGTCTAACGGGGCGATATCGAAGGCGCTCAACCTCAACACCACCATCAGCACGCACATCCCCAAGATTCGACTCATCGTATCGCTGCGCCTGGAGGCCTCGCTCTACAGCTACCGCAAAGCCCTCAGCGAACTGGATGGTGCCGTGCGCGGCATTGCCCTTGAGAGTCAGGCAGACTATATGGGAACTCCTTTCAATAGTGACACAGAGAACAAGTTCATCGCCATCTATCCGGAGTACTACTCCACATGGGACAACCCCAGCGAGCGTATTCCCTTTGCTGAGAAGTTCCTGTGGGCTAAGGACAACGACGCCACACTGTACAACGACCTCTGCAACCTCGTGGTCAAGAGCAATACGCCCTACACGATGGATGCCAACCGTATCAGTGCCTACTACTCTGCCAACTTCAGCGTAACGAAGGAGATTGGCGACCATGTCAGTCTGTCGTTCTATGCCAACAACTTCTTCAACAACATGAAGACCGTACACTCGTCGCAGACCGGCTTGGAGACATCGCTCTTCTCCAGTGGCTACATCCCCAGCTACTATTACGGACTATCACTCAGACTCAAACTATGAAGAAATACAGCATTTGGCTTATAGCTCTTGGCATTTGGCTATTTATATCCTGTTCAGAGCAGGCTGCGCCCTCCGTGACGACGGGTACGGTAACCATCACGCTGACAGGCCTCAACGACGACCTCTCCGGACTGGGCGTCCAACTGCGCAACATCAGCACAGGCAGCACCTTCGTCGAACAGACAGACCAACAGGGCACGGCAACGTTCAGCGTGGTACCGGGTCTCTATGAGGCGTCTACCTCGCAGTCGCGCGCCACAACAGGCAACGAATACTATAGCTACAATGGTGCATCAGGACAGATTACCGTCCAGAGCAACCAACAGACGCTTGTTGCCATCACCATGAAACGTGCCGTCATCAGTCGGCTGGTCATCAAGGAACTCTACTGTGGCGGCTGCATGGCTGACGATGGTGTGACCTCGTTCCAGTACGACAAGTGCGTCATCCTCTATAACAACAGCGCAGAGCCTGCCTCCTACGACAACCTCTGCTTCGGCATGGGGGCACCGGCCAATGCACAGGCCACCAACAACAACTACACGGCCGACGGCCACCTCACCTACGAGGGCGAGGGCTTCACACCGGTGTGGAACGGCATCTGGTATTTCCCCAGCACGCTGACCATCGCACCCTATTCGCAGGTGGTGGTCAACATCCACGGCGCCATCGACAACACGCTGACTATCAGCCAGTCGGTCAACTACGCCAATCCGGACTACTACTGCATGTTCGATCCGGAGAGCGGCTACAACAACCAGCGCTACTGTCCCACGCCCTCGGAGGTCATCCCCACCTCCCACTATCTCCGGGCGGTCGTCTTCGGACAGGGCAACGCGTGGCCCCTCAGCAATTCGGCACCGTCCATCGTGCTCTTCCAGACCAAGGACACCGCGCCTGCCGCCTTTGCCCAGAACACGTCCAACTACTGGTACGACGGTGGCGGGGCTAATTCCATCAAGCGCTGTGTCAAGGTGCCTAACGAGTGGGTCATCGATGCCATCGAGGTCTTCTCCAGCGACTATGCCACACAGTGTGTCAAGCGCCTCACGGCAGACATCGATGCCGGTTATGTCTGGATGACCAACAAGAAGGGGCACTCCATCTACCGTAATGTCGACCAGCAGGCCACTGAGGCACTGCAGGAGAACGACGGCCGTTTGGTCTACAGCTACGCCTTAGGGGTTGACGGCAGCACCGACCCCAGCGGCATTGATGCCGAGGCCAGCATCCGCAACGGCGCCCACATCATCTATCAGAACACCAACAACGCCACCAACGATTTCCACCAACGTCAGCTATGCTCACTAAAAAAATAACCGCCCGCCTGTTCGGCAGCGCCTTCCTTTTCAGTATGTTGCTGTGCCGCAGCAACACACTAAACGCCCAAGACTCCCTGCTCTTGCGCGACTACCGCTATGTCCAGCAGTCTTCGCCCTGGTTTACCCAGCGCAACGCTGCCGCGCTGGCGCTCTACAACAGTCGCAACATTGCAGAGGCCGACCTCTCGCTCAGCCATGCCAGCGGCTCGCTGACAGGCTTCAGCGGCTCGCCCTCGCTGACTACCCTACAGGTAGCTATCGAGTCGTTCTATCGCATCAGCCCACGAGCAGTGGTCTTTGGCAGCATCGGCTACAACAACCTGTCGGGCGACGACATGACGGGCTCTGTCTTCCTGCAGGACCGCCTGCCCTTCGACATCCTGGAAGACTCGCTGACCAACAAGGGGCACAAACATTGCGACAGCTACCACCTGACCGGCGGCTTCAGCTACAGCCTCTCCCCAGCATTAGCCCTTGGACTCAAGGCAGACTACACCGCAGCCAACTACGCCAAATACAAGGACCTGCGCCACAAGAACAAGTTGATGAACCTCGACGTCACTGTCGGCCTTATGTCAACTCTCAACTGCCACCTGTCAACTATCAATTTAGGCCTCGACTACACCTATCATCGTCGTACAGAGAGCCTGGATTTTGCCACCTATGGCAAGAACGATAAAGTCTATAAGTCGCTCATCGACTATGGTGCCATGATGGGCATTATAGAGCAGTTTGGCAACGAGGGCTATACAGACAAGACCAACGAGATGCCTCTCTTCGAGGACGGACATAGTGGAGGTCTGCAGGTTTCTTTCAGTCGTGGTGCCTTTACCATATTCAACGCCCTCACCTTCAGCCACCATACAGGTTACTATGGCCGCAAGTCGCAGTACACGATTACCTATACCGACCACGACCGCGACATCTTTACAGAGCATGTGAGACTCAGCTATGATATCAGCACCTCACGCTATGGCCTCGACATCCGCTACCAGAACGAGAAGGTGAAGAACCGCAACAATACCTACCGAGGACTCGTCAACGAGAACGGTGCCACCCACTACGAATACTATGATGCCGTAGAGTCGGGCGACAAGGGTTGGCGTAATCTGGATATCGACTATACCATGCACCTCGGCGTCCGCCACGAGTTGCCCACATGGACCATCACGGCAGGCTACCACTGGCAGCAGCGCGACATTACGGCCTACCTCTATCCCTACTATCGCCAGCAACAACTCAGAACCAACGAGTGGACAGCGTCGATAGTCCGCAATGTCATACTGCGCAAGGGGGTGTGGAACATCTCCCTTCATGGCGGTTATCAGAAAGGGACGGGCGACGTCTACCGCGATGGCACATTCGTCACGCCCAGCGACAAACAGCCTCAGCCAGCCACGATGTCGGCTTTCCTCTATCAGGACTACCAGTATCTGACAGCTCCTCAATACCACATTGGTGCACAACTGAAGTACACCTTCCTCTTTCCAGGCACCCGTCTCTGCACCCACGTTCGTGCGGCTTTCGACTACCGTCATGCAACTATAAATGACGAGACGCCATCGGGCTTACACAACCCCAGCCGTACCACGTTCCTCATCGCTGCTGGGCATACATTCTGACCTGCTACGCACACAAAAAAGAGAGCCACCCTCGCTATGGAGAGTGGCTCTTCTATTTTGTATTGTTGTGTGTTTTCCTTACTTTATTACGACCTTCTTGCCATTCACAATATTCAGACCCTTCTGCAAACCATTCAGGCGAATACCCTGCAGGTTGTATATCGAATTCGTAACTGTGAATTGTGAATTGTGAATGGTCTCGATGCCAGAAGCCTCTTCCACCATACTGATGGGCAATAACTGGTTCTTGGTTGCTGACGAAGCAGTAAGAATGGCCACAATTGTTACGTTATTCATCTCAGCATCGGCAGTAAAATCAACCTTATGCAATTGCTGGTTGGCAGTCTCTGTACCATTGGCAACATCGATGCTGGCTTCACCCTGTGTCAGCACGCCTTTGTTGGCAGCAGTAGCCTTGAACGTAGCCCCCTTAATCTTTACTACCTTGTTCAAGTTGGCAGCAACGTTCACCTCGGCAAGTGTACCTTCAATTATTGTAGGTTCACCAATCGGAGTCTGTGTGAATTCGCTCTCAGGAGTATCCTCAGTCTCCTTCATCTGTGGGTTACCACTGGCTGTACGCTTCACAACATAGAAGAAACCATTGACCTTATTGTTTACCTGCAGATATTTCTTAATCAGCGAAATATACTGAATCCAGCAGCCTGCAGAAGCATCCTGTATCCACATGGTGCTCTCGCCATCAGCAGAAATACCAGTCAGTTCAGCATCGTTCAGCATTACCTTAGCATAGATGCCGTTCTCCAACGCATTGAAAGCAGCGATATTCTCACATTCTACATAGTTGATAGGAGCCAAAGCGACAGTAGCATCGCCCTTAGCAGCCAGTGTTACAATTGCATTGGCCAAATAGGGAGTAGCCTTATTCAAGAAGCGCACGCCCTCAGCATCGCCAGTCCAAATCATACCATCAATAGCTCCACTGGTAGCATCGAAGTCGATAGAACTATTGCCTGCAGCAGTAAACGTTATCTTCTGAATAGCATAACCCTCAGGAGCGCGGAACGTCATGGTGGCATACTCCTTATACATGGTCATGCATGCTCCACGGTTGGCATCTGTATAGAAACGTGTAGGAGCAGAACCAGAAACCAACTGCAACTCTACATTATCAACTACATAGTCCTCATTATAAATATAGCCAGCAGGATCGGTAATCTTTGTGCCTAAGGCATGCAGACTCTCGTTCGTAAAGTCGAACGTTGCATCGGCAGGAACAGCCAACTTATCAGCTATCACCGCCTTAATCTGCTCTGCAGTCAGCGCCTTGTCGTAAACGGCAAAGTCGTCGAAAGCGTAGGCTGGGTCTAAATCGTTCCAGTCCCAAGCCTGATTGCCACCAAGACAGATGTACTTCAGGTCGGCACCATTCGAGAAGAGACCTGCAACAACATTTCCATCGCCTTCTCCACTGACAGTCCATGAGTTCAGAACTTCTCCATCGACATAAACAACAGCCTTTGTAGCAGTCAGCGTTGCCGTATAGTAGTGCCAAGCCTTATCGTCCAGCCAAAAAGTGCCCTCATAATTTTCTGCCTTGTCATTCTGCGCTGCAGTAAAATTACACCAACCTGCACAGTTGACCTGCAAGAGGCCACGCGACTGGCAGACGAACATAGGCCATGTATTGGCATTATTTGCAGGAGCAGCACCATAAGCTGTAAATATTGGGGTGAACCAATAATCTGCAGCATTTTTTACGTTTACCCAGAAACCAATGGTCATCTCTTTGGTTTCAGTGGAGTGCGACAACACATCAGCAGGGAGTTGCAGATAGTTGGTACGAATTGCTTTCGTCAGCGTAGGGTCGTTGTGGAACACCTTGCCGAAGCGTGCATCAGCATCGTCCTCGAAGATGCCGTTACCAACAACTGTCAGTCCGTCGGTTGACGAGAAGTCGTTGAAATACACGGGTGTAGGCTGTTCATCTGCCCACACATTACCAACACCTACAGCCAGCAATGCAGCTGCAAGCATCGTTTTAAGAGTAGATAATTTCTTCATAAGCTTATTTTATATATTAATAATGTGTACTTTATTAGCGCATAGCACAACTAACACGCTGCAAAAGTACACATTTTTTCAATACCCTACAATCGCTAAAAGTAGGTATTTTGGGCGATTACTTTACGTTGCCGACCTTAATCAGGTACTCACCGATTTGTACGGCATTGAGGGCAGCACCCTTGCGAATCTGGTCGCCACTGAGCCAGAAGGTCAGGCCGTTCTCGTCAGAGAGGTCTTTGCGCACGCGACCAACGAAGACGTCGTCCTTGCCGGCAGTCTCCAGCGGCATGGGGTACACGAGGTTAGCGGGGTCGTCGACCAACGTACAGCCAGGAGCTGCAGCGATAGCCTTCTGTGCCTCTTCGACGCTGATGGGGCGCTCGGTCTCTATCCACACGCTCTCTGAGTGTGAGCGCAACGAACTGACACGCACGCACATAGCCGAGCACTTGGCATCGGTGTGCATAATCTTCTGCGTCTCGTTATACATCTTCATCTCCTCCTTGGTATAGCCGTTGGGCTGGAAGACGTCAATCTGGGGAATCACATTGTAGGCCAGCTGATGAGGGAACTTCTTGATGGTCTTCACCTCGCCCTCTTCTACCATCTCCTTGTACTGCTGCTGCAGCTCGGCCATAGCAGCGGCACCAGCACCTGATGCACTCTGATAAGAAGAGACGTGGATGCGCTTGATGTGCGAGATGTTCTCCAGTGGCTGCAGCACGACAACCATCATGATGGTGGTACAGTTGGGGTTGGCGATGATGCCACGAGGACGGTTCAGTGCATCAGCGGCATTGCACTCGGGCACTACCAAGGGGACATCGTCGTCCATGCGGAAAGCGCTGGAGTTGTCAATCATCACAGCACCATACTTAGTGATGGTCTCTGCGAACTCCTTCGACGTGCCGGCACCTGCAGAGGTGAAGGCGATGTCAATATCCTTGAAGTCATCGTTATGCTGAAGCAGTTTAACGGTCAGTTCCTTACCACGGAAAGTGTACTTCGTTCCGGCAGAACGCTCAGAACCAAACAACACCAATTCATCCATTGGGAAATTTCTCTCGTCAAGGAGGCGCAGGAATTCCTGGCCTACGGCGCCTGAGGCACCCACAATTGCTACTTTCATAAGTCTTATTTGGCCCCCTAAGTTAGGGGGCTGGGGGTCTGAACAAGCGGAACCAGACCATTGTTTATTGTTATCCAGGAGAACTGCGCTTGTTCAGCCTCCCCCAAATTATCACTTTAATGATAAATTTGGCTGCAAAGATACAAAAAAAATAGAAAAACGGCATCTTTTTGAAAGAAAAATTGTACTTTTGCAAACAATAACAAATAAATATGCATTATTCCAATCATCCTGTTACAAAAGAATATCGACAGATACTCCGGCGGACAACGACTCCTACAGAAAATATGCTGTGGAGGAGATTGAAAGGTAAGCAGCTCGATGGATTACGTTTCAGGCAACAACATGGATATGGTCCATATGTACTGGATTTCTATTGTCCTTCGCTAAGGCTGTGTATTGAGTTGGATGGAAATATTCATGATGAAGAACAAGTCAGGCTCAAAGATGAAGAGCGGACAGAATTCCTTTGCGAACAGCGAATTCACGTTTTAAGATTTAGAAACAAAGACGTGGAAACTGACGTGGATGGAGTCCTGAATAGAGTTAGAGAGTATATAAATAAATGTATCACCCAGGGGACGGCGGTCGTTCAGACCCCCACCCCCCTAACTTAGGGGGCTTATAAAAATGATGTCATATTTCCCTATAACCAGTCCGACGCTGATTTTCTTTGTCGTGCTGCTTATCATCTTGTTGGCGCCCATTATCATGGGTAAGCTGCGCATTCCCCACATCATCGGTATGGTGCTGGCGGGCATGCTGATTGGCGAGCACGGGCTGAACGTACTGGAGCGCGACCACTCGTTCGAGCTCTTCGGCAAGGTGGGACTGCTGTACATCATGTTTCTGGCTGGTTTGGAGATGGACATGGAGAGTGTCAAGAAGAACTCCAAGCGCATCTTGTGGTTCGGACTGCTGACGTGTCTGGTACCGTTGGTGCTAACCTACGCGATGGCCATGTGGCTGCTGGACTATTCGTCGACGGCCTCGTTCCTGCTGGGATGCATCATGGCGTCTAACACGCTCATTGCCTACCCTATCATATCGCGCTACGGCATGGGACGCCACCCCAGCGTGATGCTCAGCGTGGGAGCCTCGATGCTGTCGCTCTTCATGGCACTGATGATGCTTGCTGCGCTCTCGGCATCCTACAGCAAGGACGTGGGCATCAGCTTCTGGCTGTTGTTCATCATAAAATTTGCTGCTTTCTGCGCATTCAGCATTTGGGGGATTCCCAAGGTGACGCGCTACTTTCTGCGCCGCTACTCGGATGCCATCATGCAGTTCATCTACGTGCTTAGCGTCATGTTCCTCTCTGCAGCACTGTCCGAAGCCATAGGCGTGGAGGGCATCGTGGGGGCTTTCATGGCTGGCCTCATATTAAATAGGTATATACCCCACGTGTCGCCCCTAATGAACCGCATCGAGTTCACGGGCAACGCCATCTTCATACCCTACTTCCTCATTGGTGTCGGCATGCTCATCAATGTTGGCTCGCTTTTCGACGGCTGGCACATGTTGGGCGTGGTAGCGCTCATCGTCTTCTTCGGCACCTTCGGCAAAGCACTGGCGGCCTACATATCGAGCATTCTCTTCCGACTGACCAAGGCCGAAGGACACATGATGTTCGGCCTGACGTGCGCCCACGCTGCGGGCGCCATCGCCATGGTGATGGTGGGTATGCGACTGGAGGTGTCGCCAGGGCACTATCTGGTCAACAACGAGATGCTGAACGGCGTGGTCATCATGATTCTCATCACCTGCATCATCTCGACGCTTATGACGGAAAAGGCTTCACAGGAACTGACGCTCAGCGGCGCCCTTCACCACGGACAGCATGCAGTAGGCGGTTCGTCCGCTGACGAGAAGGTGCTGCTCTGCGTAAAGTATCCTGACATTGCTCCACAACTGCTGGAACTGGCACTCATGATGCGTAACCCCAAGCGCAACAACGACCTCGTGGCGCTCAACGTAGTGTATGACGACAACAACGCCAGCGGCCACCGCGAGGCGGGTCTGCGACTGCTGGAGCGACTGCAACAGCGGGCTTCAGCTGCCGACTTGCAGATGCAAACGCAGGTGCGTCTGTCGTCAAACATCGCCAACGGCATCAAACATGCCTTCCGCGAGTTTGGCTGCTCAGAAATTATTATGGGCATGCACGTACATACGGATGTCAACCCCAAGTTCTGGGGCGAATTTCTGCAGAGTCTCTATAACGGTCTGAACCGCCAGATAGTGCTGACGCGCTTTGTACAACCGCTGAACACGCTACGCCGCATACAGGTTGTTGTACCCTCACGCGCAGAGTTCGAGCCTGGTTTCCACCGCTGGCTGGAGCGTCTCGCACGCATGGCGGGCAATCTGGACTGCCGCATCCAGTTCCACGGACGCAACGAGTCCATGGAACTCATCCGCCAGTACATCAACAACCACCACCCCAGCGTACGCGCTGAGTACACCTACATGGCACACTGGAACGAGCTGCCGCGTCTGGCAGAACAAATCCGCGAAGACCACATGTTCGTCGTCATCACCGCCCGTAAGGGCACCATCTCATACAAGACGGCTCTCGAGCGGCTGCCCAACGAACTCATGCAGCACTTCTCGGGCAAGAACCTCATGATTCTCTTCCCCGACCAATACGGTACACAGAAGGAGGAGTCAATGACCTTCACCGCCGCCCAGCACCAGGAGGAGAGCAGCATCTATGATGTACTCGCCCGCTGGATTAACAACCACCGCAAATGATTACAATAGAAAATATCACCAAGAGCTTCGGCTCACTACAAGTACTCAAAGGCATCGACCTCCACATAGATCGTGGCGAGGTCGTCAGCATCGTGGGGCCCAGCGGAGCGGGCAAGACCACCCTTCTGCAAATCATGGGCACACTGGACCGTCCCGACAGCGGCTGCGTGCACGTCGATTCCGTCGACGTCACTTCCCTCTCCAACAAAAAGCTGGCCGACTTCCGCAACCGCCACATCGGTTTCGTCTTCCAGTTCCACCAGCTGCTGCCTGAGTTCACCGCCCTGGAGAACATCATGATACCTGCCTACATAGCAGGCACCTCACAGAAGGCCGCCAAGCAGCGCGCACAAGAGCTGTTGCAGTTTATGGGACTCTCTGACCGCGCCAGTCACAAGCCCAGTGAACTCTCTGGTGGCGAAAAGCAGCGCATCGCCGTAGCGCGTGCGCTGGTCAACAACCCCGCCGTCATACTGGCCGACGAGCCATCAGGCTCTCTCGACTCCAAGAACAAGCAAGAGTTGCACCAGCTCTTCTTCGACCTCCGCGACCAGTTTGGCCAGACCTTCGTCATCGTCACCCACGACGAGGGCCTCGCCTCCATCACCGACCGCACCATCCACATGCGCGACGGCCTTGTTTTTGTCCCCTAAGTTAGGGGACGACAGGGGTCTGAACAAGGGAATATACATAAATTTATATGAAGGAAGAAAAAGATAAAAAACAAGTGGGTCGTTCAGACCCCCAACCCCCTAACTTAGGGGGCTCAAAAATCGGGCGTTCAGACCCCCAACCCCCTAACTTAGGGGGCTTGCGTCTCGGCGATTACAACACCCTTAGAATCAAGAAGCGCACCGACTTCGGCCTCTACCTGGACGGCGGCGAAGAGGGTAACATCCTGCTGCCCAACCGCTACGTACCCAAGGGCTACGTCATCGGACAAGAAATAGAAGTGTTCCTCTATCTGGACCAAGACGAGCGCATCGTAGCCACCACCGAACACCCCGTGGCCAAGGTCGGTGAATTTGCGTGGATGGAGTGTGCCTGGACCAACGAGTATGGCGCATTCCTTAACTGGGGACTGATGAAAGACCTCTTCTGTCCCTTCCGCGAACAGAAGACGCGCATGGTGCGCGGACAGCGCTACTACGTCTACGTCATGGAGGACGAGAAGACGCACCGACTGATGGCTACTGCCAAGGTGGAGCGCTACCAGAAGAAGACGGGCTACGAGCTGAGTCTCGACTTCACAGAGGTGCTGCTGGCCTATCTGCAGGAGCACGACGGCCAGTGCGAACTGGGCGACAAGAGCCCCTCAGAAGCCATTGCCGCCCGTTTCGGTGTAAGCAAGAAAGTCTACAAGAAAGCCATAGGCGACCTCTATCGCCGCCACCTCATCACCATCACTGACGACGGAATCAGCCTCGTTTGACAACATATTAGGCTAAGCCGCGCACGTATTAGCGTGATACAGATGCGTATTAGCGTGAGCCGAGTGTGTATTAGCGTGATACAGCCTCGTATTAGGCTGATATATCACACAAGACGAGGACAGCTGCGTAAAACTATGAATGGCTCAGGGAATTGTATCCTTGAGCCATTCATATTCAGTTTATTTTCTCGCAACATCTCTTAGAAGATACGGCCTACGAGGCGGAAGTTCAGCACGGGATAAACGCTGATCTTAGAGACGGTCTTCAGCACCTTACCTGCGTCGTCGCCAGCCTTGTCGCCATCAATCTTCTCGTACTGATAGGTACCAGCAGCCTTGTCGTAGGTGGGTACATAAATTTCTGGCTTGCCCCAGAACTGTACACCGAGGTCAAACTGACAACCAATACGCTTCTTAGGAACAGCACGGCCAAAGCCCAGACCCACATAGGGACGGAAACTCTTTACCTTCGCATAAGCCCTCACGTCGCCATTTTCAGCAGGATTTGGAGTTACGAAGTAGTCACCCAGTTCACCACCAATCATTTTCAGATTGTACTGGTTAACAACCTGCTTGACACCAGGATCAGCAGAGGGAGAATTAGCATTGATGATAGCTTCATTGTAGGCATTGATAGGCTTCAGGAAGCCTGACTCCTTATTATATACATCGATAATCTCGTCCTTGCCAAAGTAGGCACCAAGGGTCAGGTGGAAGCTGGTCTTGAAGGGGTGGATATCAATCAGGATGTGACCCAGGGTATTATCCAGTTTTCCCTGTACCTCAAGCTTGTTAGGCAGGTTGCCACCAGGATACTGGTTCAGGTCAACCGTTTGCATACCTGCTGCTTCCAATTTGGCATTCAGTTGATTAATCTCGGTAGTCAACTGAGAAACCTTTTTGTTGGCATCTTCGGTCTTCAAGTCGATATCCTTATTCACCTTGAACTTTGGCATGATGTCAACACCACCACGCACACCGAGGTAGTCGTTGAGAGTAATACCTGCATCAATGGCGATACCCGTCGTACCAACACCTACACCAATACCTACGTGAGGTTCAAACATCTGAGCTGAAGCACCCAGCGACAGCAGCACTAAGCCACAAAAAGTCAGTAATTTCTTCATAGTCATTTTACTATTTTAATGAGTTAATTATTGTTTACTGCTTGCAAAGATAGGTAAAAAACATGTATATTCCAAACTTTTTTTACGAAATTTGGAACATTTTTTAAGAATTGGAGTATAAATTGCAATTTTGGTAAAAAAAATCAGGAGAATATTTGTTGTATTAAGAATTATTGCCTATTTTTGTAGACAAAAGAAACAACACGCAAGTGTTTTTTATCAAATTAACTGATTACTTAATTTAATATTACTAAAGAATGAAAAAACTATTCAGAAATTACAGACTTCCCATGCTGACAGCCCTTGGAGGCAGTCTGCTACTATTGGGTTGTACCAATGCAGACTACGATTTCGACAAGGTAGACTATACCTTGGGCTTTGGTAGCGGTGAACTGGTACTACCAAGTAACAACTCTATCAACATTACACTGGATGACATCTTGAACTTAGGAAACTCTGATCTTATCAGCACAACGGCAAGCGGCGACTATGTGTTGGGCAAACAGCCTGAGGACGTGAACCCGATTAACGTAAAGATTGACCCGCTGGTGCAGACCATCGACGAGTCTGGAGAACAGTCATTCACCATCGACCTGCCCGCAGAGATACAAGCATTGGCAGGAACGACAGTCTCCACGATGGACAAACTTGGTCACACATTGGACGGCAGCGGTAACATCTCACTGATTAGCTATAAGTTCGATGTTGACCCCGTTGTCAAAGAACTGAAGTATGTAGGTATTGGCTATAACAATGGAGTGGATCTTAAGCTAAACATCCAACTGCCCGCAGCTGTCAAACAGGCAAAGCTCACCATCCAACTGCCCCGCAACTTTGACATGACATATGTTGGTACAGCTGGCACATTCGACACAGCAGACAACACGCTGACGCTGGATGTTAACCAGAACAGCAACGCAAGCAACATACAGCTGCCGTTTAAGGTCAAGGGCATCTATATGAAGAAATACGACGAAATGAACTATGCTACCTACGATGCCAATAAGAATGAGGTTATTCTGTTGAGCGACATCGCCCTGAACATTGAGATTCTGCAGCTGCATGTGCCCTCTACGCCCAGCATCGAGCTAAAGGGTACACCATCGTTCGACGCTATTGTCGTTACCAGCGCACGTGGTGTCTTCGACCCAGCCATCGACCTGGATAACATCGGTACAGCAACCATCAACGACATCCCCAACTTCCTGACAGACAAAGAAGTTGTTGCCGACATTGCCAATCCGCTGATATGGTTAACACTAAAGAGCAACTTACCGCTGGGAGGTGTTATTGAGGCAAAGATATCCTCTACCACTTATCCACAGGGCATCATGATTGACGGAGCCAATGCTATTGAGCTGAAGCCTAATGCTTCTGGTGCCGACTATGCAGAAACGAAGGTTGTCCTGTGCAGACGTGCTCCTGAGAACTTGAATGGCTATAAAGCAATTGAAATCGAAGACCTCTCGAAACTGATTCAGAAACTACAAGACGGTATGAAGCTATCGTTCACAGCAACTAAAGCCAAGGCTAAGCAAGAAGAGGCCACCGTCGAACTGGGCAAGAAGTACGAGCTCACACCCAGCTATAACTTCAATGCTGCTATGTCATTGGGCGAAAAGGCTGTCATTGTCTACACAGACAAGGAGAACGACTGGAACAAGGACATCGACAAGTTGGAACTCTCCAATAATTCTACGATTACGCTGACGGCAGCTGTAGAAAATCAGATTCCTGCCGATCTTGAGATAAACATCTCGCCCGTAGACAAGAGCGGTAATGTATTGACTGCGCTGACCGTCACACCTATTAAGAATAAGGTTGCAGCAGGAACCAGCACTGGCGAAATACAGTATGATATTACCGATGCCAGCGGAAAAGCGCTGAAGCAGCTCGATGGTGTTGACTACCGTCTGAAGGTTACCGCTCCCTCTGATGCCGCCCAGAAAGGCAAGACCCTGAACAAGAATCATAAGATTAATATCAAGGACATCAAGGTGCAGGTAAAGGGTAAGGTTGTATATGATGCAAACTAATGTTGAACCATGAAAAGCTATAGAAAGATGAAACAAAAGAAAATAATACTTGTTGCCACCTTAATGCTTTCGGTGGTTACAGCAACAGCGCAATCGCTGAACTCAGCATACTTTACGGACGGATACAAGTACCGTCATACGATGAATCCTGCCTACGGAAATGACCAAAGCTACGTGTCGTTCCCTGCATTGGGTAACATCAACGTCCGTACACAGGGTAACTTCGGCTATGATGCTATCATCAAGACCAACCCTCAGCCGTACGGCAAAAAGACGATGACGACGTTCCTGAATCCATATATCGATGCAAGCACAGCGCTGGGAGACTTTGCCAGTGGCAACAATCGCGTTATGGGTAACATTGGCATCACGATTCTTTCGGTTGGTTTCAAGGCGTGGGGCGGATACAACACGATTGAGATTAACTCAAAGACCAGCTTCGGCGCTTCGCTGCCTTATGAGTTGTTCGAGTTTGCCAAGAACACAGGCAATAAGAACTATGATATCGGCGACATCAATGTAGGTGCCTTGTCGTATGCTGAAATTGCCTTTGGCCACTCTCGACAGCTGACGGAGAAACTGCGTGCTGGTGCCAAACTGAAGGTTCTGTTAGGTGTTGGTCGTGCAGACGTGAAGATGGAGAACGTCAAGGCTCAGCTGAACGATGCCAACCAATGGCTGATTTCTGCCAATGCCCAAGCTGACGTCTCGCTGAAGGGCTTCACCTACAAGCAGAAGGAGAAGGAGTACAAGCAAAAGCCTGGAACATATCAGTATGTCAACGACGCAAAAGTTGACGGCGCGGGCATCGGTGGCTTTGGTCTGGCTGTCGACTTGGGTGCCACCTACAAACTGAACGAAGACTGGCAATTCTCAGCAGCCCTGCTTGACCTCGGATTCATCAGCTGGTCAAACGACATGCAGGCTCGCAACATCAACGACCAGTTCTTGTTCGATGGTTTCCACGATGCAGAGGTCAGCAAGAGCAGTCCGAATTCTTTCAAGAACCAGGGACAGGCCTACTCTGACCAGATGGCAGAGTTTGCCAATCTGCAGGATCAGGGCGACAAAGGTGGTCGTACTACTGGCATTGGTACCACGCTGAATCTGGGTGCGGAATACACGCTGCCCATGTACCGCCAGTTGTCTATCGGTTTGCTGAGCAGCACCCGTTTCCAGGGCGCATACTCTTGGACAGAGGCTCGTCTGAGCGCTAACTGGGAACCGCTCAAATGGCTTGACGGCGGTATGAGCTTAGGTGTTGGCTCGTTTGGAGCCAGTGCTGGTTGGTTGGTTAACATCCATCCCAAGGGCTTCAACTTCTTTATAGGCATGGACCACATTCTCGGCAAGCAGTCTAAGGAGTTCATTCCTCTCAGTTCAAAGGCCAGCGTCAATCTGGGTATGAATATTACATGGTAAACAAACCACATACTACACGAATAAGCCCCGACCTGTTGAAAGTCGGGGCTTACTATTTATTCCTACGTCCTATTTTAGAACTCTGCAGACTTCGGAGTGCGTGGGAATGGTATGACGTCGCGGATGTTTTGCATACCTGTGACGAACAATATCAGACGCTCAAAACCGAGTCCGAAACCTGCATGTGGACATGAACCCCAACGGCGGGTGTCAATGTACCACCACAGGTGAGTCATATCCATATCACGACGTTTAATCTCTGCCATCAGTTTGTCGTAGCTCTCCTCACGGACAGAACCGCCGATAATCTCACCAATCTGAGGGAACAGCACGTCGGTACCCTGCATGGTAGGACCAGGAGCAACGGCGCCCTTATAGCCTACACTACCCTCTCCCTGCTCTTCATTCTGCTTCATATAGAACGACTTGAAGCTGCGCGGATAGTCGGTCATGATAACGGGCTTCTTGAAGTGCTCCTCAACGAGGTAGCGTTCGTGCTCTGAGGCAAGGTCGTCGCCCCAGTTGCAGGGGAACTCAAACTTCTTGCCGTTCTTGATGGCTTCTTGCAGGATGTTGATACCCTCAGTATAGGGCAGGCGCACGAAGGTCTCCTTCAGTACGCCTTCCAGACGTGCAATGAGGGTCTTGTCAATCATCTGGTTGAGGAAAGCGAGGTCGTCCTTACAGTTATCGAGTGCCCAGCGCACGCAGTACTTGATGAAATCCTCCTCGAGGTCCATCAGTTCTTCTTGGTCAAGGAAAGCCACCTCGGGCTCTACCATCCAGAATTCGGCCAAGTGGCGAGGAGTATTGCTGTTCTCTGCGCGGAACGTAGGTCCAAAGGTGTATATAGAACCCAGAGCAGTAGCTCCCAGCTCGCCCTCCAGCTGACCAGAAACGGTCAGCGAGGTCTGCTCGCCAAAGAAGTCGTCATCGTAGATAATCTTGCCCTGCTCGTCCTTCTTCAGGTCGTAGAGGTTCTTGGTAGTTACCTGGAACATGTTGCCTGCTCCCTCACAGTCGCTGGCGGTAATCAGCGGGGTGTGGAAGTAGAAGAAGCCATGCTCGTGGAAATAAGTGTGGATGGCCATCGCCATGTTGTGACGGATGCGCATCACGGCACCAAACGTATTGGTACGTAGGCGCATGTGGGCATTCTTACGCATAGCCTCGAACGACTGGCCCTTCTTCTGCATGGGGTAGTCGTTGCCGCAGAGACCATAGACCTCCAACTTGGTGGCCTGAATCTCTGAGGTCTGACCAGCACCCTGGCTCTCTACCAGCGTGCCCTCGGCATTGATGCAAGCACCCGTGGTGATGTCCTTCAACAGCTGCTCATCAAACTTGGCAGGGTCAACGACAATCTGCACATTCTTGATGGTAGAACCATCGTTCAGCGCGATGAAGTCGACAGCCTTCGAACTACGGTGCGTGCGCACCCAGCCCTTCACACAAACTTCTTTTCCAAATTCGGTACTCTTCAGTACGTCAATTATCTTTGTTCTTTTCATTTTTATCTATGCCCCCTAAGTTAGGGGGTTGGGGGTCTGAACAAGCGAAATCAGACCATTATTCTTATATTGGGGCCTGCGCCTGTTCAGACCCCTGTCGCCCCCTAACTTAGGGGGCTCATACTATTCGTAAGCGCCCATGCGCAGGCGGTCGACCTCTTCCTCAGTGAGGTAGCGCCAGTCACCACGGCGAACATTCTTTTTGGTGAGACCAGCAAACTGCACGCGGTCAAGTTTTACGACCTTGTAGCCCAGGCTCTCAAAGATGCGGCGTACGATGCGGTTCTTACCTGAGTGAATCTCAATGCCTACCTGTTTCTTGTCAGTATCGCTGGCATACTCGATGGCATCTGCCTTGATGTCGCCATCGTCGAGGGTGATGCCCTCAGCAATCTGCTGCATATCGTGAGCTGTAACGGCTCTGTCAAGATGAACGTGGTAAATCTTCTTCTTCAGGAACTTAGGATGGGTCAGCTTAGAAGCCAGATCACCATCGTTGGTCAGAAGTAAGACACCAGTAGTGTTGCGGTCCAGACGTCCAACAGGATAGATGCGCTCCTCGCAGGCTCCTTTGACAAGGTCCATAACGGTCTTACGCTGCTGAGGATCGTCGCTGGTAGTGACATAGTCCTTGGGCTTGTTCAGCAGCACATAGACCTTCTTCTCCATGCGGACAGGCTGATCGTGGAACAGCACCTCGTCAGTGCGCAGTACCTTGGTACCCAGTTCGGTAACAACCTCGCCATTGACCTTAACGACGCCTGCTGTGATGAACTCGTCAGCCTCACGACGGCTGCAGACACCTGCATTAGCGAGGAACTTGTTCAGACGGAGAGGCTCATTGGGATCGTAGTTCTCCTCCTTATATTCAATACGCTTCTTCAGTGAATACTTGGCATTGGGATCGTAGCCTGGAGTATGTTGACGGAAACCACCACGCTGCTGACCATAGCCACCACGCTGCTGACCATAGCCGCCACGCTGCTGACCATAACCACCACGCTGCTGACCATAGCCACCCTGACGCTGCTGACCATAGCCACCCTGACGCTGCTGACCATACTGTGGACGCTGACCATACTGTGGACGCTGGCCGTACTGCGGACGCTGCTGGTAGCCGCCCTCCTGACCTCCTTCGCCATTATTGTCGTAAGACTTATATGGTTTGTTGCCATACTGAGGACGCTGGCCATAGCCGCCTTGGCGAGGCTGACCGTACTGAGGGCGCTGTTGGTAGCCACCCTGGCGCTGCTGGCCATAGCCGCCACGCTGCTGGTAGCCGCCTTCGTTGTTATAATTGTTACGAGGACGATAGCCACCTCGTGGCTGACCGTATTCTCCTTGTTGGCGCTGGGGTGCACTTGACATCAAGCCTGCTCCGAAGCCCTCAGGACGGAATCCGCCCTCTTCCTGTTCTTGACTCTGATTGAAACCGCCCTGCTGTCCAAACTGTGGACGAGGCTTCTGGATACGGGGGCGTGGTGAACGCCCTGGACGGTAACCCTGATAACCACTCTCATGATTCTGGCTCTGCTGCTCAGCAGACTGCTCTTCTGTTTTCTTCTCGTTTTCGAATTCCATAATTGTAATGTTTTTTTAAATGTGTGGAGCCTCACGGCTCGCGGTTTGTGTTGATAATACGGATTTTTATAAAACTATTATTAATATTGTTTATTTTCTTTTTGATGATAATCCACTTTATATGGTTTTACATACCGGTATAGTTGGATGGGGTAATCTCCATCAGTTCGCGCTTCAGCTCGTCATTAACGTCCAATCCCTGGATAAAGGCGTGGATGGTTTCTTTCGTCATCTTCTGGTTGGTGCGGGTCAGCGCCTTCAGTGCCTCATAGGGGTTGGGGTAGGCTTCACGACGCAGGATAGTCTGAATGGCTTCAGCCACTACTGCCCACGTATTCTCCAAGTCTTCCTCCAGCTTCTGCTCGTTAAGAATGAGCTTGCGCAGACCTTTCAGCGTGCTCTGGATAGCTATGAGGGCGTGACCCATGGGGACACCCACGTTGCGCAGTACGGTAGAGTCGGTAAGGTCGCGCTGCAGACGGCTGACAGGCAACTTCTGTGCCAGGAATCCCAACACAGCATTAGCCATTCCCATATTACCCTCAGAGTTTTCGAAATCGATGGGGTTTACCTTGTGAGGCATAGCGCTGGAACCTACCTCACCAGCCTTGATTTTCTGCTTGAAATACTCCATAGAGATGTACATCCAGAAGTCGCGGTCGAGGTCGATTATGATGGTATTAATACGACGCATAGCATCGAAGATGGCTGCCAACCAGTCGTAGTTGCTAATCTGAGTGGTCCACTGCTCTCGCTCTAAGCCTAACTTCTCAGCGACAAACTGGTTGCCAAACTCGCGCCAGTCGTATTGGGGATAGGCTACATGGTGGGCGTTGTAGTTTCCTGTTGCGCCACCGAACTTAGCGGTAATGGGGGTATCTTTCAGAGAGCGCAATTGCTCCTCTAAGCGCCACACATAGACCATCACTTCCTTACCCAGACGTGTTGGCGAGGCAGGCTGTCCGTGGGTCTTAGCGAGCATAGGGACATTCTTCCACTGCTCGGCATAGTCGTTGAGCTGCTCGATGAGTTCTTCAACCATGGGATAGTAGACCTGCTCCAGAGCTTCCTTGATGCTCAAGGGAACGCTGGTATTGTTGATATCTTGCGAGGTCAGACCAAAATGAATAAATTCCTTAGCCTCGACAGGAAAACCTTTAAGGGCATCAATCTGCTCCTTGATGAAGTACTCCACGGCCTTGACGTCGTGATTGGTAACCTTCTCAATGTCCTTAACGCGCTGGGCATCCTGCTCAGTAAAGTTGCGATAGATATCGCGCAAAGGCTCAAAGAGGTTGTGGTCCACTGCCTCCAACTGAGGCAAGGGCAACTCGCAAAGGGTAATAAAATACTCGATTTCAACGCGCACACGATAGCGTATCAATGCATACTCGGAAAAATATCCTGCTAATGCTTCAGTTTTACTTCTGTAACGTCCATCGATAGGAGAAATGGCGGTTAATGCATCTAATTCCATTGGTTATCTAATACCTTTATGTTGTTGTTTCTGATTCTCTTTCTTCGTCTATACCAAAGTACGTAACTACATTCTCTCAAATGTGAGTGCAAAGATACAAAGAAAAGTTGAAAGTTGACTGTTGAAAGATGAAAGATTTCTTGAGAAAGAGCGTTTTTTTTGATATTTAACAAAAGACCAACGATAAAAAGACTGTTCACGTCAGATACGAAATAGTCATAACGGAGAAAGAAAAGGAAAAAGAGTCCCGAATAATTTCGAAACTCCTTGGTGGGCGCTGACGGATTCGAACCGCCGACCCTCTGCTTGTAAGGCAGATGCTCTAAACCAGCTGAGCTAAGCGCCCTTACTTTTTGTAAGCGGGTGCAAAGGTAAGGAGAAAAATTGAAACAGAAAAACTTTGGGTTGAAAATATTATAGAAATTAACTTCTTTTAGCATTTTCAACCCAAAACACGCTTATAACTCGTACAATTGGTTGGCATTCATCAACTCTACCTTCTTCTCAGAGAGAATGCGCTCGCAGTTCTCCAAATCGGTAGGACGAATGACAACGGTAGCAACATCGCCATTGGCAAAAGAGTACATATACTCAATGAACACACCATTATCTGACAGATGTTTCAGCACTTTAGCCAACGAACCGCTGATATTAGGACAGGTGAAGCCAATGACATCAGTTATCTTCACAGCAAAGTGGGCTGCCTTCAGCACCTGATAAGCTTTGTCAGGATCGCTGACAATGCAGCGCAGAATGCCGAAATCCGAATTGTCGGCAATACTCATGGCTGAGAGGTTCACACCAGCAGCACCCAGCACATCGGTTACTTCGGTCAGACGACCAGACTTATTCTCCAGAAATACGGATAATTGTTTTGCTAACATATATTTATTATTTTAAGTTAGATCTTTCTCTTGTCGATGACGCGCTTAGCCTTACCCTCAGAGCGCTCAATACCCTTAGGTTCTACCAGTTTTACCTTGAAGCCCAGTCCGATAACGGAGCGCAGCTCAGCCTCCAGTTTCTTCTGTAAGCCTACGAGTGTGGCCATATCGTCAGTAAAAAATTCTTCTTTGACTTCTACCTTCAACTCACTTGTATCGGTATTGTTGACTCGATCAACGGTCAGCAAGAAATGAGGCTCGTACTCAGGTAGTTTCAGAATGACATCTTCAATCTGCGAGGGGAAGACATTGACCCCACGGATGATAAGCATATCGTCGCAACGACCCAGGATACGATCCATACGTACAAGCGTACGGCCACACTTACACTTCTCATAGTGCAGGGCTGTTAGATCGTGAGTGCGATAGCGTAACAGAGGCATTCCCTCTTTGGTCAGGTGAGTAAATGTCAGCTCACCCAGCTGCCCCTCGGGCATAGGCTCACCGGTTTCAGGATTGAGTATCTCTGGGTAGAAATAGTCTTCGTTGAGGTGAGTACCACACTGATGTTCGCACTCATACCCTACTCCAGGGCCTGCAATCTCGCTGAGTCCATAGATGTCATAGGCCTTAATACCCAAACTCTCCTCCAGTTTCTGACGCATCTTCTCTGTCCATGGCTCAGCACCAAAGACGCCTACCTTCAGTTTGAACTCATCGCGACTCCACTCACACTCTCTCATAGCCTCGCCCAAGAACATAGCGTAACTGGGGGTGCAGCAGAGAATGGTAGTTCCAAAATCATGCATCAGCGTCATCTGCTTCTGCGTATTACCACTGGAGATAGGTATCACGCTGGCACCAATATTCGTAGCGCCATCATGCGCACCAAGACCGCCAGTAAACAGTCCATAACCATAAGCCACCTGGAAGATATCTTCCTTCGTAGCACCATAAGCTGTAAATGCGCGTGAAATAGCTTCAGACCACATAGCGAGGTCTTTACGTGTATAGAGCACCACAACAGGCTTACCTGTTGTACCACTGCTAGCATGAATGCGCACAATCTGAGACATTGGAACTGCTGCCAGACCAAATGGATAATTGTCGCGCAGGTCGAGCTTATTAGTAAAGGGGAGCTTGGTAATATCGTCTATCGATTTGATATCACCTGGCTCAAGACCCATCTCTTGAAATTTCTTACGATAAAACGGCGTATTGTAATACACATACTCAGCCATCTTTTTCAAACGAGCACTCTGCAAATCGCGCAATTGTTCGCGATCCATACACTCAACAGTTTCATTCCAAATCATTGTTTTAAATTTATTAGGTTACTTGCTAGCATTTGTGTTGATGCAAAGGTACAAAATAAAAGTGAAGAACGAAGAATGAAGAGTAAAGAATTTGCTACCGCAACGGATATTTTTTTATATTTAACAAAAAAAAAGGAGTCCCGAAACTTCGGAACTCCTTTATGAGATATCTATTGTTTAGATTACTTAATCTCAACAGTAGCGCGACGGTTGTAGTTGATGGGGCTCAGAGTAGCAACGCCACCAGCGCCAACACACTCGATGTTGTTGCGGTCAACACCCATCTTAACCAGCTCGTCAACAACGGTCTTAGCACGCTTCTCAGACAGAGTCTGGTTGTATCTTGCAGAACCAGTCTTGCTGTCAGCGTAACCAGTTACAACAATCTTAGCATTGTTCTCCTTAGCAACCTTAGCGAGGTCAGAAACGTTCTGGAGGTCCTTCTTAGAAGCAACCTTAGCCTTGCCAATGTTGAAGAATACTGATACAGGAGCAGCAACAACCTTTGTTACAGTCTTGGTAGCAACAGCAGTAGCCTGAGCCTCCTGCTTCTGCTGGTTAGCCAGCATATCCTTCAAGCGAGCGTTCTCGGCCTGAGCGTCAGTCAGCTGAGCGTTCAGAGCATCGATCTGACCCTGAGACAGAGCCTTGATAGCGTCTACGTCAGGAGTCTTGTTCCAAGTACCCTTGCCGAGGTTGAATGTAGCACCAACCTCCAGGCTGAGTCGATTCAGACGATGCTTAGGCATGATACCACCCTCAGAAGCGCCAACAAGCTCCTTACCATAGTTAGTATAACCGAGCTCGAGGTTCAGAGCAACCTTGCGGCTGATCTTGAAGGTATTCAGCAAACCAAAGCTGAAAGAATAAGTACCTGCCTTGCTAACTCCATTAGGAGTCTTGAAGGTGTGAGCCAAACCAGCACCTACGTAAGGAATGAAGTTCCAAACGCGATCCTCGTCATAGCCACCAAACAGGTTGTGGAAGTTGAACATAACATGCTCACTAACATCTAACAAAATAGGAGCGTCGCTATCAAAAGCCTTACCCATCCAACCGAAGTTAGCCTTCGTACGCAGTCCAAGACCAGGAGTGAACCACTTACCTACAGCGATAGACAAGCTGGGAGCAGTAAAACCGTGCTCGCAAGCAGCATCCTTGTCAGTACCCATAGGGAACTTGCGGAAAGGAGCGCTGAATACGCCATGACTACCAACAGTGTAAGAGCTCCAGTTCAGATTAGTCTGGATGAACCAGTTGCTCCAAAAGGAATTTGTTGAAACGCTGTACTTCTCAGTAGGATCCTCCTGAGCCATAGCGTTCAGTGAAAGACTGGCAACAGCCAGCATCAAGAATAACTTTTTCATACTATACTAATAAATTAAGTTAAAAAATTCTTTTCAAAATTCAGTGCAAAAGTAAATATTAATTTCGAATAAACAAAGTTTTTTAGCAAATAAATTCACTTCCCTACTATTAATTTAACATTTCGAGCATAAAAACGGACTTTTTTATACGAAAAACGACATATCTGTCACAATTTTTACGTCAGTAAATGCTCAATATCTGCTTGTGGAAGAATGCAAAGTACTGCTTTTCCATCAGGAGTATGATTAACATCATCGCATGAGAACAGATTATTAACAACCATATCCATTTCCTCATTGGATAATTGTTGACCATAAGGAATGGCTGCATGACGGGCGAGCCCAAGAGCTACATGATGATTAATAGCCAAGCTGTCGTGATTAACAGGTATAGAAGCGTCAAGGATATCCTGCAGCAGTTTGCTGGCACTCAACCCTTCAATACCGGCAGGCACACCATTGACAGCATAGCTTGTCGGCCCAAGTGGAGTCAGCTCAAAGCCTACAGCACTCAGGGCAGGAAGCATCTCCTCCATGAAGACAGCCTCTGAAGGGGCCATCTCTATCACTTCAGGGAACAGCATACGCTGACTGCTGGCTGGGGCATCAGCCAACTGCTGCATATAACGTTCGTAGCGAATACGGATATCAGCACGATGCTGGTCAATGATCATCAGTCCTGACTTAACAGCAGTCATTATATAACGACCTTTATACTGGTAATGCAAAGGACTAACGTCCGTGAGTTCAACGGGTTGTCCGAAGGCTGGAGTATTATCAGGCACCATGCTTGACATGTCATGAGGGGCATCAAACAACGATTGTTCCTGCTGGGCAGTCTGCGTAGGTACAACATCGTAGAGCTGCTCCCAATTGCGAGGGGCCTTCTCGCGGAACGGGTTATACTGAGGATTCCTGTCTACATGAGGCATCTCTACGGGTTTGGCGACAGGATTGTAGGCAGGCATCTCGGGCCGACCCTCTGTATCGAAGTCTATCTGCGGAATCTCACAGAACTGTCCAATGGCATCCTTCACAGCAGCAGAGAGTATCTGCCAGATAGCTTGTTCGTTTTCAAACTTAATCTCAGTCTTGGTAGGATGAATGTTCACATCAATGTCGGCAGGGTTGACATCAAAATATATAAAATAAGGTACGTGCGCGCCCGCAGGAACGAGTCGTTCATAAGCCTGCAGAACAGCCTTATGGAAATAGGCATGCTTCATGAAACGCCCATTGGCAAAGAAATACTCATGTGCGCCTTTTTTGCGAGCAGCTTCAGGTTTAGCCACAAAACCAGATATCTTACAAAGAGCCGTCTCGACACTAACAGGCAATAGTTCCTGTCCATAGCGACGACCATAGACATCAGCAATACGCTGGCGCAGTGTACCTGCACGCAGGTTCATCAGCTCCTGTCCGTTGCTATGCAATGTAAAACATATCTCGGGATAGACCAATACGATGCGTTCGAAGGCCGTCAGAATATTATTAAGCTCCGTAGCATTCGTTTTTAAGAACTTACGGCGTGCAGGAACATTGAAGAAGAGATTGCTCACCATAAAAGAGCTCCCCACACTGCACGAACACACCTCCTGTCCTTCCACACGTGAGCCAGAAAGGGTGAGACAAGTACCCAACTCATCACCCTGACGACGGGTGCGTAGTTCTATCTGTGCCACGGCAGCTATAGAAGGTAAAGCCTCCCCACGGAACCCCATCGTATGCAGAGCAAAGAGGTCATCAGCCTTGCGTATCTTGGAGGTAGCATGACGTTCGAAAGCCAGGCGGGCATCCGTCTCTGACATACCACAACCATCATCAATGACCTGTATAGAGGTGCGACCGGCATCCACCACCAAAACATTAATGGTGTGTGCGCCAGCATCAACGGCATTCTCTACGAGTTCCTTGATGACAGAAGCCGGCCGCTGGATGACCTCTCCTGCAGCAATCTGATTGGCTACACTATCTGGTAGTAATTGTATTACGTCCGTCATTATTTCTTCCTATTCTTGGGTGGTTCACGACGTTTGACTTCCTTCAACTCTGTCCCCTCCTTCTTAGGGCGCCAATTGAAGATATCATCCTTATCCAAGGGACGTACATAGTCAAACCATGCAAACTGTGGAAGGAAATGTTTGCCTGGCGGTACCTGTGTCATGGGGTACAGCGTACCCGTCGGCTTCTCCATCCATATTTTCTTCATCTTCCTATTCTCCAGGAACATCTTCATCAGCGGAGTCTCCGTATAGTTCAAACCAATGATAGTGCTATCGGACTCGTCGATGGGATAATATACCACCAACACATTGTCGATGGCCTGCGTCTCGCGGATTTCGCCTTTCTTGAAGAATGCCTTCATCTCCTTCGACGACACCTGGTTATAGTGTACCGAGTCATGCATCTGTTCTACTGAGAAAGCCTGACGAAGGACATGGGCATGGTCAATAGTTGAATCTCTCATATACACCTTGATTTCCTCGCCAAAAAGTTGTTGACCTAAATTCCAGACAATAGGGTCCTTATACATCGTCATACAAGAGTCCTGCGAGTTGTATACCAATGAGTCACATACAGCCTGGACATCTTTGCGAAAAGCACGCACCTTGTTATAGGCATGAATCTTTCGATAGACAGAGTCTGTACGGATATTAAAGGTAAAGATTTTAAAGGTGTCTGCATGCATATATAGCGAGTCACGCTGCGAAAAGTCAATGGTGACAGCTCGCTTGGTTGCCATCGCATAGCCTGTAGAGTCGTTATACTCACAGTAGTCACCCGTCATCATATTCTTATTGACCGAATCGGTATAGATGACGTTATTAAACGCATAGTTGGTGCCGTCACTGGCATTGTGATAGACACTATCACCAATGAGTGTACGCCCTTGATCCTTTATCACAGAACGTCCAAAAAGTTCTGACTTTTTCGTTTTGGTATTGTAGTAGCCATCCTCACTATAGATATGGCTACTGCCTGATGTGATATTAGAGGGGCCTACAATGTGAGCACGTGAGGTGTGGGTATCGTAGAACAGAGAATCTGTTGTCAGATAGAGCTTCTGGTCTTTCAGTCGTACATCATAGTAGAACATGGCCTGCTTGGTATCAGTATGATACTCTCCCCAGTCAGAGGTAAGCACAGTCTTGCCATCCACCAGTTTACCGCCCTCGAAGAAATTACCGAAGTTATACATACGGTCATAGTCCAAAGAGTCAGTGTACAAGGTTGTCTTCCTATGGCGTAACACGACGTTATAACGAGCCTGAGCCAACTGGTCGTTACCATCATAGTAAGCATAGTCACTCGTCAGACTGAGTGTATCACCCTGTTTCATCTTTACATGTCCGAAAGCCTCAAAGGAATTGGACTGCTCATAGAAGTGGGCACTATCACAAAACAAGTCAGCACCCTGATGGCGGAAATGTACATTGCCATGTAGCACCTGAGCGTCACCATTACGATACTGGTCATAGTGCAGATTATCGGAATGGACAAGATACACGCGTTTGTCCTCCACTTTTTTCTGTGGAGCACGCTTACGCTGCGGTTGTGCCGCAAAGACAACAGCCAACACCAGCAGACCCGTGAGTACAAACAGTGATTTCTTCAATTCTGACCTATTATCTTTTCACTTGGCACAATTAACTATCTCACCCACCCTTCGTACTCAAACTTACAGTCACGATAGCGCTCGTTAATACGAACATAGGTAGACTTGATGCGCTTGACAACCCACTCGTGCAACTTCTTCTCACGTTGCTTGGCAGTCACCACATTCTTCATGATTTGGAAGTCCTCAGTAATGGTGGCTTTATGACCATCACGACGATTCTTCAACTTTACGACAGCACATACTGTCTTGCCACGTTCGTTAATCATCTGGAATGGATTAGAAACCTCACCAACTTTCAGTGTGTCGACAACACGAGCCACCTCAGGAGGAAGATCTGCCAATCTGAAACGCGAGGTGCGCTGGTTTTCCTGATTAACATTGAACATCAAGCCATTGTTGTTGCGGGTATCTTTGTCATCAGAGAAGAAAGCCACAGCATCCTCGAAGGTAAATTTCTCGATGGCACGGCCATCCTTATCCTTAAAAACAGCTTTAATCATCTCCGGTGCGACACCCTCACGAATAGCAGTGGCTACCGAATCGAGATGGTTCATTGCCTTGGTGATGGCCTCCTCACTGATCTCTGGTTTCAGAATGATATGGCGCACATTCACCTTCTCTCCACGTTTGTCAATCAACTGGATGATATGGAATCCGAACTCGGTCTCTACAATTTTCGACACTTTCTTCGGATCTGTCAGATTGAAGGCAACATTAGCAAATTCAGGCACCCAGCCAGCACGTCCAGTAAAGCCCAACTCTCCACCATTACGTGCTGAACCATCTTGACTATACAGACGAGCAAGCGTCTGGAAGGATGTTTCGCCCTTGTTGATACGGTCTGTAAATTCACGTAGGCGCTCCTTGATACGATTTATCTCTTCCTGTTCTACGCGAGGCTGCTGCGTAATAATTTGCACTTCCACCTCGGTAGGTACAAAAGGAATACTATCCTGAGGCAGATCCTTGAAGTATCGGCGCACCTCAGCAGGAGATACAGCTATATCCTTGACAAGTTTATGTTGCATGCCCTGTACCATCTGGCGCTCACGGAAAGACTCACGAAGGTCAGCACGAATCTGACTCATATTTTTCTTATGATATTCCTCCAGTTTCTCACGAGATCCTATCATAGAAATCATTCTCTCTAGATATTGCTCTACGTTCTGGGAAATCTCAGCCTCTGTCACCTCAACACTATCAATGATAGCCTGGTTAAGGTAGAGTTTCTGAACAGCTATCTGCTCAGGTATAGAACAATCCGGATCACCAGACCAGTGCAATCCCTCTTGCTGGGCCTCCAGGCGCATAGCCTCTACGTCAGATTTTAGGATAGCCTCATCACCGACGACCCATATCACCTCATCAACAATGGAGCGGAGACTATCGTTCTGAGCCTGTGCCAGCGAGACCAATGAGCCTAACAGCACCAGTAATACCAGTATTCTCTTATTCATGCTTATTGACTGTCTTTAAAACATCCTCATTTACAGTAAAGGTATAGCGACGGCGCAACTCTGCTACCCACTCACGTTCCAACTCGTCCTGCAGATCTGCTGTTACCAAGCCACGCACATCTGCATAAGTCTGAGGAGCCTTAATGAGTTTACCATAGGTTGCGTCAATGGGGAAGCCTTTTACGCTGTCTACCTTGACATCACTTACCTTGAACACCTCGCGATCTATCAGTTTGTTATCACCTTTTTTGAAGAGACCTTTCTCCACACGGATACGAAGAATTGAATCATTGTTGAAGGTTTTGCGCAGTGCCTCATTCCAATCATCGAACTTCAGTTTCTTCACACAGTCAGCAACAGCCTTGACATCCGACTGTACCTTCACGTGATAAGCCATACCTTTGAAACGTGGTTCATCCCACTTATACTTTGCCTTATTCTTCTTGAAGAAGCGCTCCAGTGCGGCATCGTCCTTGGCTGCTTTATCCCACACATGCTGGTTGCTCACTTCATAAAGCAACAGACCATCGTGATACTCCTTGATAAGATAGCGCATCGACAAGTCTTTCTCCGACAAGGAGTCTGCACGCTGCTCCATCAGACGCGACTTAGTCAGCTGACCATCAGAGTTCTTAACCATCTCGTCAATCTTACGTTCAGAGATGCTGTTGCGCGCACCACGTTGCTCAAGGAATTTCAGAATATTCTCCTTGTGAAATTCAAAAGGCTCAAACTGCTTGCGCTCCTTCATCAAAATGATATGCCAACCATAAGGAGACAGCACGGGTTTGCTCATTTCGCCAGGCTGCAAAGCGAAAGCAGCATCTTCAAATTCCTTAACAGTCTGCCCTTTGCTAAGCCATCCCAATAAGCCACCACGGCGTCCGGAGCCAGTATCTTGAGAAACCTGCTTTGCTAATTCCTCGAAGTTTGCCCCTGCCTTTAGCGCATTATATATAGAATCGATGCGCTCTTTGGCTTTCTGCTGGACATCCTCAGCAGCCTTCTGGGGTATCATGATGAGAATATGCGCCGGACGAACCAAACCATCAGGGCCAATGCTCTGCACAGTCTGGTCATAAACCTTGTGTGCTTCTTCCAACATATCCTCATCTGTTACGAAGGTTGGAACAATCTGTTGGTCCCGATACTGGGCAAACTCCGTCAGAAAAGCTTGTGTTGTATCAATACGGGCATCAAGGGCAGCCTGAACTTTCAGTTTATAGTTAATGAAGAGGTCAACATACTCCTCCACATTCTTCTTGTCGATGACGCCATCAGTATTGTTCTTGTTAAAAGAATACTCAAATTCCGAACGAGGAACGGCTGTCCCTGCCACAGTCATTATAATTGGATCATTAGCAGACTGTGCCATAGCAACAAGACCACTCATCAGTCCAGCAGCCAGAACGATATACTTTTTCATGATCAGCTATCAATTATCAGTTATCTATTATCAATCAGCGAAAGCGCCCACACCTATCAATCATTAGGTCTTGAATAGTTTGGAGCTTCACTGGTAATCGTTATGTCGTGTGGGTGAGACTCATTGACACCAGCATTCGTAATGCGTGTAAACTTGGCATCATGCAGTTTCTCGATGGTTGCAGCACCACAATAGCCCATGCCAGAGCGCAGACCGCCCACCATTTGGTAGATAACTTCCTGAACAGTACCTTTGTAAGGAACACGTCCTGCGATACCCTCTGGCACGAGTTTCTTCACGTCCTTCGTGTCTGCCTGGAAGTAACGATCCTTAGATCCATGTTCCATAGCCTCCAATGAGCCCATGCCACGATAGCTCTTAAACTTACGGCCATTATAGATAATGGTGTCGCCAGGACTTTCCTCAGTACCAGCCACCAAAGAGCCAATCATCACACATGAACCTCCAGCAGCCAGTGCCTTGACGATATCGCCTGAGTAGCGCAGACCACCATCAGCAATCAAGGGCACACCCGTACCCTTCAGCGCACTATATACATCATATACAGCACTCAGCTGGGGCACGCCCACACCTGCCACAACACGCGTTGTGCAGATAGAGCCTGGTCCAATGCCCACTTTTACGGCATCAGCGCCATTATCTACGAGCATCTTGGCAGCCTCGCCTGTTGCAATGTTACCTACCACGATATCAATATTGGGGAACGAAGCCTTCGCCTCACGCAGTTTCTCTATCACACTCTTTGAATGTCCGTGAGCAGTATCAATAACAATTGCGTCAACGCCTGCATTGACGAGAGCCTGCATACGATCCAACGTGTCGAATGTAACGCCCACACCTGCAGCAACGCGCAAGCGGCCCTTCTCATCCTTGCAAGCCATAGGCTTGTCCTTAGCTTTGGTGATGTCCTTATAAGTAATAAGACCCACCAAGTGGTTTTCCTTGTCGACAACGGGGAGTTTCTCGATTTTGTTCTCTTGCAGAATCTGGGCGGCAGCAGCCAAGTCTGTCTGCTGGTGGGTCGTCACCAGATTATCCTTAGTCATCACCTCATCAATCTGCTTGTCCAAACGGCGCTCAAAACGCAGGTCACGGTTGGTGACAATACCCACAAGACGATTCTCTTCGTCAACGACAGGAATACCACCGATATGATACTCAGCCATGATATCGAGTGCGTCCTTTACGGTAGAACCGCGACGGATGGTAACGGGATCATAAATCATACCATTCTCTGCTCGTTTGACAATAGCGACCTCACGGGCTTGATTCTCGATAGACATATTCTTGTGGATAACACCAATACCACCTTCACGGGCAATAGCAATAGCCATCCTACTTTCCGTAACCGTATCCATAGCTGCCGTCACAAAAGGCACGTTCAACTCGATATGACGAGAGAAACGAGTCTTCAGTTCTACAGTCTTCGGAAGTACCTCAGAATAAGCGGGAATCAACAGGACGTCGTCAAATGTCAAGCCGTCCATAACAATCTTGTCTGCAATAAATGATGACATAAATATACTCCTTTAAAATTTATTGCGTGCAAAATTACTCATTTTTTCTGAGACAGCAAGCGTTTTCACCTATTATTAATAGGATTTAACGTAGTGAAAGCACTACGCGACCTTCTTTATCTGTCGTCACGACAGCCGTCATCTTACCTTGACGCCATATTTTCTGGTCATCAGAAGTAAAACCATTCGTACCTAAGTCTTTTTGCACAGCCTCTATATCGTCTGTGGCAGTCAAGGTAATAGCGGTAATGGATTGTTTACGACGAGCCAGCGAAGCTGTAGCCGTATAGTGCCCCATCAGAAAAGAGGCAGACAGCATTTTTGAAGTTGTCTTTCCTAATGTATAATCATAGCTGCGCAGCACGGAATGAGCACCTTTTACAGTAGGGTTCTGCAACAAGCACACACCCAATCCCACCAGATCGGTATGATTGCATGCTGGCGCCAGTCCACGCTCAATTTTGCGCGGAACAGCCTCGTACTCTTTGTCTTCCATCTCTGCATAGGCCATCGCATAAGCTTTGGCATCATCGAGTGCGAAACCCAACGAATAACTACTCATCAGCGAGTTTCGTTCGTAATGCAGATTGATAGTGCCCAACTGTGTCTGAATTGTATATTCTTCACCCTGATTATCCACATAGCCTGCACCATACACCTTTCGCAGTTCATCTTTCAACTGCTGGAAACGTTTTTGCACAGCTTTCTCGGAATTATATATGGTCTCGTCAGCCACATCAACAGCATACACACGCCCTGTCTGGTCTGACACAGCCAAAGTCACCATAGCACGAGTGCCATACACTTCGCCATCATATATATACGACTTTGCCGTTTGCTTTCCCTCATGGCTGCGTTCTACGAAGCCCTTCTCCAACAGCAGTTTCTCGAAGCGGTCACCCATGATACCAAGTGGAATGCCCATAAACGCATTACGATTATTGGAGTTATCGGACAAGGCCGTAACATCCATCATAGCCACCAGGGCACTGTCATCAGTACCATCAGCCACGTTGGTGGTCTTACGTTCTGTCTTTGCCTTTTTCTTAAACAGTTTCTTAAGGAACTGTGCCTCAGCAGGCTGGGACATCAATGCCACAGCCAGCAAAACGAAAACAATCTTTTTCACCGCTGTTTACTTTTCTATCGTCACCAGGACACTCTTTTTCTTAGTTAGCCATTTCTGAGATAAACTTGATACGCACCAGCCTTATCTCATCTTCCGAGTAGTCCTGTCCCAGTTCGTCAAGAGCAGCCTCCAAAGAGTCTGTCTCGCTCTCAGCAAAGTAGTCATAGATATCATCAATGCGGTCATCGTCCATCACTTCCTCCAGGAAGTAGTCGATATTCAGTTTTGTTCCGCTGTAGACGATAGCCTCTACCTCATCCAATAGTTCTTCAAACTCCAGACCCTGTGCAGTAGCAATATCGTCAAGAGCTATCTGGCGGTCGATGGCTTGGATAATCTTTACCTTCAATATGGACTTCTTGGCAACGGTACGTACGCGCAAGTCGCTATGACGAATAATCTCGTTTTCATCACAATAGCGCTTGATAAGCTCTACAAATTCCTTGGCATAAGGCTGCTTCACCTTACCCTCTCCTACACCCTGAATATTCTTCAGTTCCTCCAGTGTGACAGGATAGTCCGTAGCCATCTGTTCGATGCTGACATCCTGGAAAATGACATATGGCGGACGCTCCATCTTCTTGCTAACCTTCTTTCGCAGGTCCTTCAGCATGGCATTGAGCGTTGGGTCAAGGGCACTGCTTCCTACCTCATGGTCGCTTGCTCCCTCATAGTCCTCCGAAAACTCGTTGTCTTCAACAATCATGAAAGACTTAGGGTTCTTGATGAACTTCTTACCTGCTGCTGTCAACTTCAGCAGTCCGTAGTTCTCGACATCTTTCTTCAGATAACCGGCAATGAGCGCCTGACGGACAACAGGATTCCAGTGTTTGGGGTTGTCATCCTCTCCAGCACCGAAGAGTTCGTGGTCTTGGTGTTTGTGGGCAAGGATTTCCTCTGTTTCCTTACCTTCTACAAAGTCAACGATATAATCTGTGCGGAAATTCTCTTTTAGCGCCTGCACAGCCTGCAGCACAATGACAAGCTGCTTCTCTGCCTCAATCTTCGTCTTCGGATGCAGACAGTTGTCACAATTGTGGCAGTTTTCTGGCGCATACTCCTCACCGAAATAGTGCAACAGCATCTTACGGCGACAGACAGATGTCTCCGCATAGGCAGCCGTCTCAGCCAGCAGTTGTCGGCCGATGTCTTGCTCGGCAACAGGTTTTCCCTCCATAAACTTATCCAGTTTCTGCAGGTCTTTCTGGGCATAGAAAGTAATACACATACCCTCCCCTCCATCACGTCCGGCACGACCCGTCTCCTGATAGTAGCCTTCCAGTGATTTAGGGATATCGTAGTGTATAACAAAACGCACATCGGGTTTGTCGATGCCCATACCAAAAGCGATCGTAGCCACGATGACATCGATTTTCTCCATTAGGAAGTCATCCTGTGTCTGTGAGCGCAGAGCCGACTCCAAGCCAGCATGATAGGCAGCAGCCTTGATGTCGTTGGCTTTCAATATCTCTGCCAGCTCTTCCACCTTCTTGCGTGACAAGCAGTAGATGATGCCGCTCTTTCCTGGATGTTGTTTGATAAACTTGATAATATCCTTGTCGACGTCAACCGTCTTGGGACGAACCTCATAGTACAGGTTGGGACGATTAAAAGAACTCTTGAATTCTGTAGCATCGACAATACCCAGATTCTTCTTGATATCCGTACGCACCTTGTCCGTTGCCGTAGCAGTCAAAGCGATAATCGGCGCCAAACCTATCTCATTGATAATAGGACGGATACGACGGTATTCGGGTCGGAAATCATGTCCCCATTCCGAAATACAATGAGCCTCATCAATAGCATAGAACGAAATCTTTGCTTGTTTCAGGAATTCCACATTGTCCTCCTTGGTCAGCGATTCTGGTGCAACATACAACAGCTTGGTGCGTCCAGCCATAATATCAGACTTCACCTGGTCAATAGCTGTCTTGTTGAGCGATGAGTTCAGGTAGTGTGCCGTTCCTTCGTCACTCATAGAACTGATGACGTCCACCTGATTCTTCATCAAGGCTATTAGAGGCGAGATAACAATAGCTGTACCCTCCATCAACAGCGAAGGCAACTGGTAGCACAGCGACTTGCCTCCACCAGTAGGCATCAACACAAAGGTGTCCTTACCATCAAGGACATTCTGCACGATAGCCTCTTGGTCGCCTTTGAACTTGTCAAAGCCGAAATACTTTTTCAGTGCCTCTGTGAGGTTTTGTTTTTCTTTTGCCATAGGCTGTTCCTCCATAGGGTTATACTAAATGCGACTGGTCGAGTTGCTTCTGTGCATACTCTCTTGTCACCTCAAAGGATTTTGTCTTTTTAGAAGGTGCTTCAAACATCGCATCCATCATGATATTCTCCACGATAGAACGCAGTCCGCGAGCGCCCAGTTTAAACTCAACGGCCTTATCAACGATGAGGTCGAGTGTTTCTTTCGAGAAAGTCAGCTTGATGCCATCCATCTGGAACAACTTCTCGTACTGTTTGACGATAGAGTTCTTCGGCTCCGTAAGAATACGCGTCAGTGCCGGGCGATCCAGCGGATTCAAATAGGTCAGCACAGGCAGACGACCGATGATTTCAGGAATCAGTCCAAACGATTTCAGGTCCTGTGGCTGGATGTACTGCATGAGGTCGTTCTTGTCAATCTTTCGTACATTCTGAACGGAGTTGTAGCCAACGACATGCGTATTCAGGCGCTGAGCAATCTTACGCTCTATACCATCGAAAGCACCACCACAGATAAACAAGATGTTATGGGTGTCTATATGGATATATTCCTGATCAGGATGTTTACGTCCACCCTGTGGCGGTACGTTAACGATAGTGCCCTCCAACAGTTTGAGAAGCCCCTGCTGTACACCCTCTCCACTGACATCGCGCGTAATAGAAGGATTGTCGCTCTTACGGGCTATCTTGTCTATCTCGTCGACAAAGACAATGCCTCGCTGTGCGGCCTCGACATTATAGTCGGCCACCTGCAACAGACGGGTAAGAATGCTCTCAACATCTTCACCGACGTAACCTGCCTCGGTAAATACCGTAGCGTCAACAATGGTAAAGGGTACATCGAGCATCTTAGCGATAGTACGCGCCAACAAGGTCTTTCCTGTACCCGTTGAACCCACCATGATGATATTCGACTTCTCTATCTCCACACCATTATCATCCTGTGGCTGCTGCAAACGTTTATAATGGTTATAAACAGCCACAGAGAGACAGCGTTTTGCATCGTCTTGACCAATGACATATTGATCAAGATGAGCCTTTATCTCCTTGGGCTTTGGTATAGGTTTCTTGGCTGTATTCTGCTTTTTATTTTCATCAACAAAGCCATTGCTGATAGCTATCTGATAAGCCTGCTTGGCACACTCATCGCAGATGCAGCCATCCACACCTGTTATCAACAGTCGTACTTCGCTGTCTGAGCGTCCACACAAATTACATTTTTTCTTTGCCATTCTTTATTGCTGTAGCAAATTTCACTCTTCACTTTCACTTCTTAGCAAGCACCTGGTCAATCATGCCATACTCCTTAGCCTCCTCAGCCGTCATCCAGTAGTTGCGGTCTGAGTCGTTCCACACCTTGTCGTAGGGTGTGTGCGAGTGTTCAGAGATAATGGTATAGAGTTCTTTCTTGAACTTCATAATTTCCTTGGCCTCAATCTCAATATCCGAAGCCTGTCCCTGCACACCGCCAAGGGGCTGGTGAATCATCACACGACTATGGGGCAACGCAGAGCGCTTGCCCTCTGCACCAGCAACCAGCAGCACAGCAGCCATCGATGCGGCCATGCCCGTACAGATGGTGGCGACATCGCTAGAGATAAACTGCATGGTGTCATAAATGCCCAGTCCGGCTGTCACGCTGCCGCCAGGAGAATTCAAATAGATAGAAATGTCCTTGCCTGAATCCACAGAGTCCAGATAGAGTAACTGAGCCTGTAGCGTGTTGGCTGTATAGTCGTCAATCTGGGTGCCGAGGAAGATGATGCGGTCCATCATCAAGCGTGAGAAGACATCCATCTGTGTTACGTTCAACTGGCGTTCCTCCAGGATATACGGATTGAGATACTGAGCCTGTGCGCTCATCACTTCGTCGAGCACAAGACCATTGATTCCAAGGTGCTTGGTAGCGTATTTTCTAAAATCGTTATTCATAATATATCACTAAGTAGATACAAAATTACAAAAAAAAGTCGGAATGCAATACATTCCGGCTCTCTTTTTTGGTTAAAGAATTATAATTTACCATTAGCCAATAGCTAACTGCTAATAGCTAACAGCTCTTTACTTCTCCTGAAGCATCTTCTGGAAATCTTCCAACGAGATCTCCTTCTCGTCAAGTTTGACAACGTTCTTCAGGGCTGCAGTGAGCTTCACATCAACGGCACGATCTACCAGTCCGTCAACATTCTCACGCTTCTTCAGCATCTCCTGAGCACAGTTCTCCAGGTACTCGTCGGGAATGTTTGACATACCATACTGAGCAAACTGTGCACGAGCAGCTTCCTTGGCAGTCTCCTTCAGGTCAGCATCCTCTACCTTGATACCCTGAGCGCTTACCAGCTGCTCCTTGATGAGGTGCCAAGCTAGCTCCTTGATGCTTGCGTCGAAATTCTTCTCCACGAAGTCGGCACCCTTATCCTTGTTATTGTTCAGCATGACGCGCTTCAGCAGAGCCTCAGGGAACTCCAGTTTACCAACCTTCTTCTCCATGTGGGCACGCACGTCGAGCAGGAACTTATAGTCACTGTCGGCCTTGAACTGCTGGCTAATCTGGTCAGCAATCTTCTGACGGAACTCTTTCTCGTCCTTTACAGTGCCCTCGCCGAAGGTCTGGTCAAACAGAGCCTGGTTAACCTCAGCCTTCTTGAAGCGGCTGATCTCGGTAATCTGATAGGTAAAGTCACCCTCGTGGTCCTTGACTTCCTCCTTCTGAATCTTCAGCAGGCTCGAAACCTCTACATCGCTCTCAGGATAAGCCTTGCGGGGATTCCAAGTGATGATGTCGCCCAGTTTGGAACCCTCGAAGAGTTTCTTCTGGTCGTCCACCTTCATATATTGAGGCATCAGCACAGCATCAGCCACCTCGATACCACCTTCTTTCACATTGCCGTCAGCGTCCAACTCACGAAGGTCGCCCTTCAGCATATCGCGCTCTTCAGGATTGAAATTCTCTACCTTCTCATACTGTCCTGCACGGCTTTGATACATCTCTACCTGCTGGTCAATGAGCTTATCGTCAACAGCGATGTTATAGAAAGGAACCTTGTCCTTACCGCTCAGTTTGGCCTCGAACTCAGGAGCCACAGCAATATCAAACTTAAACTCCAGGGGCTTGTCACCCTCGAAATCAAGCTGCTGCTGCTTGTCACTGGGAAGTGGCTCACCCAACATGTGAATCTTGTTATCCTGTATATAAGCATACAGTTTCTCGCCCAGCATACGGTTAATCACGTCAACCTTGACGTTTGCACCGAACTGACGCTTGATCATCCCCATAGGAGCCTGACCAGGACGGAATCCGGGAATCTGTGCACGCTTGCGATAGTCTTTCAAAGTTTTCTCAACCTCGGGCTGATAGTCAGCAGTCTCCAGGGTAATCGTCATCAGACCATTCACCTTATCAGGAGCTTCAAATTGAATATTCATCTCTTTTATACCTAATTAATATTATATATACACAAAAATTGGCTGCAAAGGTACGAAGAAAAGTGAAGAATGAAGAATGAAGAATGAAGAATTTGCTTCCGCCTTGTTATTTTTTAACGTTTGGCGCTCCATTCTTCATTCTTAATTCTTCATTCTTAATTCTTAATTCTTACTCTTCACTCTTCCTCTTCTTCCAGTTTGCGCTGTTCTTCCAGTGCCGAGAAATCTTTCTGGCGCAACACGAACGACTCTGTGAGGTAGTTCTTTCTAACAATAGGATTTGCCGCCAGTTCCTCAGGCGAACCATGAAACAGGATACGTCCCTCGAAGAGCAGATAGGCACGATTGGTGATACACAGCGTATCCTCCACGTTATGGTCAGTAATCAGAATGCCTATATTCAAATCCTTCAGTTTCCACACGATAAACTGGATATCCTCTACGGCAATGGGGTCCACACCAGCAAACGGTTCGTCGAGCATGATGAACTTCGGCTCAATAGCCAAACAGCGGGCAATCTCCGTACGACGGCGCTCACCACCGCTGAGCTGGTCGCCCTTGTTCTTGCGCACCTTCTGCAGGCGAAACTCTTTGATTAGGCTCTCCAACTTCTCCAACTGGTATTCGCGGGGCTTACCCGTCATCTCCAGCACAGAGAGGATGTTGTCCTCTACCGACATCTTACGGAACACAGAAGCCTCCTGTGCCAAGTAGCCGATGCCAGCACGGGCACGCTTGTAAACAGGGTACGTCGTCACTTCTTCATCGCCCAGGTAGATATGTCCTTCGTTGGGCACAATAAGTCCCGTCGTCATATAGAACGACGTCGTCTTACCAGCACCGTTAGGTCCCAGCAGGCCGACTATCTCACCCTGCTTCACATCAAACGACACATCGTTCACCACCGTACGTTTTCCGTAGCGTTTCACCAGTCCCTCGGCGCGCAGCACCAAGCGCTCAGGCTCCATAATCTTATTCTGTTCGTCCATAATCGCTTGCAAAGGTACGAATAAGTGAGCGAAAATGCAAATTTATTTGCTATTTTCCGAACGAAAGTACTTTTCTCTCTATTTCGCTACCGCAGCCTGCAAGTTGACCCATCGGCCTTTACGATCATTCAGCACCAGTCGTGCTTTCTCCACCTGCAACAGTTCTGCCAAAGCGTTGAAGCCGCCATTGGCCGAAGAAGCGTCGAGGTAGAGATTGCCCTGAGGCAACACCACAGCCACAATGAATGTCGTATATTTCTGAACAGCAGGGAATTCCACAGAAAGTTTCCCCTGGTCGCGCGTTCTCAGCATGACAGGAACTGCAGTGATTCCAGCATCGTTGAGCGACTGCAACAGCAGCATGTTGATGTCTACATTCGAACCACCTTGGTTCTTCAGCGTTTCTTCCGTGGCAGCAGGACTCATCTCATAGCGTCCGTTCCACTTCACCTTATCAAACACCAGTTTGACAACAGCCTCAGCACGTTGGCGCTGGTCGACTATCTCTGCCACCTTGGCATCCGTCAGTTCCTGAGCCAACGGGCTGTGTTCGCCGAGCTGCACACCTAAGTCCTCTGATTTGAGAACCATCTCGTCTATCTGTTCCCACGTCTTGGTATAGTCCACCACTGCGGCTCCACGCATACTGTAGTATTTGAGATAAGCAGTAATGCCAGCACATTGGTCTTGCATGCTCCACACCCCATTGCCCATCTTTACGCCTGCCAGATTACGCCCCACGCTAATATAGTGGTTTGAAGGAATGATGGTAGGAGCAGCCAGCGGATCGCTCTCCAGCTTATACCTCATAGTACCTGACTCACAAGTAGATATCAGGCGCTGAATGCCGTGCTCCTCCATACTAAACAACAGGTATCTCGGGATATTCATGTCCAACTTGGCATAAGCCACAGGAATCTCGCACTGTGCAAACCAGTCATGCAACAGCCAGAACAGCTCGCTATGCAGCGTGTATTCATATTCTATCACCGTACCTTCCTGCACGTCAGGAACAGTAAATTCCACCTGATAGTGCTGGTCGTTAATCTTTGTTTCTGCGATATCACCTTTCTTTAAAGTGCTCTTCACCACCTTGCTGCCCTGCAGATTGTAGGCCGTAGCCTTCAGGTCCTCGATGCTCTCCTCTGAAAAGCGGTCCAGGTCGGCAGTAGTCATAGCACCAGCCTGCTCATCAAACGACGAGCTGACGCTGTTGTTATCCGTAGCACCCACTTTCAACACCAGCTTGGAGCTACTGTTACGATTGTCAATGGGTGTACCCTTTAGATAAGGTATAACCACCTTGGCAAATCTTACGCCCTCTGGCTTCAGCACCTTGATACGCACTTTCTCTTTGTAATCCACCAAATAGCCCGTTTGCTGAATGGTGTATTCCACATCCGTCAGCCTGCAGAGCACCACAGCATCGGCATCTGGTTCTGCCGCATACGTCGTCATCTGCATCTCTGCCTTGGTAGGTTTACCAAACTTCATGTTGACCTTGTCTTGTGCCACCATCATGCAGGCTGGCCAAAACGACAATACGAATAATTGTAATAAGCTTAGTTTCATGTTTAATGGTTAGTTATCTATAATCATTTGTGAATTCGGCTGCAAAATTACGAATAATTCTTCGAATAATTTGCTTTTTTTAGAAATAATTCGTACTTTTGCAAACGAAACATCAAGAGCAGTCGCTCGCAAGAGCGGACTCACCAACCGAGCTCGTAAGATAACTTAGCCACGGTGGTAAAGTCACGATGTGGATAGTTGATTATTAAACTTCAAAAACAAAAGTTATGCAACAACACATTTATTACATTCGTTATGCATTGCGATTTGCTGATCTGCAAATCCCACAGTTAGTAACCGTTTTCAATACCCAGGTCCAAAATCGAGGCTGGTCAAGCATGCGTGCCTATCACGACCGAGCACTTATCGACGAGTTCCAACGTCGAAGCATTGATATCTCGTCTGTCTATGACGATAAGGCAATCTCTTTCGCCCATCCTGTCAGATACGACATGCAGGGTAACAAACTCGTCCTCGTCAGCTGACACCTTATATATTAGAATAGCACTCCGACCCTGCAGTCTGCTCTTGGTAGGGGCGGAGTAATAATACACAATAGAGGTGTGACTGTGGTATCTGTCCCTCCGTCATGGCGCCCATTTAAAGATTTTAATTAGGAATATTGTCTTAGAAGTTCCTCTACAACATCTTTCAGCTTAGGTAAATCCTCTTTGATAGCTGAAATAATGACCGTTTCATCAATATTTGCATATTCGTGGGAAATGATGTTTCTCATCCCATAAATTGCATGCCAAGGTATTTCGGTATATTTGTCTAAAGGTTTGCTGTCTTCTTTCATCAGCCTACCCACGTGCTCTCCGATCACCTGCAATCTCATCACGCAAGCATTAAAAGCCATAACACGACCGGGCGAAATCATGAAGTCATGCAATTCGGTCATTCCCTTGCTCCATTCTTGTATTAGTTCAATAGACTCAAGGATTTCCTCTAAGCGATCTTTTATTCTTAACTCATCATTATACATAAACGACATCATTTAGGATATTCGACTTAAATAGAGGGCGAAGTGTAGGCCGGAACCTAACCAAATCAACTTCACAATTAAAAAGATCCTTGAGTTTTTCTTTCAGCTCATACATCAACGAAAGTGTGGGTTTTTCAACTTCTACAACGATGTCAATATCACTATCCTCAGTATTCTCCTGTCTTATCAATACAGTCTCGAAGTTCCAACATCGTTGTACCATTTATTGGATGCAAAGATACATAGTTTTTCTGAAACCACAAAACTTTCCAATCAAAAACTTGTCAAAGAGCGCCTGTGTTATTATTCTGTTTTCTTTTGTTTATTCCATCGGGCGAATCATCGATTCGATGAACTGGATTTCTTCGTCCGTCAGCCCATACTTCTTATAGATTTCCGTCCGTCCACGGTTTCGAGAAGTCTTGGAGAGGAACGAATTCATAAACGCCTTTAGCTGCATTTTGTGTATTCTTTTTGGGGAGAACGAGGTAACAAACTCGTCCTCGTCAGCTGACACCTTATTAATTAATAGCACTCCGTTCCTGCAGTCTGCTCTTTGCAAGGACGGAGTGCTATTCTATTATTCTTATTCTATGATGGCAACATAAGAAAGTAAAACAGGTGCCAGTTCCCCAGTGCTTCTTGGTGCTAGAATCTGGTGTTTCTCACTGCCTTATAATGTCAAAATCATATAGTTTAAGAGGTATGTTGGTTCCGTAATTATAAAATACTCCGTAATGACCTTCATCAAAGTCCTCCGTCGAGAATACTTTATAGCATTCGTCGCTTAATTTTTCCATGTTTAATGTTTTTCCTTTTGCACCAACTCTACCACCGAACATAGAAACTGACCCCGTATTTAGTTTTCTTTTCCCTTTCTTAGCAGTTAGTGTAATCAGTCTAAACTGTTTAACATTTATCTGCCTTTGGTACATTTTAGGAACGAAAATGTAGAAAGTAGGTGTCGTGCTAAATATGTTTTCACTCTTTTCTCCTTCATACACCATTGATGTCCTAACAGAAAAAGGGTTGACTCCGCTGCTCATTCCCTCTTGGACTATTGGCTCTATTTTAATCAGACTGTCACAACTAAAATAGTAAACCCCCAATTCTGAAAGTTGTGAAACGGCAATTGAATCATGTTGAGCATGCAGCTGGATGGCTGCTGATACTGCAATAAATAATGTAAAAATTTTTTTCATGTGAACGTAATCTTATTTGTTATTGTTTATCTATTACCTTTCATTCTATTATGCGTCTTGCACAACATTTGGCAATTCTTTATATCCGTTGGCCCGTTTTTGCTCCACGCTGTTACATGGTCAGCATCCATCTCTTCTAGTTTCCAGATACGCTGGCGATTGGCTTCATGGCCTTCAGCGCAATAAGGACAATTACTGACGCCCATTGCTTTTGCCTTTTCTGTCTGTTCTTGATAGACCTTGCGCATAGTAGACTTGTCGAAGAAGCGGACATTTAAAAGTTTAGTATCTTGACATCCGCCAAGTACATACTCGAAGATGCCACGGCGATTGGTTACAAAGTCATCGGCAATCAGTTTCCGCACTTTGGCCGACAACTCAGTATGATTATAAGCATTACTATGGAAACGCTCATAAAGCTCGCCCCAATTCAGGCCTTGCATTTCGTCATAGACATCGTCAAATTTCGAGTCAGCCCATTCTATCACCGTATTGAAGTAGGTCTTAATCTCGTTGATATTCTCATCGCGACGATGAGCGGACATGTAACCATCTACGTTACCTTTGCTCACCCATTCAAGAGCCGTTGCGAGAAACATCTGACGATTGGCAGGGCCCTTCACATACGATTCCCATTTCTGAATGTTGGCATTCTGAGAATTAGAAAATTCTTCCTTGCATTTCGTGACAAATGGTCCGCTGTAGATAGCGTTCAACTCCTCTTGGTGATTGAGCGGAATGCCAGCAATGTTGATAGTCTTAAACCATTCCTTGATTTCCTCCTCTGCATGTTCACCTTCGCCTTCGCAGATATAAACCAATAGTTTCGTCTTGAGAATCTTCTGCTGAAGTCCTTCATTTAGTCCATCGAAGATCTGCTCAAGACCATTAATCTGAACGGCAAATTTATTCAGTAAGAACCGGCCAAGCGAAGTAATACGCTGTTGGCCGTCGAGTACCTCCAACTTTCCATCTTCTTTTTTATTAAAGTATATCAGTCCAAGCGGGTAGCCTTTCAATACCGATTCTATCACCGCAACATCTTTTTTACCATCAGCATAGATATAGCAACGCTGGTACTCAGGCTGGATTGTAAGTTGTCCTGCTAACCCATGAACACCTTTACTCTCCAATTCGTTATATTCAAAACCGTCGCATATCTGTTCAACGGTGTAGATTTTCAGTTCTGTTTTCATTATGATTGTTTTTTGCGGATTAGTAATCGTGCGAAAGTTGATTTTAGCTGACCATCAACTATTATTGCACCTCGTCTATTTAAATCTCCATATGAAGGAGTGTCCTTCGCAGTAAACTCTTTTGTCTTTATTCCATATTCATTACCTCTATCAGTAATTCCAAGTATCTCAAATTGCTCAGGGCAATATTTATCAAGAAAAGAAGTAGGAACACCCATTACACCATTGTAATCATCAGGAATAGCATCTGTGTATGGGATCTCTATTGCATCATAATTTTCGTAGTGAATATACTCTTTACGACCTCGAATCTCTTTATGTTTGCTGTGTTTGAAATTATCAGCCATTGTCATTAGTTTAAGAGGTTGATGACGACGGCCATGATCAATATTTGTAAACCAACAACAATTACGAAACTTAACTAGACCTGTCTCAGCATCATAAACTCCATTGGCATATTCTCTCTCATTGACGATACGAAAAAAAGCATTTCCATTTTGAAAACCATTACCGAGCCATATCTTGTTGTCTTTAACCAAAGGAAATATTTCTTTGTAGGTAATTGCATTCATGTTGCCTATAATGACAAACAACTTTCCTGCTTCCATCAGCCATGCAACGAACTCCCTAAACAGCGAGAATGGCGGGTTAGTCACAATAATATCTGCTTCGTCTCGCAGTTTCCGAATCTCCTTGCTACGGAAATCTCCGTCACCCTCTAAGTATTGCCATTCTAAGTCGTCTATATTAATTCGGTTGTCACCTGTCACATCACGTTCAAGCACAAAAATCTTGCCATTTGTTTTACTCTTATCAGGATTGAAATAAGGTTGCTGAGTTTCAAAGAGCGTAGGCTGGTACGGCATCTTATATTTCTTGCTTTCAGGCGCATAACTGGTAGAAATCACTTTCTTCAATCCAAGCAATTCAAAGTTCTGAGCAAAGAATTTAGTAAAGTTACTCCACTCAGGGTCGTCGCAAGGCAGTAGCACCGTTTTACCACGAAATACATTCGGGTCGTAGTCCAGATAGGCATTGATCTCCTTCTGAATGTCTGCATATTGCGTATAGAACTCATCGTTCTTCGCTGACTTCGCATTTGCTAAGTTCGTATTTGCCATTTCTCGATTGATAGTTTTTAGTTCTGCATCGACTATCAATCACGCCAAGACGCAAAAAGAGTGTGATGCACCTTTTGCGTTCAGCTCTGAGGTAGCGTAGGAAGGGAACCTCAACTCCTTTACAAGTATGCACCACACCTTAGTGTAAGTGCATTCCTATTATAAAGGAGTGAGAGATGCCCATTACAACACCTCATCACGTATTATCTCGTTGCGTTTTTATTCCCAATAAGTTTCCTACGCTTTTGGCTGAACGCGAAATAATAGCGAATGCTTCTTTGTTAGTCCGGATTTCTCCCCGAACCAAATGCAAAGATAATACATATTTCAATAACAACAAAACGATTTTGTGTTTTTCTATCAAAAAGGCACAGGATTGCTCCCGTGCCTTTTTATAGACGATGATTTCATATCTTACCTTTTTGATTAAAATCCACGATCTGTATGACATATATCTTCACAAGACAGGCTGAGCCAGTTACGGGACAGGCTAAGCCAGCTGCGTATACAGCTGTGTTGATGATGTAATTAGCGCTCAAATGAGTTGTATTTTTCGAGAAGATTAGCGAAAATGGGCAAAAATCACAAAAAACGTCACCACTCCACCTAATCTTCTGAAACCCCGATGTACAAAGGCTTTGCGGTGTGTGGAGTGTTGTCCAAAGACTCCACCAACACTCCACACACACTCCCCCCTTCAAGAGGGTTCTAAAGAATTGTCCTACGGGTTTGTCAACGACGAAAGAAAAGGTGAGGTCTTGGGGGAGTGTTGGTGGAGTCTTGGTGAGGTCTTAAAGCAACACTCCACTATTAGCTGTATACGGAGCTGTATCAGCCTAATACGGTGTCGTTATCAGCTGTTCTCGTAGAGAAATGCTGAAACAAAAATCAAAAAAAAGTGTTTTTTTGTTTTGTATTGTCCTCGCTTAATCGTACCTTTGCAGACGATTATGGTTACTAAACTCATTTTTAATGCGCTGACA